>JAGAMF010000005.1 GCA_017624855.1 Lachnospiraceae bacterium
CCGCTGATATGATTAAGAAGGCAATTGACCTTGGTGTATCTAAGATTAATGTTAATACAGAATGTCAGTTAGCATTCGCTGATGCTACACTAAAGTACATCGAAGCAGGTAATGACTTAGAAGGTAAGGGATTTGACCCTCGTAAGTTACTTGCTCCCGGTGCAGAAGCTATCAAGGCTACTGTTAAGGAAAAGATGGAATTATTCGGTTCTGTAGGCAAGGCTTAAGAATTAAAAGAAATGTTCCTATAAAAGGAGGATGCCCGGTGACGAAAAGCCACCGGGCATTATTTTTTGAAAAAGTTAAAGTGTTTTTTGTTATCTTATCTATACTGAGTGTGTTATTTTCTAATTGTCAGTATAGATAAGATTTTTTGCAAAAAGATGTTATGTAAATCAATATTCTGTAAAATAAATATGAATGAATTATGAATGGCTCTTCTTTTATTGGCAATCGTAAATATAAAAACAGCGCAGAGTATTTTATATTCCAACAGAACGCGCTCTCGCTCGGATGAAAGCGTAACGGACACTAAACTCGTACGGCATTTCATTTGTACTCGTTAAGTGCCGACGTTTTCATACGGTTCTTTATGGAATAAAAATATCTGCGCAGATATTATCTGTAATGAATGCCAATAAAAGAAGAGTAATTAGCAATGCTGAGGTTCGGGATAATCCACACCGAAAGTATCTACGGTAACGGATTTCATCACCTGAGGAGTTAAGGGCTTGTCGGAATAGTCTGTATCCACTTCTGCAATTTTATTAACAACTTCCATACCTTCGATTACCTTACCGAATGCAGCATATGCGCCGTCCAAATGAGGAGCATCCTTGTGCATTAAGAAGAACTGGCTTCCCGCAGAGTTGGGGAACATGGAGCGTGCCATGGAAAGTACGCCGGGAGTATGTTTTAAGTTGTTTTCAAAACCGTTCTGGCTGAATTCGCCTTTAATATGATAGCCGGGGCCGCCTGTACCGGTTCCCTGAGGGCATCCGCCCTGAATCATGAAGCCGTAGATTACTCTGTGAAAAGTAAGGCCGTCATAGAAATTTTTCTTAATTAATGAAATAAAATTGTTAACGGATTCCGGAGCGATTTCGGGATAGAGCTCAGCCTTGATTACGGAACCGTCTTCCATTGTGATTGTTACAATAGGATTCTGTGCCATTTTGTGTTATTCCTTTCTAAAATGTGTTATAATTAAAATTGCGCAAGGCGCGATTTTATTAACATGTATCTAAGATACATGTTTTACCGGACAAAACATCCGAAAATCATTTTATCATAATCCGCGGAGGGATAAAAGTGATAAATATAAAAAAACTTGAAAGAGTTCTTCTGGACATACAGGACGCAAATTATAAAAAGAATGCTGTGGAGCTGCAAAAAAGAAATAATGAGATTCCGTTTTTTTGTATGGTGGAAGATTCGTGGAAAAAATGTAAAAAAGATGATTTGTCCGAGAAAGAAGTGTGGATAAAGAATACCGAACCGGGTAGTGAGATTGATATTGAGACCTGTCTCTATGTGACGGATGATGTTCAAAGAGCCCAAAATGCAAGAAATCGGGGCTTTGCTGTTTTGATTTATTTGCATGACGGGAATAAAGAGATGAATTTTACCGGTTTTCGCTATCTGATAGAAGGTTTCGAAGATGCGGATTACGACTATTTTAATTGGGTATATACCCGGGAAAAAGGAATGCCGTGGATGATTGGCGAAACGGAGCGCATTGTGCTTCGGGAAATGGTGCCGGAGGATACGGATGCACTTTATGCCTTATATGAGGATAAGTCCGTTGTGGAATTTATGGAGGACTTACCGGAGAATAAGGAAGAAGAGCGGGAGTATATCCGTGACTATATTGATAAAGTATACAATTTTTTTGGCTTTGGTATGTGGTTGGCAGAGCATAAAGAGAGCGGAGAAATCATTGGCCGGGTGGGTTTTCAGAATTGTGAAGAGGATTGGACGGCGGAGCTTGGATTTCTCATTAAGCCGGAATATCAGGGACAAGGGTATGCCTACGAGGCATGTAGTCTTGCCATGGAATATATGTGGGGAGAACACCCTGAGTATCATTTAATGGCCAGATGCATGCAGGGAAATAAAAAAGCTGTTGCTTTGTGCGAGAAATTAGGCATTTCTTATGTTATAATTTAAAAGAAGTTTTGCGTTGGCGGCGGAAATTTAACTAAAATTAAATTTAAAGAGACCGCCGGATAAAATATACTGAATACAACACCTTAGCGGTGGACAATCATTGTATTTTAAAAGGGGTAACAAATATGGCATTTACACATCTGCATGTGCATACGGAATATAGTCTTTTAGACGGTTCCAACAAGATAAAAGAATATGTCAAACGGGTAAAAGAACTGGGCATGACCAGCGCTGCCATTACCGATCACGGCGTAATGTACGGCTGTATCGACTTTTATAAGGCGGCAAAGGAAGAGGGCATTAAACCCATTATGGGTTGTGAGGTATATGTGGCGCCCAATTCCCGTTTCGATAAGGAATTAACCGGTGGTGAGGACAGATATTACCATCTTGTTTTGCTTGCAGAGAATGACTTGGGATATCAGAATCTTATGAAGATTGTATCCAAAGGTTTTACGGAAGGATATTATTATAAGCCCCGTGTGGATATGGAAGTTTTGCGGGAATACCATGAGGGCATTATCGCTTTGTCGGCTTGTCTTGCGGGAGAAGTGCAGCGTTATATCATGAAGGGCTTATACGAAGAAGCCAAGAAAAGCGCCTTAAAATATTACGATTGCTTCGGGGAAGGCAATTACTATCTGGAATTGCAGGACCACGGAATGCCGGAGCAGGCTACGGTAAATACCGCGCTTATGCAGATGAGTAAGGAATTAAACATTCCTTTGGTAGCCACCAATGATGTGCATTATACCTATGCGGATGATGTGGAGGCACACGACCTTTTATTATGTATCCAGACCGGTAAAAAGGTTACGGACGAAGACCGTATGAAGTATGAAGGCGGCCAGTACTATGTGAAGTCCGAAGAAGAGATGCGGGCTTTGTTCCCGTATGCCCAGGAAGCCATCGATAATACGGCTAAAATCGCGGAGCGTTGTAATGTAGAGATTATTTTCCACGATACCAAGCTCCCTCATTACGAAGTACCGGAAGGATATACTCCCGTAAGCTATCTTCACAAGCTCTGTGAAGACGGTTTTGCCAAGCATTATCCCAATGATGATGGTACTCTTATGGCCCGCATGAAGTATGAGTTGCAGGTTATTGAGCAGATGGGCTATGTGGATTACTTCCTGATTGTGTGGGATTTTATCAACTATGCCAAGGCAAATGATATTATGGTAGGCCCCGGTCGAGGCAGTGCCGCGGGAAGTATTGTATCTTATTGCCTGCATATTACCAATATTGACCCCATTCGTTATCAGTTGCTGTTTGAGCGTTTCTTGAACCCGGAACGAATCTCCATGCCTGATATCGATATTGACTTCTGTGTGGAAAGACGCCAGGAAGTCATTGACTATGTGGGAAGAAAATATGGCGCGGAGAAGGTGGTACAGATTGTTACCTTCGGTACCATGGCGGCAAGAAATGCCATTCGCGATGTGGCGCGAGTTTTAGACCTTCCTTATGCCCTGGCGGATACCATTGCCAAAATGGTTCCTCAGGAATTAAACATTACCATTAAGAAGGCTTTGGAGATGAATCCCGAGCTTCGCGATAAATACGAAAACGACTTACAGATTAAGCATCTTATTGATATGAGTATGCGTCTGGAAGGTCTGCCCAGAAATACCTCCATGCATGCGGCAGGTGTGTTAATCTGTCCTACGGCAGCAGACGATTATGTGCCTTTAAGCCGTGGTGGTGACGGTGCCATTACAACCCAGTACACCATGACAACCTTGGAAGAACTGGGACTTCTGAAAATGGACTTCCTTGGACTTCGTAACCTTACGGTTATTCAGAATGCCTTAAAAACCATTGAGCGTACCAAGGGCATCCATTTGGTCATGGAAGAAATTGATTATAACGATAAAAAAGTTTTGGATTACATCGGAACCGGCAAATGCGACGGTATCTTCCAGTTGGAAAGCGGCGGTATGAAAGGCTTCATGAAGGAGCTTAAACCCAAGAGTCTGGAAGATATTATTGCAGGTATTTCCCTGTACCGTCCCGGCCCCATGGATTTTATCCCTCAGTATATCGGCGGTAAAAACAATCCTGAGAAAATCACCTATTTTTGTCCTCAGTTAGAGCCTATTCTTGCGCCTACCTACGGATGTATTGTCTATCAGGAGCAGGTTATGCAGATTGTGCGTGACTTGGGTGGTTATACTCTGGGACGAAGTGATGAAGTGCGCCGTGCCATGAGTAAGAAGAAAACTGCGGTCATGGAAAAAGAGCGTGAGTACTTTGTTCACGGCAATACGGATTTAAACATCCCCGGTTGCGTGGGTAACGGTATCAGCGCCAAGGTCGGCAACATGATTTACGATCAAATGATTGATTTTGCCAAGTATGCTTTTAACAAGTCTCATGCGGCAGCTTATGCGGTGGTATCATATCAGACCGCATATTTAAAATATTACTATCCTGTGGAATACATGGCGGCCCTGATTACTTCCGTTGTAAGTAACGCAGGTAAGGTTTCCGAATATATTGCGGTAGCTAAGGAAATGGGCATTGAGATTCTCCCGCCGGACATTAACGAAGGCGAAGTAAACTTTGCGGTGTCCGGAAACGCCATCCGCTATTCCTTAACTGCCATCAAGAATGTGGGCAGACCGGTGATCGAAGCCATTGTGGAAGAAAGGGATGCCAGAGGCCCCTTCCTTAACATCAATGATTTTATTGTCCGTGTAGGAGATAAGGATGTTAACAAGAGAGCGGTGGAGAATTTTATAAAAGCCGGTGCCTTTGACAGCTTGGGTGGCACAAGAAAACAGTATTTAAGCGTTTATGTGCAGATTATGGACAGAGTCCATAAGGATAAAAAGAACAGCATGGCAGGCCAGATGACCTTGTTTGACTTAGCAGGCGATGAAGAAAAAGAAAGCTTTGAAATTCCCCTTCCCGATTGCGGAGAATTCGGAAAAGAGCTTCTTTTAAACTTCGAAAAAGAGGTATTGGGCGTATACATCAGCGGTCATCCCTTAGAGAGCTACAAGGGCTTGATTAAGCGCCACATCACCAACGAAACTCTGGATTTTATCTTGCAGGCAGCAGAAGAAGGTAAAAACGGTGAAGTCGTAGAAACCGTTAAGGTAGCCGACGGTGCCAAGGCCGTAATCGGCGGAATGGTGGTAGGCAAGCGCGTGCAGTACACCAAAACCAATCAGATGATGGCCTATGTGGTATTGGAAGATTTGGTGGGAAGTATCGAAACCATTGTATTCCCCAAGGCGTTTGAGAAATATTCCGGTTTATTGACGGAAGATGCCAAGGTGTTTATGTTCGGTAAAGTGCAGGTGGAAGACGGCAAAGACGCTAAGCTTATCTGTGATAAAATCGTGCCTTTTTCCGACATGCCCCGCAAGTTATATGTTCGTTTTACCGACAAAGCGCAGTGTGATGCCCTTCAGGGCCGGATTATGGATATTTTAAAAGAGTCCGACGGGCATGATCAAGTAGCATTTCTTTTAAACAAAGAAAGACAGATGAAGGAGCTTGGCAACCATTATACAGTGGCGGCAGAAGGAATCCTTTTAGACAAATTAAAGGAAATATTGGGTGACGACGGCGTGGTTGTGCAATAAAAACCTTAATCTTTGTCATAAAAATATTGAAAACCACAAAGAATTAGATTATGATATTGTGGACAGAAAATTTTATGACAAGCCAAGGAATCGGTTTGTGAGGAATCGTTTTTGTTATTATATGTTGTAACATGGAGGCAAATATGTCTGATACGATTAAAACAATCGGAGTTTTAACCAGTGGCGGCGATGCGCCGGGTATGAATGCGGCAATCCGTGCCGTTGTAAGAAAAGCAATTCAGAACGGCGTAGCCGTAAAAGGAATAAAAAGAGGATATCAGGGACTTCTTGCAGAAGAAATCATTGATATGAACAAGTCATCCGTATCCGATACCATTCAGAAGGGTGGAACGATTTTAGGTACAGCTCGTTGTTCGGAGTTTGTTACGGAGGAAGGCCAGAAGAAGGGTGCTGAGATTTGCCGTAAACACGGCATTGACGGTATTGTGGTTATCGGCGGCGACGGTTCTTACCGCGGTGCACTGGCTTTGTCTAAGCAGGGTATCAATACGGTAGGTATTCCCGGAACCATTGACCTTGATATTGCATGTTCGGATTACACCATCGGTTTCGATACAGCGATTAATACGGCGATGCAGGCCATTGATAAGGTGCGCGATACCTCATCTTCCCATGAGCGTTGCAGTATTATCGAGGTTATGGGTCGTAATGCCGGCTATATTGCATTGTGGTGCGGTGTTGCCAACGGTGCGGAAGATATTCTGATTCCCGAGAAATACGATTATAACGAGCAGAATATTATTAACAATATTATCCAGAACCGTAAAAAAGGTAAAAAGCATCATATTATTATCAATGCAGAAGGTATCGGCCATTCCACATCCATGGCAAGAAGAATCGAAGCGGCTACGGGCATTGAAACCCGTGCAACCATTTTAGGTTACATGCAGCGTGGCGGTTCTCCCACATGTAAGGACAGATTCTATGCGTCCATTATGGGTGCTTATGCGGCAGATGTCCTTTGCGCAGGAAAAACAAACCGTGTTATTGCATACAAGAATGGCGATTTTACGGATTTTGATATTGATGAAGCATTGGCGATGACCAAGGACATTCCGGAATACGAGTTCCTGGTAAGCAGACAGTTATCACAGTAGATTTTATGGCGGAGTGTTTTGGCATTCCGCCGGTTTTTTTAGGAGAGTAAACATGATTACATCCCCGTCCAACGGTAAAATTAAATGGGTTTGTACCCTGCGGGAAAAGGCAAAATTCCGCAAAAAAGAACAAAAATTCATAGCGGAAGGCTGCAAAATGTTTTTGGAAGCCCCGGAAGAGAGATTGTGCGAAGTCTATGTATCCGAAAGCTTTCTGAAAAAAGATGGCGAATTGGAAAATGCTTGCAGGGAGCGCTTGAAAAAGGTGCCTTATGAAGTGGTTTCCGATGATGTTTATAAAAAAATGTCCGATACGGTAACTCCTCAAGGAATTTTAAGTGTAATTACCATAAAAGAAGCAAAACTGGGAGATTTATTAAAGTCAACTAAGGCGCCCTTGTTTGTATTGTTGGAGAATTTGCAGGATCCCGGAAATTTGGGCACAATTTTAAGAACGGCAGAAGGAGCCGGCGTCACAGGCGTGATTTTAAGTCGTGATTGTGTGGATATCTACAATCCCAAGGTAATTCGCTCCACCATGGGCTCTGTGTACCGCGTGCCCCACTTTTATGCGGATGATTTCCATGAAGTGATAGACGAGCTAAAAGAAACCGGCGTTACCGTATATGCGGCGGCTTTGGAATCCGGCAAAATCTACGATACATATTCTTATGTGGAAGGAAGTGCTTTTATAATAGGCAACGAGGGCAACGGACTTCGCCCCGAAACTGTGGCGAAGGCAGGTAAGAGCTGTTATCTTCCCATGGAGGGCCGGGTGGAGTCCTTAAATGCATCGGTAGCGGCATCCGTGCTTATGTATGAGGCCTACCGTCAGCGCAGAAGCAAGGGTTAGGGCGATATAAAAGATCATTAAAATTTAGAATAAAAATGATTTTACTATTGTTTTAAAATAAAAAGAAGTATAATCTAAAAAAGAGGATAAAAATCCAATATACTTAGAGATTGACTTGCGTAAATACGCGTAATACAAATTAGAGAGGTTGATATTATGAAAATTGGTTTTATCGGATTGGGTAACATGGCAAGAGCCATCATCGGTGGCATTATTTCCAACGCGGGAGTGGAACCGAAGGATATTTATGGCTCAGATATTTCTACAACTGCGGCAGATGAAGCTGCACTTACTTATTTAATCAATACGGGGACCGTGAATTCCACGGTGGCTGAGGAGGCAGATATTCTTTTTCTTGCGGTAAAGCCCCAGTTTATGGATGAAGCGTTAAAAACTTTTAAGGATGATGTGAGTAAGGATTGCGTGGTAGTTTCTATTGCGCCCGGTAAAACTTTACAGTATTTTGAGGATAATTTGGGCAAAAAGACCAAAGTGGTAAGATGTATGCCCAATACTCCGGCTTTGGTTGGTGAAGGTTGTACCGGTTGCTGCAAGAATGAGTATGTAACCGAGGAAGATATGGTCAAGGTTATGAAGCTTTTAAAGAGCTTTGGCCGTGCGGTGGAAGTGCCGGAAAGCCAGATGGATGCGGTAGTGGGTGTCAGCGGTAGCGCACCTGCCTATGTTTTTATGTTTATTGAAGCAATGGCGGATGCGGCGGTAGCGGCAGGTATGCCCAGAAATAAGGCTTATGAATTTGCGGCTCAGGCTGTAATGGGTAGTGCCAAGATGGTATTGGAAACCGGCAAACATCCCGGCGAATTAAAAGATATGGTATGCTCTCCCGGAGGAACAACCATTCAGGCAGTAAAAGTACTGGAAGAAAAGAACTTCCGCGGCGCAATCATTGATGCGGTGGAAGCATGCATTGATAAATCCAAATGCTTGTAATTTTTACCATAGATATTACAAAAATGTTTAAAATATGTTACAAATAAGGCACATTTTCAGTGAATGAAAATGTGCTTTTTGCATAAAATGATAGTGAAAGTTTGACAAAACAAGCATTCTTTGATAATATGTGTAAACGTAACAAAATTGTAACATTTATGTAATTTGGAGGAAGATGATGAAAACCAACCAACGAAAGCGTGGTTTGTGCATACTCCTTGCGGCTGTAATTTTTGTGTTTGCTGCCGACTGGAATGCGTTAACCGTGCAGGCATCTGAGCCTAGTCGTAATTTCGACTTAAAAGCAGGTGCATCTGAAGTTGTAGAAGCAGACATTCTTTCGGAAGAAGAATCCTTTCAGGATATGGTAGAAGAAGCACAGGAAGAAGTGGAGGAGCGCAACAAACTGGTTATGGCCAATGTTGACAAATCCGTTAATGTGCGTGCGGAAGCAAGCAGCGATTCTGAAAAAGTAGGTTTACTTTATGAGGATTGCGGCGGTGAAATTCTGGTTCGCGGTGACGGTTGGACCAAGATTCAGTCCGGTGAACTTGTCGGTTGGGTAAGCAATGATTACCTTTTATTCGGAGATGAAGCTTGGGAATATGCCCATGAAGTAGGCACAACCATTGCGACCGTTGAGGCGGAAGCGCTGAGAGTTCGTAAGGAGCCCTCACAGGATGCAGGCGTATACGGCCTGTTGGAAATTGAAAGTCAGTATGAAGTTGTAGAAGAGTTAGAAGAATGGGTAGCCATTGAATATGGCAAATATACCGGTTATATTGCCAAAGAATTTGTGAGTCTGGAGTTCTTCATTGATGAAGGCGAAACCATGGAGCAGATTCGTGAGCGCGAGCGTATTCTTGCATTGGAGAAGGCTCAGTTAACCACCAACTTAGGTGCAATCCCCGGCTCGGAAGAGGAAGTCGTGCTTTTGGCAGCATTGATTCATTGTGAAGCCGGTAATCAGAGCTATGAAGGTAAGGTTGCTGTCGGTGCGGTAGTTTGTAACCGTGTAAAAAGTTCCCGATTCCCCGGTACCATTGCAGAGGTTATTTATTCCCCCGGGCAGTTTACTCCGGCAGGAAACGGCAAAGTGGCTGCAAGAGTTGCAGCAGGTGTTGATGAGGAATGTATGCAGGCTGCAAGAGCGGCGTTGGCCGGCGAGACCACGGTAGGCGATGCATTGTATTTCAGACGCGCCGGAAATAAAGCAGGCTATGTTTTGGGCGACCATGTATTTTATTAAATAAAATAAGCGATGAAAAAGTTCTTTTCCTATAAGAATGTTTTTTATAGGAAGAGAACTTTTTTTGTTCTTTTGAAAATACTTGTGCATATATACCTATACAGTTGAGCGATTTATGGCAGACACTCTTTTACTTGCTTGTTAAAATACTTTGTTGTATGATAAAAGTAATTTGCAAAGGAGGTACAATCTATGTCATTTTATTTGGCTTTTGCATGGCTTGCTTTGATGATTCTTCTGGTAATTGTGGAAGTAATCACCTTAGGCCTTGTTTGCATTTGGTTTGCGGGAGGTGCCCTGGTTGCGGCCATTGTGGCAGTATTTGGCGGCCCTTGGTGGTTGCAGCTGATCGTGTTTGTGGCAGTATCCACGCTGTTGCTTATTTTTACAAAACCTGTCGCAAAGAAGTATTTTACGGATAAAATCCAAAAGACCAATTCCGAGGATTTAATCGGCAAAAAGGTTATGGTGACGGAAGTGGTAGACAATGTCCGTGCAACGGGAGTAGCGGTTGCAAGCGGCTTGGAGTGGACGGCAAGGTCCAGAGTGGACGGTGTTACTTTTGAGAAGGGCGAAATTGCGTTGGTAGAAGCAATTGAAGGTGTAAAGCTTATTCTGGTAAAATGTCCTCAGGAACACAATGTGGATGAAAAAGAAATTTTTCAGTATAAGTAAAATTTGAGATTCCGAAGATAATATATTTATAAAAGGATTTATAGAGTAAAAACAGCAATTAACATCATTTTAAAAGAAAAGAGGGTAAAAGAATGAATGGAATGTTTTTGGCAGCAGAAGGTTTAGGCGCGTTGTTATGCGTACTTATCGTTATTTTTATTTTTCTGTTGGTAGCAATTACCTCATGTATTAAAATTGTGCCTCAGGCTCAGGCTTATGTTGTGGAAAGCCTTGGTGCATATAAGGCTACCTGGTCGGTTGGTATTCATTTTAAGTGGCCCATTATTGACAGAATTGCTAAGAGAATTACCTTAAAAGAACAGGTTGTGGACTTCCCGCCGCAGCCGGTTATCACAAGAGATAATGTTACCATGCGTATTGATACTGTAGTATTTTATCAGATTACAGATCCCAAGCTTTTTGTGTATGGTGTAGAAAACCCCATTATGGCTATTGAAAACCTTACAGCAACAACCTTGCGTAACATTATCGGTGAAATGGAGTTGGACCAGACCCTTACTTCCCGTGAAATTATCAACACCAAGATGCGAGCATCTCTTGATGTGGCAACAGACCCCTGGGGTATTAAGGTAAACCGTGTGGAGCTTAAAAATATCATGCCTCCCGCAGCCATTCAGGATGCAATGGAGAAGCAGATGAAGGCTGAGCGTGAGCGTCGTGAAGCCGTAACCAAGGCAGAAGGTGAGAAGAAAGCAGCCGTATTGGAAGCAGAAGGTAAAAAAGCCGCTGCCATCCTTACAGCGGAAGCTGAAAAAGAATCCGCAATTCTTCGTGCAGAAGCTGAGAAAGAAAAGAAAATCAAAGAAGCTGAAGGTCAGGCAGAAGCAATCCGCAAGGTGCAGGAGGCGAATGCAGAAGGTATTCGTATGCTTCGTGAAGCCGGCGCAGACGAAGCCGTGCTTAAGTTAAAGAGCTTGGAAGCATTTACTGCGGCAGCCAACGGCAACGCAACCAAGATCATCATTCCTTCCGAAATTCAGGGAATCGCAGGTCTTGCTGCCGGAGTGAAGGATATTTTAGATAAGTAATTTTAAAGCAATTTTTTATTAAATAAAAAGTTATTACGGAGGAGAGTAAAATGAGCGTGCAGTTAAAAGGTCGCGATTTTTTGACATTAAAAGATTTTACAGCGGAGGAAATTGAATATTTCCTGAAATTGTCCGCAGATTTAAAAGATAAAAAGAAGAAGGGCATTCCCATGGATGTCCTTCGCGGAAAAAACATTGTATTGATTTTTGAAAAAACCAGTACCAGAACCAGATGCTCTTTTGAAGTGGCTGCATTTGATTTGGGTATGGGCGTTACATATTTGGACCCTTCCGTAAGCCAGATTGGCAAGAAGGAGAGCATTGCGGATACCGCAAGAGTTTTAAGCCGTATGTATGACGGTATTGAATACCGCGGATATGGACAGTCTATTGTGGAAGAACTGGCCAAATACTCCGATGTACCGGTATGGAACGGATTAACCAATGAGTATCATCCCACACAGATGCTGGCCGACATGCTTACCATTCAGGAACAGTTGGGTCGCTTAAAAGGCGTAAAATTAACATACATGGGTGATGCCCGCTATAACATGGGTAACTCACTTATGATTGCCTGCGCCAAAATGGGCATGCATTTTACCGCTTGTGCGCCTAAGAGATATTTCCCGGATGAAGCATTGATTAAGCAGTGTGAAGAATATGCCAAGGAAAGCGGCGCTACTTTGCGCTTTACTGAAGATGTTAAAGAGGGTACCAAGGATGCGGATGTTATCTACACCGATGTATGGGTATCCATGGGCGAGCCCGATAATGTATGGGTAGAAAGAATTAAGGATTTAACTCCTTATCGTGTAACCATGGATGTTATGAAGAATGCCGACGAGAATGCTATTTTCTTACATTGTCTGCCTTCTTATCATGATCATAAAACCACCATTGGTAAGCAGATTGGCGAGAAGTACGGCTTAAGTGAATTGGAAGTAACCGATGAAGTATTTGAGTCATCTTACTCTCGCGTGTTTGAAGAGGCCGAAAACAGAATGCATACCATCAAAGCTATGATGGCGGCAACTTTGGGGGCATTTGAGAATGAATAATGAAAGAATCGTGCTCTGCGGTGCCAATGCCTATGAGCAGAAATATTATTTAAACGAGAAGTTTGCCAAGCTTCCTCAGGCGGTAAAAGATGAATTGCAGATTATCTGCGTGCTTTTTACGGAGGAAGTGGGAGGCATTTTTACCATGGTTTTTGAGGAAGACGGCAGTCTTTCTTTGGAAACCACCGCGGATGAAACGGACATTTATTACGATGAGATTTCCAGTGGACTTCTGGTGCGTGAAATCAGAAACAACCGCCAGGAATTCTTTGAATCCTTAAAGCTTTATTACAGAGTTTTTATAAAAGGTGAGTCCGTGGAAGCGCTTCTTAAAGATGTGGAGGAATAAAACATGCTTTTGGTTGTGGATGTAGGCAATACAAATACCAATTTCGGTGTGTACGACGGTGATAAGCTTTTGGTAAAATTCAAATTGATGTCCAAATTGGAGAGGACTTCCGATGAATTCGGCATGGCAATTTGTGATTTGCTGAAATTAAATGATATTGATAAAAAGAAAATTGACGGCGCCATTATCGCCAGCGTAGTTCCCAATGTGATGCACGCGCTGACAGGTGCCATTGAGCGCTATGTGGAAACCAAGCCTTTGATTGTAGGCCCCGGCATCAAAACCGGCATAAAAATCATTACCGAGAATCCTCGCGAAGTAGGTGCGGACCGTATTGTAGACGCGGTTGCAGCTTATGAAAAGTATGGCGGTCCCGTTTTGGTTATGGATTTCGGCACGGCCACTACCTACGATTTGGTTACGGCAGACGGCTCTTTTGCGGCAGGTATTACAGCTCCCGGTATTAAAATATCGGCAAGGGCTTTATGGGAAGATACTGCGAAGCTACCTAAAATCGAGATTAAAAAACCCGCGTCCATTTTGGCTCAGGAGACCATCAGCAGTATGCAGGCCGGTCTTGTATACGGTCAGATCGGGCAGACGGAATACATTGTAAAAAAGGTAAAAGAAGAAAGCGGATTGTCTGATTTAAAAGTTGTGGCAACCGGAGGACTCGGCAGCATCATCAGTGATGAAACCGATGCCATTGATGTCTACGACAGACAGCTTACTTTGGAAGGCTTACGCCTGATTTACGAAAAGAACAGAAAAACCGGAGGAAAGAATTAAGTGAACACCTTAAAAATCGGAGATGTAAACTTAAATAATCCTTTTATCTTGGCACCCATGGCAGGAGTAACAGACCTGCCATTTCGTGTTTTATGCAGTGAAATGGGAGCAGGATTAAATTGCATGGAAATGGTAAGCGCCAAAGCAATTACCTATAACAACAAGGCCACTTGGGATATGATGAAAATTGACCCGCGAGAGACTTGCGTATCATTGCAGTTATTCGGTTCCGAACCGGATGTGATGGCCGAAGCGGCGAAACGCATAGAAGAGTTGCCTTTTCAGATTATGGACATTAACATGGGATGCCCCGTGCCGAAAGTGGTAAACAACGGAGAAGGCAGTGCCTTAATGAAAAATCCTGTTTTGGTGGGCCGAATTGTGGAGGCCGTGGCAGGTGCTATCAGCAAGCCCCTTACGGTAAAAATCCGTGCCGGTTTCGACGAAGACTCCATTAATGCGGTGGAGATTGCCCGAATTGCCCAGGAAAGCGGCGCAGCGGCAGTGGCGGTACACGGACGCACAAGGCAGCAGTTTTACTCCGGAACCGCAGACTGGGAAATCATTGCCCGGGTAAAAGATGCCCTCTCCATTCCGGTAATCGGCAACGGCGATGTGACAGACGGTGAAAGTGCCAAGCGTCTCATGGAAGAAACCGGGTGTGACGGTGTGATGATCGGTCGGGCGGCCAGAGGCAATCCCTGGATTTTTCAGAACATCATAAAATATTTCGAAACCGGGGAAGTGATCGGTAAGCCTCCTTTGGAAGAAATGCAGCAGATGATTCTTCGCCATTGTAAAATGCTGGTGGAGTGCAAGGGTGAATATACCGCAGTTCGGGAAATGCGTCAGCATGTTGCCTGGTATACAAGCGGATACCACAATTCTGCGGCACTCAGACGACGAATCAACGAGGCAGAAAGCATGGAAGAACTGGAGCGGATGGTATGCAAAGCATCGGAATAAGAAAGAATGCGACGAGACTTACAATACCGCAGAATATTCTTGCCAGCTTTTACGGTTTTCATATATAATAAAAATGTTGTAAGTAATTTTACAGTTTGAAACTTTTATAAGGAGATAAAAAATGAGCAGTGAAATCAGAGACATTAACTTAGCCGAAAGCGGCGAGCGTAAAATAGAATGGGTAAAAAGAAATTGCGACCTTTTAAGAACATTGGAAGAGGAATTTTCCAAAACCAAGCCTTTTGCAGGTAAGAAGGTAGCATTATCGGTGCACTTAGAGGCAAAAACAGCATATTTGTGCAAGGTTTTGGCAGCAGGCGGTGCTGAAATGTATGTAACAGGCTCCAATCCTTTGTCAACTCAGGATGATGTAGCGGCAGCGTTGGTGGCAGCAGGCCTTGAAGTACATGCATGGTATGATGCGACAGAAGAGGAATACAACCATCACATCCGTAAGGTTCTCGAAGTAGGTCCCAACATCATTATTGATGACGGCGGTGATTTGGTACATATGATGCATACCGAATTCCGTGACTTAATTCCCAATGTAATCGGCGGTTGTGAAGAAACCACCACAGGCATTATCCGTCTGGAAGCTATGGATGCGGCAGGGGAGTTAATGTTCCCCATGGTAAAAGTAAACAATGCAGACTGCAAGCATTTATTCGATAACCGTTACGGTACAGGTCAGTCCGTATGGGACGGCATCAATCGTACCACCAACTTAATTGTAGCAGGTAAAACCGTTGTTGTTGCAGGTTATGGCTGGTGCGGTAAGGGTACCGCAATGCGTGCCAAGGGCTTGGGCGCTAAGGTAATCGTAACCGAAATCGACCCCATTAAGGCAATCGAAGCGGTAATGGACGGCTTTGAAGTAATGCCCATGAGAGAAGCTGCCAAGTTAGGTGACTTCTTCGTAACCGTAACCGGATGCAATAAGGTTATTGATGAAGGTGATTTTGCGGTAATGAAAGACGGTGCCATCCTTTGCAACGCGGGACATTTTGACTGTGAAATCGATATGGCAAGATTAAAAGAAATCGCCGTAGAGAAGAAGGAAATGCGCAAGAATATCATGGGATATAAATTACCTACCGGTCAGTGGATTTTTATTCTGGCAGAAGGTCGCCTTGTAAACTTGGCGGCAGGAGACGGACATCCTGCAGAGATTATGGATATGAGCTTTGCCATTCAGGCATTGTCCGCAAAATATCTTGTTGAGCATGCTTCTGAGTTAAACACCAAGTTAATTGATGTTCCCAAGGAAGTAGACAACAATGTGGCAGCAAGAAAGCTGGCATTCTTGGGCAAGGAAATCGATGTATTAACCGAGGAGCAGATTGCATATCTGAACTCATAAGAGCCGAAGCGGTTTTACAATTGTATATTTTTATTAAAGATAAAAGCTTTTTGCATTCCTTTGGAGTGCGAAAAGCTTTCTTTGCGGTTGACAAGGAGCCTTTTTACATGCTAGTATGTTAGTGCTTTATCAGAGAAAAGTTTAAATATGAGAAGGGTTTTATATAACCCATGACAGGAGGAAAGAAAATGAAGAAAATTGTTTCAATTTTACTTGCAAGCTTAATGATGGTTACATTATTGGCAGGTTGCTCTTCACAGAAGGAAGACTGGGCATACATCGAAGATAAGGGAACACTTGTAATCGGTATTACACTTTATGAGCCCATGAACTACTATGATGCAGAAGGTAACTTAACCGGTTTCGACACCGAATTTGCTGAGGCAGTTTGTGCTAAGCTTGGTGTTGAGCCTGAATTTCAGGTAATCGACTGGAACCAGAAGGAATTTGAATTACAGTCTAAGAGCATTGACTGTATCTGGAACGGTCTTACCGTAACCGAAGAAAGAAAAGAAGATATGGCATTCTCTACTTCTTATGTAGAAAACATGCAGGTAGTTGTTATTCAGAAAGAAAATGCGCAAAACTATGCAAGCCTTGAAGACCTTACAGGCATTACAATCTGTGCAGAAAGCGGTTCTGCGGGACAGAGTGCAATCGAAGACGATGCAGTTCTTTCCACAAACGAATTCATTGGCGTATCTGCTCAGAAAGACGGACTTCTTGAAGTAAAGTCCGGAACATGTCAGGCATGTGTACTTGACTGGGTACTTGCAAGAGCCGTAATCAATGACGAAACAGATTACAGCGATCTTATGGTAATGGAAGGCGTTGAACTCGCTAAGGAAGAGTACGCAATCGGATTGCGTTTGGAAGATGTTCAGACATTGGAAAAAATCAACGGTGCAATTGCAGAGCTTATGGAAGACGGTACTTTGGAAGCTCTTGGCGAGAAGTACGGAGTTAATGTAGTTTACTAAAATTGGTTTTACATAAAATAAAAAGAGGGCAAGTCGTCTTGCCCTTTTTTCATAGGAGAGTACATAATGAGCTTTTTAGAGGTTACTTTACTATTGTTGGACGGTTTTAAAATTACCGTACTTCTGTTTCTTATAACATTGTTGGGCGCCCTGCCTTTGGGTCTTGTGATTGCCATGGGCTCCATGTCCAAATTCGCTCCTTTGCGTTATCTGACCAGGGGATTTGTTTGGATTATCCGCGGTACCCCTTTGATGTTGCAGGTTATATTGGTATTTTATGGCCCCGGATTGATTTTCGGCGTACAGGGGCTGGATCGTTTTCCTGCGGTTGTGGTAGCTTTTATTTTAAATTATGCGGCGTACTTCTCCGAGATATACCGTGGCGGAATCGAAAGCATTTCCGCAGGACAGTATGAAGCGGGACAGGTGCTTGGCATGACCAAGACACAGATTTTCTTCAAGGTTGTATTGTTCCAGGTAATTAAGCGCATCATACCGCCCATGGGCAATGAAATCATTACCCTTGTAAAAGATACCTCGTTGGCCCGTGTTGTATCCGTTACCGAACTTTTGAAGGCGGCACAGGACATCGTAGGTTTACATGCCATCATTTGGCCTATTTTCTACATCGGTGCATTTTATCTGTTGTTTACCGGTCTTTTAACCATTCTTTTCAACATTATTGAGAAGAAATTCAACTATTATGCAGGCTAATGTAAGGAAAGGCGGGAAATAAAATGGCATTATTGGAAGTAAGTAACATTCGTAAAATATATGGCAAAGAAGAAGTTTTAAAAGGAGTTTCTTTCTCTCTGGAAAAGGGTGAGGTTTTGGCGATTATCGGTTCTTCCGGCGGCGGTAAAACCACACTTTTAAGATGCTTGAACCAGCTGGTTACACCGAATGAGGGTACCATCATGGTAAATGATAAAGTTATTTTTGATTCCACGCTCAGTAAAAAAATGAGCGAGGCGGAAATTCGTGAAAACCGCTTACACTTTGGTTTGGTTTTCCAGCAGTTTAATTTGTTCCCTCAGTACAATGTAATGCGGAATCTTACTTTGGCGGCACAGTTGTTGGAGGCTGAGAAAATCAAAAAGAAGGGCGGCAGCAGAGAAGATAAAAGAGCTGCTTTTCAGAAAATCGATGAAAAGGCCGTTGCACTTTTGGAACGGGTTGGCTTGGCGGATAAAATGAATGCCTACCCTTGCGAGTTGTCCGGCGGACAGCAGCAGCGTGTAGCCATTGCAAGAGCCCTGATTCTCAATCCGGACATTTTGTGTTTTGATGAGCCCACCAGTGCTTTGGACCCGGAACTTAC
Source organism: Lachnospiraceae bacterium (assembly GCA_017624855.1). Lineage (GTDB taxonomy): Bacteria > Bacillota > Clostridia > Lachnospirales > Lachnospiraceae > UBA3766. The sequence continues at coordinate 18,487 of JAGAMF010000005.1, forward strand.
CGGTGAAGTATTAAAAGTAATCGAAGGCTTGAAGTCATCCGACAGCACCATGATTGTGGTAACCCATGAAATGGAGTTTGCCAGAAGAGTGGCAACCAAAGTAATTTTTGTGGCAGACGGCGTGATTGAAGAAATGGGTACTCCCGAAGAAGTGTTTGAGCATCCCAAGAGCGAGAAGTTACAGCATTTCTTAAATAAAGATGTGGAATTTAAACCCGGAAAGTAAGAGGTATAACCGATGAAATTTATATCTTGGAATGTAAACGGTATCAGAGCCTGCCGTGAAAAAGGTTTTATGGACTTTTTTAATGAAATAGATGCGGATTTCTTCTGTTTGCAGGAAACCAAGCTTCAGGCGGGACAGATTGAACTGGATTTGCCGGGCTATGAGCAGTACTGGAACTACGCCGAGAAGAAAGGATATTCCGGAACCGCGATTTTTACCAAGCATAAGCCGTTGAGCGTACAATACGGTATCGGCGTGGAAGAACATGACCATGAAGGCCGTGTCATCACCTTGGAATATGAAAACTTTTACATGATTACGGTGTATGTGCCCAATTCACAGGACGGCCTTGCCCGTCTGGATTACCGCATGCGTTGGGAAGATGATTTCCTTGCTTATATTAAAAAACTGGAAGAAAGCAAGCCTGTGGTATACTGTGGCGACTTGAATGTGGCACACAAGGAAATCGACTTAAAGAACCCAAAAACCAACCGCAAAAACGCCGGTTTTACCGATGAGGAGCGCGGCAAGTTCAGTACGGTTTTGGAGAATGGTTTTATCGATACATTTCGATACTTTTATCCCGATATGGAGAATATCTATTCCTGGTGGTCTTACCGGTTCAGCGCAAGAGCAAAGAACGCAGGCTGGCGTATTGACTACTTTGTGGTATCCGGAGCATTGAAGGATAAGTTAAAAGGCGCGAAGATTCATACGGATATTATGGGTTCGGACCATTGTCCGGTTGAGCTTCAGATGGATGTGTAGAACGCTTGTCTCAAAATTATAAAAAAGGATGAAGTTCGAGCTTGTGCAAATGTTGCAGCAGTTCGGTATGGAGAGATATATGATGAAAAAATTACTTGGTATTTTGCTCTGCGTCGTAATTGCAGGCATTGCTACGATTTTAAGCGAATGTAAAATAGGGAATTTCTCAATGGAGATTATCGGTGCGCCGGTATTCTCCATTTTAATGGGTATGATCATTGCGATGATTGCGCCTAAGCTTCCCGCACACGATAAATTAAAGGATGGAATTAAATTCACTTCCAAGAAGATTTTGCAGTGGGCGGTTATTATTTTAGGATTTAGTCTGAATCTTGGCACCATTGCCAAGATGGGTGGCCGGAGTCTGCCGATTATCATATCGACAATCAGTACATCGCTTATCATGGCATTTCTTATGATGAAAGTCTTAAAAATGGATAAAAAGGTGTCCTGCCTTATCGGCGTTGGTTCTTCCATTTGCGGAGGTTCTGCCATTGCTGCAACGGCACCGGTAATTGACGCGGATGACGAGGAAGTGGCTCAGTCCGTATCGGTTATCTTTCTTTTTAATGTGATTGCGGCTTTGGTGTTCCCGTATTTCGGGCAGGCAATCGGCTTTGGTTCGGAAGGTTTCGCAATTTTTGCCGGAACGGCGGTTAACGATACTTCCTCTGTGACAGCGGTAGCATCCACAGCGGAAGGCTTGTACGGAGTGGAAGGAATTCTTTCTTCTGCGGTTACGGTTAAGTTGGTACGAACCCTTGCTATTATTCCCATTACCTTGGCATTGGCGCTGTTTCGTACCTATAAAGCCAAGAAATCGGGAAATAAAGGCAGTGAATTTTCTTTTAAAAAGATATTCCCGTGGTTTATTTTGTATTTTATAGGTGCTTCGGTGATTACAACAATTGTGGGGCTTCTGCCGGAGAGCGGTTTTACAGTGATTTACACCGGTACGTTTGTGAAGGCAATGAAATGGCTGGCGAAGTTTTTTATTGCCATGGCAATGTGCGCCATTGGCTTGAACACGAATCTGATTAATCTGGTAAAAAAAGGTGGTAAGCCTATCCTTATGGGATTTTGCTGTTGGGCGGCAATTACGGCGGTATCCATTGGCGTGCAGTTATTGATGGGGATGTTTTATACGGAGTTGTAGGGCGATTTGTCGAAAGCTGTCGATGGATTGATATTGAATCTCTCGAAGGGCAAAATTATAATATAGTTGAATGATATGCTTTGAATATTTATTTGGAAAACAGATGGCGCAAGCTGTCTGTTTTTATTACTTCATAGGAATTTCCTATGAAGTAATAAAAAATGCGTAGCTCACGGAGCGGAATATTGTTGCTTTGCAACACCGCTCGCGCGCGTAGAATGTGCTTTGCACATTCTTTGTTCTATATATCAGGGAGGACTCAAGCTATAGAAAGAAAAGTAGATATTATCAAAGACCCGGACGGAAATAAGATCGTTTTTATACATGATATTCGTTTTAAGGGAAAGCGTTCAGTGGATTGGAAGGATGTAGAGGCCTATTTGAAGCAGTATGTGGGAGAATGTTATGATGTATTAGAAACAGCAGATAAAATTTATATAGGAAAAAATTTTCCAAGTGAAGTAAAAGGCTCAGAGGATACAATTAAATTAAGGGGGACAAATGCGAAAGCAAAAGCAAATGCCACTCAAAAAATACCACAGTTAATAGCATGTGCTACAAATAAGAGATGGGGTGAAAATAAAAAAGAAAAGCATAAAGCAGATGCAAAATATGGATGGTATAGGTATACAACCCGATTTGCGTTACCTGTATATAATGGTAATTCGGTAGAGAGATATAATATTTTTCGGATAGAGATGTTAGTAAGACATTCAGAAGATAATAGACTGTATTTGTATGATATGGTAAATATCAAAAAAGAAAAGGAAACGAAGCACCCCACTTAAGCATCTGCCGTATGGTAACAAACCCGTTTCCTTTTCTATGAATTAATATAGCATTTAAGGATAAGCAAGTCAAGAATGTATTTTGATTGTGGTTTTAATAAAAGTAGAAATAAAAAAGATTAGTGTATTAAGGAAATTTGGGAATAAAAAAGAAATCTGTCAATATCCAATTCATAATTCCCCCTTTACAATTCAGGCCCGAATATGTTAGATTTAAAAGGAACATAATAAAATAAACGCAGTGAAAAAGAGAGTAGGCTGTTACAGGCATTCACAGAGAATGTTCCCGGTGGAAACCGGCTGAGAGGAACAGATGTAGTGAGCAGTTGAAGATGGCTTTGGAGTGGCGCACCGAACCGCACAGGCGGTAAGGCTGCGACGGGTTTCGCCCGTTAAAGCGACAGGGTATCACAGGTACCCGCCAAGGTTTGCTTCGTGAGGAGCAGATGAAAAGAAGTGGTAACGCGGTCAATTCGCCTTCTGGAAACAGGGGGCTTTTTTTATTCTTATTAGGACGGGCAGGTATGGGGTAAGCCGCATTCTGCTTGATTCTACGAATATAAGAATTTCTAGGTTCTTTTGGTAGGTTGTGGTAAGTCACGAGACCGGCTTAAACTCGCATCCGTGCTCGATTAAGCCTTTTTCCGACATCGTGTCGGAAAATCCCTGTTTAAAGAAGAAAAGAACCAAGAAATTCTAATATTCTCCGCAACGCGCAGAATACGGCTTATCCCATACCTGCCCTGTGCGTAGAAAGAATATGTATGAAAAAAGGTTGTATTTTAGAAAGATAAAAAATATGCAAAAAGTAACCTGAATTTGTATGGTTTAGTTCATTGTTTCTGTTTTGTGCAAAGCTATAAGAAAGGACCTTCGATATGAAAATATTTATTGTTTACTGTCATCCGTCGCAAGATTCTTTTACTAAAAATATGTGCGATGCATTCATAAAGGGGATAATCGATTCGGGTAACGAATATATTATGTCTGACCTTTATAAGATGAATTTCAATCCTGTTATAACGGAGCAAGAATACATTAGAGATGCGAATTACAGAAATTTTCCGGAAGTTGCAAGTGATGTACTTGAAGAACAAGAGAAAATCAACTCTGCAGATGCCATAGCTTTTATTTATCCGGTGTTTTGGACCGAGGCGCCGGCAATGCTTGTAGGTTGGTTTGACAGAGTATGGTCTTATGGATTTGCATATGGCAATAAAACGATGAAACTTCTCGATAAGGCAATAATACTTTGTTCGGCAGGCAATTCTATAGAGAGACTGGAACAGTTTGGACTTCTTGACAGTATGAAAAAGGTTATGTTGGGGGACAGGCTTTACGACCGTGCTAAACAACTTGAGTTCGTTGTTTTCGACAATACTTCGAGAGAAAATGAACTTCGCACGAAAAATTGGGAAACTAATCTTCAAAAAGCATACGAGATTGGGAAGATATTTTTTGATTAAAGGATGCTATCAATATGAAAAAATGTTTAATCAAATCCGGTATTATTGCTTTGGGAATTACTACATTCATGGCTATTGTAAATTGCATTCTCGGCAAAACAACGGAAAAAATAATAGGAATAAAATATAGGGGCGGTGAAATATCGAAAACATATGGCTTTGGCATTTCGCTCACAAAATCTTATCCGCTCTGTACGCCGGAGACGCAAATTGATTATCCGGCGATAATCGGATTTGCTCCGTTAAATTTTATATTGACAGTCTTGGTGCTGTTTGTTATTTGTTTTATCATCTGTCTCATAATAGGCAAATGCAAAAAGAGAAAGCAGTCCAAGGGCTATACTTCAGAATTCTGCGAAGTCAAATATGAGCCGGATTACAATGTGGTCTTTGTGAAATGGAAGAAATTCTGCTGTAACGAAGATTACAGATCACCGTTGGAATATGCCTTAAACATTATAAAAGAACACGATAATTGCGATTATGTAGCAGACACCCGAAGCGGATTTGAGAATATCCCCGAAGATACCCGGTGGGTGGCGGATTATTTTATGCCGAAAGCGGCAGAATACGGATGCAAATGCATTTATTTTATCATTGATGAGAACAATTCCCTGAAAGAGGAGTTGGAAGGTCAGGCAAGCGATTCCTCGGATATAATCGCCTTTAAATATATCTACAGTTTGGATGAGGTTAGAGGATAATAATCTAAAACAAAAATAGAAAAATACCGCAATATGCGAAGAAATAGGAGGCAACTAAAATGGAAAACAAAGGAAAGTATTACATTACAACGGCAATTGCTTATACCTCAGGCAAGCCCCATATCGGCAACAGCTATGAGATTGTCCTTGCGGACAGCATTGCCCGTTTTAAAAGAAAAGAAGGATATGATGTATTCTTCCAGACAGGAACCGACGAGCACGGTCAGAAAATCGAGTTAAAAGCAGCAGAAGCCGGCATTACACCCAAGGAGTTCGTTGATGATGTAGCAGGCACCATCAAGGGATTGTGGGATTTGATGGACACTTCTTATGACAAATTTATCCGTACCACAGATGATTATCATGAGAAGCAGGTGCAGAAGATTTTTAAGAAGTTATATGACAAGGGCGATATCTACAAGGGCGCATACGAAGGCCTTTATTGTACACCCTGTGAGTCTTTCTGGACGGAATCTCAGTTAAAAGACGGCAAGTGTCCCGACTGTGGCAGAGATGTTAAGCCTGCCAAGGAAGAAGCTTACTTCTTTAAGATGAGCAAGTACGCTGACAGATTAATTGAACATATTAACACACATCCGGAATTTATTCAGCCCGTTTCCCGTAAAAATGAAATGATGAATAACTTCCTTTTACCCGGATTACAGGATCTTTGTGTATCCAGAACCTCTTTTAAATGGGGTATTCCTGTAGATTTCGATGACAGACATGTGGTTTATGTATGGTTGGATGCGTTAACAAACTACATCACAGGTATCGGCTACGATGCAGACGGCAACCATGATGATATGTACGGCAAGAACTGGCCCGCAGATCTTCACTTAATCGGTAAGGACATCATTCGTTTCCATACCATTTACTGGCCCATTTTCTTAATGGCATTGGATGAGCCCCTGCCCAAGCAGGTATTCGGTCATCCCTGGTTATTGCAGGGCGACGGCAAGATGAGTAAGTCTAAGGGTAATGTAATCTACGCAGACGATTTGGTAGAATTCTTTGGTGTGGATGCAGTGCGTTACTTTGTACTTCACGAGATGCCTTTTGAAAATGACGGTACCATTTCATGGGAGTTGCTGGTTGAGCGTATCAACTCTGACCTTGCAAATACCTTAGGTAACCTCGTAAACAGAACAATTTCCATGTCAAACAAGTATTTTGATGGCGTGGTAAGCAACAAGGGTGTTGCCGAAGCTGTTGATGAGGACTTAAAAGCAGTGGCAACCGGTACACTTGATAAAGTGCTTGCCAAGATGGAAACCCTTCATGTGGCAGATGCTTTGACTGAAATCTTTGCTTTATTTAAGCGTTGCAACAAATACATTGATGAAACAGAACCCTGGGTACTTGCCAAGGATGATGCAAAGAAGGATCGTCTCGCAACCGTACTGTATAATTTAACAGAAGGCATCATCATCGGCGCATCTCTTTTAGAGAGCTTTTTACCCACAACCGCCAAGAAGATTGCGCAGCAGTTAAATACCGAACTTCGCGACTTTGACAAATTAAAAGAATTCGGTTTATATCCTGACGGAAATAAGGTAACCGATGCGCCTGAGATTCTTTTTGCAAGATTAAAAGAAGATGAGGTACTTGAAAAAGTAACCGCTATGTTTGCAGAGCGTGCGGCAGCAGCGGCTCCTGCAGAAGAAACAGCGGAAAACTGTGGAAATTCTGTGATAGATATTGAACCCAAGGAAGAAATTCTCTATGATGATTTTGGAAAGATGCAGTTCCAGGTAGGCGAAATCATTGCATGTGAGGAAGTAAAGAAATCCAAGAAATTGCTTTGTTCGCAGGTTCGTATCGGCAGCAGCGTTAAGCAGATTGTATCCGGTATCAAGCAGTACTACAGCGCAGAAGAAATGGTAGGCAAGAAAGTTATGGTTCTTGTAAACTTAAAACCTGCCACACTTGCGGGAATTGTATCCGAAGGTATGATTTTATGTGCGGAAGATGCAGAGGGCAACTTAGCACTTATGGTACCTGAGAAAGAAATGCCTGCCGGAGCAGAGATTTGTTAATAACTTTTAAGAAATTCGCATTTTCGCTCCGTTTTAGGCAGTATAGGTTTTGGTTGGTTTTGAAATTATGTAAAAGTACGGCGTTTTGCGGTTGGTATAGCTTTTAAATGAAAAGGATATATTAATACCGTGAAGCCGTACACATGATAAAAACACCTACCGAACAGAAAGGAAACGGTGTAGAATGAAAAAAATAATATGTATGTTATTGGTAAGTACGCTGGTTTTGGCAACTCCCATGACGGTGTTTGCTACCCAGGACGGCATTGTAACTTATGAAAGCGGGGAGGCAACTTCCGAAATGACGGAGGAAGAGATTGCGGATGCCATTGTGGAGAACGACAATAAGCCCTATCTCGCGTTGGGTGCGGATTTATCCGAGGAACAGCTTCAGATTGTTTTGGATAAAATGGGTATCGCCAAAGAGGATTTGGAAGATTACAATGTGGTCTACATTACCAATGAAGAAGAGCATGAATATCTGGACGGTTACATCGACAGCTCCGTAATCGGAACCAACGCACTTTCCTGCGTTATGGTAAAAGAAACCGATGCCGGAAGCGGGCTTCGTCTTACTACAATGAATATAAACTATTGTACCATCAACATGTACCGTAATGCGTTGATTACCGCCGGTGTGGAGAATGCGGACATCCTTGTGGTGGGTCCCTTTCCCCTTAGCGGAACCGCAGCCTTAATCGGAGCCATGAAGGCTTATGAAGAGATGAGTGGCGAAGAGTTGGACGAAGCGGCCAAAACCGCGGCTTTGGCGGAGTTGGTGGTTACCGGTGATGTGGTAAGCAGCGGTGAAAGCGAAGAAGAAGCCGACAAGCTTCAGGATGTAATGGATTATGTTAAGGCAGAAGTCATTGCCGGAGACATTACGGATTGGGATGCCATTCTCGACATTATTGAGAATGCAGAGATTAAATTCGACATTACTCTTACGGATGAGCAGAAGGAGCAGATTGCGGCACTGATGCAGAAAATTGCCGAGCTGGATATTGACCCTGTTAAACTTTTGGAGCAGGCCGGAGATTTGTATGACAAATACGGCGAAACCGTTTTGGCGGAAGCCAAGGAAATTTTGGATGGCATTTTTACGGAAGAGGTAAAAGCAAGTCTTTGGGACAGTATCAAGGATTTCTTTTCAACACTTTGGAATGCCATAACGGACTTTTTTACAGGGGCAGATTCCTCTGAGGATGAATAATAAAAATATAAAAGAATAGGGCTTCACCGAAAAGGAGAAATAGCATGAAAGTGACTTTTTATGGGAGAAAACCCTACGATGAAATCTGGTTTAAACCTCTCTCCGAGGAATACGGAGTAGATGTACATTTTGTGGATACGGCATTAAACGAAGAAACCCTGGTTTTGGCGCAGGGGAGTCAGGCAGTTTGCATTTTCGTAAACGACCCGGTAAATGCCGCCATGATAGATAAAATGCACACCATGGGCATAAAAGCCATTCTTTTACGGTGTGCGGGCTACAACCATGTAGATTTAAAAGCGGCAAAGGGCAAGGTAGAGGTGCTTCGTGTGCCCAGCTACTCCCCGGATGCGGTGGCGGAATATGCCATGGGACTTTTCCTGTGCATCAACCGTAACATTCACCGAGCTTATATCCGCAGCCGTGACTTTAACATGAACATTAACGGCCTGATGGGTGCGGATCTTTCCGGCAAAGTGGCCGGCGTAGTAGGTACCGGCAAAATCGGTCAGTCCATGATTCGCATTTTAAAAGGGTTTAACATGAAGATTCTTGCCTATGACCCTTACCCTGTTTCGAGCTTGGATGTGGAATATGTCAGCATGGAAGAATTGGTAAAACAGGCGGATGTCATTACCTTACATTGTCCGTTGACAAGCGATACCAAGCACTTGATTAATAAGCAGACCATCGGCTTAATGAAGAAAAACGTGTATTTAATCAACACTTCACGAGGTGCCTTGATTAATACGGACGATTTGATTGACGCTCTTTTGGATAAAAAATTCGCCGGCGTGGCTTTGGATGTATATGAGGAAGAAGAAGGGCTCTTTTATGAGGACCGTTCCAATGAGATTATCAGGGACGACAATCTTGCCCGCCTCATGACTTTCCCCAATGTAATGGTGACTTCTCATATGGGATTTTTTACGCAGGAGGCCATGGAAGCCATTGCCCGGGTAACATTAGAGAATGCGTTAAGTGTTGAACGGGGCGAAAAATCGCCGAACCGCGTAGAAGCAGAATAATCGGAGTTATATTTTATATGAATGACAATTTTGAATATGAAATCCGCGAGGCCCGATTGGATGAGTGGGAGGACGCCATGGCTCTGGCCTGGCGCACTTTTCAGAAGTTTGAGGCTTGCGAGTATTCACCGGAGGGTGTGAAGAATTTTCTTGATTTTATATCGGATAACACACTTCGTAAAATGTTTAAAATTCACGAATATCATTTATGGGTTGCTTTGGACGGAGATCGGATTATCGGTCTGATTTCCCTCCGTAGCGGCAAGCTGATTTCGCTTCTGTTTGTGGATGAAAAGTATCACAACAGAGGTGTAGGCAGGGCTTTGGTGGAGACACTGTGGGACTACCTGCGACAAAATAAGGTAAATACCTGTATTGTAAGGTCATCGCCTTACGCAGTAGGTTTTTATCATAAGCTTGGTTTTGTGGACTTGGATTGTGAGCAGGTGGATGCGGGAATCCGCTTTACGCCTATGCGAAAAGATTTGTAAAATAGGGGATTATAGCAAAAACAAAAAAGGGAGGAATAATGCATGGATAATCTTAAGGGAAAAGATGTATTTTATGCGATTTGCGACAGTTTAAAGTCTTTGGACCAGCGTCCCATAGATCATGGGATTCGTACCGCGTACATAATGCACAAAATGCTGGAACATACAGGAAAATACGCACCGGCTGCGCTGGCAGATTTCTTTGTGCTTGCGGCGTTACATGATATTGGTGTGTATAAAACCGATCATATCGACAATATGCTGAATTATGAATTTAATAAGTACAGAGCACATTCTGTATTTGGATTTCTTTTGTTGAGCGAATATTTTCAGCCTATGACAGACAAAGCTAAAATGATTTTGTTCCATCGCGTAGGATACAAAAAGATTCCCAAGAAAGATTTTATGTATGGTTTTGAAACCGATGTTTTAAGTTTGGCAGAGGCAGCAGATGTATATCACCATGCCATGGGACAGACTTTTGACAGCCGTATGTTTGCTAAGCAGGTAGGCTCTAAGTATTCTCAGGAAGTATTTGATTTACTCAATGAAGTGAACGATAAAGAAAAGATTTTCGAGAAGCTTCGCTATGAGCAGTATATGCCTGAGGTAGAAGAGATTCTGGAAAATTTGCAGTTAAACAACGAAGAAAAGCAGCAGTATCTTGATTTTGCCATGTTCTGCCTTGGTTTGCAAAGCACCAATATAAAGGCAGTTATCGTACCTGAGTGGAAAGAAGATGTGGCAAAAGTGATTGCCGCAGATAAGGCCAGTGCGCAGGAGAAATTCTGGCAGCGTTCCGACAGCATTGCGTGGAATATGGATTCCTTATACAGCAAATACATGGCCGTATTACAGGTTTTACAGGTATAAAATATTTAACACAGGAAAGAGGCTTGTCTTTGTTTCATCATAAAAGAATAAGCCGGGAGGAAAGTACATGAAGTGGTTATTTGATTCGGAAGGCCCCTTTATCAGTGGGTTAAGCAGAATCTTTGATGTTATGTTTTTGGCATTGCTTACTTTTGTTTGTTGCATTCCCATTGTAACGGCGGGAGCGGCAATTTCAGCCATGTATGACATTATGATAAAAATGGTTTTAGATAGAGATCATGGTGTTTTTAAGCCGTATTTTGCAGCCTTTGCCAAGAATTTTAAAAAGGGAACCCTGATTTGGCTGATTTGCCTTGCGGGTATTGCATTTATCGGCGCAAACTTTTATTTGTTGTCCGTTGAATTTGAAGGAATCAACAATACAGTACTTTCTGTTGTTTTGGTTCTGGTGTTTATCCTTACCTTGCTTATGGGATTCACAATTATTTATGCATTTCCTTTGCAGGCCCGTTACGAAAATAAAGTAGGAACTACCTTAAAAAATGCGCTTTTTATCAGTATTGTGCAGTTTCCCCGTTCCATCGGATTGCTGTTCATGAACGGTATTGTGATTGCATTGGCATTTCTTGCCCCCGGAGTCATTCCCATGTTGCTTTATTTGGAATTCTCGGTGGTGGGTTATGTTACCGCTCACAATATGGTTAAGGTATTTGTCGCCTTGGGTGATAAAGATGCCAAGAAGAGAAGCGCGGACGAAGATATGGAAGTTGCCAAGGAGGCTGAAGAGGCCGAGGAAGAGAGCAATTTTGAAGAAAAGGCGGAGAATTCTGCCACAACTGCGGATAATTGTGAAGAAAAAGTGAATTCCACGGAAGAAACCACGGATTCCGAATAAGAAAAAGTATATTTCATGTATAAAATCTTGGGCAAGTTGTATAGTCAAAGTAAAAATGATTGTGCAAATTGCTCAGGGTTTTTTGATTTTATAGTGATTATCGGCATTTTGACAAGGATTTCAGTGAAAAATTGTGTAATTGTAGCATGGTATTTTCACACCTTTTTTTATATAATCTATAAAGACGCGGTTCCTTGTGAACCATATTAAAAACAATCAGGAGGCAATAAAATGGCAGGATTATCCTTAAAAAACGTATGTAAAGTATATCCTAACGGATTTGAAGCTGTTAAGGATTTCAACCTTGAAATCTCAGATCAGGAATTTATCATCTTCGTAGGACCTTCAGGATGTGGTAAGTCTACTACACTTCGTATGATCGCAGGTCTTGAAGATATCAGTTCAGGTGAATTAAGAATCGGTGAAAGACTCGTTAACGATGTAGAGCCTAAGGACAGAGATATCGCGATGGTATTCCAGAACTACGCTTTGTATCCTCATATGACAGTATATGAAAACATGGCTTTCGGTCTTAAGTTAAGAAAGGTACCGAAGGACGAAATCGATAAGATGGTTAAAGAAGCAGCTAAGATTCTTGACTTAACTCCGTTGTTAGACCGTAAGCCTAAGGCTTTATCCGGTGGTCAGAGACAGCGTGTTGCTATGGGTCGTGCAATCGTTCGTAACCCTAAGGTATTCCTTATGGACGAGCCTTTGTCAAACTTGGATGCTAAGTTGCGTGTACAGATGCGTATCGAAATCGCTAAGTTACATCAGAGATTAGGTACCACCATCATCTATGTAACACATGACCAGACAGAAGCTATGACACTTGGTACAAGAATCGTAGTTATGAAGGATGGTGTTATCCAGCAGGTTGACACACCTCAGAACCTTTATGACAAGCCTCAGAACTTGTTCGTAGCAGGTTTCATGGGATCACCTCAGATGAACTTCCTTGATGCAATCGTAGAAGTACAGGGCGAAACAGCATACCTTAAGGTAGCTGGTCACGCTATTCCTCTTCCTCCCGCTAAGTCTAAGAAGTTAATCGAAGGCGGCTATGACGGAAGAAGCGTAACATTCGGTATCCGTCCTGAAGATGTATATGATAGCGAAATGTATGTTGAAACTTCACCTATGAGCGTATTCGAATCTACCATTAAGGTATACGAATTACTTGGTGCAGAAGTTTACTTATACTTCGATCTTGAAATGTTCCCTATGACTGCAAGAGTTGATTCAAGAACTACTGCAAGACCCGGAGATGTTATCAAGTTCGCTATGGATGTTGAAAAGATCCATGTATTCGATAAGGAAACAGAACAGGTTATCACAAACTAGTGATTATTATAAAAAGGTGTACGAAAGTACACCTTTTTTGTTATACAAAAGTGGTTGTTTCACATGAAATACCGGTCTGTTATTGCCGATGGCAGCAGTATATTATTTAATGCATTTGTTTGTGCAAAGTTTTGGTTAATTAAAAATTTTTATAAAAATATCTTGACAATCAAAGGAAACTTTTTTATTATGTAAAACAGTTAAATAAACAAATGCGATGAAGGAATTATGCGTCGTTTGGCAGTTTCAGAAAGTCGGCGGTTGATGCGAGCCGATACCTAAGAACGAAGGCAGTCTCACTCCGGAGCAGAATTCTCGAACAAGATTGATTCAGTAAAGAATTCCGGCAAGCACCGTTATCAGAGCTGCGAATATGATGGTATTCGTAATGAGTGACTGTATTGACAGTAATGTGGGTGGTACCGCGGTAAATTGATTTATCGTCCCTAGAATCCGGAAGGATTCTAGGGAATTTTTTATTTTATAAAAAAGGAGAGAAAGAAAATGAAGAAAATCAGTATTGCAGACATGACAATCAGAGAAAGCTCAGAAAAAGCTGAATTTTCAATGAGCTTCAAAGAAAAAATGGAGGTTGCCAAGCAGCTCGAAAAGAGAAATATCGACATTATCGAGATGCCCAATGTAGCCAAGGATAAAACAGATGCCCTACTGGTAAAATCACTCTCCCCCATGATAAAAGAAAGCATTTTATCCGTTGGCGCAGGAATCTGCAAGGAAGAAGTAGATAAGGCATGGGATGCCGTATCAAGTGCGGCAAGGCCCAGAATCCGCATCTGTGCACCCACTTCCGCAGTTCAGATGGAGTTCATCTGCGGAAAGAAGCCTGCCAAAGTTTTAGAAGCTGTAAAAGAAGTAGTGGCATATGCCAAGAGCAAATGCAACGATATCGAATTCTCCGCACAGGATGCTACCAGAAGCGAAATGCCTTTCTTATGTCAGGTAATCGAAGCGGCAATTGAGAACGGAGCAACAACCATTGATATTTGCGATACAGCAGGTATCATGTTCCCGGAAGAATTCAAGAAGTTCATCGAAGAAATTAAGGCTAATGTGCCGGCAATGGAAAATGTAACCGTTTCCGCAACCTGCTGTGATGAATTGAATGTTGCAAATGCCAATGTTTTTGCGGCAGCTCAGGCCGGTGTAAGCCAGATTAAAGCAAGCTTAATCGGCAACGCAACCCCTTCCTTGGAGACTGTGGTGCATACCATAACCATGAAGGGTGACGCAATGGGCGTTGAGTGTGGCGTATCTCAGGGCGAGTTGGCAAGAGCCGTTCGTCAGATGACATGGCTTGACAGCAATAAGAAGACAGGTAAAACTCCTTTTGACGAGACCACAGGAAGCGATGCTCATGAAGATGTTAATCTTACCGCTCAGGCAGATATCGCAGCAGTAATTAAGGCAGTGAAAAAGTTAGGCTATGAGCTTTCGGATGATGATAACGCTAAGGTATTCAAGGAATTCAAGCGTGTATCTGCTAAAAAGCCCGTAGGCGCCAAGGAATTGGAAGCAATCATTGCAACCGCAGCACTTCAGGTGCCTCCCACCTATCAGTTAGTGGATTATGTAATCAACAGCGGTAACATTATTACCCCTACCGCGCAGGTTACTTTGGATAAAAAGGGTACTCCCATGAAGGGATTAAGTTCAGGTGACGGCCCTATTGAAGCAGCACTTCTCGCTATCGAAATGATTGTTGGACACCACTACGATTTGGAAGATTTCCAGATTCAGTCCGTAACCGAAGGTAGTGAAGCTGTAGGTTCCGCTTTTGTTAAGATTCGCGTAGGTAACAAGGTTTATTCCGGTAACGGTATTTCCACCGACATCATCGGCGCAAGTATTCGTGCATATGTGAATGCATTAAACAAAATCGTACACGAAGAGCAGAACGCAAATCAGTAAAATATAAAGCATAGTAAGCCAAATAATAAGATTTGACTAAATTGCAGAGATGATTTTTATTGCTGTAGAAGAATAAGAATTTAAATCGTAAAAATAGGAGATAAAACATGAAATTATCATTTAGTACAAACGGCTGGGATGATTTTGACTGGACAGACTTTTATGTAACTGCCAAGGATTTGCAGTTCGACGGTATCGAAATCCATGATGTAAAAAGAGAAGTGTTCTCCGGCAAAAACCGCCCTTTTAACAGTGAAAATATTGTAGAAACCGCACATAAACTGGCGCAGATGGAATTAACCGTTCCCTGTTTGGATACCACCTGTGATGTATCCGACGAAACCAAGATTGAAGAGAATGTTGCTGAAATCGAAGAATACATTAAAATTGCCAAAATCGTAAAATGTCCCTGCATTCGTATTCGCGCAGGAAAGCATTCCATGGATACCGAGGTGAATGATGACGCAGTCATCGAGTGTATCAAGAGAACTTATCGTGAGGCTGACAACAACGGTATCTCTATTTTAATTGAAACCGTAGGTCCCTACACCGATACAGAGCGTCTTCGCAATGTTTTAAATGTATTTGCCCGTGACAATGTAGCGGCATTGTGGGATATTCATCACACCGTGCGTTACGGTAAAGAAACTCCCGAGAAGACAATTCAGAATCTGGGCGCATATGTAAAACATGTACATATTAAGGATTCCGAAGTGGTTGACGGCAATATTGAATACTGTTTAATGGGCGAAGGTACTTTACCCATCGATGAGTTAATGTTGGCTTTACAGTCCGTAAACTATGAAGGTTATGTTTCTTTTGAATGGATTCCCGCATGGTTGGAGGAATTGGGAGATGCAGGCATTGTATTCCCTCATTTCGTAAACTACATGAGCCAGTATCAGAAAGAAGCGGTTGTGGTTGGTAAGACCTTATACCGCAATAAAAGAGGTACCGGCCAGTATGTGTGGAAGAAGGAAGAAATCATTGATAAAACCTTCCCTCAGGTATTGGACCGCATGGTGGAAGAATTCCCCGATCAGTACGCTTTCCGCTATACTACTTTGGATTATACAAGAACCTACTCCGAGTTCCGTGATGATGTAGATCAGTTTGCCCGCTCCTTAATCGCTTTGGGCGTAAAATCCGGTACCCATGTGGCTGTTTGGGCAACCAATATTCCTCAGTGGTATATTGCATTCTGGGCATGTACCAAGATTGGTGCGGTTCTTGTAACCATGAATACCGCATACAAGATTCACGAGGCGGAATATCTGCTTCGTAACTCAGATACACATACTTTGATTCTCATTGACGGATACAGAGATTCCAACTATGCGCAGATTATTCAGGAACTTTGTCCTGAATTGGCAACCAATGTACCCGGTAAGGCTTTACACTGCAAGAGATTGCCTTTCCTTCGTCATGTTATAAATGTAACCTCTAAGCAGCCCGGATGCTTAACATGGAGCGATGCGCTTGCTTTGGCAGATAATGTTCCTATTGAAGAAGTATATCGTCGCGCATCTTTGGTTGATAAGCATGATGTATGTAATATGCAGTACACCTCAGGTACCACAGGATTCCCTAAGGGTGTAATGCTTACCCACTACAATGTAGTAAATAACGGTAAATGTATCGGTGACAGAATGGATTTGTCTACTGCAGACCGTATGATGATTCAGGTTCCCATGTTCCATTGCTTCGGTATGGTGCTTGCCATGACTGCATCCATGACCCATGGTGTTACCTTATCGCCGATTCCTTACTTCTCAACCAAGCCCGCATTGGCATGTATCAATCAGGAAAGAATTACCTGTTTCCACGGTGTTCCCACCATGTTTATTGCCATGCTTGAGCATGAGGATTTCGATAAAACAGACTTCTCTTACATGCGTACCGGTATTATGGCAGGCAGTCCTTGCCCCATCTCCGTTATGCAGGATGTTGTAAATAAAATGAACATGAAGGAAATTACCATTGTTTACGGTCAGACCGAGGCTTCTCCGGGATGTACCATGAGTACCACAGATGACCCCTTAGAAGTTCGTGTAGGTACCGTAGGTGGTCCTTTACCCGGCGTAGAGTGTAAAATTGTTGATCCTGAAACCGGTGAAGAAATGCCCGTTGGTGAAAATGGTGAATTCGTAGCAAGAGGCTACAACATCATGAAGGGATATTATAAAATGCCTCAGGCAACGGCAGCAGCCATCGATAAAGACGGTTGGCTTCATACCGGTGACTTGGCTTGTATGACTCCCGAAGGTAACTTCCGTATTACAGGTCGTTTAAAAGATATGATTATCCGCGGTGGTGAAAACATTTATCCGAAGGAAATAGAAGAATTCATCTATACCCATGACAAGGTAAAAGATGTTCAGGTTATCGGTGTTCCTGATGAGCAGTTGGGTGAAGAAATCATGGCCTGTGTTGTACCTAAGGATGGCGAAACCTTAACCGAGCAGGAAATCAAGGACTATGTTCGCGCCAATATGGCTAAGCATAAAGTGCCTAAGTATGTGGATATCGTGGATGGATTCCCTATGAATGCCGCAGGTAAGATTCTGAAATACAAGATGCGTGAAGCAGCCGTTGAAAAGTACGGTTTGGCTAAGGCTGACAGCATTGAAACAGCATAGTGAATATAATATAAAAGCAGTTTGCTTCCGTAGAGGCAGACTGCTTTTTAAAGTTTATGCGATTGTGAGCATCGGAGAAAATGATAAATCGAGTTACATAAGTAGTCGTGGTGTGGTATAATGAGCCTTACAAGGATCCGCGCGAGCGCAGAGAGTCCTATAAAAGAAATGTCTTTAAGGAGATATTATAAAATATATGTGAACATAGAGAAAGGAAAACGATATGATTATGTCCATGATGGTTCATTTCTCAATAATACATGAGGTTCTTTATAATTTTTTGAAGATTTTCTTGTTTGTCTGGTATATTGTTACCGCGATTCCTTATTTTGTCATGGGCAAAAAGGCAGGATACCGTCATGCATGGATTGCTTTTATTCCGTTGGGTAAAATATATATTGCTCTAAAACTTCCGCACCGGGAGTTTAGAATTTTCAGATTTCATACGAAACAGCGGCTATATTTATTTACAACTCTAATAGTTGTAGGAATAGTATTTCATGTAATATCGTTCCCATTTAAAGTGCTTTTATTCTTTCCCAGTCAGTCGCCAATAGATGATATTCTTTCTTTTATAATTTTGTGTATTTCTATTATTGCTTTTATATATTATTGTATTTATGCAGTTATAACTAGGCGAATGAATTACGACCTTCTAAAAACATATAAGATGGATAAATACACTACATGGGCTCCTATTGCCAATATTTTCTGTCCGTCGGTAATGGTTGTTTTCTCTTTTATAATTATGAATCGTGAGCCGGAGTACGGATTTGGAGGTTTTTATGAAGAATAAAAAAGTTCTAATAATTATAATCATTATTGCAGCAATAATTGCGGTATCTGTTGCAGTAGTTGCGAAAATACATATGGATGAACGCAATCGTGCAACGATTATCGTGGGAAGTACTACATATGGCGATGAAGTGAGCGCTTCGGGATATTCAATTGATTATTCCAAAGGTGATATTATTTGTGAGAATGGTGTGCAACTAATTATTGAAAATATAGCTTGGAGTGGTAATGTTAGAATTAAGGTTCAGCGTGGTGAGTTATACGATAGTAACGGAAATACTATGGAGACTTTTATCTTAAAAGAAGGAATTCCACAGTATTTTAAAACCAAAGCAGGCACGGTTACTTTGGAAGTAACATGGATTTGGCGTGAGTAGATTATTATAAAATGAATATCATAAAATACAAGGTAAGATAAAACCACCGCTTTAACGAGCGGTGGTTTTTGTGCCTTATTCAATTGTAATATCTTCTACGGAAACGCCCAGTGAAGCAAGCTTGGCAAGAGTTACCTTAATCTGGTAATCAAGTTCAGCATTTTTATGGTCTCCGTTTGCTTTTTTTATCTTTTGTAAATCGGTGTACTTATCAATTGTTGTAATAATAAGTTCCTTGTCATTCATATTATTATTCATCTTTCTGTCCCTCTAAAATAAGAATAACCGAGAGTAAACAGATTTGTCTATGTGCAAATTATACAAAATGTAAGCTATGCTATAAAAAACTATTCCTTTCTCATTTTCCTTGCGGCCATTCCCATCAATATAAAAATCGGGCCGGTTGCACAGATTTGCTGATAGCAGAAAAAATTGTGAGCCATATATGCCAGAAGAGATAAACCTACCGCAATCACAAAGGGATTGGATTTTTGGGCATTGCATTGTCGCAAACAACCAACGACAGAACCGATAAAAACAGTACAATATAAGCCGCATCCAATGATTCCATGACACAGTAAGGCATTCAGCCATTCATTGTGTGCATTTGCCACAAGTGCCTGATTGCCCCAGAACAGAATCATATCCCCTGCGTAGGCAGGATTGGAATAGGCATGATAGGCGTAACAGTCTGAACCTATGCCAAAGAGCTTCTGCATAAGAGGCAAATCGCCAAACATCTCTATGGTTATCTTCCAGTTAAATCCTCTTGAATCTCCCCAATAATCGTTAAAAAGCAGGTATTGGTTATCGATTCCGATACCGAAAAGATTCTGCAAAATACCGGATGTATTCAGAATAATAACACATACTGTCAATATCATAAGTGCCGCAGCGGATATGATACATCCAAGCTGCAATTTTTTGCGCAATGCGGCAGAACATTCGGAGTTGTTTTTATGCTTTTTTATAACATATTTTAATAAAAGTATCAGTCCGCCAACCACAATTAATCCGATAAGGCTTGTTTTTATATCTAAAATAAATGCGGACAATCCTCGCAATTCTCTTACATCATCAGGATAAACGACACGAAGCAAAGACATTACTCCGCAGGAGAGAAACCACAGTGCCACAATATAGAGCCAACGACATATTTTCTCTAAATTTCCAAGGCTCATAACGAACAATGCAAACATTACCGCCCCAAGGGCAAGAAAAATACTGTCGCTGTTATTTGTGGCAATTGCGCCAAAGGCGATAAAAGTGTAAATGCCTGCCGCCCACAGCTTCTTTTTACCGGTTTCATGCCAAAACAGGTATACGCCCAAGGGGAAAAACACTGCGATGTAAGCTGAGTACCAGGTTCGGTTTCCGATTGTGGACAGATAATCGCGTATAACTTCCGCAGGCATGCCATAGTAAAAGTGAAAGAAGTCCTGACCGTAACGCTGGGCAATGCCTATTACATAGCAGATTGTGGGCGCAATCAGACTCATCCACATTACTTTGGAAGAGGAAATGGTAATGCGCGATAAAAGCAGGTAGGTAGCCACAAACAACAGTTGGGCCATGGTACCCATGTACCATCCGTCCGTGCCGGGCCATGCGTTTTCCGGATAAGGAGAAATAAGCAGCGTAACGATGACGCTAATGCCATACAGAAGAATCGCAATATCGGTTTTGTTAAATTCTATTTTTGTAAAATGTTCTTTTTTGTATATGGCGTGTCCAACATATGTAAGCCCGATTACCGCACCCAATCCGATAAAAATCAGCGTAGAATACAAGTAGATATTCCACTTGAAATAAGCCATTTGATAATAATGGTCATAAATATAAAGGGGCATAACCATAAAGATCGCAAACAAATAGAAATAGGCAACAAAACCCATTGCTTTTTGACAAAAGGTTTTCATGCCGATTTCGCTCTTTTTATGTTTTTTATGGTAGGATGTTTTGTGTTTGCCCATGGCTGTTCAGATCCTTTTATTGTGTGATATATGAATGAATTTATGATAGCATGATTCAAAAACAGCGTCAAATTAAGTGAAAGAAGTATATATATAAAAGTAGATGATACAACACAATATGGTCCCGAAACAATGACTTTCTACACCGATAACTCCAATATTGATGAATACAAATATTATGTGTATAATTATTCCGGAGGGTACGCTGGTGATGAATTATCCTATTCCGGTGCCCGAGTAACCGTATATTATGGAAGTCAAACTTCAGAAACCTTCCATGTGCCAATAAATCAGATAGGCAGGACATGGAATGTGTTTAGTATTGTTGATGGAGAGATTGTGATTGAGAATACAATTACGCCGTAAATAACGAGAAGCTGGAAGAAAGGATAGCAAATGAAAAAAAATAAGAAAATTATTATTACAATAATTGTAAGTCTGGTATTAATTGTTTTTTTGTTGGTTTGCGTTAGAATTTTCCATCAAATTTCAGCAGATGATGAGCAGAAGATATTGTTTGTTATGTCAATTACTGATGTGACGCAAACTACAGAAGTAATATGTGTTGACAATGACGGTAAAATTTATTCTTTATTTCCGAAAGAGAAAATAGTAACCCAAATTAATGATGGTTCAATTTATAAGGAAAAAGTTGTAGGACATGTATCTAAAATCAAATTAGATTATTATTATGATAAATTTTGTCAACTGGATGAAGAGATGTTCCTAGAAGCAAGAGGCGGAGGAGGAAATGATTTTTCGCTTTATTTTTCTTATTATGGTGTAAATTACGCCGGAGGCTCCCCCGAATTAGTAAAAGTGGGCGATACCACATATTATGCAGATGATCCGGATGCAGAAGATATTGTGCAATGGATGAAGAAATGGAATTACAGATAATTAAGACTTAAATAGTTGAATTACATATTAAGAGACCAAGTGCTGCTATACTTTTATGTACAGCGCTTTGGTCTCTTTTTATTTACAACCTTCTTCTGTTTCCAGAATGCAATTCAAATAGAAATATAATAATATATTAAATTGACCAAATACGCCCCTTATGCGTGTTATAGGTGAAAGGAGGGAGAGCTTATGAAACATACATTGGCGCGGCCGGCCGATGATTTGGAACAGGTAATGGAAGCCTACGGCAATATGCTTTTTCGAATATGCCTTGTAATGCTTGGTAACGGAAGTGATGCTGAAGATGCCCTGCAAGAGGTTTTTATAAAATACTACAGCAAAGCTCCCGCTTTTACCGAGGAGGAGCATAAGAAGGCGTGGCTGATTACGGTGGCATCCAATCAATGCAGGGATATGTTGCGGTATCGCAACAAACATCCTCTGGCGGAAGATACGGATATTTATGCATATAAAACAGATGACAGCAAAAACAGCGGTATTTTGGATGCGCTTATGACCCTGCCGGAGAAATTCAGACTGGTGTTGGTTTTGCATTATGTAGAAGAATATCCTGTGCAGGATATTGCACGCATGATAGGAAGAACTCCGTCTGCTGTGAAGATGCGGCTTCAGAAAGGGCGCAAACTGCTGAAAGAAGCATATGGAAAGGAGTATATGTAGGATGGGTAAAAACCTTTTAAAAGAAGAGATAAAAGAAATTGAAATGCCTCTTGAGATGAAAGAGAGGGTTGTAGAAAAGTGCAGAAATGCGCAATTGGACAAAAAGGAGAGTGTAAATATGAAAAATACAGACAAAACAAATGTAGAAAGTATTAATACCGGTGAAAATAACACAACAGGGAAGAAGCCTCACAACAGCAGAAGGAAGTGGTCCCGTATTGCTACCGTGGCGACAGCAGTTGCATTATGTCTTGGATTAGGTAGCGTTACGGCGTTGGCGGCTACCGGTAAGCTGGAGGGATTTTTCGCTGATGTAACCCGTTGGGACGGCGCAGTGGTAGGTGAAACTTATGAGCAGGCAACGGAAGAGATTGAAGTTACTGCTTATGCGGAGGAAGATGTTTTGGTTGTTGAAGCTGTTTTATTAAAAGCAAATGAAGCCCCTTACTTTGTAATAGAAAATTGGGGTATCGGCAAATACTCCATTCAGGATGCAGACGGTGAAGTTGTTGCGGAAGGTAGCACGGCAGCCCTGTTTAAAGCAACCGACGGAAAGATTAACATGGAGATTTTCGTGGCAGAACTTGAAGCCGGAAGCTATACCCTGACTATTACGGAATTTACAGGCAGTGCCAAGGCAGAACAGGATTTACCCGTAAAAGGATATTGGGAATGTGAATTTAGGTTTTAGTATATAAAAGAAAAGACTGCGGAAATACCTTCGTAAAGAAGGATATCGCAGTCTTTTCATATATATAAATCAAACAGAACGCTTATTCAGTGGGGGCCTCCACGCTCGCCATGGTTTCCTCCACGGAGACAATCTCCGGCCCGGTCGCAAAGGCTTCCGAGTTATCGGCAACCTCCATAGGGTCCTCGACATCTTTGGGTTCTTCATCTTCCCAAAGGGATTTATGCTCTTTCTGCTCCTCTAATCGTTTTCTCATTCTGCCGATATTTTTGGCAGCCTGATACAGCTCATCATCAAACTCCATTAGTTTGCGCTCGTCGGAAGGGGGAACGATGTCGCCTTTCATAATGCGTCGGGCAACTTCCATGATTTTACCTATATCTTCCATACCATCGGCCATAGCTTCGCCCTGCTGCTTGGCAACTTCCATGTTGGCAATGGCGGTATGCTGTTCCATGAGCTTTTCCATATAGTTTTTGTACTGAGAGTTTTTCTCGTCCAGTTTATTTATGGTAAGCTCCAGCGTGGCAGCTTCTTCGCCCCAGAGCGCCTGCCCGTTGGGGTCTTTTTTAATTTGCTCATCAAGCTTTTGCTTCTTCTCTGTCAGGAGACTGATTTGCTCATGATAGGATTTGATTTGTGTGCTATAGGCAGCTCTTGCCTGTTCAATTTTCATAAAAGCCTCATTTCCGAAGCGTCGATTTTTATCCTGCTTCCTTGCGATTAAAAAACTTCCCTGCTACGATATATATCGGATGTATGAGATTTTTCATGAACCCCTAAATGGTTAAAATTAAATTGCGTAAAGTATTGTTAAGCTATAATAAATATGTAAATAAAAAGGAATACAGAAAATCCGGAATAAACCATTTGACGCGGCTAAAAGAAAAACATATCATAAAAATAGATTAACAAACTTAGGTTAGAGCGCAGAAAATATGATTTACGAATTACACTATGACAACACAAATACATATGTGATATCCGCAGGGAAGGATATGCTCATGTTCGATACCGGCTGGGCAGGCACTTTTATGCAAATGTGCGGTGCCTTGGGTGAGCAGGAGTTGAAATTGCAAGAGATAAAATATCTGGTAATTTCACATTTTCATCCGGATCATATGGGACTTGCCGGGGAGCTGATGAAGCAGGGCATAACGGTGATTGCCATGGAAAGCCAGAAAGCGTGTATTCATGCTTGTGACCATATTTTTCAGCGGGATAAAAGGTTTGTTTATACCCCCTTGGAAGAAGATAGAGTGCAGGTGTTGTCCTTTGCGGAAAGCAGAGAATTCCTGCAAAAGCTGGGCATTGATGGAGAGATTATTCCTACGCCGGGACACAGTGATGACAGTATTTCATTGATTCTTGACTCCGGCGATGTTTTTGTGGGGGATTTGTATCCGCTGTATGAGTTGGATGCCCACGAAGAGCCCGGGGTACAGGAGAGTTGGCAGAAAATCCTGGAGCGAAAACCCAAGCGAATCTATTACGGACATGCCAAGACGGCGGTTTTGGAAGAAGTTGCCTCCGAGAGTTCTTTTACGGCGGACCGTGTTGAAATAGGAGAGGATGGATTAAAAAACCGGAGGGCAAATGACCAAAGCCTGTCCGTGCAGAAGAATGCCCATCTTCACGACACCGTCAAGAAAATCATGCATCTGATTGATAAGGGTGTCAGCATAGATAAAATAGCCTCCAAGTTGAAGGTTGAGAAAGACTTTGTCAGCGATGTTTGCCGCATGTACTTAACCCATCGCAATGTGGGCGTGCAGGGAATTCTGGACAGAATCGAGATTAAGGGAAAATAGAATGATATAAAATTGCGTGCGGGAAATTGGTTTCGGACGCATAAAACGGAGACATTATGAAAATTCTACTCATTGGCATCAATGCCAAATACATACATTCCAATCCGGCGATTTATAGCCTGCGGGCCTGTGCCGGAGCATATAAGAAGAATATTGAGATAGCGGAGTATACCATCAATCAGCGGCCGGAAGACATCCGCAGGGATATCTATCTTCGTAAGCCTGATGTGGTGGCATTTTCCTGCTATATCTGGAATTTTGCCCTGATTTCGGCACTTTTACCGGATTTGGCAAAGCTCATGCCCAGTGTGCCGGTCTGGCTGGGCGGTCCGGAAGTAAGCTATCGGGCGGCGGAAGTTTTAGACAAATTCCCCCAAGTAACAGGCGTTATGGTGGGAGAAGGGGAATATACCTTTTATAAGGTGGCTGAGTATTACTGCGGAGTTTTGGGTGATGAGGTGGTTACGAAGCAGGTCATGGCAGATAATGTAAACCTAAGTGCCAAGCAGGATTCGCAGGCAGCAGAATCGGGCCTGTCCCATATTCCCGGCATTGTTACAAGGGATTTTAATACCGGTGAGCCCAAGGTACTTGATTTGGCGGAGATTCCTTTCTGGTATGCCGACGGCGACCTTTTAAAAGAGGAATTCAAGAACCGTATTGTTTACTATGAGACATCCAGAGGCTGTCCTTACCGATGCGCCTATTGCCTCTCTTCCATAGATAAAAGCGTTCGTTTTCGACCTATGGACATGATTAAAAAAGAGCTGGATTTCTTTTTAAACAATAAGATTCCTCAGGTAAAATTCATCGACCGTACTTTTAATTGCAATCATAACCACGCCATGGAAATCTGGCGGTACATACATGAGCATGACAACGGCGTTACCAATTTTCATTTTGAGATTGCTGCGGACATCATAAAAGAAGAGGCATTGGAGCTTTTATCTCGATTAAGACCCGGACAGGTGCAGCTGGAAATCGGCGTGCAGACCACCAATCCTACCACCTTAAAAGAAATATGCCGCACCACCAATATGGATAAGTTAAAAGAAAATGTGGCAAAGCTACGAGGTTTTGGCAATATTCACCTGCATTTGGATTTGATTGCGGGACTTCCTTATGAGGATAAAACCTCTTTTATCCGGTCTTTTAATGAGGTATATGCCATGAAGCCCCACGATTTGCAGCTGGGATTTCTTAAAGTTTTGTCCGGTTCCCATATGGGTGAAAAAGTAGCAGAATACGGCCTGTTGTATGAAGAGAATCCGCCCTATGAGGTATTATCTACCAATTGGATTTCCTATGAGGATGTGATAGGATTAAAGCGGGTGGAGGAAATGCTGGAACTTTATTATAACAGTGGGCAGTTTGTGCACACAGTGGCCTTTTTGGAGAAGAAGTTTGATTTGCCTTATGGACTCTATGAAGCACTGGCAGACTTTTATGAAAGAAAAGGCCTGTTTGTGCAGGCACCTTCCCGAAGCTATCGCTATGAAGTGCTTTTGGATTTTGCCTGTGAAGTTGACGGCGAAAATGCGGAAGTCTATAAGGAATTACTGACCTATGACTTGTACCTGCGTGAGAAATTAAAGAGCCGTCCGGCCTTCTTGCAGGACCGCAAATTGCAGGAAGATTTGGTTTGGAACTTCTATAAAAAAGAAGAAAGTGAGCCTGTATTATTGAAGGATTATGCGGAATATACCGCAAAACAGATGATGCACTTGACCCATTTGGAATACTTTCGTTATCCCGTATGGGACATGGATGAATGGGACGGTGTTGCCCGGGAGAAGTACGCAGGAGCGGTATTCTTCGACTATGGTAAACGCAACCCCATCACGGGAGACGCGAAGGTAGTAAAGATAAAGGATATTTAAACTTGTTTACGCAAAGGATTCTTTTGAAAATTTTTTGCGGCAAAAGTCAGTTACTGCATGTTAAGCACGATGTTTGGGCTGATTTTATGGGTTACACAATGTGAGTGACCATGTTTGCAATAACGCTTTCCGTCGGCAGGCACGCTCTCGTTATTGCAAACATATCAAAAAACTTTATCCCATAAAATCAGCCTAACCTAAAGATAAAGGAAGAAATTATATGACACAAAAAGAAAGAATCCAAGCCATTTTAGCCCGCTTGGATGAAGAATACGGAACAGAATACCGCTGCTATCTGGATCATGAGAATGCGTGGCAGCTTCTGATCGCCACAATTTTAAGTGCTCAGTGTACCGATGCCAGAGTCAACATCGTTACCAAGGATTTGTTTAAAAAGTACCCAAGCGTGGAAGCCTTTGCAAACGCGGAAGTAAAAGAGCTGGAGAAGGACATTCATTCTACGGGCTTTTATCATAATAAGGCGGTAAATATCATCGGATGCTGCAAGCGTCTTATGGAGGTTCACGGGGGCGAAGTGCCTTCAAGCCTTGAAGAGCTGACGGCTTTGCCGGGTGTGGGAAGAAAGACAGCCAATGTCATCCGTGGCAACATTTTTAATGAGCCCAGTGTGGTTGTGGATACTCATGTAAAAAGAATCAGCAAGAAACTTGGCATTACAAAAGAAGAAGATCCCACGAAAGTTGAATTCGATTTAATGAAAAAACTTCCGAAGGATCATTGGATTCTCTATAACATACACATTATTCAATTGGGAAGAACCATTTGTAAGGCACCTAATCCAAAATGTCAAGAATGCTTTCTTCAGAATCTGTGTCCTCAGGGCGCAAAGACTTTAAAAAGCGCAAAATAGGTTTTTGGGTTAAGCCCGGTAAAAGGCTTGCGGCACTGATTAAATAATCCAGTTTGGCGTTCTCGCCGCTGTCGCAGTATATTTTAGCCAGCATTTTATATGTGCCGATGTTGTCGCTTTGAATGGAAACCGCGAATTCCAATAAGGTGCGGGCGGTATCGATATTGCCCCTTTCATAATGATAATCGCTTAAAGTCTGCAAAACCCGTAAAAGGGTAATGTAATTCTGGTCATAAGCCGATAAAGTATCAAGATTGGAGGCACCGTATTTTAATTTTAAATCGGTGTTGGTAATGTGGGAGAGGTTGACGATTTTATTCTCCTTAAGATGCTGTAAAAGCTTGGCAGTATCTTCCAAATCGGCAGGCAAAGGAGAAGGAAGCGCATTATAAACGCTCTCTGGGATTTCGATGTAATTTAAGCTGTCTAAGGATTTGGCTCTGGTAGCATTGGCTTTTTGCTCTTTTTCCCAGAAACTGTCCAGGACTTTTTTGTCTTGTTTGTTGTGTTTGCGAATTTCATACGCAAGCCAAATACAGAACACGATAACACTTGCCAAAATAGCAATATTCATATATAATATCCTTTCAGTATGACGATTAGCGTGGGGGAGTGGCTTTAAATACAGGCACTCCGTAAATATAGATTTGTGATTGATGAAACAGGAGGGCTTCGATATGATGAATCTTCACAGTAAAAAAGCAAAGAAAATCATTTCTTCCGTAATTATTATTATTGTTGTAATCGCTATGATTGTGCCTGTATTGGCATACGCTTTTTAAGAATAATAAGATTACTTATGTGGGAAACCCTACATAAAATAAGTATATGATATATTCAGTAAATTTTCAATAAAAACGGGTTGCGATATAATTTTGGGTGTAGCAGAAAAAGAAAGGGAACCATGAAAAAGTTTTTAAGATTCACGGGAATTGCATTAGTGGCAGCGCTTCTGATTGGAGGAAGCACTTTATCCATTCGTGCGGAAGAAACACCACAAATGAAGACTGGTATCTATATCGAGGATATAGATGTTTCGGGAATGACTGCCGAGGAAGCTACGGCTGCGGTAGAAAATTACCTTACTAAGATGCAGACTATGCCCGTTGTTCTTCGTGCGGCGCAGGGTAATGAAATTGAAGTAACCGCAGCGGATTTCGGTATGGAGTGGAGCAATACGGACATTGTGGAAGAAGCACTTTCCGTAGGAACCACAGGTAACCCTATTGCAAGATACAAAGAATTAAAAGATTTAGAGACCAACGGCATGGTATATCATTTGGAATATACTTTTGACGATGCTTTGGTATCACAGGTTATTCAGGAAAAGTGTGCGGAGTTTGATCAGCACGCCCAGAATGCCACTATGGAAAGAGTAAACGGCGAATTTGTTATTCATGAAGAAGTTGCAGGCGCGGTAATCGATGAAGCGGCTTCTGTTGAAGCGATTAAGACAGCCCTTTCTTCTGCGGAGAATGTAAGCGAAGAAGGTTTTATCATTGATTTGGTTGCCAAAGTGGAAGAGCCGGTAGGCAAGGCGGAAGATTTGCTTTTGGTTAAGGATTTACTGGGTTCTTTTACTACCAGTTACTCTTCTTCCGGTAAGGCAAGAAGTGCCAATGTTGCAAACGGTGCGGCATTGATTAACGGCTCTGTTATTTATCCCGGAGAAGAATACTCCTTTTATGATAATGTAAAACCTTTTACTTATGATAACGGATATTTTATGGCAGGTTCCTACCTTAGCGGTATGGTTGTAGACAGTATGGGCGGCGGTATCTGCCAGGTGTCTACCACATTGTATAACGCAGTGCTTATGGCGGAGTTGGAAGTAACAGAGCGTCATAACCACTCAATGATTGTAACTTATACACAGGTGTCCGGCGATGCGGCTATTTCCGAATCCGCAGGTAAGGACTTCCGTTTCATTAACAATACGGGATATCCTATCTACATTGAAGGTATTACCGGCGAAGATAAGAAGATTACTTTTAACATCTATGGTGTGGAAACCAGAGATGAGAATCGTACCATTGAGTATGTAAATGAGATTTTACAGGTAATTCATCCTGATTACGAAAAGATTATTCCTGATGCAGGTCAGGGTGTAGGTTATGTAAAAGTACAGTCTGCCCATGTAGGTTACAAGGCTCAGCTTTGGAAGGTTGTTTATGTGGATGGTGTGGAAGTGTCCAGAGAGCAGGTAAATTCCAGCTCCTACTCCATGTCGCCGAGAACCGCGGTTGTCGGTATCAATACGGCAAATCCTCAGCGTCAGGCTGAGATTATGGCGGCCATCGGAACCAACAACATCGAACATGTCAAGGGCGTTGCAGCCGCATTATATGCCCAGGAGGTTGCAGAGGCAGCAGGACAATAAGGCGGAGAAAAAGATGAAAATCGGCAAAGTTTCCGAGAATGTATTAAAAAGAACCATTCTCAAAGGAATTAGAAATACAAGAGAAGAAGTATTAGTCGGCGCAGGTCCGGGGGAGGACTGCGCCGTTTTGGAATTAAAAGAAGATGAAGTTTTTGTTACAAGTACGGACCCCATTACCGGCACTGCCACGGATATCGGCAGGTTGGCGGTGCATGTGGCGGTAAATGATTTGGCGGCTCAGGGAGCAGAACCCATCGGTTTGTTAACCACCGCGCTTTTACCGGAAGATTACAAGGAATCCCGGTTAAAAATCATTATGGAGCAGTACAAAGAAACCTGCGCTTCCTTGGGAATTCAACCTCTGGGCGGACATACGGAAGTAACCCGAGCGGTAAACCGACCGATTTTATCCGTAACAGGTATCGGCAAGGCAAAGAAAAACCGTTTAACGAACACTTCCAACGCCAAGCCCGGTATGGACATTATTATTACCAAATGGGTTGGTCTGGAAGGCACAAGCATTCTTGCAAAAGAGAAGGAAGAAGAGCTTCTTACAAGATATCCCCGCTCTCTGGTGGAAGAAGCCAAGAGCTTCGACGCATTTTTATCCGTTTTACCGGAGTCGAAGGTGGCGGTACGAAACGGTGCCGTAGCCATGCATGATATTACCGAAGGCGGTGTATTCGGGGCACTTTGGGAATTGTCCGTCAGTGCCGGCGTGGGAATCGAGGTGGATTTGAAGAAAATCCCCATTCGCCAGGAAACCGTAGAGGTTTGTGAATTTTATGATTTAAACCCCTATTGCCTGATTTCTTCCGGTTCCATGTTAATCGTCGCCGAGAACGGTTACGACTGCGTAAAAGCCTTGGAAGAAGAAGGAATTCATGCAGTGGTAATCGGCAAAACAACAGATAATAACGACAAAGCAGTGCTGAATGAAGGGGAGAAACGCTTTTTGGAAGCCCCGAAGCCTGATGAATTATATAAAATTTTATAAGGAGAATAATTATGCGCGAACAGATTTTAAAAATGATTGAAAAAAACAGCAGAATCGATTTAAAAGAACTTGCCATTCTTTTGGGAATGAATGAAGTGGATTTAATGAATGAAATCGCAAGAATGGAAGAAGAAAAAATCATCTGCGGATACCATACATTGATTGACTGGGAGAAGACTTCCGTGGAGAAGGTAAGTGCCTTGATTGAAGTGCGTGTTACCCCTCAGAGAGGCCAGGGATTCGACCATATCGCAGAGAGAATCTACAACTATCCCGAAGTAAATGCGGTATACCTTTTATCCGGAGCATACGATTTGCTGATTACCTTGGAAGGCAAGTCCTTAAAGGAAGTTTCAAGCTTCGTATCCGATAAGCTTTCTACTTTGGACAGCGTTTTAAGTACCGCAACACACTTTATTTTAAAGAAATACAAAGACCATGGCACCATTATGGCAAATAACGATGAAAGGTTAAAAATGACACCATGAGAAATCCGCTTTCAGACAAAATCGTCGATGTAAAACCCTCGGGCATCCGTAAGTTTTTCGACATCGTAAGTGAAATGCCGGATGCAATTTCCTTAGGTGTTGGCGAGCCCGATTTTGATACACCCTGGCACATTCGTGACGAGGGTATCTATTCCCTGGAAAAGGGTAAAACCTTTTATACCTCCAATGCAGGTTTAAAAGAATTAAGATGTGAAATTCGTAATTACATACAGCGTAAGCAGGGCATCACCTATGATCCCATCAATGAAATACTGGTAACCGTAGGCGGTTCCGAGGCGATTGACATTGCGCTCCGTTGTATGGTAAATCCCGGAGACGAAGTTATTATTCCTCAGCCCTGTTATGTATCTTATGAGCCCTGCGCGGTAATGGCCGATGCAGTGCCCGTAATCATTAATTTAAAACATGAGAATGAATTCCGTTTGACGGCAGAAGAACTGGAAGCTGCCATCACGGAGAAAACCAAGATTTTGATTTTGGCATTCCCCAACAATCCTACGGGAGCCATTATGGAAAAGAAGGACTTGGAAGCAATTGCGGAAGTAATTCTGAAGCACGACCTCTATGTAATTTCCGATGAGATTTATTCGGAATTAAGCTACAATGAGGCTCATGTATCCATAGCAACCCTGCCCGGCATGAAAGAGAGAACCATTATGATTAACGGTTTCTCCAAAGCTTATGCCATGACCGGTTGGCGTTTGGGTTATGCCTGCGGTCCGGAACTTATTATGAAGCAGATGACAAAGCTTCATCAGTTTGCCATTATGTGTGCGCCTACCACCAGCCAGTATGCGGCGGTAGAAGCCTTAAAGCACGGTGACGGTGATGTGGCTGAAATGCGCGAATCATACAATCAGCGTCGTCGTTTCTTAATGTATCAGTTCCGCGAAATGGGGCTGGAATGTTTCGAGCCTTACGGAGCCTTTTATGTATTCCCTTGTATTAAGGAATTCGGCATGACCAGTGAAGAATTTGCCATGCGCTTCTTAGAGGAAGAAAAGGTTGCGGTTGTGCCCGGTACGGCGTTCGGTGACTGTGGCGAAGGCTTCCTTAGAATCTCTTATGCATATTCCATCGACGACTTAAAAGTTGCGTTGGGCAGAATGAAGCGTTTTATTGCGCATTTGAGGGAAGAACAGGATAAATAAAAGAATTCGGTTGAATGGGTATGATATAGAGATGCGATGCAAAAATTTATTCCAACAGAACGCGCTCTCGCTCGGTTGTCTGCGTAGCAGTACTAAATTCGCAGGCAAAAAAGCCTGCTCATTAAGTGCTGACGCATACAAACGGTTCTTTATGGAATATAAGTTTTGCATCGCATCAGCTAGTGCTATAACCATTTCAACCGAAATTTTGTTGTGAGTATATATTTTTACAAATGTAGCGCAATTGCAACGGAGGAGAAGAGATGCATATCGTTTTATATCAGCCCGAAATCGCGGGAAATACCGGAAATATCGGCAGAACCTGCGTGGCCACCAATACGGTGCTCCACTTGATTGAGCCCTTGGGATTTCGTTTGAATGAAAAGGAAATCAAGCGTGCCGGCATGGATTACTGGGAGCATCTTGATGTAAGAAGATATATCAATTTTGAGGAATTTTTGGAGAAGAATCCCGGAGCGAAGATTTATATGGCAACCACCAAGGCCCATCATTGTTATACCGAGGTGGAGTACGGACCGAATGATTATATTATGTTCGGCAAGGAAAGTGCGGGAATTCCGGAAGAGATTCTGGTGGATTATGAGGATACCTGCATCCGCATTCCCATGCTGGACAAAATCCGTTCCCTTAATCTGTCCAATTCCGTAAGCATTGTACTCTATGAGGCGCTCAGACAAAATAATTTT
Source organism: Lachnospiraceae bacterium (assembly GCA_017624855.1). Taxonomy (GTDB): domain Bacteria; phylum Bacillota; class Clostridia; order Lachnospirales; family Lachnospiraceae; genus UBA3766. The sequence goes on from JAGAMF010000005.1 coordinate 51,733, forward strand.
GACCAGATGAAGTTGGAAGGCGAATTACACAGACTGAGCTGGAAAGAATAGAGTATGCAGGATTTTATATCGGAAAAGAAGATAAAGTTTGTATTTTAGTGTAAAAGGAGATTGGCATGAGCGAACAGGAATTAAATAATAATCTGAATTGTGATTCGCAAGAAGAAACAGGTTTAAAATAAGAAACCAACACAGCAATGATTGTGTGGCTGGTTGTGTCGATTGTGTCCTTTGTTTTATCGCTGGTTTGTTTTGTGGCAGGTCTTATCGGTATCTTGGTAAGCATTGGATTATTGATGCTTCCGATGGCGGGATTCTTTGGTCTGGGATTTTCGGTTGTACTTTTTGCGGCGGCCGTGGTTTTCCTGTTACTTGCAATCGGAGCGTTGATTGGTTTCTTTTATTGTAAAAAGAATCCCAAGAAGGATGCAGAGTAAAATAGTGGAAGGTTTTAAACTCAAAGGGAGCCGAGAGGCTCCCTATTTTTATGGGCGGATATACAAGATTTCCCCACCTTTATCTTGACAACCCCACCCATCAAAGATAAAATAGGCTTGGACTGCGTCTATCCTTGGGATAGTTGCGCCCATTTTTGGGCTTTTATGATAGAAAGGAGTACATGTCATGTACAACAAAGTTGCAACGGATTTGAATTTCGTACAGCGCGAAAAAGAAGTGGAGAACTTCTGGAAAGAGCAGGATATTTTCCGTAAAAGTATGGAGAACCGCAAAGAAGGCGAGACCTATACTTTTTATGACGGACCGCCTACCGCTAACGGTAAGCCCCATATCGGTCATGTTTTGACCCGTGTTATCAAGGACATGATTCCCCGCTACAGAACCATGAAAGGTTATATGGTTCCCCGTAAAGCAGGCTGGGATACTCATGGACTTCCTGTTGAAATTGAAGTAGAGAAGCTTTTAGGTCTTGACGGTAAGGAGCAGATTGAAGAATACGGTCTGGAGCCTTTTATCGGCAAGTGTAAGGAAAGTGTTTGGAAATACAAAGGTATGTGGGAGGATTTCTCCGGAACCGTTGGTTTCTGGGCTGACATGGACGATCCTTATGTAACATACCATGATGATTTTATCGAGTCCGAATGGTGGGCATTGAAAGAAATCTGGAATAAGGGCCTTTTATACAAAGGTTTTAAAATTGTGCCTTACTGCCCTCGTTGCGGAACATCCCTTTCTTCTCATGAAGTGGCACAGGGTTATAAAGATGTAAAAGAACGCTCCGCTATTGCCCGTTTCAAGGTAAAAGGCGAAGATGCATACATTTTGGCATGGACAACCACACCTTGGACCTTACCTTCCAATGTGGCACTTTGTGTAAATCCCAATGAAGAATACTGCAAGGTAAAAGCAGCTGACGGCAATGTGTACTACATGGCAAAAGCCCTTCTTGATACAGTCCTTGGAAGATTGGCGGAAGAAGGCAAGCCTGCTTATGAAATCCTTGAAACATATATCGGTAAAGATTTGGAATACAAGGAATATGAGCCTTTGTTTGACCATGCGGTTGAAATCTGTGCAAAGCAGAATAAAAAGGCGTATTTCGTAACCTGCGATACTTATGTAACATTGACAGACGGTACCGGCGTGGTTCATATTGCACCCGCGTTTGGTGAAGACGATGCCAATGTAGGTCGCAATTACGACTTACCTTTCGTACAGCTTGTAGACTCCAAGGGTGAAATGACCAAGGAAACTCCTTGGGCAGGAACTTTCTGTAAGGATGCGGACAAGCATGTATTGGTTGAGCTTGAAAAGAACGGTCTCCTCTACGATGCACCGAAATTCGAGCACAGCTATCCTCACTGCTGGAGATGTGATACTCCGTTGATTTACTACGCACGCGAATCTTGGTTCATCAAGATGACCGCCGTAAAAGAGGATTTAATCCGTAATAACAACACCATTAACTGGATTCCCGAATCCATCGGTAAGGGTCGTTTCGGTGACTGGTTGGAAAATATCCAGGATTGGGGTATTTCCCGTAACCGTTACTGGGGTACACCCCTTAACATTTGGGAATGTAGCGAATGTGGACATATGCATTCCATCGGAAGCCGCGAAGAATTACAGGAATTAAGCGATAACTATCCCGAAGGCGGTGTGGAATTGCACAGACCCTTCATTGATGAAGTTACCTTCCCTTGTGAGAAGTGTGGCGGCACCATGAAGCGTGTATCCGAAGTAATCGACTGCTGGTTTGACTCAGGTGCAATGCCTTTTGCACAGCACCACTATCCTTTTGAAAATAAGGATAAGTTTGAGGCACAGTTCCCTGCTCAGTTTATTTCTGAGGCAGTTGACCAGACAAGAGGTTGGTTCTACTCACTTTTAGCAGAATCTACACTTTTATTTAATAAGGCACCTTACGAGAATGTAATCGTTTTGGGCCATGTACAGGATGAAAACGGACAGAAGATGAGTAAGTCCAAGGGTAATGCGGTTGATCCTTTCGACGCATTGGAGACTTATGGCGCAGATGCCATCCGTTGGTACTTCTACATTAACTCTGCTCCCTGGTTACCGAACCGTTTCCACGGCAAAGCAGTACAGGAAGGCCAGCGTAAGTTCATGGGTACTCTTTGGAATACCTACGCATTCTTCGTTTTGTATGCAAACATCGACAATTTTGATGCAACCAAATATACATTGGAATACGATAAATTACCGGTTATGGACAAGTGGCTCCTTTCCAAGATGAATTCCGTAATCAAGGAAGTGGACGACGACTTGGCAAACTATCGCATCCCCGAAGCAGCAAGAGCACTTCAGGAGTTCGTGGATGAAATGAGTAACTGGTATGTGCGTCGCGGCCGTGAGCGTTTCTGGGCTAAGGGCATGGAGCAGGATAAAATCAATGCATACATGACACTTTACACAGCCCTTGTAACCGTCTCCAAGGTTGCAGCACCTATGATTCCTTTTATGACAGAGCAGATTTACCGCAACTTGGTTTGCAGCATCGATGCAAACGCACCGGAAAGCGTTCACTTATGTGATTTCCCCGTTGCGGACGAATCCATGATTGATAAAAAGCTGGAAGAGGATATGGAAGCAGTATTAAAGACCGTAGTTTTAGGTCGTGCATGCAGAAATACCGCAAACATCAAGAACCGCCAGCCCATCGCTACCATGTTTGTAAAAGCTCCTTTTACCTTGGGCGAATTTTATCAGGAAATCATCGAAGATGAATTAAATGTGAAAAAGGTTGTCTTTACCGATGAGGTAAGAGAATTCACCACCTATACTTTTAAGCCTCAGCTTCGTACCGTAGGTCCTAAGTACGGTAAGCAGTTGGGCGGCATCCAGAAGTATCTCGGCAGTGTTGACGGCAACGATGCAATGGATATTTTAAAAGAAAAGGGTGCGTTAACCTTTGATGTGGACGGAACCGAAGTATCTCTCGCAGAAGAAGATCTTCTTATCGATATGAAGCAGAAGGAAGGCTATGTAACAGAAGCGGACAATACCGTAACCGTTATTCTGGATACCAATCTGAACGAAGAATTAATCGAAGAAGGCTTTATGTACGAGGTAATCAGCAAGGTACAGACCATGCGTAAAGATTCCGGCTTTGAAGTTATGGACCATATTAAGGTTTATATCAATGGTAATGACAGAGTTGCAGATGTCGTAAAGAAAAACGAGAATGCAATCTCTGTAAAAGTACTGGCAGACGAAATCGTCTACGGTGCTAGCTGCGACGGCGCTAAGAACTGGAATGTCAACGGGGAAGATGTAACCATCGGCGTGCAGAAGCAGTAAAATAGAGTAATGTTTTGGGGAAAACATTATATGAATGTGACAAGCACATTCTTTATCAAAACAATGGAGGAAAGAAAATGGCAGCAGCAAAAAAAGCAACACCTGCAAAGAAAGAAACAAAAGCGGCAAACGCAGTGTTCAAATTCGACAAAGAATTGTTCAAGCGCAGCGTTTTATACAATGTTAAGACATTGTACCGTAAAAACATGGATGAAGCATCTGAACAGCAGATTTTCCAGGCTGTATCTTATGCAATCAAGGATCAGATTGTTGATAACTGGTTAAAGACTCAGGAAGCATACGAAAAAGAAGATCCCAAGACAGTTTACTACCTGTCAATGGAATTCTTAATGGGTCGTGCTCTCGGTAACAACATGATTAACCTTATGGCATACAAGGATGCTAAGGATGCTTTGGAAGAACTTGGTGTTGATATCAATATTGTAGAAGATCAGGAACCGGATGCAGCTTTGGGTAACGGTGGTTTGGGCCGTTTGGCAGCATGTTTCCTTGATTCCCTTGCAACTTTGGGATATTCCGCATACGGTTGCGGTATCCGTTATCGTTACGGTATGTTCAAGCAGGAAATCAGAGACGGATATCAGGTAGAGGTTCCCGATAATTGGCTTGCTGACGGTAATCCTTTTGAACTTCGTCGTCCCGAATACACCAAGGAAGTTCGTTTCGGCGGATATGTAAATGTAAGAGTAGATGAAAACGGCAGAAACAACTACTACCAGGAAGGCTACCAGGCTGTTAAGGCTGTTCCTTACGACCTTCCCATCGTAGGTTACGGAAATGGTATCGTTAATACCCTTCGTATCTGGGATGCTCAGCCTATCGACTGCTTCCGCCTTGACTCTTTTGACAAGGGTGATTATCAGAAAGCTGTTGAGCAGGAAAACCTTGCAAGAAACATCGTTGAAGTACTTTATCCCAACGATAACCATTATGCAGGTAAGGAATTAAGATTAAAACAACAGTACTTCTTCATCTCTGCATCTGTTCAGGAAGCAGTAGCGAAGTACATGAGAAATCATGACGATATTAAGAAGTTGCATGAAAAAGTAACTTTCCAGTTAAACGATACACATCCTACCGTAGCAATCGCTGAATTAATGCGTATTCTTATGGATGAATATTATCTTACCTGGGATGAAGCATGGTATGTAACAACCAATACCTGTGCTTACACCAACCATACAATCATGTCAGAAGCTTTGGAGAAATGGCCTATCGAATTATTCAGCCGTCTTCTTCCCAGAATCTACCAGATTGTAGAAGAAATTAACCGCAGATTTATCTGTGAAATCGAATCAAAATATCCCGGAAACCAGGAAAAGATTCGTAAAATGGCTATCGTATATGACGGTCAGGTTAAAATGGCTCACCTTGCTATCGTTGCAGGTTACTCTGTAAACGGTGTTGCAAGACTTCATACCGAAATCTTAAAGAATCAGGAATTAAGAGATTTCTATGAGATGATGCCCGAGAAGTTCAACAACAAGACCAATGGTATTACCCAGAGAAGATTCCTTCTTCATGGTAATCCCCTTCTTGCAGATTGGGTAACCGACCACATCGGAGACGAGTGGATCGTTGATCTTCCCAAGATGGAAGGCCTTAAAGTATATGCCAAGGATAAAAAGGCTCAGGCTGAGTTTATGAACATTAAGTATCAGAACAAGGTTCGCCTTGCAAAATACATTTTAGAGCACAACGGTATTGAAGTAGATCCTCGCTCTATCTTCGATGTTCAGGTTAAGAGATTGCATGAGTACAAGAGACAGTTGCTCAACATCCTTCATGTAATGTACCTTTACAATGAATTAAAAGAACATCCCGATATGGAATTCTATCCCAGAACTTTCATTTTCGGTGCTAAGGCAGCAGCAGGTTACCGCAATGCGAAGCTTACCATTAAGTTAATCAATGCAGTTGCAGATGTAATCAACAACGACGCATCAATCAACGGCAAGATTAAGGTTGTATTTATTGAAAACTACCGCGTATCCAACGCAGAGTGGATTTTTGCGGCAGCAGATGTATCTGAGCAGATTTCTACCGCTTCCAAGGAAGCATCCGGTACAGGTAACATGAAGTTCATGTTAAACGGTGCCCTTACATTGGGAACCATGGACGGTGCAAATGTGGAAATCGTGGAAGAAGTTGGTGAAGACCATGCATTTATCTTCGGTCTTTCATCTGATGAGGTTATTAACTACGAAAATAACGGCGGCTACAATCCTATGGAAATTTTCAACAATGACCAGGATGTTCGCAAGGTATTGATGCAGTTAATCAACGGAACATACTCACAGGACGATCCTGAAAGATTCCGTCACCTTTACAACTCACTTCTTAACACAGAGAGTACATCTAAGGCTGATACATACTTCATTTTGAAGGATTTCAAGTCTTATGCGGCAGCTCAGAAGAAAGTAGAAGAAGCATATCAGGATGAAGCTCGTTGGGCAGAAAGCGCAATTTTGAATGTTGCATGCTCAGGTAAGTTTACTTCAGACAGAACCATTCAGCAGTATGTTGATGAAATCTGGAAGCTTGATAAGGTTGTATTAAAGAAATAATGAAAAACAAATCAAAGACAATATGCATATTACTGGGCATTGCAGTAATGTGCATATTGCTTTGCTTATTCATGGCAAAGCATTTTAAAAATAAAACAAACAGCGGTGAAGAATTCATTCGGGAAGCGAATATCATCGAGGAATATCTGGTTATAGAAGGCCTGGAAAAAGAATATACCTTGCTTTTCCTTACGGATACTCACATGGTGCTTACTTCGGAAGCAGACAGTGACCGTGTAATTGCCAACGCCAATGAGCGCGGGCCTGCTTTTATGGATGCACAAGGCGTGTCTTCCGTGGAACAGTTCCCTTATTGGATGGAGTATGCCAATGCCAAAGGTGTGGATGCGGTGCTTTTTGGCGGAGATATTATAGATTATCCTTCTGCCACCAACATCGATTACCTGAATGAAAATCTTGCCAAGCTGGAGATGCCTTATTTATACACCATGGGGAACCATGACTGGACATATCCCTGGGAGTACATGACCGAGACTGCCATAGATGAGTATCGCCCGCTACTGACTCCTTTTATAAAAGGGGATGATACCATTCAGGTGTTGGAAATGGAAGATTTTATAGTGGTGTCTATAGACAACAGCTATGATAATCAGGTACCTCCGGAGATTATGGATACTTATCTTGAACTTTTGGAAGGAGATAAGCCGGTGATTGTAATGGCCCATGTGCCTTTTTTAACCCAGTCCGTATTAACCAAGGCAAAACAGGTGTGGAGTTCTCCCATGATTATCGGTGGGGGAAATTTTGGCGGAATCAGCCCGTCTGAAACATCGGAGCTTTTTATAAAAGAGACAACGGCAGAGGACAGCCCGGTAATAGCGGTTTTGGCCGGGCATGTTCACTTTTATGATAAAGATTATATTGACGGCGATAAAAAAGTCGTACAAATTGTAGGAGACGCAGGTTTTGAGCGAAGTGCCATACTTCTTCATATAACCGGCGAGAACATAAACGAGGAGGAAGAATAATGATTCAGTTAAGTAACAGCGGCGCTTATCTTATTAACGGTACCGAGCTTGTATATGACAACGCAGACGCGCAGGCAATTATCGCGCAGAAAACCGGCAAGAATGTAAGCGAAGCAGACGCAAGAAAAGAAACCATCGCATATGGAATTTTAGAAAGCCATAATACCTCAGGTAGTATGGACAAGTTAAAAATCAAATTCGATAAGTTAACTTCCCACGACATTACTTTCGTAGGAATTATTCAGACAGCCAGAGCTTCAGGACTTGAGAAGTTCCCCATTCCCTATGTACTTACCAACTGCCACAACTCTTTGTGTGCGGTAGGCGGCACCATCAACGAGGATGACCACATGTTTGGTTTGTCTTGTGCCAAAAAATACGGCGGTGTATATGTACCCCCTCATCAGGCGGTTATTCACCAGTTTGCCCGTGAAATGATGGCAGGCGGCGGCAAGATGATTCTCGGTTCCGACTCTCATACCCGTTACGGTGCATTGGGTACCATGGCTATGGGTGAAGGCGGTCCCGAGCTTGTTAAGCAGCTTCTTAATCAGACATACGACATTAACATGCCCGGCGTAGTGGCAGTATACATGACAGGTGCACCTGCCAAGGGTGTTGGTCCTCAGGACGTTGCCCTTGCTATTATCGGTGCAGTATTTGCCAACGGCTATGTTAAGAATAAAGTAATGGAATTCGTAGGCCCCGGCGTGGCTTCTTTAACTCCCGATTTTCGTATCGGTATCGATGTAATGACCACAGAAACCACATGTCTTTCATCTATTTGGCAGACAGATGCTCAGGTGGAAGAATTCTATGAGATTCATGGTCGTAAAGAAGAATACAAGGAGTTGAATCCCGGTGCAGTGGCATACTATGACGGCGTAATCACAGTTGATTTATCTGCAATTAAGCCTATGATTGCCATGCCTTTCCATCCCAGCAACACTTACACCATCGATGAATTGAATGCCAACCTTATGGATATCCTTGATGATGTGGAGAAGCGTGCGGCAGTCAGCCTTGACGGTGCTGTGGATTACACCTTAAAAGATAAGGTGCGTAACGGTAAGCTCTATGTAGACCAGGGTATTATCGCAGGTTGTGCCGGCGGCGGATTTGAGAATATCTGCGCTGCTGCGGACATTTTAAAAGGAAACTTTATCGGTGCGGATGAATTTACATTAAGCGTATATCCCGCATCTATGCCTGTATATATGGAATTGGTGAAGAACGGTTGTGCAGCAACCATTATGCAGTCCGGTGCCATTATGAAGACTGCATTCTGCGGACCTTGCTTCGGTGCAGGAGATACACCCGCAAACAATGCTTTAAGTATCAGACACTCAACCCGTAACTTCCCCAACCGTGAAGGTTCTAAGCTCCAGAACGGCCAGATTTCCTCTGTTGCCCTTATGGATGCCCGTTCTATCGCAGCAACTGCTGCCAACAAGGGTATTCTTACTTCTGCGGCTGAATTTGACGGCGAGTTAAGCAAATACAAATATTACTTTGACAGCAGCATCTACGCAAATCGTGTATACGATTCCAAGGGTGTGGCTGATCCTTCCGTGGACATTAAGTTTGGTCCCAACATTAAGGACTGGCCTGCAATGTGCGAATTAACCGATGACTTGTTATTAAAAGTTGTATCAGAGATTCACGATCCCGTAACCACCACCGATGAGTTAATTCCTTCCGGTGAAACTTCATCCTTCCGTTCCAATCCTTTGGGCTTGGCAGAATTCACACTTTCCAGAAAAGACCCTGCTTATGTAGGCAGAGCCAAGGAAGTACAGAAGGCAGAGAAGGCAAGAGAAGACGGCAAGTGCCCCGTAGAAGAAGTAGCTGAATTAAAAGCGGTTTACGATACCATCGAGGCTAACTTCCCCGGCGTAGAAAAGAAGAACATCGGTATCGGTAGTACAATCTTCGCCGTAAAACCCGGCGACGGTTCTGCACGTGAGCAGGCTGCAAGCTGCCAGAAGGTACTTGGCGGCTGGGCTAACATTGCCAACGAATATGCAACCAAGAGATATCGTTCCAACTTAATTAACTGGGGTATGCTTCCCTTCTTAATTCCCGAAGGCGAGCTTCCTTTCAAGAACTTAGATTACATCTATGTTCCCGGAATCCGTAAGGCAATCGAAGACAAGACCGAGATTATCAAGGCTTACACCATTGCCGACGGCAAGACCACAGAGTTCGAATTAAAAGTGGGAGAATTAACCAACGAGGAGCGTGAAATTATCCTCAAGGGTTGCCTGATTAATTACAACCGTATCTAAACGGTATAATCTTCGATATAAAGAATAAAAGTATATATTTATATACATTTTCAGACATACCGCAGATCATTCACAATTAGAATTAATAATACATTTACATGTATTTCAAAAATGAAAAACGGGTGGAATGAACTATTTTGTTCGAAGGGCTTTTGCGGCGCCGGTACTTAGATTGCGTATTTTGCAATCTTATGTACCGTTGCGTGATGCAACAGAGCGAGAGCGTCCCTGAGAACATATAGTTCATCCCACCCGTTAAACATTCCCCCGCATACACCGTGTTATTACCCCCCTTTTTTATTTCATGTCAAAATATTTGTTATTGGTAAAAACCTATTTATTTTTGTAAAAAAGTGTGTTATCTTAAACTTACAAAAAATCTATAAGCAACAAGGAAGCAGATGTGTTTAAGGGGATACATACACTAACATGGATGCGACTTTGTTAAGTCGATAGTCCGCTTCGGGTGGAGGTCAATCTTGTAAGAGACCGAAGGAGCGGTGTCACTTTCAACTGTTGAGGTTTCTGTTTTAACCAATAACAAAGAAAGTGACATTTCTGTGAATTCTGTAACAGAAGCAGCAAGAGGGCGAAGTTGGCATTGCAACGGAAGTTTTTTAGAGGCTTGGGGTTCATTCGAAGTAGAGGAAACGACTTGTAGATATATGGATTATCTTAATCGAAAGCGTGTTAACGAATTAATCGATTGCTGTAAGCAACGATATATTTCAACGACATACAGAAGAATAAGATATTCTCTGGGTTCATATAATATGGTATGGACGCAGAAAGAGGAAAAAAATTGAAAAAGTTGGAAAAGGAAGCCGTATCGACAGAACAGAAAGATTACATTCTTCTTGTCAGTGCAGTTTCCTTTTTCATTTTTATTTTACCTTATATACTTAATGCTGCAATGAACGGAATTCATCCGATAGAAACGGAAGAATTCGGCAGAATCAATCAAAGGATTTGGGTTGAGAAGGAGTCCGGCAGGGAGAGTATTCAATTGGAAATTTATCTGCTGGGAGCCCTGGCAAAAAATTGTGATCCAACTTTTAATGAAGAAACCTTAAAAGCTGTGGCGGTCATTCTTCGGAGCAATGCCGTTTGTATCATAGCAGAAGAACGAGCGGTTAAAAGGAACAGTTTTTATTCGGAAGAAGAACTTCGGATTCTCTGGAAAGATGAATATGAGACAAATGTACAACGATACAAGGAGGCTGTTATGGAGACTCAGGGTATCGTTATTTTTTATGGGGGAGAGATTACGGAAGTGCCCTATCATCGCCTAAGTTGTGGGAAAACCAGAGACGCCGGTATTTTAGTGGGTAGCTTTCCGTACCTGCATTCAGCGGAATCGGCGGAGGATATGTATGCCAATGGCTATTACAGCACAGCAGAAATCAGAGTAGAGAAGTTGGGAGAGGATTTTGAAGTGTTGCAGAAAGACTCTTTCGGCTATGTTGTTTCGGTTCGGGTAAAAGGAGAGGTGCTTGATGGTGAGGAATTTTCCGGGTTGCATCATCTGGCCTCTTCCTGTTTTGATTATGAAAGAAAAGAAGATTTTTATCTCTTTCATGTTCGGGGAATGGGGCACGGCTTTGGTTTGAGTTTGTACGGTGCGGATGCGTTGGCAAACAAAGGTTACAGTTTTGCGGAAATTTTGCAATACTTTTATAAAGGAATTGAAATTCGCAAAGAAAACAGAAGCGATATTGAAGCGTGAATGTATAATCGTTTCCAAATCGGTAAAAATACTTATATCGAAAGTGTTTTACTAAAACGGAAACGAGGTAATTATGAGAAGAAAAAAGAATAGTCTTAGAAGAGAGAAAATCATAATGATTTCCGCGTCTGCCTTTGTTTTGACAGCCTTAACCATGGCAGGAGTATATGTGCGGGAGCAAAGCAAGGCAAACGATGAATATCGCGTAGATTTAAGCCAATTGGACGGGCAGACCGTGGCAGAAAAAACTGATGAAATCAATGAGAATTTGCAGTTAAGCCAGAACAATGTAATCATTGCGGATGATTTGGATGCCGACCCTAATTTCTGGGAAGTGGATTCCCCTGAGGTGGAAAATGATTTTGAAGTAAAAACTGATGAAAAAGTAACAGCCGAGCAGGCCGAAGAGAATATAACCGCCGTGGCCGAGGATAACGAGGGCGAAGAGTTGGCTCAGACGGAAGAAACCCTGGAAGCGGGAGCTGAGAATGTAATTGCTCCAAATTATAATTTCCCCGGGCTTATGCAAATGCAGTGGCCTTTATACGGTGATTTGATCATGAATTACAGCATGGACAAAACCGTTTACTTCGAAACATTGGGTCAGTATCGTTATAATCCGGCACTGGTTATAAAAGCCGGCGTGGGCGATAAGGTAAAAGCTTGCGCAAACGGCGTTGTAACCGAGGTATATCAAAGCACGGAATTGGGAAATGTGGTGGTTATGGACATCGGTGACGGATATGAACTCACATACGGACAGCTTGAAGATATTACCGTAGTTCCCGGAAATGTCATTGAAACCGGAACACTTTTGGGAACAGTGGCAGAGCCCAGCGTATATTATACCAGTGAGGGCAGTAACTTATATTTAAAAATGACCAAGGACGGTGCAGCGGTAAATCCCATGGATGTGCTTCCTTAAAAAAGCTTATGTCTTCTCCTGCGACTTTTATAGCGTCGCAAGGTAGTTCATTATAGTGTGTTGTACGTTTCTGGTAAGCCGGAATTCTCCTCGTCCGGCTTACATACATAGATTGGGCAGAGATATTTTTTATACCGACAATATAAAAATAAAAGATTTATCGCTTTATCAAAAAAAAGTAAAAAAATATTGCAATTACATAAAAGGTTGTTATATAATAGCCGTGGACTAAAGGCGTCCCGGGAGTTTTAGGCTGTGGAGCCTTGGATTTTCCGCGCCCTTTGGAGTGAATCTTCCTTCAAGAGGGAAGATTTTTTTTATGGACGGAATTTATTTCGCACATAAAAAAGTCAATATGTTTATATTTATTTTTATATAAGGAGGACACAAACATGTCATACGTTGATGAAGTCATTGCTATGGTGGTTGAGAAAAACCCCGCTCAGCCGGAGTTCCATCAGGCAGTAAAAGAGGTTCTCGAATCTCTTCGTGTTGTAGTTGAAGCAAATGAAGAAGCATACAGAAAAGATGCTCTTCTTGAAAGAATGGTTACCCCTGAAAGACAGATTCTTTTCAGAGTACCTTGGGTTGACGACAAGGGTCAGGTTCAGGTAAACAACGCATTCAGAGTACAGTTTAACAGCGCAATCGGACCTTACAAGGGAGGTATTCGTTTACATCCTTCCGTAAACTTAGGTATTATTAAATTCTTAGGTTTTGAACAGGTATTTAAGAACTCTTTGACAGGCCTTCCCATCGGTGGTGGTAAGGGTGGTTCCGACTTTGATCCCAAGGGCAAGTCAGACAGAGAAATCATGGCATTCTGCCAGAGCTTTATGACAGAGCTTTGCAAGCATATCGGCGCTGACACCGATGTTCCCGCAGGTGATATCGGTACAGGTGCAAGAGAAATCGGTTATATGTACGGACAGTACAAGAGAATCCGCAATGTATACGAAGGTGTTCTTACAGGTAAGGGTCTTTCTTACGGCGGTTCCCTTGCAAGAAAAGAAGCTACAGGCTACGGCTTGTTATACTTCACCAAGGAAATGTTAAAGGCTAACAACATGGACATCGCAGGCCAGACTGTTGCTGTTTCAGGTTCCGGTAATGTAGCTATCTATGCAGCTGAAAAGGCTACACAGATGGGAGCTAAGGTTGTTACCGTATCTGACTCTACAGGTTGGATTTACGATCCCGAAGGAATCGATATTGACCTTTTAAAAGAAGTAAAAGAAGTTAAGAGAGCAAGATTAACAGAGTACGCTGCTGCAAGACCTTCTGCACAGTATCATGACAAGAAGGCTGAAGGCACAAATCAGTGGACTGTTAAGGTTGACATCGCTCTTCCTTGCGCAACTCAGAACGAATTGCTTCTTGAAGATGCTAAGAACCTTGTTGCTAACGGCGTAAAAGTTGTTGCAGAAGGTGCTAACATGCCTACTTCTATTGAAGCTACAGAATATCTTCAGGCAAACGGCGTAATCTTTGCACCCGGTAAGGCTGCAAACGCAGGCGGTGTTGCTACATCCGCTCTTGAAATGAGCCAGAACTCTGAAAGACTTAGCTGGACTTTCGAAGAAGTTGATGAAAAGCTTCAGGGAATCATGGTTAACATCTTCCGTAACCTTGATGCAGCTGCTAAGCAGTATGGTATGGAAGGCAACTATGTTGCAGGTGCTAACATCGCAGGCTTCTTGAAGGTTGTAGATGCCATGACTGCACAGGGCATTGTATAGTCTTTGTAAAAAGAAAGTATAATCGTTTATTTAAAAGAAGTGTATATTTTAAAAACCGGAAATGCATTAATTTGCATCTCCGGTTTTTTTGTTACTTATATTCTTATTTACATGTTCTTTTAAAATCATATTAATATACTGGCTGAAAGAACGGTCATCTGCTTCCGCCAGATTCTTAAGTTTTTCAACGATATCTTCATCTAAAGTAATGCTGACTTTTGTTTTTAAGGGTTTCATAATATATCACCTACCTTTTTATTAGTAACATACCATTACATGCGATAAAATATTGAAAAGTAGTATTAAATATGATAAAGTAGGATAAAAATACACAACAAGGAGGAATGTATGAAAAAGAAAATTTTGAGTTGCATATTAGTTATGTTGTTAATAGCTATCATGTTTGTTGGCTGCAGTAACGAGGAGGCTGTTAAGGAAGAAGAATCGAGTTCGGAGAACTCTTCTGTATCAGAGGAAACTATAATATCAGAGGAAGTTAGCGAGGAGAATTCGGAAACGGTGTCTGAAGAAATCAATGAAGAGGCAGTTGAGGTTGATTATTCCGCAGATACAGTCATGGCGTTATGTGATGAATTAGCAGAAAAATATGTGTATGACGATCCGGAGTATATTAAATCCTTGGTAATTGCCGGAAATCTTGATTATATTACAGAAGAAGACTTAAACACCATATTGACGACATGGGGATATACCATGGAGGATTTGGCGGCTATATATGAGGAGGGGATTAACGCAGCAGCAGATGCATATATAATAACTCATTATCATAAGGAGGGTTCGGCTATTGAGTTTAATGATGAGGTAAATTATGCTAACAGAATTTTATTTCAGGAGGTTCTGTTAAATCCGAAAGATAAAGAATTGGCAGTTCCATTTGATGAATGTGCTATTGCGAACAATGGAGCAAAATTAGATGAATTTTGGATCGAAGAACCGACAACAAGTTGTGAAGCTTTATTAAGCGCGGTTTCGGACACACTTCGTTATGGTGATGTGTGGGTAACGCCGTATGCAGATTACATTCAAGAAGATGTAAATTAGTACTTCCTTTAATGCCTGTTAAAAAATGGAATAAGTTGAATGAACTCTCGGAATCCAACAATTCCGAGAGTTTTTTGTTATTTAAATTTTTTATAATTTTAATACTTGACAATATAGGATATATCCTATATGATAAAACCATAGAAGGGAGGTGACAGGGTGCCTGTAATATCAAGATTTCGAGGAATCATCCTCAGAATGTACTTGAGACAAAAGGAACATAACCCGCCACATATTCATGCTCAATATGGTGAAACGGTAGGGGTATTTTCATTAGAGAACGGTGAGATGTTTGAAGGCGATTTAGAGAAGAAGATGAGGCATTTTGTGACGAATTTTATTTTACATTATAGAGAACAGTTAATACAGATGTGGGAGACGCAGGAGTTTTCCATACTGGACCCGATTGAATAAGGAGAGATGATTATGACGAATAAGATTGTTTCAGCAGTTGGAAAAGATGATTTTTCATTGGAAGTGGAATTTATGAACGGTGATGTGAAAAAATATGATATGGACTATATGTTGGTACAGTTTCCTCAGTTTCAGACCTTGAAAGACGATCCGAAATTATTTCATGCCGTTAGAGTGGACGCAGGTGGTTACGGTGTCTCATGGAATGATGATTTGGATGTGGATGCCTTAACTATATGGGAAGATGGAATTTTAATTGAGCGGACGAACAAGACGGAGCCGGATATTAACCGTTTATTGGCTTATCATTTGTCTCTGGCAAGAGAAACGGCAGGTATGACTCAGAAGGAATTGGCAGAGAAGACGGGGATTTATCAAGCGGATATAAGTAAGATAGAACGAGGATTGGCCAATCCTTCCGTATCTACATTGAAACGATTGGCAGAGGGGTTGAACATGAATTTAATTATTTCTTTTGAGCCCCGGCAAGATAAGGCTGTATAGGGATAGTTTGTAGCAACAGAGACAGAATAAGAGAGGAATTGTATGTAGCAAGTTAAAAATAATACAGCATAAAATCGTAGTCTGCATCTTTTCAATCCTTAACATGTGTAGTATAATTTTTGCATAAAGTTCATAGGGGAAACATGGACTTTGATATATGTTTTAATTAAGCATAAGGGAAAGAAAATGTGTAAAGGAGAGGGATGTATGAAAGTACGTAAAATCAGTATTTTTAACCAATTGTTTATTTGGCTTGCCATTCTGTTGCTTGCAGGAAATGCGGTTCTTGGCATTGCGGCTTATAAGCGTTCCGAATCTGCGTTGTTCGGTCAGATTCAGACCAATGTTATGAATATTGCGCAGTGTGCCGCAATGAATGTCAGCGGAGATTTATTGAAAGATATTCAGGTAGGCGACGAAGGAAATGATGCTTACAATACTATTATTGAGGAGCTTTCTTTATTCCGCGACAATGCAGAGATTGAGTATATATATACCTTGCGTCAGGTAGGGGAAGAGCAGTATGTCTTTGTTGTTGATTCTGACCCGGAGGAGCCGGCGGCAATCGGTGATGAGTGTGAAGCTACCGATGGATTGACCACTGCTTTTACGGAGGCAATTACAGCTGCGGACGACGAACCTTTTACAGATGAATGGGGAAGCCATGTATCGGCGTACAGCCCTGTTTTTGACGGAGACACCGTGGTTGGTGCGGTAGGTGTGGATATCAGCGCCAATTGGATTGACGAGCAGATGAAAGCACTTCGTAATTTGGTAATTGTTGTTTTTGTAGGAACTTATGGAGTGAGTCTTCTTTTATTGGGCCTGTTAATGGGCAAGTTTAAGAAGGGCATGAATAAGCTTAATAACAAGGTAAAAGAATTGTCTGGCGGTTCAGGCGACTTAACCAAGGAAATCGATATTTACAGCGGCGATGAATTGGAAGTGATTGCAGGAAACATGAATGCATTTATTCGCCAGATTCGCGGTTTGGTAAAAGAAGTAGCACAGTCTACGGAAGAGATTTTGCTTACCGGCGACGAACTGAAAACTACAGTGGATGAGAATACCCGTATTATGTCAGATATGAATACGGAAATTGAAGATATCAGTGTTAACATGGAAAAGAGCGCGGCATCAAGTAAGATTCTTTCTGACAGCCTTGCGGAGAGCTCTGAACAGGTTGCGGCTTTTGCAAGAAATGTGGATGAGATTTGTCGTATGGTGCAGCAGGCAAACATCAATGCCCAGACTACATCCAAGCAGGCGGTTGAGAATCGTCAGAGTGCAATGAGTTCCATTGGAGAATTGCAAATGAGAATGGAACAGGCCGGCGAAGATGCATTACAGATTATGCGTGTAAAACAGATCGCGGAAGAAATCGGTGTTATTGCAAGCCAGACCAGAATGCTTAGTTTAAATGCCCAAATAGAGGCGGCGCGCGCAGGTGAGGCAGGACGAGGCTTTGCGGTGGTTGCAACCGAAGTTGAGAACCTTAGTGACCAGATTGACCGTGCGGTTGCAGAAATTAACGGAATTAACGGACAGGTTCAGTCTGCGGTAGGAGAATTAACTGCGGTATTGGAAGAAATGATTCGTTTTGTATCCGAAGATGTGGCAAGAGATTATGATTCCTTCGCGGCATTGGGTGAAGAGTACGGAACCACCACAGAGACAATCGGTACACAGATGACGGAAATCGGTAGCCAGAGTGCTTATATTTCACAGAATATTGCGACCATTAATGCAGATGTGCAGCAGATTGCATCCAATATTTTTACTACTGCGGAAGAAGCCAACGATCTTGCCCGTTCAACGGGAGTAATCGCAGAAAGCTTTGGAAACCTCAGCGAAACTTCCCGCAAGAACTCTGCACATTCTGAGCATTTAAGTGAGCAGGTAAAGAAATATACCTATTAAACGATGAAAATACAAATGAAACCGACACAGGCGGTTATGCGAAACACCCACGGAAATATCTGTGGGTGTTTTTGATACAATCCTGATACATTTTTATATAAGAATTAGTATGAAAAAGACTTTATTTCGCATAAATCATGCTATACTGGATATGTGTTTACCCATGGAGCGGAATATTATCGATAAAACCGATATGGGAGGAGTCCTCATGTTAAAAATTCTTATTGCGGAAGATGAAGAACCTATCGCAAATTTAGTTAAATTAAATTTACAGAAGGCAGGCTATGAATGTGTCTGGGCACCGGACGGAGTGAAGGCGGCAGACTATATGATGAATGATGCCTTTGACCTGGTTTTACTGGATATTATGTTGCCGGGAATTGACGGTTATGAATTGCTGGAATATGCCCGCAAATTAGGATTTCCGGTCATCTTTCTTACGGCTCTTGGAACCACGGATCACAAGGTAAAAGGGCTTCGTTTGGGGGCAGATGATTACCTGCCAAAGCCTTTTGAAATTGCGGAACTTTTAGCCAGAGTTGAGGCGGTTTTAAGACGATTCAACAAAACCAAGGATATTATCGAAGTACATGATATCGTTATTAATGAAACTTCACATACCGTAAAAAGAGGTGAAGAAGAGATTTCTTTAACCATGAAGGAATTCGACCTTTTATTGTTGTTTGCGAGAAATCGCAATATTGCGTTGTATAGGGATGCCATCTATGAAAATGTGTGGGGCGGAGAATACGGAGAGCAGAGCCGTACCGTTGATTTACATGTTCAGCGTTTGAAGAAGAAATTAAAGTGGGAAGATAAAATCGTTGCGGTATACAAAGTAGGCTATCGATTAAATGTGGAGAAATAAAATGAAATTTGCCAATAAACTGTTTTTTACAATGACAGCGTTGCTGACCATCATATTTGCCGTTTTTGGAATGTGGATGCTTTTATCCTATTATTCCAAGGCCGTGGAACGGGAAATTGACCGTGCAAATGCGGAAAGCGGTATGTTCCAGTTGATGTTTGAGAATACATATTATCCAATGGCTATGTATGGTAAGGAGTTTGCCGTCCGAGGTGTCATGGACAGCATATCCTTCGGTGTCGAGAAAAACGGCAATTATTGCGTTGTTTGGGATGATGAGCGGGAATATTATTGCAATCCCAACATCGGTGTTGATATGATAAACACAATCTATGGTGTAAGTAACGCATTGGACCGGGAAACCGGCAATTATGCAGAAGACGAAAATTATTACGGAGTAGCCATCCGTAAAATCGGTTCAAGATATTACATCATTACTGTAAGTAAAACAGAGTTTGATATATATCTGGGCATGTGCCGTGATATTACTGCGGTGTATGAAGCAAGAGAAGAATTGACGATTCGTTACTGCATCGCTTTGGGAATTCTTCTGGTGGTAGGCGGCGCGGTAATCTTCATTCTTTCCCGTTACATTACCAGACCCATCAGCAGGTTAAATCATGTGGTAAACGATATCACCCAAGGCAATTATGAGATAAGATGTGATGTAAAAGGAAATGATGAAATTGGTAAATTGGCGGCAAATTTTAATGAAATGACCAATGCCATTGTGGATCATATGCACCAGAAAGAGTTGGAAGCATTGCAGAAGGAGAATTTTACCACTTCTTTTGCCCATGAATTAAAGACTCCTTTAACATCCATTATCGGATATGCGGACATGCTTAATACCGTAGAAATGACCGACCGGGAGCGAAGCGAGGCATATTATTATATTTTTACACAGGGAAAGCGTTTGGAGAATCTTTCCCATAAACTTCTGGAATTGGCGGAGATTGATAAGAATCCTATAAAAAAAGAAGCAATTCCCACAAAGGAATTGGAAGAAAATCTTCGCAATACCATGCGCCCTATTTTTGCTGCCAAAAAAGTGGAAGGTGATATTCATCTGGACAAAGGCTACATATACGGAGACAAAGAACTGCTACTTTCCGTGTTTTACAATTTACTGGATAACGCCGTAAAAGCTGTGGAAGAAAACGGCGAAGTACATTTTAAGGGCATGAATCTCATGGGGGACTACGAGATTACAGTAACGGACAACGGCAGGGGAATTCCGGAAGAAGAAATAAGTCGCATTACGGAGGCTTTTTATATGGTGGACAAGTCCCGCTCCAGAAAAGAAGGCGGCGCAGGAATCGGTATGGCCCTCTGCCAGAAAATCATACAATGCCACGATGCAAAAATGCACATTCACAGTAAGTTGGGGGAAGGAACGGTAATTCGTGTTGTATTTACCGGGCAAGAGGAGAATAAATGAAAAAGAAAATTTTTAAAACCTATTTTATAACGGTGACTGCTTTGCTTGCGGTAATTGCACTTGCGGTTTTTTTGCCCCAAATTGTTTTTTATGTGCAGGACAGTTATCAGGTCAGTCGTATTGATGTAATTAACAGGGATGTTTATGACATTATGGAAATGCAGACTGCATATTCGGCAGATACCGCGACTCGCTTAAAGAAATTGTCAGAGGTGGGATACGGAAATATAACCGTATCGTTGGTAGAAAATACCATCGGTTATGATGAATTGTATTCAATAATATCGGTTGTGCGCAATTCCGAATATATGACAAATCTTACAGAGATTACCTACAATGATTTAAATGAGGTCATGTCTACAATCGGTGGAGATGATTTGGAAAAATGCAATCGTTACATCGTGTATGGGCCAAGCTATTCGGATGGCGTTATTCTTATGTTCTGGTATATGAAAATATATCTGCCTTCCGTTGACAGCTACATGGAGATCATTGTTGATTCCGAAACTCATACCATATATTATGTCAGTCTGGAAGTATCACAAGAGGTTACTTATGTTGTAGAAGAAGACGGGAAATTAAAGGAATATACTCTTGCCGAAGGCGAAACCTTGGAAATTGAGGAAGGAACCGTGGCGATATTAACAGAACCTGTGGAGCAAACCTTGGAGCAAATGGAGACGATTCAATTAATTGCACAGAAGGTACCGGAGCAGTATGTGTCATCTTATCGTGCATACTATGGTGCGGATGCGCAGGTTGTATCTTCTTATGATGAGGAGGTTCGTCTGGTTGCCGAGAACTCTGTATTAGAGGGGAATACATATACATTTGCAGCGCCTTTGGAATATGATGGTCCTGCCGGCAGCGTATTCTTTCTCTTTTATGCAGAAACAAGCAGCGGCCCCATGCCGAACTTCACTGTCGGAATCCCTATAATACGTCGTCTAATTAACTGATAAAAGCGTAAAATAATATTGTTTTTTGTCGCAGGTTTGCTATAATAAAAACAGTTGGTAATAGCATGCTAACTGAATGTGGTTTGTGGTGAATAGGGTGGAAACAAAAAATGAATAATACAGTAACGTTTTATAAAACAAACAGTGCACATATTTTAATTATTGATGATAATGCCTTGGTATTAAGAAATATGAAGGTTCTTTTGGACGATAAGTATTCCGTGTCTGTGGCGGCTTCCGCTACCCAGGCATATATGGCTATGGAAAAAAGAAAGCCCAACTTAATTCTCTTAGATTATGAAATGCCGGAGATGAACGGTAAGGACTTATATATCAAATTAAAACAAGACGAAGCCTACAAAGACATTCCCATTGTATTTCTTACAAGTGCGGCAGATGCGGATATTGTACAAAGACTTCTTTCTCTTCGTCCTGCCGGATATATTTTAAAACCGGTTAATGCGATTAATCTTATGTCTGTTATTGAGGATGTATTAAGAGGATAAGTCATATGGTATTCAAGACACAGTTAATCTGTTGTATCATTGTTTTCTTTATCGGTGTTTTTTATTTCGTATCTGTCAAAGAGAAAAAGAAAAAATCTCATAAGTGGTACTCTGTCATGCTGATTGTTTCCGTAGCGCAATTGGTATTTGACATCTTGTCCGTAATCACGGTAAATCAACTCGAAACAATTGAACCTTGGATAAATAAGCTGGTACATCAGTGTTTTATGACACTGATGCTTGCCATCTTTTTTGCTGTGTACAGATATTTGGAAACGGTTATTCAGGAAGAAATCGGAGATGCATTTAAAAGTGCCAAATGGGCCTATATTCCGCTTCTGGTCTCTTTCGTGGGAGTATTGGTGTTGCCGATTTATTATGCAGAAACGCCGAAAGGGAATTATTCATATGGTCCCGGCCCCATAAATATCTATATCAGCATTGCCATTTATGTTATTTTAATTTTACGGTTGACCATCAAATACGGAAGAATGCTTTCCGCAAAAAAGACCACAGCCATTGTGGTTGCAATGCTCAGTGAGGCTTTAATTGCAGGATATCAGGCGTTTGTACCCACTGCGTTAATTTCCTGTTTGGGTATTACCCTGTTGAATTTAAGCTTTTATCTGATGATGGAGAATCCGGATGCGGTTTTGGTAGAGTTGTTAAAAAAAGAAACTCACCGTGCGGATGTGGCAAACCGTGCCAAGACGGACTTCCTTGCTAACATGTCTCATGAAATCCGTACGCCCATTAATTCCATGCTGGGCATGACGGAAGTGATTTTGCGGGAGAATGATGAGAAGAAGATTAAAGAATATGCCATGGACATTCAGGATTCCACCAAGTCCCTGCTTAACCTGATCAATGATATTTTGGATATTTCCAAAATTGAAGCCGGCAAGATGGTGATTACTGATGTGGAATACAGCTTTTCGGCTATGATTGAAGAAGTCCTAAGCATGATTGATTTCCGAATAAAAGACCGAAATCTTCGTTTTGATGTGGATATCGACGGCAATATTCCGGACAAACTCGTGGGTGATGATGTACATATTCGCCAGGTATTGGTGAATCTGTTAAGCAATGCATTCAAATATACCGCAGAAGGCTCGGTATCCCTTAATGTAAGACTTATCCCGGAAAGCAATGAGCAGGAAGCCTGTTTATGGTTCTCCGTAAAAGATAGCGGCATGGGTATTAAAAAAGAAGATATAGATAAGATTATGATTCCTTACGAGCGTTTCGATGTGACTAAAAACCGAAACATTGAAGGTAGCGGACTGGGGCTACCCATTACCTTCAAACTTCTCGCGGGCATGGGTAGCAAGATGCGCGTGGAAAGCGAGTACGGTAAGGGGTCTGAGTTTTCTTTTATCTTGAAACAGCAGGTGGTGAATGCCATACCGATTTCAAAGATAAAGAAAGACAAGGAAGAAGAGAAAACATATACCTATGTTCCGGCTTTTGAAGCTCCCGATGCCAAGGTACTTGTGGTGGATGACAATAAAATGAACCGCAAGGTATTTCGGGCGTTGTTGAAGAAAACCAAGATTCAGATTGACGAGGCTTGTAGCGGTAAAGAGTGTCTTGAAATGGTGCAAAAGCGTGCCTATGACATCATTTTTATGGATCATATGATGCCGGAAATGGACGGCGTGGAAACCTATCATATTTTAAAAGAAATGAAGGATTATCCCAGCCAAAAGGCGCCGGTGGTTATTGTAACGGCCAATGCCATAAAAGGGGCGAAGGACAAGTACATTGTAAAAGAAGGATTCAGAGCCTACATTTCCAAGCCTATTGATTATGTGAAGCTGGAAAAAACCATAAAAGCATTGTTGAAAAAGAACTTGATACATGGTGTTAGTGCAGAGGATGAAACAACGGAAGAGGCGCAGGAAGAACTTCCGGTAATCAACGGTTTGGATTGGGAATATGCGAAGAATCATTTTACCGAGCAGCAGGATATGTTGCAGGCTGTGGCATTTTTCTGCGGTTCCATTGACAGTGAGGCAAAAGAGCTGCAGTTGTTGTATGAGAAGCTGGATGAAGCGGAAGGGTATAAGAATTACTGTACCAAGGTTCACAGTATGAAGAATTCGGCGGCTATTGTGGGAATCATTCCGTTGACAGGTATGGCCAAAGTGTTGGAAGATGCAGCCAGAAGAGAAGAACGATCAACACTTGATGTTTTAACTCCGGTATTCCTGAAAGAGTGGACTTCTTTTAAAGAGCGATTGGCAGATATGGTGTCTTCCGATGCGCAAGACCGGCAGCAGATGAGCGAAAGCAACTGGAATATGTTCAAAGGTGAAATTCGCAAAGCGGCGGAAGATATGGATATTGATGCCTTGGATAAAATTTTGTTTGATATGCAGGCTTACCGCGTACCTGAGGAATACGAAGAAGCATATCTTAAAATTCAAGATGCCATTGGGCGTTTTGATGTAGAATACTTAATGACAATATAAAAGAATCACCAAAACCTCCTTTTACGGGTAAAACAAGCCCAATAAGGAGGTTTTTTTAATAATTATTTTAGAAAGTGGTTATTTTGTTTATAAAAATATAATTTGCCTTATTCTGCGGGGTACAGTTACAATGTTAAAAGAGGAAAAACAACGGTAAGGAGTAAATAGAATGGCAAATTATAAGATTTTTACGGATTCATCCTGCGACCTTCCCAAAGAGATTATTGAGAAGTTTGATTTACAGGTTATGCAGTTAGAGGTAATTATTGACGATAAGCCTCCCGTATTGAATCGTGATATTAATATCAAGGATTTTTATGATCAGTTAAGAGCAGGAGCGAATGCGAAAACATCTGCCGTAACATTAGGACATTTCGAAGAGCATATGAGAGCGGTTTTGGAAGCGGGAGAAGACATTCTGTATCTCGGTTTTACATCCGGTCTTTCCGTAACTTACAACAACGGTGTGTTGGTTCTGGAAGATTTAAAGAAGGAATATCCGGATCGCAAGATTTTATATACAGATACTGTATGTGCATCCATGGGTGAGGGGCTTGTGGTATATCATGCGGCAAAACTTCGCGAAGAAGGAAAGAGCATGGAAGAGGTATTGGCAGCGGTAGAAGCGATGAAAGATCGTGTACATCACCATGTAACCGTTAATGACTTATTCTTTTTAAAGCGCGGCGGCAGAATCAGTGCAGCATCTGCTGTGGCAGGTACCGTGCTTCAGTTTAAGCCTATTATTATTGTGGATGAAGCAGGTAAGCTTTCCAATATCGGCAAAGTGAGAGGCCGTAAAACATCTCTGAACGAGTTATTTAACATGTTAAAGAAAGTTCAGAAATTTGATGAGTTACCTTATGTTTTTGTTTCACACAGTGATTGTTTGGATGATGTAAATCATTTGGTAGATATGATTAAAGCTGAGTTCCCCGAAACCGAAGTGGTAATCAGTGACATCGGTCCCGTAATCGGAGCTCATACCGGTCCCGGAGCCATTGCGTTATGTCATTTGGGCAAAACCACGAAGGGCGTATTGGAATAAGCTGATTAAATTTGCATAATTCTCTCTTTTACATAAAAATGTCCCGGAGATTAAGTCTCCGAGACATTTTTTATTTCTTATAGTTTATGATGCTTTTTTCTTTTTAAAAGATGCCCGAAGGCCAAGCTCTTCTTTTTTAATCATGCGCTTGATGTTCTCAAAGTGCTTTACAATGATAACCAGCGAAGCAATCAACGGAATCAGGAAGGCCCATTTTACCGGCGACATAAAGAACAACCAAATAGGGAAGGTGGACACCGTTGTAAAAGTGGCCAAAGCCAGGTAATCGGTGATAATCGTAATTACAATAATGCCGATACCCATGATAATGAAGAAGCGCCAATCCAGTCCCAGCATAATGCCTACATATGTGGCAAAGCCCTTACCGCCTTTTCCTTTCAGATAAAAGGGGAAGATGTGGCCAAGTACTGCTGCGGTTGCCACGCAATAGGGTAGGTAAATATACTCCGGGAAAATCCACTTTGCAAGAAGGACCACCAGTGTTCCTTTTAAAATATCGCAGATTCCTACAATGAGGCCGTATTTCCAACCCAGAAGAAGGGTTGTATTGGATGCGCCCAGGTTTTTAGAACCGCCGGAACGCAGGTCTTTCTTCTTGATTTTGGATATGATGAGGGAAGTACTGATACTTCCTACCACATAGGCAATTAAAATGCCTACTATATGCACAACATAAATGTTCATATTACCTCTCATTTCTGAGCACTTCTTTGCGAAGAGCTGCCATAATAGCTATTTATTTTCGCTCCGAAACAAATAACCGTGTGAAAAAGATAAAATACACAAAAAAGTATCTTTTTATTCTCTTTTATGGTACTATTTTTTGTAGAAAAGTGCAATGTTTTTATATGGAGAATGAAATGAAACTAAATTATAGAAGAACCATTTTGGCCGGCCTTGCTTTTATGGCGATTTATTCTTTTTGGCAGACTTATGACAATATCGTACCGTTGATTTTGAAAAACAGCTTTGGTATGAATGAAATCGTAACAGGCGTGGTAATGGCAGCCGATAATATTCTGGCATTGTTTTTATTACCGCTGTTTGGAACCCTGTCGGATAAGGTGGACAGCAAGTGGGGTAAAAGAAAGCCTTTTATCGTAATCGGTACGGCCTTTACGGTGGTGGCCATTGCGTTTATGCCTATCGGTGACAATACAAGAAACCTTCCTTTATTCTTGATATCAACGGGACTGGTGCTTTTGTTCATGGCATTCTTCCGTTCGCCCTGCGTGGCGTTAATGCCGGATGTTACACCAAGACCTTTGCGAAGCAAAGGAAATGCCATCATTAATCTGATGGGTACCGTGGGAGCCATTTACGGACTGCTTATGATCGGACTTGTGGTAGGTGACGGTAAAACTCCGGATTATACGATGCTTTTTTGGTCCGTGATTATTTTTATGATTATCAGTATTCTCGTGCTGATGTTTACCGTAAACGAAAAGAAATGGGGCGAAGAAGCCCGTAAGGCGGAAAAGGAACATCCCGAGCTTATGGAGGATGCCCAAGAAGATGAAGCTCCGGCAACCGGCAAAAAGCTTAGTAAGCCTAAGAAAAAGAGTCTTATTTTCTTACTTCTGTCGGTGGCTTTCTGGTATATGGCATATAACGCGGTAACAAGTGCATTTTCCCGCTATGCAACCCAAGTATGGGAGCTTGAAAACGGAGGTTATGCAGACTGCCTTATGGTGGCAACCGTGGCGGCGGTTATCAGCTACATCCCTTTAGGATTCCTTGCAAGTAAAATCGGTCGTAAAAAGAGCATTCTCATGGGTATTGTAGGCTTGTTTATCGGCTTTTTATATGTAGGATTATTTTTTAAGTATCATTTTATGATTAATTTAGGCTTTATTATAATCGGTGTATGCTGGGGAGCGATTAATGTAAATTCATTCCCCATGGTAGTGGAAATTGCCAATGACGGTGATGTGGGTAAATATACCGGCTATTATTATGTGTTCTCCATGGCCGCACAGGTGCTTACTCCGGTGCTTTCCGGCGCACTTTTACAGTGGGTAAGCTATACAACTTTGTTCCCTTATGCCTGTGTATTTTCGGTTTTGGCATTTTTTACCATGATTATGGTAAAACACGGGGATACCAAGCCCATGGCAAAGAAATCAGTACTTGAAAATTTTGATGTGGATGATTAATATAGAAGATACAGTATCTGCGGATAATATAAAAGAGATGCCGATAATCCGAAGGCATTTAAAAATAAATTATTATAAAAGATTGTTTTAAGAGGTTTTGCTATGTTTAAAAATAAAAAGATGTGGTTGGCAGCAGTTTTGTCGGCTATGATGCTGGTAATTGCGGCATGTAATAATGTAACCGGCGTAGCCCAGGTGGTTACCGGCAATGACGGAGGAACTTCGGAAACGGTGAGCGAAGAAGAAAGCAATACAGAGGCAGATTCTGCCGTGACTTCCGAAACGGAATCCGAGGAGATTTCGGAAGAAGTATCAGAGGAAGTAAGCGAGGAAGTATCGGAAGAAGCAACCGCAGAAGAAGGCACGCCTTTTGAGATGCATGGTGCATTGAAGGTGGACGGAACCAATATTGTGGATGCCAACGGAGAGCCTTTTCAGATTGTGGGTGTAAGTACTCATGGTTTGGCATGGTTTCCCGATTATGTGAATAAAGATGCGTTTCTCTCCATTCGAGATGATTGGGGTGCCAATACCGTCAGACTTGCCATGTATACCGCAGAGAACGGCGGCTATTGCGAGGGCGGCAATAAGGACAACTTAAAAGCTCTGGTAAAGAACGGCGTGGATTACGCAACCGAATTGGGCATGTATGTAATCGTAGACTGGCATATTTTACATGACTTGGATCCCAATAAATATAAAAGCGATGCAATTGCATTCTTCGATGAAATGTCGAAGGAATATAAAGATCAGGATAATGTCATTTATGAAATCTGTAATGAGCCCAACGGCGGCACAAGTTGGAGTCAGGTAAAAAGCTATGCGCTGGAAGTCATTCCCGTGATTCGCGCCAATGACCCCAATGCCATTATCATTGTGGGTACCCCTAACTGGTGTCAGTTCGTAGATGATGCGGCCAATGACCCCATTACGGAATACGACAACATTGTTTATGCGGTGCATTTTTATGCAGAGACTCATCGTGATGATATTCGTAACAGAATGGTGACTGCCATTAACAAAGGTATTCCCGTTATTATTTCTGAATTCAGTATTTGTGATGCTTCCGGTAACGGACGCAACAATATCGATCAGGCAAATGTATGGATTGATCTTTTAGACCAGCATAATGTAGGCTTTGTGGCATGGAATTTATCCAATAAGGCAGAGTCTTCCTCTCTGATTTCATCCGGTTGCAACAAAAAATCCGGCTGGACTTTTGATGAGTTGTCTGAATCCGGTAAATGGTATGTAGGCGTGTTGAATGAACATTCTGACCAAGGTGCCGGCATCATGAACGGTCAGGCACCCGTATCGGGAAGCGGCGATTCTTCCGGGAACAACGGAGGAAATAACAATTCCTCAAATAATAACAGCAATAATAGCAATAACAATAATAGTGGCGGCAATAACCAGCAGACGACTCTTCCTTCCGGAAGCGGTAGCGGCAACAACTTATACGCAACCGTAACCGGTGCCAACTCATGGGAAAGCGGCGGCAAGTATTGTACACAGTTAAATGTAAGCATCGAAAACAAAGGTACTTCTTCCGTAAGCGGCTGGACGGTAGAGATTGATTTGGGGCAGACTGCCACTATCGACCAGATCTGGTGTGCGGTAGGTAAAGTAGAAGGCAATAAGCTTATTATTACCCCGGAATCTTTTAACGGAACCGTAGACGGCGGTAAGACCGTTTCCGATATCGGCTTAATTGTAACTACGTCGAGCGCAATCAATTCTACAAGCGTATCGGTAAAATAGAAGATGTTATTTTATTAGAAGAATAATGTTAGTGTAAGGAGCGGATTTTTTAAATCTGCTCCTTTTTGATTTGAAAGTATTAAAAAATGTTCCGTTGCCTTCGGTTTGAAAGGTTACATGAAATTAAGTTAAAGGAAATCAGGCTTTTTTATTGTGCGAAAAACTCGAAAATGTAGATTTTATCCTACTAAAAAAGAAAAAAGCCAATTAAGTAGGAGCGAAAAGGAATCCCCTGCCCTACTAAAAAGGAAAAATGCCACTTAAGTAGGAGCGAAAAGACATCGACTACCCTACTAAAAAAGAAAAAAGCCACTTAAGTAGGAGCGAAAAGGAATCCCCTGCCCTACTAAAAAAGAAAAAAGCCACTTAAGTAGGAGCGAAAAGGAATCCCCTGCCCTACTAAAAAGAGAAAAAGTCGATTAAGTAGGGGCGACAAAGAATCGACTGTCCTACTAAAAAGAGCAAATCCCACTTAAGTAGGACAAAAAAGGAATCCCCTGCCCTACTAAAAGGAAAAAGAGCCAATTTAGTAGGATTGAAAGCATGAAACAAACAATAAAAAATACCTCTCACTTTTAAGTGGGAGGTATCATTTTATGAATCTGACTTTTATTTAATGACATAAAGCAAATCAATAATTACGCTTCTATGAATTTCTTAATGGCTTCCATGGATTCGTCGCTGATGACATGTTCCATTTTGCAGGCATCGTCGGCAGCAGTTTTCTCGTTAACCCCAAGTTTGCGCAGACACTCCGTAAGTATGGTGTGTCGCTCGTATATTTTTTGCGCAATTTCAAGTCCTTTGGCAGTGAGCGTAATACGACCGTTGGATTCCATCTCAATATAATGGTCTTCTTTTAAGAGTTTCATGGCCCGGCTGACGCTGGGTTTGGAGAATCCCATCTCTTCGCATATATCTATGGAGCGTACGAAGTCGCTCTGCTGGGACAATGTATAAATGGTTTCGAGATACATTTCACCGGATTCTAATAAATTCATAGTTGTAAACCCCTTTACATCTTTGTCTCAGAATATCATAAAAGCAGGGAAAATTCAACCGTACAAGCATGATATGCTTCGTTGCATTATATAATACAAATAGAACGATGAAAAGTTAGCATAAACTAACTTAATGGCAGAAATGTTATAAAAACACCATAAAATTACCACATTTTAACATTTTTTTTAAAAAAAGCGGTTTACAAAGGCTGTAAATTATGTTATTACTTTATATGGAGTTAGCAAAGACTAACCAAAATAGGAGTATAAACCATGAATTTGATGGAAGTTGATTTGGAAAAAGAATATATAGTGGAAGATATAAGTACGGAAGATGAAGAATTGGATGCTTTTCTTTTTTCCTTAGGCTGTTACAGCGGTGAACCCATTACGGTTATCTCCCGGAGAAAGCGCAGTTGTGTTGTAGCCATCAAGGACGGAAGGTATAACATTGACAAAGCTTTGGCGGAGGCAATTCGTGTAAACGGCGGTTCGATAAACGCATAATCAGATTAAGAACAGGAGAAATCTTTTTATGAAAATAGCATTAGCAGGTAATCCAAACAGCGGTAAGACAACCATGTATAACGCACTGACCGGAAGTAAGGAGCGTGTGGGGAATTGGGCCGGTGTTACCGTGGATAAAAAAGAAAGTGAGATTCGAGCATGTTTTTATGACGGCGAAGAAGAACTGATTGTTGTGGATCTTCCCGGAGCATATTCCATGTCTCCCTTTACATCGGAAGAAAGTGTTACCAGTGAATATGTAAAAACAGAGAATCCGGATGTGATTATTAACATTGTGGATGCCACAAACTTAAGCCGAAGCTTGTTTTTTACAACCCAATTGATGGAACTGGGAATCCCCATGGTGGTTGCTTTGAACAAAAGCGATGTGAATGATAAAAAGGGAAATGAAATTGATGAAGCAGCTTTGGCAGAGAAGCTGGGATGCGAAGTTTTAGAAACCGTATCTACATCTTCCGGAGAACACAACGGTCTTGCGGAGGTTGTAAAAGCCGCGGTTAACAGCATCGGTAAAGCCCAGAAAGCACCTTACATACAAGAAGAAATTGACCTAAACGATAAGCAGCAGGTTATGGAAGCGGATAAAAAGCGCTTTGATTTTGTCAATGGAATTGTGGCCCTTGTGGAAAGGCGCAAGACCAGAACCAATAAAAGAAACAAACAGGATAAGTTCGATGAGGTAATTACCCATCCGCTTGTTGGAATACCTCTGTTTGCATTGGTTATGTGGCTTGTGTTTTTTATCTCTCAGTCTACCGTAGGTACTTGGATTGCGGATTGGCTGGTAAGTTGGATTGAGGTCTTTCAAGAATGGGTAGCGGGACTTGTGGAAGGAGCCAATCCCTTCCTGCAATCTTTGTTGGTTGATGGTATTATCGGTGGCGTAGGAGCCGTGGTAGGATTCCTTCCGCTGGTAATGGTAATGTATTTTTTAATTGCGTTGCTGGAAGACTGCGGTTATATGGCAAGAGCAACGGTTGTGTTGGACCCTATTTTTAAGAAAGTGGGACTCTCCGGCAAATCGGTCATTCCCATGGTAATCGGAACCGGTTGTTCCATTCCCGGTGTTATGGCCTGCCGCACCATTCGTAATGAAAGGGAAAGAAGAGTTACTGCGATGTTAACACCTTTTATGCCCTGTGGAGCAAAACTTCCCGTTATTGCATTGTTTGCCGGAGCATTCTTCTCCGACGCAAAGTGGGTTGGCGTGGTAATGTACTTTGTGGGAATTCTCCTCATTCTTGTGGGTGCATTGCTGGTCAACAGAATCGCCGGACATAAGTTGCGTAAGTCCTTTTTTATCATTGAATTACCCGAATATAAACTTCCGAGTTTAAAGACAGCATTTTTCTCCATGTGTTCCCGTGGATGGTCTTACATTGTAAAAGCCGGTACCGTTATTTTGGTTTGTAACGCAGTTGTTCAGATTATGCAGAGCTTCAACTGGCAGTTTCAATTGGTGGAAGAGGGCATGGAGCAAACATCCATCCTTGCAACCATTGCAACGCCCGTAGCCTACCTACTGGTTCCGGTTGTGGGGATTGCGGCATGGCAGTTGGCAGCGGCAGCAATCACAGGATTTATTGCAAAAGAAAATGTTGTTGGTACATTGGCAGTATGCTACGCTTTAACCAATTTTATCGATACGGAAGAGTTGGCCTTAACCGGCGGTGCAAACGAGGTTGCAACGGTTATGGGTCTTACCAAAGTGGCAGCTCTTGCTTATTTGATGTTTAACCTATATACACCGCCCTGTTTTGCGGCCATAGGTGCCATGAACTCTGAAATTAAGAATAAAAAATGGCTTTTTGGCGGTATTATGTTACAGTTTGCCACCGGTTTTACGGTTGGATATCTGGTATACCAGATTGGTACTTTGATTACAACCGGTACCGTAGGAGCCGGATTCTTACCTGGGCTGGTTGCAGTACTTGCAATTGTGGTGGTTATTGTTCTTCTTATTCTTCGCGGAAACAGAATGATAAAACAGGAGAATGCATTAAAGAAAGCAGCATAGTTTATCTGTATAAAAGATTTTTATATAATAAAGAGGTAATGTATGGAGAATTTTATTATCGTAGCTGTTATCCTCCTGATCGTGGGCGGGGCAGTGGCATACATAATAAAAGAGAAGAAAAAAGGAGCGGTTTGCGTAGGATGCCCTCATGCAGGCGAATGTGCCAAAAAGCGGCAGGGCGGTTGTAACTGCGGAAATAATACCGACTCCCATGAATAAGATACCGACTCATACTTAAACATAATCTTAAAAACAGGACCTTCGCCTACGGGCGGGGGTTTTGTTTTTCTCCAAGGGGTTAAGTTTTTTGATTTGTTATACGATAAACTATGATAGACTATGTCAAAAAATGATATTTTATATAAGGTGAAAAATGCTTAGAATCATTGAAATTTTTGTATTCTGGTATCCGGCAATTATGTCTGCAACCTGGATTGTGGGAGCGATTATTTTTTATATCAGCAATGAGAGAAAGAAGCCTCTTCCTCTGTACGAAACCCCTATGGTGTCTATTTTAGTACCTTGTTACAACGAGGAAGAAACCATAGAAGTTACGGTGGCGGAACTTTCTCAGCTGAGGTATCCCAATTTTGAAATTATAGCAATTAATGACGGCAGCAGTGATAAAACATCTGAGGTTGTGCAGAGTTTATTGCCGATTTATGACAGATTACGATTTATTGATTTAAAAGAGAATAACGGTAAGGCCAACGCCTTGTATTTGGGATTGTTGGCGGCGCGAGGCGAGATTTTGATGGGCGTGGATTCGGATTCTTATATTATGCCGGATGCCTTAAATTATATTGTGCCTCATTTTACCAATCCTTTTAACGGAGAGCGTGTGGGCGCGGTTACCGGTAATCCCCGTGTGCGTAACCGCAGTTCTTTGCTTGCTAAAATTCAGTTGTGCGAATATTCCAGCATTATCAGTTTAATTAAAAGAACCCAAAGAATCTGGGGTAAGGTAATGACTGTATCCGGTGTAGTGGTAGCTTTCCGTAAAAGAGCCCTGTTGAATTGTGAGTTGTGGGACAGAGACATGATTACGGAGGATATCGGCGTAACATGGAAGCTGGAGAAGAAGTTCTGGGACATTCGCTATGAGCCCAGGGCGTTATGTATGATGCTGGTGCCTGAAACCGTAAAAGGCCTGTATAAGCAGCGCAGGAGATGGTCTCAGGGTGGAATGGAGATTCTCAGACGCCACGGCAATATTTTTAAAGATTGGAAGACAAGGCGTATGACGCCGGTTTATTTGGAGCAGATTTGTTCCATTGTGTGGGCGATTTGCTGGTTGTTTTTGACCATACTGATGATTATCGGATGGTTTCGACAGGATGATTTTTTCGTATTTCCTTATATATGGAAAAGCCTGTTTTTATCTACGGTGGGCATTATTCAGTTCATGGTAGCCATGATTTTGGACAGTAAGTACGATAAGCAGTTGATGCGAAATGCCATTACGGCGATCTGGTACCCGTTTTTCTATTGGTACATCAATGCAATTATCGTTATTGCCAGTTTGCCTTCGTTATTTAAGAAGCGAAAGAAAACTGCTACATGGGACAGCCCGGACAGAGGCTTGTAGGAGGTGTAATTATGGGTTTTTCGGATATTCATCAAAAGCCGTTAAAACAGGAAGTTGAATATGATATAGAAGACCACTTAATCTATGGTAAACAAAAGGGTTGGAAAAAGGTTCTGGAATGGATTTTTACCGTTATAATGTGGATGGTAATTTTAAGTTATATCGGTTATTTGATTTACGGTTCCTTGGCAATCAAATTCGGGTGGTATCTGTTTGAGTTTTTATTTTATACCCGAGAAATGGTACTTACCATTCAGGAGTATTTCTTTGTGCTTTTGATCGCATATTTGGTATTTATTATTTTATTGATTTTTTGGAAAAATTATAATTATCAAAAATTCGGTAAGCTCCACAGAAGAACTTTTCAGCCTGAGGTAAGCAACGACGAATTAAGTGAAATGTTCGAATTGGATAAAAGTGTGATCGAGCAAATGCAAAGCGAAAGATATGTGGTATTGGAAACAAACATCATTCCGCCGGATATGGGCATGGGTGGAAAGAAAAAAGAGGGCAAAGAATAAGCTTTTATTTGTGAAAAATAGTTAGTAGTTATTGACATTTAAAATTTCAATGATATTATTAGTAATTGTAAATTTAAATTTTTTATGTAGGAGGAGAATTATGAAAAAATTTGCGACTATTGCGCTTGCAGTGCTTTGCTGTTTCACATTAACCGCTTGCGGACCTCTTCAGGCTATTTTACAGAATGTAATGGGCAATGAAGAGGAAGAGTTAAGCATTAACCCCCCTTCAGAAGTGGTATCTGAAGAACCTTCTGAGTCTGAAGAGCCTTCTGTATCTGAAGAGCCTTCTGAGTCTGAGGAGCCTTCAGAATCCGAAGAACCTTCTGAACCTGTCACACCCCCTGTTGGAATGCCCACAGAATTATCTGATGATATTTATTCCTTCCAGGTAAAAGTTAACGGTGTGGTTCATCAGTTCCCTATGTGGTTCTCAGACATGGAATCATTAGGCTGGAGCTTCGATAGTGACGAAAGCATTGAGCTTTCTGCAAGCCAGTATACATACGGCCAGAAATGGTCAAAAGACGGTATGGAAGTCTCTTCTGATGTATTCAACCTTACCATGAATGCAGCACCTATTACTGAATGTGCGGTTGCAGGTATGAATTTTGACAGATATACATTAGAAGATGTAAAGTGTGAAGTTGAATTCCCCAAGGGAATCAAGTTGCGTGAAGCAACCAAGGAAGACATCATTGAAGCATATGGTACACCCAGCAGCGAATATGATGGAGACTTATACTGGAAAGCTACTTATGAAGCAGACATCTACTCTACCATTGAATTTTATGTATACAAAGAGAGCGGTGTATTAGAGCAGGCTGACCTTCGTAACATGGTAGAATTGGAAGGCGGTAACAACGAAGTTTCCGAAGAAGTGCCTCAGGCTGTATTGGATTATGAATTACCTAGTGAATTAAGCGACGACTTGGATGACTACCAGTTTGAATTAGACGGTGTAGTTTACGGATTACCTTGCCCTGTATCTGTATTTATCGATAACGGATTCGTCCTTGTAGAAGAGAATTCTCAGATGGTATTCCCGGCAGGAGATGCAGGTTTCATCGAGTTCAGATATGACAACCAGAAGGTAAGATGTTTTGTTAAGAACTATGAAAATTATGCAACAATTCCTCAGAACTGCTTCGTTATGGGATTTAAGAGTAGTGAATACGATCCCGAATTGGATATTACTGTACCCGGTGGCATTACATTGGATACCACAGAAGACGAATTGAAGGAAATCCTGAGTGATTACAACTATGAATCAGAAGTGGGTTCCGTTGATGGTGCAATGTACTACACCGTTGAGAATCCTAACGGTCATGTGAATGACGGCTGGGAGTTCTACTTAATAGACGGTAATATGGTTTATATCGATATGCAGAATGATGTAGAACCGTAGTTATTTTAAAAGATACATAATAAAATAAGCAATACACCTTCAAGTGAGAAGCATGCCTTCCGCTTGAAGGTGTTTTTATGTGGATGTTTATAAAAGAAAAAGCTTTTGCATATAAGGCAGGTTTTAAATCAGATGCCTATGATGCAAAAGCTTATTTTTTATTTACCAGATTTCTCCTTCGAAATCAAAGTTGAATTCCTGGTCGAATTCTTCGGCGAAATCCATGCCTTCCTGACGTTCTTCAAAGGCGTTGGATTGATTCTGCTGTAATTCATCCTGGATGCCCTGCTCGGTTTCCTGGTCGATTTGATCTTCCTGTTGCTGACCGCCGCCTTCCTGCTGCTGATTGTCGGGCTGCTGCTCGGGTTGCTGTTGCAACTGTTCAAGCAGTTTATCAATCTCTTCTTTCAGCTGCTGGGCAGTTTCATTATGTCCGGTGCCTTCTTCGGATGCACAGTGATCGTCCAGAAGGACTTCCTTTGCTGCCAGCAAAGTATTGATGCTGTTTTCAATGTTTTCCGGTTCGGCGAAGTTGGGTCCTAAATTATAGATCATAGCCAGCGCTAAATTGATTCTTACATTGCATTCTTTCGTTGAAAGAAAGTGGGGCGGATGTGCCGCCAAGGCATCTTCGTAGTATTCAATGGCTCCGGCGTAATCCAAACGCTCATAGAGATTATTGCCCTTGTTATACAAGAAGATGTAGCGGAAAAACAAGAAACCGCACAATATCATAATTAAAATAAATATACCTGCAAAAATTTTTCTTTTCATGAATAAGAAGTTCCTTTGCTAAATCTAAAAATTAACCTTTCGCTTATAATAGATAAAATCTACTGCAAGCAGTGGAATCAGAGGAATCAGCAGATAAAAGAAGGTGTCGGAGTAACTGTTTGTGGTGGTTTCGGTTTCTCCGGTTCCGGCAGCTTCAATCTGTCGCTGGATTTCCGCAATGGTTGTATCAATTTGAGAAGTGGAAGTCATATGAACATAACCTACGCCCATATCCTTGGCAATGCTCTTTAAATTGTTTTCATCAATCTGAGAAAGAGCAGGCTGGCGCTCGAAATTGTCGTCATAGTAATAGAGTTCTTCCAGCTCTTCATCACCGGCAAACGCAGGTGCATGCATTTTACCGCCCTCTTCCGTACCGTAACCCAGTACAGCACCGCCGTCGATGTATTTTTTAAGGTTGGGATAAGAGCCCAATTCCTCTTCTGCGGTAATTTCGCCGTCACTGATAAAAAATACAACCTGAAAATGTTCGTTGTCTCTGTCTAAGATATCCTCCAAAGAAGATAAAACATCTTCAAAACCGGTTCCCATAGCGTAGAGTGTTGCCTGACCTTTTAAGGTTTTCAGGGAATTTGCAATTGTTACGGTATCAATGGTATAGGGAAGCAATGTCTTGGTTTCGTTGGCAAAGCTAACCACCGAATAGGATGCTCCGGGGAACTGCTCCATAATGTAGTCGCAATCTGTGCGGACACCGTTCAAACGAATATCGTTTTCGGGGCCATAATCTTCTGCAATCATGCTGATGGTATTGTCTACCACAAAGAGAATATCCACATCCTGTGTAACCGTGGTTGCCTCAGGATTTGCCACCATAACCCTTAGGTTAATGGCAAAAAGCAGAAGTACAATAATAATCTGGCGTATGTAATTAAAAGCTCCTTTTCGCTTAAAAATCAATAGAACGATACAGATGATTACCATAAGCCAAATAGGGATAATCGGATTAACAATCATAATTTAACCTTTCTGCTGAATATAAAGTACATACTCATGCAAACAAGCAGGAAAACGAATAAAACTTCGGGCTTGTCAGTAATAATGGTTTCCACATCCTGAATGACGGATGTTTCGGTAAGCTTAATGTCGTCGGTTAATTTTTCAAATATCTTGTTGGAGTTGTTGGAGGTCACTTCATAGAAACCGCCGCCGGTACTTTCCATTGCCGTTTTAAAGGATACTTCATCAATAATACCTCTCGGTGTAACCGCAAAAACTTTTACATCGTTCTGTACACATAATTTTGCGGCTTCTTCTACCGTAACCAGAGAAGTACCGGTAATTTCGTTTAATTCGTTGTCTGTAGTAAAGATAATCAGTCTGCTACGCTCGCTGTTTTCTTTTAAATCGGGGAAGTTATAGAGGCAGGATGCCAGGCCGTCACCGATAAAAGAACTGCCGCGTCCGTCTTCCCACAGCGTACCTTCGTATTTGAATTCATACAGGTTCTGATCCTCCCAAAGTTCATAATCGCCGGTACCTAAGCTGTATTCAAAAGCATCTTCCAAGCGGTCCAGAGTATCCAAAATATACTCATAATCCGTTGTTAAGGGAACCAGCAATACGGACTTACCGTTAAAAATGGTGATGCCGAAACGCTCGCCGTCCAGACCTTTTACCACTTCTTTTAATTCACCGCAAATCTGTAAATTTAATTCATCCACGGAATCGGAGATATCCATGCAGATAAAAATATCGCGGTTTCGCATTTCAGTGGTAACCACATCGATTTTTACGGGGCGCGCCAGCATAACAATGGCCAGAATAAGGCTGATCCACAGGCAGGTCAATGCGAGAATGCTGAATACCCGATATTCGATGATTAATCTTTTATAAAGAGGAGTTTCCTCCATAAAATTAGTGTTGGCAACTTTCTTTCCTTTGCGGAAGGTGTCCTTGCGCTTGATTGTAATAAAGGTTAAAACAATGGCAAGAGGAACACCGATAAAAATTGCCACGGGAAACATTAATTCCATTCTGCAATTACCTTCCTTGCTTTGTTAATTAACAGATATATGTCGCCTTCGGTATCTGCGGCAAATTCCGGAATGTAGCACTGGGAAATCAGTTCGTACAGGGCCGGAATGTTGGCGGAGTGAATTTCCATTAAGGTGTAGTTCTGTACCTTAATGCCGGTGGCTTTATATACGAAATCTCTGACAACGCGGCTGAGAGCCTGAAAGGCCTGACGGTCTGAGATTTTTTCAGTTTTATGGTTCTGTTCAATATCAGCCAAAACTTTTAAATATTTGTTTTTCAGGACTGCAATACTTTGAGGGGGTGCGGGTTTTACCACGGGAACCTTGGGTTTTCTCTTAAACTTGATTAAGGGAAGGAAAAGAATCAACAAGGTGCCGATTAAGCCCACAATTATAAAAAGTATTACAGGAAAATAAGAAAAATGTTCTTGTAAGTCTACGGTTATTACTTGCATGTTTTATGCCTTTCCAATAATTCCATACTTTTATCTACAATATCCGCTTCGCTGTCAATCTGAATATTCACTATGCGGTTACGGATTAATTTGCGGTCGTTTTCTTCCGCGATTTTTTTGCGCACAAGGGTTTCCGTCTTCATCAACTTCTTATTGCCGGCAATGTAGTCGGCAACATATACGGACCTTTTTACATCATAGGATTTTTTACCGGTCATGGTGGTGTCTCCTATGCTGACAAAAAGCAAGTCATGCTGGGCGCAAAGCATTTTTATGGTGCGTTCGTCCACCTTATGTATGCCGGCTGCGTCGGTAATCACAAAAATAATCATTCTCTTGGGAATGTTTTTGATGATATATTCCAAGCACTTGTTTAAGTCGCTGTCATAGGCGGCAAAATCTTCCTTATCGTAGGCGGTAAGAATCTGCTCTAAATGATTCAGGCCGCGGCGTAAGGGATAGTACTGTATCATGCCGCCGCGATTGTATACCGCGCCTACATTGTCGCCGTTCTGTGTTGCCAGATAGGCAAGGGTGCCGGCAGTGGTTAAGGCAACATCCTTTTTGGTTTCTTCCGCAGGGGTATCCGCAAGGAAGCCTCGGCCGGAATCCATAACCAGAAGCACATTATGTTTTTTTTCTGCTATATATTGTTTAATCAGGAGGTTTTTGTTACGCGCGGAAGCTTTCCAGTCGATATCGCGGATGTTGTCTCCGGGAATATATTCTCTTAAGTTCTCGAAATCCAGACCGTTACCAGTATAGATGGATTTGTAGGAACCGTCAAAAATATTGCTGGTTTTCTTCTTGGCGTAAACGCTGACCTTCGCCTGAATTTTGATTATATGATTCATCATGGTGTGGGAATTACTCCTAAAATTGTATTAATGATGTTTTCGGGAATTACATTGTCAGCAACAGCGGCGTAATTTAAGGTTACACGATGTCTTAATACGCTGTAGATCATCTTCTTCACATCTTCGGGAATAACGAAGTCTCTGCCGTTGATTAAAGCAACTGCCTTGGATACTTCCATTAAGGCGATGGCACCACGGGTAGAAGAACCTAAGGTAACATATTGGGCAAGCTTGGGTCCGATGTAAGCCGCAGGATTTCTTGTGGCATCGATAATCTGGATAATGTATCTCTTAATGGAGTCATCAAGATATACCTGCTTGGTCAGCTTCTGGATGAAGCGAACATCTTCAATGGAAGCCACTGCTTCACAGGTTGCAAATACATTCTGCTCGATACGGTTAAGAATCTCAAATTCTTCATTCTGATTGGGATATTTTAATTTCTCCTTAATTAAGAAACGGTCCAACTGAGCCTCGGCAAGAAGATAGGTTCCTTCCTGTTCGATAGGGTTCTGTGTTGCAATAACCGTAAAAACATCCGGCATTTTATATTTTTCACCGCCGATGGTAAGCTGCTGTTCCTGCATGACTTCCAACATGGCAGACTGGGTTTTTGCACTGGAACGGTTGATTTCGTCCAATAAAACGAAGTTTGCCATAACGGGGCCGATTTTGGTTTCAAAAGTATTGGTAGAGTAGTTAAAAATCTGGCTACCGATAATATCGCTGGGTAAAAGGTCGGGCGTACACTGGATTCTTGAAAAAGACCCGTTTACCGCTTCTGTCATGATTTTGGCAGCAGTGGTTTTAGCAAGACCGGGAACGGACTCTACCAGAATGTGTCCGTTACACATCAGGGTAATCAGCAATGAAGTTCCAAGCTGATACTGTCCAACCATTTTAGAATAATAGTAGTTATTGATATTTTGCAGGATAGCCTGGCCTTTGGCCATATCCTCCGGGGTAATTTTGGTGTAGTTGTTCATCTTTCTTCTCCAATCTGAATGAATATAAAACAGCACTTTTATGTCCCTGCGTCAGGGGCGTTTTTTATGCCTTTCTACTTATAAAACAAAGTATATAGCAAAAAGGTTGCAAAAGAAAGTATTTTTTTAATACTTTTTATAAAATCTTGTTCTTTGCGGGATGTGTGCAACTAGAAAAAATGGTGGAAGCAGTAGTTGATAAAGGCGCCTTTTTCTACAAACAACATATTGACAGATTTCAATATATCAATATAATGAAAGAAAAGGAAGGTGATTTTATGGATTACAAAAAAACAGCAAACTTATTCAAGGCACTTGCCGATGAGAACAGATTACAGATTATGGAAATCTTAAAAGACGGCGAGAAGTGCGCTTGCAAATTATTGGAGGCATTGCAAATCAGCCAGCCTACTTTATCTCATCATATGAAGATTTTGTGTGATGCGGAACTGGTAAGCGGCCGTAAGGAAGGGAAGTGGATGTATTATTCTCTTTCCAAGGCGGGAATCAAGAACGCGAAAACATATTTAAAAGAACTAAAGATAAGTGAGGGTAAATAGTATGAATCATGAAGAAAAAGCAGTAGCATATTTTGGTAATAATTTTAATTGTTCTCAGGCGGTTTTTGCCACTTTTGCGGAAGAACTTGGGATGGATGTTGAAACCGCATTAAAAATAGGAACGCCTTTCGGTAGCGGAGCGCGCAGGGGCGAAATCTGCGGTGCCGTTTCCGGTGCATTGATGGTGTTGGGATTAAAATATGGACATTGCCACAGCGAAAACGCGGAAGAAAAGGCGAAAGCTTACCGTGTGGCCGATGATTTTCTGAATCGTTTTACAGAGGCAAAAGGTACTGTGGTTTGCAGGGAACTTTTGAACTATGACTTGACCAAAGAAGAAGATATGAAAGAAATCATGGACCGAAATTTGTTCAGAACAGTCTGTCCCGAAATGGTTCGCTGTGCGGCAGCAATTGTGGAAGAGATGTTGGCAGAATACGGGGAATAAACACTCCTTAAAATATTTATGTTCAAGGAGAAGAGAAGATGTATGATATTATAAAAAACATATGGACCTTTATACAGACTGAAGTTCTGGGGATGCAATGGCTGAATCGTCTGATTGGTAGCGGTTTACAGGCATTGGGCCTTGATGTCGAAAGTCGCATAGGCGGAAGTATTCATTTTTTTATCTATGATGTGATTAAAATTATGATATTGCTTACGCTACTTATCTATATGATCGGATTTATCCAAAGCTACTTTCCGCCTGATCGTACCAAAAAGATTATCGGCAGATACAGGGGTATTGTAGCAAACAGCATCGCTGCGCTGATGGGAACGGTAACGCCTTTTTGTTCCTGCGCGTCTATTCCTATTTTTATCGGATTTACCAATGCAGGCCTTCCCTTGGGCGTGACCTTTTCCTTCCTGATTTCGTCGCCGATGGTGGATATTGGATCTCTCATTCTTTTGATGAGTATTTTCGGGTGGAAGATAGCAGTGGTATATGTTATTCTGGGACTTGTGATAGCAGTGGTTGGTGGTACGCTGATCGAGAAACTGCATATGGAAGACCAAATTATTTTAGATGTGCCCAAAGAAAGCATGGTGGAACTTCTGGCAGAAGGCATGACACTAAAAGAGCGGCTCTTTTATGCATGGGAGCGTGTTTATTATACGGTTAAAAAAGTTTTCCCTTATGTACTGATTGGTGTGGGCATCGGCGCAATTATCCACAATTGGATTCCCGAGGCTTGGGTCATGCAGACGCTGGGAACCGGAAATCCTTTCGGCGTTATCATTGCAACCATCATCGGTGCGCCCATGTATGCGGATATGTTTGGATGCATTTCCATTGCTCAGGCTTTGCTTGAAAAGGGTGCGTTATTGGGTGTGATAGTTTCTTTTATGATGGCGGTCACAACCCTTTCCCTGCCTTCGATTATTATGTTAAAAAAGGTGCTAAAAACGAAATTGCTGGGGATTTTTATCACCATTTGCGTTGTGGGAATTATCATGATAGGTTATGCTTTTAATATCCTTCAAGTGTGGTTGGTGTAACAGTGCGATTGTGATTTGGAAAAGTTAATATAAAATATAAGCGGAAGCAATGGGGAAACATAAAAATGGAAAATAATCAAGAAAAAAGGAGTATAAATCCGATGGATAACAAGCCGAAAGTTGCTTTTATCTGTGTGCATAATTCATGCCGCAGCCAGATTGCGGAAGCTCTGGGTAAAAAGCTTGCTTCGGATGTTTTTGAAAGTTATTCGGCGGGAACGAAATTAAAAGATCATATCAATCCGGACGCGGTACGCCTGATGAAAAAGATTCATGGAATCGATATGGAGCTGACGCAGTATAATAAACTGATTGCTGCGATTCCAAAACCGGATGTGGTTATTTTGATGGGATGTAATGTAGGATGCCCGATTACCAATGCCGACATCGTGGAGGATTGGGGCTTGGAAGATCCCACCGGCAGGGAAGACGCTTTTTTGAAGAAACCATTCATCGGATTGAAGAAAAAGTAATCATTTTAAAAGAACGGTTAAAAAATATGGAATAATTCGTGATGAAAAAACATATATTTTAGTTTGCACAAATAGGAAAAATACGGCATATGATAAACCATAAAACACCTTAAAGGATGGTTATTTATGAGCTGTAATAGAAGTTGTAATTCATCATATGTTACCAATCTTGTCAGTGCGGCAAGACAGAACTATAAAAATAAAAGCACGGTTTTCCACGGCGATTACCTTCATGTAAATGTGATGTGTATTCCCATGTACGGTGAAATCGGTGTGGAAGTACACGAGAACGAAGACCAGTTAATCACGGTGGTATGCGGTAATGCTACCGTTAAGCTGGGCAATACAAGATGTACCGCAGACTGCGTCAGAAAATTGTGTGCGGGAGACTCTATTTTTATTCCCGCAGGTACTTGGCACAATGTATGCAATTGCGGAAACGGCCGCTTGAAACTGATTTCCGCATATGCACATGCCAATACAGAAGGCGGTTGTGGCTGTACGCAGAATGCGGTTGTATCCGGCAATACAAATACAGGCTGTGGTTGCACACAGTCAATCAATACCGACGGATGCAATGTATTTAACACAACGAATTATAATTGGAGCAATACGCAGACTCAGGATAACGGATGCAGTTGTGCAATTGACAGCGGATGCTAAATTGATAAGCAAAACAGGTCACCTCATGGTGGCCTGTTTTTAAAATAATCTTTTACATTAAAGTGACAGTGTGATAAAATAAATTGTTAAATGTACTAGTTATGTAGAAAGAATTAGTTGTTTTATACCGGAAATAGGAGAAAAAGCATGAAAAAAATCGGTATTGTGGCAAGTGTTATTATTGTGGCAATCATCATCGGTATCTTTTTTATAAATATATATGAAGCCGACACAGAAGTGACGAAAGAAACCACTAAGGTTGGAGTGATTTTAAACGGAAGCATCGATGACCGAAGCTGGAGCCAGTCCCATTACGAAGGGCTGGAGCAGACAGCAGAGGAGTTGAATCTGTCGGTTATTTATAAAGAAAATGT
Source organism: Lachnospiraceae bacterium (assembly GCA_017624855.1). Taxonomy (GTDB): domain Bacteria; phylum Bacillota; class Clostridia; order Lachnospirales; family Lachnospiraceae; genus UBA3766. The sequence goes on from JAGAMF010000005.1 coordinate 96,610, forward strand.
GGTGCCTGAACAGATACCGGAAATAATCGAAGAATTTGTAAAAGAAGACTGTAAGGTAATTGTAGCCAATTCTTTTGAGTTTGGTGAATACATAAATGAGGCAGCAAAAGAATACCCGGAAATTTATTTCCTTCACGCCACAGGCGTAGGTGAGGATAAGAATCTGTCTACCTACTTCGGGCGTATGTATCAGATTCGTTATTTGAGCGGTATTGTTGCCGGTTTGCAGACCAAAACCGGTAAAATCGGTTATGTTGCAGCTTTTCCCATTCCGGAAGTAAATCGTGGCATCAATGCATTTACCCTCGGCGTAAGAAGTGTAAACAGTGAGGCGGAAGTTTATGTACATTGGACCAATTCCTGGAATGATGACGAGGCTACGGCAGAGGCTACCAATAAGCTTCTGAATGAGCATGACATAGATGTGCTTGCCATGCATACGGATTCGTTGCAGGCTCTGGAAATAGCGGACGAAAAAGGCGTTATGTCCATCGGATATAATCTGGACAACAGCCGGGATTACCCTGATACCTATCTGACTGCGGCAGTTTGGGATTGGGATGAGTTTTATACACCCATAATTTTAAAATGTCTTCAGGGAAAATTCGAAGGAAACCATTACTGGGAAGGTCTTGACAGCGGTATGGTATCTTTGGCTCCCCTTACAGACAAGGTAAATGCGGGGACGGCTGAAATCGTTGAGCAGGAAAGACAGCGAATCAGCAACGGTACTTACGATATTTTTTATGGCCCTATCTATGACAATGAGGGAAATCTCAGAGTCCGGGAAGATGAGTGCATGACAGACAATGCCATGTTGAATGAATTCGATTGGTATGTTGAAGGAGTAATTAACTGTGAAGAATAATAAAAATAAGCAATATCTGCTGTTGATTGCGGCAGCTGTCTTATTGATTGCCATTATTGTTTTTATTTTTACAATCAATTTAAAAGAGGATTCAACTGCCAAGGTTGGTCTGATTATTACCGGATCCGTGACGGATGACGGATGGAACGGCATGCATTATCAAGGAGTGAAATCGGCTTGCGAAAGCCTTGGTGTGGAACTCATTGTAAAAGAAAATGTGTCGGAAGGAACCGGAAGATGCGCAGAGGCCATCGACGAGTTGGTAAGCGAAGGCGCGGGAATGATTATTTTATCCAGTTATGCCTACCCCGTAGAGGTGCAGGAAACCGTGGGTAAATATCCGGAAATATCCTTTTACGGTATTTCGGCGGAGTATTACGCCGAGAACATGACATCCTATTTCGGGCGCATGTATCAGGCCAGATATCTTGCAGGCGTAGTTGCCGGAATGAAAACAGAGAGTGATACCATAGGCTATGTGGCGGCTATGCCCAACAGCGAGGTAAACAGAGGCATCAATGCTTTTACCCTGGGTGTAAAAAGTGTCAATGAAGATGCCGAAGTAGTGGTGGTATGGACCGACGAATGGGAAGATGAAAAGAAAGAGTTGGAAGCTGCCAAGATTTTGATGGAGGAAAAGGGTGTGGATGTGCTTACCTATCATCAGAATCAACATTATGTGGCGCAGGCTGCGGATGAGGCCGGAATATATTCCATCGGTTATAATGCCGTGGCGGAAGGTTTGTCCGATAAATATCTTACCGCTGCCGTATGGGATTGGAATGCTCTTTATTGCCAGATTATCAGAGAATATTTGCAGGGAAAGGGCAACACGGTAAAACGCCATTGGTTCGGTATCAATACCGGCGTGGTAGCTTTGTCTGAATATTCCGCTCTGATTGATGAGGACATTATAGAAAAAATAGAAGAAGCCAAAGCTGAGATTGGCGAGGGGAACGATGTATTTTCGGGAGTAATCTACGATAATACCGGTAAAATTCGTTGTGATGAGGGCGAATTGATCAGTGATGAAATTCTATTGGAAAAGATGGATTGGTTTGTTGACGGAGTAGTGATTTATGAGTAAAAAACCTGAGATTAAGGTAATGAAAAACAACATATGGGTAATTGCAGTCAGCTTTCTGATTCTGATTGTGGTCTGTATTGCCATGTGGTGGAAAATGCAGGATATCATCGATGTTCAAATGGAGCATCAGGTTGCACAGCAGGGAAAGGCTCTTTCAGGAATTGTAAACAACAGTTTTGGTGAGGAATTGCAACTGTTAAGCGATATTACTGCGTTGATTGATATGGAAACCGGCAAGTTGAAGGATATTCTTAAAGAGGAAGAAGGCGTTTCTTACGGTGTACTGCGTATTAACGGCGAAGCAACTTACGGCGAAGCCTTGGATGTTTCCGAGTATGACGGAATCGTGGAATCCCTTCATGGAAACGATGCAGTCAGTTGCGGTGACGATTCTTCGGTATTGTTTACGGTACCGGTTTACAGCGGTGAGAATGTAAAATATGTGTTGTATAAACTCTATGACGGCGATGTACTGGCGGAAAAGCTTGATATTTCCTGCTATGACGGAAAGGGAGTATGTGCCGTTATTGACATAAACGGACAGATTTTACTCCAGATGGAAGATGCTCCTCTGGACAGCGCATTATTTTATGCAGAAGACTGCACTAAGGCTTATGCAAGCATTCGCGATAAAATGAATATAAATTCTGCGGCAGCTTCCGTTTGCAAAGTGGAAGGCGAAAACAGACTATTTTTTGCATCCGAAACCGAGTATTCGGGCGTATACATAACCGGGTGGGTTCCGGAAGAAGCGGTAGCCGGAGACATTGGTTTGTTGATTCCGCTTGTGCTGTGGTGTTTCGGTTTATTGTGGTTGCTTTTGGTTATCGTTACCATATATTTGTTGGGAGCCGAAAAAAAGGCGAGAGAAAGCGACGAGCTTCGTCAGGCAAAGCAGATTGCAGAAGAGGCAAACAGTGCCAAGACCAATTTCCTTGCGAATATGTCCCATGAAATTCGTACCCCCATTAATGCGGTTATCGGTATGAATGAAATGATTATTCGCGAGAGCACCGATGAAGCCATTTTGGAATACGCCGGAAACATTGACATTGCCGGTCACAGCCTTTTATCCATTATCAACGATATCTTGGATTTCTCCAAAATCGAATCCGGTAAAATGGAAATCGTCTGTGAGGAATACAAGTTAGGCGAATTGCTAAACGATGTTGTAACCATGATGGAATTGAAAGCAAAGCAGAAGAATTTAGGCTTTGAAGTAGATGTATGCAGTGATTTGCCGGAGGTATTGTACGGCGATGACATGAGAATAAAACAGATTCTGTTGAATTTGTTAAACAATGCCGTAAAATATACATCTGCCGGTAAAGTTGGTTTAAACATAAAAGGCGAAAAGGATGAGGCAGCGGAAAGCATAAACCTCATCATGGAAATAAAAGATACCGGTATCGGTATTCGCGAAGAGGATATAGAAGGTTTGTTTAAACATTTTCAGCGTCTGGATTTGGAAACAAACCGTGACATTGAAGGTACCGGTTTGGGTCTTGCCATTACCCATAATCTTGTAAAGATGATGGGCGGTGAAATAAAAGTGCAAAGCGTGTACGGAGAGGGCTCTACTTTTACGGTATATTTACCTCAATCCATTCGAGGAAAAGAATGCCTTGGCGATTTTGTGAAGAATTATCGCAATTCTGCAGGTCGCTTAAAGAAATATGCCAATGCCTATGTGGCACCTGATGCGTCCGTTTTGGTTGTGGATGACAATCAGATTAACTTACAGGTGGTAAAAAACCTGCTAAAGAAAACCCGATTGAATATTACAACCTGTATGAGTGGCAAACAGGCACTGGAGCTTATGTGTAAAAACCGATATGATGTAATTCTTCTCGATCATATGATGCCGGGAATGGACGGAATCCAAACATTGAAAAAGTCAAAGGAAATGCCGGAGAACAAGAACTCGGACATTGCGGTAATTGCGCTGACGGCAAATGCGGTTTCCGGAGCAAAAGAAATGTATTTGGAAGCCGGATTTTCCGACTATGTAAGCAAGCCGATTGTAGGAACCATTTTGGAAGAAAAAATTGCAAAATACCTTCCCGAAGAGAAAATAATTCTTACCGAAGAAGAAACGAAGACCGAGACACAAGAAACCGAGCCGGTATTGCCAACCCAAGATGAGGCGGGTCTTATTGATTATGAGACCGGAAAGAAATACTGTGGTGACAGTTTGGAAATGTACGCAGAAATTCTCAAAATGTTTTGTCAGCAATATGAGAAGAAGAAAGCAGATCTTGAACGCTTCCTGAATGAAAAGAACTGGAATGATTATACGGTGCTGATTCATTCAACCAAAACCAACGCTTTGAACATAGGTTCCAAGAGTTTGGCCGACAAATGCCTTGAACTGGAAAAAGCAGGTAAAAGCATTCGTGAGGGCGTGGATACGGAAAGCAATATTGCTTTTATATCCGAACATCATGAGGATGCAATGAATATGTATAGTAAAGTGATGCGGGAAGCAATGGATTTTCTCGCTAAGCAAGAGGGCTGATTAAGGGAGAACGGATAAATGAAGAAGATTTTGATTGTGGATGACGACAGCATTAACTGCCTATTGGCAAAACATGCCCTTGCCGCTGAATATCAGGCGATTACGGTAAATTCCGGCCCGGAAGCTTTGGCATTTTTGGAAAGCGAAATGCCGGATTTGATTCTTATGGATATTGAGATGCCGGAAATGGACGGTAAGGAAGTTGTAAGAAGAATCAAGGCCTGTGAAAAGTGGAATATGATTCCCATTGTATTTTTGACTGCCGATTCCAGCCCCATTACGGAAGCGGATTGTTTGCAGTGCGGGGCAGATGATTTTATTACAAAACCCTTTGTTCCGGATGTTATGCGTAGTCGTGTGGCGAGAATTTTGGAGTCTCATGAACTGCGTAAGGATTTGGAGCAGGAGCTGGAAGAAAAGACCATAAAATCCCTTACAGATGCATTAACGGGCTTAAATAACAGAGATTTCCTGGAAAAAGAATTGAAGCTTTGGCTTTCGGAAGGAAAAGGCGGAACGCTTTTTATGACGGACTTGGATAATTTTAAGTCCATGAACGACACTTACGGTCATATGGTAGGCGATGCGGTTTTGCAGAATTTTGCGGATACATTGAAGCACTATGCCGAAGAAGGGGATATCCTCTGTCGTTTGGGCGGAGATGAATTTGTTGCCTTCTTTAAGAATTTGCAAGATAAAGAAGCGGTAGCACAAAAAGCCGCAGATGTAATCAAGCTGTTTGCGACCAAGATGGGTGCCATGGGCTACGGCGGTATCGTATCCGTATCCATCGGTGCTAAAATTACCGACGGAAGCGAAACTTTTGAGCAGTTGTATTCAGATGCGGACGATACCCTTTATTTCGTAAAAGAGAACGGTAAAAATGCTTATCATATCTGGAGCGCAGAGGGAATGGGTGCAGGAACCGTTCTGGAACAGATCGACACAGAGGCGGATTTGGATGATATTCATCGCATGATTTCAGACAGTCAGGAAGAGAAAAAAGGCGCTTTTGATGTGGATTATGATGAATTCAAGACGATTTATGATTTTGCCATGCGAAGCGTAAGCCGCAATAACAAGAATGTGCAGACATTGTTATTTACCTTAAATGAGGATGCGAAGGTATCCGCCGACATTTCCCGGGATGAGGTTATGGAGATTTTAAAAGATACCGTGGTTTCCACTCTTCGTTCCGTGGACACGGGAACAAAATACAGCGCAAGCCAGTATATTGTTCTTTTAATGGATACCGATGTGGAAAACGGCAAGGCAGTGGCTGAAAGAGTGGTGGATAAATTCTGCCGGATAGAGAAAGTGATACAGTCCGGCATAAAAGTCATTTATGACATACAACCTTTAAAAGCTGAATAAAATAAATACCGGCAGTAGTCTTTTACATAAAGTCTACTGCCGTTTTGTATATAAAAGCGGATTTATAACTTCGAACAAAATCTATTTTTTTCTGCTTCCTTTCAGGAAGTTCTCCCGATACTCTTTCGGGGTTTTTCCCAATTTCTTTTTAAACAATTTTGTAAAATAATTTACATCCGGAATGCCGCAGTAGGCTGCAATGGTTTGAATCTGTAAGCCGGTGGAATGTAAAAGCAGAATACCGTGCCGGATGCGCTTTTCATTGACATAGTCCGTTAAAGTACTGCCGGTTTCTCTTTTAAAAAGTGTGGAAAGGTAGCTGGCATTCACATTTAAATTAGTGGCAAGGGAATTTAGACTTAGATCGGCGGTTAAATCCGAGTCTACGCAGGTCATTACTTTTTGTACCAGAAGCGAGTAACCCTTCATGGAATGATTTTTTACAAGAAGACAATATTTGTGGACCATGTCTTTTTGCAGTTTTGCAACGCTTTGCGCAGATGTGACCTGCTCTATTCTACGAGCAAAATCTGAAGAAATTTTATCGATATAAAAAGGATGCACAGTACTGCTTTCCACAGCTTTGCGAAGCAATGTATTTAAGATGATGCAATAATTTTGCATATTCCGAATGGAATCGGTGCTGCGCTTTTCGTAAACGGATGCAGCTAAATTAGATAAAATTAATTCTGCCTTATGGGATGAACCATGGGAGATTGCTTCAAGAAGCCGGTTCTCCGTATCATAGCGTTTTTCTATTGATTGCATAAGCGCAGAAGCATCACCGTGTTCATAAGCTATATGAGTAAACGGTGGAGCGGATAGGAAATTATATTCGTCTGTGAGGTGGTCAAGATTTTCAAAGGTGAAATGGTCTATACTTCCCCAAAGTAATTCTCCGAATGTGTTTAAAAGAACCAAAACTACGGTTTCATTTTCCAGATAAGGAATATTATAAAAAATCTTTTCCAGCACATTATATATTTGTGGTGATAGCGAATATGTTTCGGAGAAATGCATAATATCTTCACGATTTATACTTTTGGTCGTATAAGGGCCGATAAGCATATATTTATCAGTATCAAAAGGCAATTGCAGAATGTAGTAATTGCAATAAAAAGGATCTTTTAGTTTATAGATTATATTTGGCTTCACTTCTTTTCGGATAAAAGCATAATTAAAAAAGCGTTCGTATCCCATGCCCAATAAATGACGCAGCCCCAAATCAATTTCGGATACATCCATTGGAATGTCCGATATAAAGTAAGTTTCTATTCTGAAATGTGACAATGCCTTTTTGACAAATTCCACTTCAATTCCGTACCCCATATACTGCCCTCATAATCGCATAATTTTTATTTTTTTGCTTAAAATTTTTGAATCAGAGAATAAGTATTAAAAATTATACCAAAACTAACAAAAATTATACTCTCGGTACTGTTTTTACTTCTGTTAAAATGACAGCGCATTTTAAGGAGAACAAAATGAGCAGCTCCGAAAAAATGAGTATCAAATGAAGCAGAAAGGGGCACATAGTTGAAAGAGCAAAAAATAAAAAGTGTAAGACCATTTGGATTAAGGGATAAAATTGGGTATATGTTTGGTGATTTCGGTAATGATTTCACCTTTATTTTATCATCCAGTTTTCTTTTGAAATTTTATACGGATGTAATGGGGGTAGAGGCTGCCGTTGTAGGTGTGGTAATGATGATTGCCCGATTAGTGGATGCTTTTACGGATGTTACCATGGGGCGCATTTGTGATAGGAGCAGGGTGACGAGTGCCGGAAAATTTCGCCCGTGGATTCTTAGAATGTGTGGACCGGTAGCCATTGCATCTTTTCTGATTTATCAAAGCGGTTTGGCGGATATGCCTATGGTATTTAAGATAGCATATCTGTTTGTCACATATATTCTGTGGGGTTCCGTTTTTTATACTGCAATAAATATTCCATACGGTTCCATGGCATCTGCTGTTTCATCGGAACCGGGAGACCGCCAATCCTTATCTACCTTCCGGTCTATGGGAGCTACTCTTGCGGGGTTATTTATCGGAGCCGGAGTGCCTATGATTGCTTACGATAAAATTGATGGCAACACCGTATTAAACGGTGGACGATTTACTGTGATTGCAGGAGTGTTTTCGGTGCTTGCGGTAATATGTTATTTATTGTGCTATATAATGACAACGGAACGGGTAAAAATTGCGGTGACGGACGAACAGAAGAAAAACAACAGTTTGTGGACAATGTTTCGGAATGCATTTACCAATCGCGCGTTAATATCCATTATCGCGGCATCGGTAGTGATGCTAATGGCACAGCTTACCATGCAGTCTATGGCGAATTATATATTTCCTAATTTTTACGGAAGCCCCGAAGCACAGACAATATCCAGTTTTATGATGGTGGGAGGTATGTTCATTGCCGCAGCCATAGCCAAACCTGTTTCGGCAAAATTCGGTAAGGCAGAGGTAAGCGTGGTATCTAATCTTCTTGCGGCGGCTACCTGTATTTTACTATTCATATTGAGGCCTGAAAATGTGTGGGTGTATGTGGCACTTCAATTTCTGTGTTGGCTTGGTTTAGGGGTTTTTACCATGGTATCTTGGGCGTTGATTACCGATGTGATTGATTATTCGGAAATAAAAAACGGAATCCGCGAAGACGGTTCGGTATATGCCTTGTATTCGTTTGCAAGAAAGCTTGGTCAGGCGGCTTCTTCCGGTCTTTCGGGCTGGTTGTTAACATTGATTGGATACTCCGCCACAACAGCTTTTGATGAAGAGGTTGTAACGGGAATCTACAATATTTCCGCATTGGTTCCGGCAGTCGGTTTCCTATTGCTGGCGCTGATTCTATGGTTCTGGTATCCGCTTCATAAGAAGCAGGTAAATGCCAATGTTGCCATTTTAAAAGAAAAGCATGAAAAAGGAGAATAAATAGTGAGAGAGATTATAAATTTTAATGTAAAATGGGCGTTTACCAAGAATGCAACAGAAGTACCGGCAACCATGCCGGAAAAGTGGGACTGGGTTACCCTCCCTCACAGCTGGAATGCCATTGACGGACAGGACGGCGAGAACGACTATTACCGTGGAACCGGTTACTATGCTAAGCAGTTAAAGAAATTTGATTTGCCGGAAGCGGACAGATATTATATGGAATTCCGCGGTGCAAACTCTTCCGCAGATTTATACATTAACGGAAAGAAACTTGCAAGTCATGACGGCGGATACTCTACATGGAGAGTGGATATTACAGATGCTTTGGAAATGGATAATCTTGTTGTGGTTGCAGTTGACAATGCAGCAAATGAGAGAGTATATCCTCAGATGGCAGACTTTACTTTCTACGGCGGACTTTACCGTGACGTAAATATCATTGCAGTGAATAATTCACACTTTGACCTTGATTACTACGGTGGCCCCGGCCTTATGGTTACTCCTGAAATTAAGGGTGAAGATGCTGATATTGCAATTGAAGTATTCGTCACCAATCCTTCGGATGGTCAGGAACTTGTTTATAAAATCTATGACTATGAAGAGAATGTGATTGCAGAAGTGAAGCAGGCAATTACCGATACCAAGGCAGTGATCAATCTTCCCAAGGTTCATTTATGGCATGGCCGTAAGGACCCTTACCTTTACAGAGCGGAAGTTGACCTTGTAAAAGACGATGATGTAGTTGACAGCGTATCTGCACCTTTTGGTTGCCGTACTTTTGAAATCGATCCGGAAAGAGGCTTTATTTTAAACGGAGAGGAATATCCTTTAAGAGGTGTATCCCGTCATCAGGACAGATGGGGATTGGGTAATGCATTGTTACCGGAACACCACAGAGAAGACATGGATTTAATCTGCGAAATGGGAGCTACAACCATCCGCTTGGCACACTATCAGCATGATCAGTTTTTCTATGATTTATGTGATGAAGCAGGTATGGTAATCTGGGCAGAAATTCCTTATATTTCTAAGCACATGCCTACCGGTAGAGAAAATACAATCTCTCAGATGAAGGAACTTGTGGTTCAGAATTATAACCATCCTTCCATTGTTGTTTGGGGTCTCTCAAACGAAATCAGTATGGCAGGCTCTGATGAAGATTTGCTTGATAATCACAAAGTATTGAATGATATGGTTCATGAAATGGACCCCACAAGATTAACAACAATCGCTTGTGTATCTATGTGTGATATTCATGATCCTTATGTACAGATTCCCGATGTGGTATCTTATAACCACTACTTCGGATGGTACGGCGGAGATGCATCCATGAACGGACCTTGGTTTGATAACTTCCATAAGACATTCCCCAACATTCCCATCGGTGTGAGTGAGTACGGATGTGAAGCGCTGAACTGGCATACTTCAAAGCCGACACAGGGTGATTATACGGAAGAATATCAGGCATATTACCACGAAGAACTTATTAAGCAGTTATTCACCAGAAAGTATCTCTGGGCGACACATGTATGGAATATGTTTGACTTCGGTGCCGATGCAAGAAACGAAGGCGGTGAGAACGGACAGAACCACAAGGGTCTTGTGACTTTTGATCGTAAGTATAAGAAGGACTCCTTCTATGCATACAAGGCATGGTTATCCGACGATCCTTTCGTACACATCTGCGGTAAGAGATATGTGGACAGAGTAGAGGATGTTACCAAGGTAACCGTATACTCCAACTTACCTGAGGTTGAATTGTTCGTAAACGGCAAGAGCCTTGGCAAGCAGGCAAGTGCAGAGCACTTCTTCTACTTCGATGTTCCCAACGAGGGCGTATCCGAATTGGAAGCGGTTGCAGGCGATTGCAAAGATTTCAGCACAATTTGCAAGGTTGAGAAGTTCAATGAAGCATATAAGTTAAGAGAAAAAGGTGCAATTCTTAACTGGTTTGATATCACCGAACCTGAAGGATATTTCTCATTAAATGACACCATGGGTGACATTATGGCAAATCCTCAGGGTGCGATGTTAATCGGCGGCTTGATGCAGCAGATGAAGAAGAATGCAGGTGGTATGGCAGCAGGCTTTGAAGTAAACGAAGGCATGATGCAGATGATGAACGGATTTACCGTTATCCGTCTTGCAAATCTTATGGGAACAGCCGGCATTACCTTCACCAAGGAGCAGCTTCTCGGCTTGAATGCACAGCTTAACCAGATTAAAAAATGAAAGTGACCTTTTATGCAGAAATGCGTAATGAAGCTTATGAAAATCGTAATAAAAAGGAAAGGTAGAATCAAAAAATGGAAATGACACTCAGATGGTACGGTTCCAAGTTTGATACCGTAACCTTAAAACAGATCAGACAGATTCCCGGTGTAACCGGAGTTATTACCACACTTTACGATACTGAGCCCGGCGAAGTATGGAGCAGAGAACGCATCCGTGCCATAAAGGATGAAGTAGAGGCGGCAGGCTTACACATTGCAGGTATCGAAAGTGTTAATATTCACGATGCGATTAAAACCGGTGCGCCCGAGAGAGATCAATACATTGCAAATTATATTGAGACTTTGGAAAACCTGGGACAGGAAGACATCCATTTGGTATGTTATAACTTCATGCCTGTATTTGACTGGACAAGAACCGAGCTTGCAAGAATGCGTCCCGACGGTTCCACTGTACTTGCATATACACAGGAAGCAGTGGATGCTCTCGATCCTGAGAAGATGTTTGAATCGATCGCAGGGGATATGAACGGCACAATTATGCCCGGCTGGGAACCTGAGCGTATGGCCCGCGTAAAAGAGTTGTTTGAGACATACAAGGATGTGGATGATGAAAAGCTTTTTGCCAACTTAAAATACTTCCTGGAGAAGATTATGCCCGTGTGCGATAAGTACGATATCAACATGGCAATTCATCCTGATGACCCCGCATGGAGTGTATTCGGACTTCCCAGAATCATCATCAACAAGAAAAATATTTTAAGAATGATGGAGATGGTGGACAACCCTCACAACGGTGTTACCTTCTGCTCCGGTTCTTACGGAACCAACCTTGAGAACGATCTTCCCGATATGATTCGTTCTTTAAAAGGCAGAATTCACTTTGCCCATGTGCGTAACTTAAAGTTTATCACACCCACAAACTTTGAAGAGGCAGCTCATCTTTCATCAGACGGTACTTTTGATATGTACGAAATTATGAAGGCGCTCTACGATATCGGCTTTACCGGCCCTATCCGTCCCGATCATGGTCGTATGATTTGGGATGAAGTGGCAATGCCAGGTTACGGTTTGTATGACAGAGCTTTGGGCGCAACTTATTTGAACGGTTTATGGGAAGCAATTGAGAAAGGAGCCAAATAAAATGGAATTAAGTAAAAAAGGTTTGGCTGACAAGGCCGCTTGGGAACAGGTCGGCTATTCTCTCCCTAAATTCGACAGAGACATAATCGAAAAAAACACCAAAGAAAATCCGATCTGGATTCATTTTGGTGCAGGTAATATTTTCCGTGCATTCCAGTGCAATGTAGTACAGAATCTTTTAAACGAAGGTGTGCTGGATAAGGGCTTAATCGTAGCAGAGGGTTATGACTATGAAATTATCGAGAAGATGAACCGCCCTCATGACGAGAATACGATGCTTGTTACCTTAAAAGCAGACGGAAGCATTGAAAAGACTGTGGTAAGCAGTGTTATGGAATCCTGTATTTTGGATTCCGAAAATGACAAGGAATACGGCCGTTTAAAAGAAATATTTGCCAAAGACTCGCTGCAGATGGCTTCTTTTACCATTACGGAAAAAGGCTATAGCCTGGTAGACGGTAAGGGACAGATTCTCGGTGCGGTGGAAGCGGATTTTACGGCAGGTCCCGTAAAGCCTGCAAGCTACATCGGTAAAGTGGCATCCCTTTTATATCATCGTTTTGTAAGCGGCGAGAAGCCCATTGCCATGGTAAGTATGGATAACTGTTCTCACAACGGTGACAAGTTATATGCGGCTATGGATGCTTTTGCCAAGAAGTGGGCAGAGAACGGTCTTGCAGACAAGGCGTTTGTTGATTATGTGAATGATAAAAACAAGGTTTCTTTCCCCTGGTCCATGATTGATAAAATCACCCCTAGACCGGATGCATCGGTGGAAGCCATTCTTAACAAAGACGGCATTGACGGTTTAGAGCCTGTCATTACAAGTAAAAACACATATGTGGCACCTTTTGTGAATGCGGAAGAATGTGAATATCTTGTAATCGAAGATGCATTCCCCAACGGTCGTCCCGCGCTTGAAAAAGGAGGGTTGATGTTTACTGACAGAGAGACCGTTGACAAGGTGGAGAAGATGAAGGTTTGTACCTGTTTGAATCCTCTTCATACTACTTTGGCTGTGTTCGGATGTCTTTTGGGATATACTAAGATTTCCGAAGAAATGAAGGATGCAGAGCTGAAGAAACTGGTTGAGATTATCGGTTATACAGAGGGACTTCCCGTTGTGGTAAATCCCGGTGTGCTTGACCCGAAACAGTTCATCGATACCGTTTTAAATGTAAGAATTCCTAATCCTTTTATGCCGGATACACCTCAGAGAATTGCAACGGATACTTCACAGAAGCTTGCAATCCGTTTCGGTGAAACAATTAAGGCTTATGCGGCAGCAGATGATAAAGATGTAGCAGATTTAAAATTCATTCCTATGGTATTTGCAGGATGGCTTCGCTATCTCATGGCAGTGGATGATGAAGGTAATGCATTTGAGTTAAGTCCCGATCCTTTATTGGATACGGTTTGTCCTTATGTGGAAGGCTTTAAGGCCGGTTTGGTAGCAGGAAAAGCGGTGGATGTTGCAGAAATTAAGACAGTATTACAGCCTGTACTTACTAATGAGATAATCTTCGGTGTTAACCTTGAAACTGTGGGTATGGCAGATACGGTTTGCACATATTTCGGTGAAATGCTCGCCGGTAAGGGCGCGGTAAGAGCAACTTTGAAGAAATACCTTGCATAGAATGACAGAATATGAAAAACAGTTGACAAAAATTCTCCCTTCTGTCATAATCAAGCCATAAAATGACAAGGCATAGTATTATACTATTAGCCAAAACAAATGAAAAGTAGAAGGGAGACTTTAAATTATGAGTAAAGTTGCAGCAATTCTTATCACATTTTTCCTTGGTGGACTTGGTGTTCACAGATTTATGACAGGTAAAATTGGTACAGGTATCCTTTGGTTATGTACAGGTGGTTGCTTCGGTATTGGTTGGCTCATCGACCTTATCATGGTAATCACAGGTAAGTTTACTACAAAAGACGGCTCATCATGGGTTATCGACTAATAATGTAGTGAATAATAAAAGAAGCATATTATTGTGTGAGAAGTAAGAAGCTCACGGTGTCATGCCGTGAGCTTTTTGATTATTTTTATTATGAAAACGTAATTGGACAGATGAGAGGTTATTATGGCAGTATTGGCGTTACTTATCAGTAGAATAACGGAATTTATATGTACAGCGGTTAGCTTTGTTATTTTTCAATTTATTACAGCCTTGCCTTATTTTTACATTGCAAGAAATGCCGGTAAAAGAAGTCCGGGCTTGGTTTTTCTTCCCTTTGTAAAAGAATATGTGGCATTTACCATTCCTACCGAAAAATATAATATCGGTATTATCAGGCTTACCAACCGTAAAGTGGCTTTCTGGATCTATTTGATTCCGGAAATTATATATTTGCTGTTGGCTCGTTTGGTGATATCAAGAAGCTTTTATGTTTTATCGGGAACCATTGATTTGGCCAACTTGGAAGATTTGCCTTATGTTCCGCAATATATTTTTGAATTGCTGTTTAGTGAACCGATTTGGGGCATCATTGCAATATTCTTTTTAGCAATGTTGTTTATTTTATGGGTAATCAGAAGTGTTTTTGTATGGCGTAAAAATTATGACCTGATCAGATGCTATGATGTGGAGAAACATGCGATGTGGGTATCCATTGCCAACATATTCTGCCCCTTGGTAATGTTTGTATTTTCTTATGTGCTTATGAATCGAATTCCCTGTGGTGCTGGGGAGGATGATGAATAAGTAACGGGATTAAAATTAAAAATCGCGTTTTTTTAGCCGAAAGAGGTTTTCATGTAAAAATATCATTTTATTGGTTTTCAATTATTATAAAAAGTGCTAAAATAAAACAAAAATCTCAGGGAGGGTTATTTTTATGAAAATTTATAAATGCAGTCATTGCGGTAATGTAATTACCAAGATTACAGATTCGGGAGTTCCGGTAATGTGTTGTGGTAAGCCTATGGATGAATTGGCAGCAAATACCGTAGATGCAAGTCTTGAAAAACATGTGCCTGTTGTTGAAGCCGAAGGTAATAAGGTTAAGGTAAAAGTAGGCGCAGTTGAACATCCCATGGCGGCAGAACATTTCATCGAGTGGATTTATTTGGAGACCGCAAAGGGCGGACAGCTTAAGAAGTTGTTCCCCGGAGAAACACCGGAAGTTGTATTCGCGTTGGAAGACGACAGAGCTTTGGCAGTGTATGCATACTGCAATCTTCATGGTTTGTGGAAGGCAGAAGTGGTTGAAAAGGTTGCTTGCGAAACCGGTGCTGCATCTACAGGTTCCAAGGAAAATTACAAGGTATGTAATTGTAACAATGTAAGCTACTTTGATATCTTGGATGAAGTTGAGAAGCACGGTGATTTAAACGAACTTTTGGATGTGTTTGAAGAAGTTAAGAATACCACACATTGTTCAACCGGTTGTGGCGGATGTTATGATAAGGTAATCGGCATAATCTCTGATGCTATGGCAGGAATCAAATAATTGAAATGAGGACATATGAAAACCCCTTGCGAAATAATTCGTAAGGGGTTTTGTTTGTCTAAATTGCATCGTGAAATGTTCTGTTGATTACATCTTCCTGCTGCTCCGGAGTCAACTTCACGAAGTTAACCGCGTATCCGGATACTCTTATTGTAAGCTGGGGATATTTCTCAGGATGTGCTTGTGCATCTCTCAGTGTTTCTTTGTCTAAGACATTTACATTGAGGTGGTGTCCGCCTTTTTTAAAATATCCGTCCAATAATGTGACAAGATTATCAACTTGATTGTTTCCGGGTTCCATAGACTTATACCTCCTTTAAACTAATAATAGTAATCATTACTGTTATTTGTCTTTATTATAGTAACTATGGGAAAATTTTGCAATACTTTTTTAAAAATTTTTTTAAAAATAAAATACCGCTCAAATCTTTGCGACCGGAGCGGTATTTTATAGATATATTTTTTAGAAGCCGTAGTCGGAATCAATAATGCCGAAATCTTTTCCTTTATAGTTCCAAACAGCTCTTCCGATGCCGTACTTATCAAATACGGAATGGATGTCTGCGAGCCATCTCTTGGTGTCCTCCTTAGGCGCCAGTTCGATAACGCCATATTCACCGCAGTATAAGGGAACATTATATTTTTCAGCCACTTCCAGAGCTTCCGAGAATAATTCTTCGAAAAACTGAGGGCCAACGGAAGTTAAGCGCTCGTTGTAAATGGCCGTTGTGCATTCCTTGGGAAAGGCTTTACTTTTTTCGCGTAACTCTTCCAGAGAAACAGGATAAGCCAGTTCAAAATCGGGAGTCATGTTTTCGACCCAATATGCTTTCTGGTGTGTAAAAATAATAGGGTCGTAGCAGTGGAAGTTATAAACAATTTTATCATCGTAAGGTGCGTCCAAAAGTGCCACGCTGGTAACATTGTTGTAGTTTACGCCGCCGATGACAATATATGTATCCGGTGCGATGGCGCGGATATGTTCTACTGCCTTTTTCGCCACATCATTCCATGCCTTGTATACTTTTTTTAAAACAACCTCGTTTAAAAGTTCAAAAGCCACTGTGTCGGATTCTTTGCCGAAGCGGGTTGCTATGGTTTCCCATAAGCGATAGAAACGCGCCTGTAAAGCCTCATCATAAAAGAACTTTTCTCTGTCCATATCCTTTAAAGGGTCAAAAGAATATCCGTATACTTCGTGTACGTCAATAATCATTTTAAGACCGTATTTCTTGCACCACGCCAGACAATCTTCGATGTGACCATAACCGCTTTCGATTACTTCGCCGGTTTCTGTTTCCAATACATTGTAATCTACGGGAACTCTTACATGGTCAAAACCCATTTCGGAAATTCTTTTGATATCCGCTTCCTGAATAAATGAATTAAAATGTTCTTCCGAATACACATCAAACTGTGAAATCCAACCGCCTAAATTAACACCTTTTAAATAACCTTCAAACTGTCTCATTTTTTAACCCTCCAAATATAACTGCCAATTATTATAGCTTTGATAGCATGTACTTTTTACAGACCGTAAAAAGTTGTTGTTGTCTTGTTACATTTTTATGATATACAAATTAAGGGCAGTGTGATACAATAAAACGGTCATTTATAAAATAATTCAAGCAATATAAAGGAAATGTTAAGATGGAAGGTAATAACGAACAAAAAATGCTGGCGGAGCAGCAGTTTTTGAACCGGGAATATAATATTTCACATCCTACATATGATTCGGAATTGGCGTTTTATACAGCTGTTTCGGAGGGGAATATTGAGCTTTTGGAAGAGCTTTATTCGGAGAATTCTTTTTATGACAAGGAGAGAGGTGTACTATCCGTTGACGCCGTTCGTAATTCCAGATATCACCTGATTGTATCCGTATCGCTGATTTGCAGATTTTGCATAGAAAAAGGGTTAGATGAACAGAAAGCATACGGATTAAGCGATGTTTATATCCGTAAAGCGGATGAAACTTCTACCATTGGGCAACTGTCAAAACTGCATAGGAAAGTTGCATTTGAATTTGCCAATGAGATGATTCTGTTAAAGAAGAGTAATACGATTCCCAAGAATTTGAGGATCGCGTTGGATTATATATATGACCATCTTAACGAAAAAATCGACATTTTGGATATTGCGGATTATGTAGCAATCAGTGAGAGTCAGTTGCGTAGAGATTTTAAGAAATATTTGTCTATGACACCCTCTGCATTTATCAATCATAAAAAAATCGAATATGCCCAAAACAGATTGGTATATTCCGATATTTCTTATGTTGATTTGGCCAACGATTTGGGGTTTGCCTCTCACAGCCATTTTATCAAAATTTTTAAGCAATATGCAGGAATGACTCCGGCGGAATATCGTAATAAAAAATACAGAAAGCATTTTATTGACGGATAAAATGTTTTATAATAAAAAATAAGCAAGAATTTAAAGATAAGTGGGAAGGATGAAAACAATATGGTAACTCCCGAGAACGGAAAACGAATTTCCAAAGTTGATACATACTTAAATTGTGCGGAAGTTTTTGCTTACCGCAGCACCTGCATCAAAAGAAAGTACGGTGCGGTCATTGTAAAAGACGATGTGGTTATTTCCACCGGTTACAACGGTGCGCCAAGAGGGTTTGACAATTGTTGCGATTTGGGAGAATGTCCACGCATGGAGAGAGATATGCACCAGGGCGACGGCTACGGAATCTGTCGCGCGGTACATGCCGAGGCCAATGCACTTTTAAATTGTTCCAGACAGCAGACCATCGGAGCAGATTTGT
Source organism: Lachnospiraceae bacterium (assembly GCA_017624855.1). Classification (GTDB taxonomy): domain Bacteria; phylum Bacillota; class Clostridia; order Lachnospirales; family Lachnospiraceae; genus UBA3766. The sequence goes on from JAGAMF010000005.1 coordinate 115,009, forward strand.
ATCTTACCGGTGTAAACCCGGGAGACAACACCATTCATAAGGCAAAACCCTGTCCGCTATGTGCCAGAACCATTATCCAGGCGGGAATCCGCAATGTGTATCTTCGCGTAGGCGACGGCGCGGACAATTATGAAGTAAAAGCCGCAACGGATTTGGAATGGGTACAAAAGAGTGAGTAAATGTCGAAAAATGTCGATGAGATTTTGTTGAAAAAGAGATAAAAAATATGTTAGCATCAAAGCACGCAAATCAAATGCGTGCTTTTTATATTGATGCATCAGAGAGGATGGATTGTGTCAATACCGGTCTTTTTTATATTCATGGGCACTCGCCCGATTTTTTACCCTTTACAATGCAAAATTTAATTATGGACAGAAAGGAGCAAACAATGTTTCTGACAGATGAACAGTATATACATGCGATAAGTCTGTACAACGAGGAAGCAGAGCCCTCGCCGCTGCTTACGAAATTGTCGGCATGGGCGGAGAAACAGTACGGAATCAAAGTGATTGATTATATTTGTGATAAAAGATTGGATGGCATGCTTAGGCTGGTGCCGGTACTTTGGGATGATAAAGAGGTCCGTACACTTATGATGTTGGGAAATTATAATCCTGAGATTCAACATGCTTTTGCCAAGAAGTTTGCGGAGCTTTGCAGGAAATATGATATGCATGAAGGATATGCCAAGCCTAAGAATTTTTTTGTAGCGTATGAGACCTTGAAGGATGAGCCGGAGCGTCATGCTGTGCAGTCGACTGCGGAAGAAATTGCATAATAAAAGAGGGATTTTGCTTCAGGGTATGGAATGTTGAAGCTGTGTCCCTCTGTTTATATCATGAAAACATCATTAACGGAAGATTATTTCAATTCTTCGATTCTGTCACGGATTACATCTGCACTGGTGTATCCGCGAATGATAGCCATATCAAGATATTCATCCGCTGTTTCAAAGTCTCCGACCATAGCGTATGCAAGTGCTGCGTTGCCGTAAGCGACAGCAAGATTGGGATTTAATTCAATGGCCTTATTGAAACTTTCAATTGCATCTTCCGGGCGATTTTCAATAATGTATAAAGTGCCCAGTGAAGAGTGTAATTCTGCGTAATTCGGATCAATTTCCAAGGCCTGAAGATACAATTCCTTAGCGGTTTCATTATCGCCGCACTGTCTGTATGCGATTGCCAGATTTACGACATAAGAAACTTCATCAGGGTCTTCGTCCACTGCATATTGGTAATATCCGATGGCCTCGTCACTTAAGCCCAATTCCCAGTAAGTGTGTGCGATATAAGTATACAAGTCTCCGTTGGAATATTCATCTACGCCGTATTTTTCAGCCTCTTGCAGTTTCTCAAGGGCTGTGATGTAATCGCCGTCCAGATAGGCAGCAGCACCTTCTTCAAAATATGTATCGCCGGACTCTGGGAGAAACGGCAGCGTGCAGGCCGTCAGAAGAAACGACATGAAGAATGCGGCTAAAAGAGTAATAATAAAATGTTTGTTCCGTAATTTCATTAAGATAGAATCTCCTTTATTTTTATTTCAATAAAAGTGTTATTTTTATGTTATAAAACAAGAGAATTGTATCAAAGATAAAGGCCTTGTGTCAATTTGAAATAATCATTGCGGATAAAATGGTAGGAGACTACAAACCGTTTGCTTATTACATGATAATAATGCTATAATGCAATAAGTTATATAAAACAAGAGAAGAGGTATTTTATGAGTAACGAAACGAATCATGAAGCACCTAAGGGTAGGGCAATCGCCTTACTTCCTATCGGTGTGTTTTTGGTGCTTTTTTTAGGTATGGGTATTATTACCGGAGATTTTTATAAAACTCCCGCCATTGTGGCTTTCTTAATTGCATTGTGTGTGGCTTTTATACAGAATCGAAAGTTGCCTTTTAACGAGAAATTAAAAGTTATAGCAAAAGGCGTAGGGGATGAGAATATCATTACCATGTGTCTGATTTTCCTCTGTGCAGGTGCTTTTTCCGGTGCGGTAACCGCTTCCGGAGGCGTGGACAGTACCGTTAATCTGGGCTTGTCTGTTTTGCCGGCGCCCTTTGCGGTTATGGGGCTTTTTATTATTGCATGTTTTATTTCGGTTTCTATGGGAACTTCCGTAGGAACGGTATCCGCATTAACCCTTATTGCGGTGGAAATCAGCAATAAAACCGGTTTTGCCATGGCTGTTTGCGTAGGTGCCGTAGTCTGCGGAGCCATGTTTGGAGATAACCTGTCCATGATTTCCGACACTACCATTGCGGCGGTAAAAACCCAGGGATGCGAAATGAAGGACAAGTTTAAAGAAAACTTTTTAATTGTGCTTCCTGCCGCAATATTAACCGCTGTCATTTTCTTTCTTTTAACCCGTAACGGAAATTTTGAACAGGCAGAAAGTTATGCATACAATATTTGGAAAGTAATTCCCTATCTTTTTGTTTTGGTAGGTGCGTTAATCGGAATCAATGTATTTATTGTCTTAATCGGTGGTACAATTATGGCCTTGGTTGTAGGCGTTGCCACAGGCACTTTCCCTCTGTCCGATGTTTTTGTTGCCATTGGCGGCGGTATTATTAACGGCGAGAAAATCGGCGGTGTTATGGGAATGTATGATATTACGGTAATTTCCATTATTGTGGCTTGTATCGTTTCTCTGGTAAAAGAATTCGGCGGAATCCAGTTTGTCTTAAATTTGATTCGTCGCCTGGTAAAAGGACCCCGCGGTGCGGAAGTCGGCATTGCAAGTTTGGCTTTGGTGGTGGACGCCTGTACGGCAAACAACACGGTAGCCATTGTTATGGCCGGTCCCATTGCCAAAGAAATTTCCGATGAATATGGCGTGGATCCGAAGCGTTCGGCATCCCTTTTGGATATTTTCAGTTCGGTGGGTCAGGGCTTAATTCCCTACGGCGCTCAGATTTTGACGGCAGCAGGACTTGCGGCAATTTCACCGGTAGAAATTATACCGTACCTGTGTTATCCCATTCTGATGGCAATCAGTGCCTTGATTTTTATCTTGTTGCGCAAGCGTACAAAGGGTGTAGAACAGACAAAATAACAGATTTTAAGATAATGAAGGGGTGCAATAATGTTGCATCCCTTTTATGCTGAAAAATCCATGTAAAAAAATAGACAAGGATTATACAATCGTGTATAATATATAGTGTTTTTATACATAAGAGATTACATGGCAATCAGTAGTATGGATTGAGAGGGAATCACATTGAAAAGATTAAAAAAAATACCTGTGGGTGCGATTGTTTTATTGCTGTCCCTGATTATATTGATTTTCAGTTGGTTTTATTTGGATGAGAAAGTACAAAAAGATTCCAGAGATCCGTTTGTTTTACAGTATAACGGAGGCAGAGACGATTCGACCCGCGTTACAATTCAGTTGAATGTTGCCAAAAGCTGGATTAATGATGAGGGTGGCGAAAATCAAACCGTGGGTGCCCAGTATGACGGTGTCATTACCAACGGTTATGCCAGCGATATTGAGAACTGGCAGTTGGTAATTACAATGCCGGAAGAAGGTGTTCTGGACAGTTCGTGGAACGGAACTTATTCATTGGACGGTAATCGCCTGGTTTTAATTCCGGATGAAAATACGGGAATCATTCCGGCAGAAGACGAAAAGACCTTTGGTTTTATTATGATATCCGATGAGTTGCTGAAATTTGAGAAGTTTGAATTTATCGGTTATCGTCAGACCGCTTATACGCAGTATCCTCTGTTTTGGGTGCTTGTGGTTTCGGCAGGAATATGGGTTGTATTTTTCCTGGTTTATTTGATTGTTTCGGTTCGTATGCGTGCGTATGAACGCCGAAGTGAGAAAGATGCCAAAATAATTACTCAGACCATGAAAACTTTCGCCGGCTTAATTGATGCCAAGGATCCGTATACCAAGGGTCATTCCACAAGAGTGTCGATTTATGCGCAGGAATTGGGAAGAAGAATCGGTCTTAGCAAGGAAGAAGTCAGAAACTTAGGTTACATAGCTTTAATGCATGACTGTGGCAAAATCGGTGTTCCGGATCATGTACTTACCAAGCCGAAGCGTCTGGATGAGGATGAGCGTAAAATTATTGAAGAGCATACCACCAAGGGCGGATATGTCTTGGAGAATTTTACCGCCATTGAAGGAATCAGAGACGGTGCGTTATACCATCATGAAAGATATGACGGAAAGGGTTATCCGAAGGGATTGAAAGGTGTGGATATTCCCTTGTGCGCGAGAATTATTTGTGTGGCGGATGCTTACGATGCCATGAATTCAGACCGTTGTTATCGTCCGCGTCTGCCTCGGGAAAAGATTGTTAAGGAATTGGATGATAACGCAGGTACGCAGTTCGATCCCGATGTGGTAGCACATATGTTGTCTATGTTAAGGGAAGGATTTTGTGATAATCCCACACAGAAGTGGGACAATTAAAAACAAATGGGGGAAATAAAGATGGGCAAGAGTATCGGCAAGACGAAAAGTCCTATGAACGACAATAAAATCTTCAGAGTAATGCTTACAATGGTATTCCTGATTTCCGGTGTTTTTCTGATTAAGAATTTAATCAGTAAAAGCTGGACCGCAGCTTTGGCGGTAGGCGCATGTATCATTGCATTTGCGGTTATGGCGACTGTCATGAAGGTTTTAAAGATCAGAAAGAACATACAGAAATTCGGCATAAGCATTTGTATGATGTTGCTGGTTTTTGTAATCTCGCTTTTTAGCGGAAATTATTACAGCGATGATTTTTGTTTATATTTGGCGGTAATCGGTTTATCCGGTCTGTATTTACAACCGAAAATAACCATTGTACAGATGATTCTCGGTGATATTTTCCTGATTTTACAGTATGTAATCAATCCCGGAAAAGCGGATCCGTTAAGCCAGTTTATTATGTGTATGGTATGCTTTACCGCGGCGGCTTTCGTGGTGTACTTAACCATTAAGCGTGGTCAGGCATTTATTGAGTTGGGGCGTAATCGTGCCGAGGAAGCAGAGCAACTGATTGACTCCATGAAGCAAATCGGCGGCGAATTACAGGAGAATTACGATAAGTCTTCCGAAAGAATCGACAATCTTCAGAATGCGAACCGTATGTTGGAATCCAGTGCCAATGAAATTACCCAGGGTTCCATCAACATAACTTTGGAAGCAAGAGAAGTAGAGGAAGTATGTGACGATGTTCAGGAAAGAATGAAGATTACCGAAAGCGGTATGGGTTCTTTGAATGAAGAAGTCAGAGGCGTGGAAAGCTCACTTGCGGACAACAGAGAAAACATGACTGCCATGTCAGAGCAGATGGGTTCCGTAAAGAGTGCTATTGAATCTGCGAATGAAGTATTTAATTTGTTGGAAGCACAGATTAAGGAAATTTACGCAGTTACCGAGCAGCTGAATAAAATTGCGGCAAGTACCAATATGCTTGCTTTAAATGCCTCTATTGAGGCGGCTCGCGCAGGACATTCCGGTGCAGGATTCGCGGTAGTTGCAACCAAGGTACAGGCGCTTGCGGTAGACAGTAACAGATGCTCCGGTGAAGTTGCGAATGTTGTAAAAGTGATGCAGCAGCGTATCGAAGATACCGTAACGGAGCTTGCGGAAAGTACAGCGGCAATTGACGATTCCATGCGTGTCATGAGCGAACTGGAAGACAGTTTCGATAAGCTTACTGCCAGATTTGAAGGCTTGTACGACAACATCGAAGAGCAGAACAACAACATTGCTCAGATGGATGAAATCTTCGGCGAGTTGAAGGTTAAGATTAACGGAATGAGCGAGTATTCGGAAGAGAATCAGCGTTCTGTTGAGAATATGACAGAGGCTATGAATGTTTACCGTGACAGTATGGGTCAGGTTGTTGATGATGCAAAGCAGATTCAGGAATTATCCGTATCCATGCTTGATGTTACTCAGGAGTCGGAAGGTTTTGACGAGGAGTAATTAAACGGGTGTAAAATGTTTGTGATATACACAATATGCATATAATAAAAACACTCACAGGATGACCGGTGAGTGTTTTTTAGAGAAAGAGAGGAAATAATAAAATGGTAAAACACATTATTTTATGGCAGTTAAAAGACGAGTTAAGCGCGGAGGAAAAAAGCACGGTAAAATTGGGAATTAAGGAAGGCTTGGAGAATCTTGCGGGCAAAATTCCCGGACTTTTGGATATTCATGTACAGATTGAAGGCTTAGCTTCTTCCAATGCGGATGTTATGTTAGATTCTTCTTTTGAAAACGAAGAGGCATTAAAAGGCTACGCGGTACACCCTGAGCATGTGGCTGTGGCTGACGGTAAGGTAAGACCTTATACCAAGACCAGAGCATGCCTTGATTACGAAGTGTAATAGCAAAATTTGGCGTTTGCACGGAACCGGCGGATAAGATAAAATGATTTTACAATGCTTGATGACGGAGGCTTAAAATGAGTAAAGTGGAAATTACAGAACATATTTTATATGTAGGCGTAAATGACCGTGACATTGATTTGTTTGAGGGACAGTATGTGGTACCCGAAGGTGTAGCCTACAATTCTTATTTGATTATGGATGAAAAGATTGCCTTAATGGATACGGTGGATGCCCGAAAGAGCGAAGAGTGGCTTGCCAATGTTAAGGTAATTCTTGGGACAAGACAGCCGGATTACTTGGTGGTTTCCCATATGGAGCCGGACCACGCAGGCAGTATTGCCAAGGCGGTAGAAGAATTCCCGGAGATGAAGATTGTGGGAAATGCCAAGACTTTTACTTTTATGGGACAGTTCTTTGACATGGACATTGACGCCAAGAAAGTGGTTGTGGCAGAAGGCGATGAATTGGTGCTCGGTGGTCATACTTTAAAATTTGTCATGGCTCCTATGGTACACTGGCCGGAAGTTATGATGAGTTATGAAAAGACTGATAAAGTGTTATTTTCCGCTGACGGTTTCGGTAAATTCGGTGCCTTGGACGCGGAAGAAGACTGGGCTTGCGAAGCGAGAAGATATTACTTCAACATCGTAGGTAAGTACGGCGCACAGGTGCAGGCAGTCCTTAAAAAACTTGCCGGTGTGGAAGTAAATGCGATCTGTCCTCTTCACGGACCGATTTTAAAAGAAAATCTCGGATACTATCTTGATTTATACGATACATGGAGCTCTTATCGTCCGGAGGATGAAGGCGTGCTTGTAGCATATGCTTCCATTTACGGAAATACAGCGGGAGCTGCCAAGAAGATTGCCGAAATGTTAAAAGAAAAAGGTGCCAAGAAGGTAGCTGTTACCGATTTGGCAAGGGACGACATGGCCGAGGCGTTGGAAGATGCCTTCCGCTATGATAAAATGGTTTTGGCGTGCTCAACTTACGATGGCGGAATTTTCCCCTGCATGGAAGATTTCCTCTCTCATTTAAAAGCCAAGAATTATCAGAAGAGAACGGTTGCCTTAATTGAAAACGGTACATGGGCGCCCATGGCCGGCAAAAAGATGCGTGAGGCATTGGAAGGTATGAAGGAGGTTACGGTTCTTGAACAGACGGTAACCATCCGTTCTGCGGTAAAAGAGGATACTCTTGCGGCGTTGGATGCACTTGCCGATGCGTTGATTAAAGCGTAGGGATTTCAGGATATAAAAGCAATAAAAATACTCCCTCCTTCACTTGTTTGTATAAGTGATGCAGGGAGTATTTCAGCTTTACACCCAAGTCGGCTCTTGTTAAAATGATAAAAGGGATTTTACCCGGGAAACAGGTTAAATTTGCAGGAAAGGATGGACGGGCATGGACAGAGTGATTTTTCATATAGACGTGAATAATGCGTTTCTTTCATGGGAAGCGGTTCATCGCCTGGAACAGGGTATCTCGGGGCCGGATTTGCGTACCATTGCCTGCGCGGTAGGCGGTGACGCATCCAAGCGCCATGGTGTCATTCTGGCGAAGTCCATGGAAGCCAAGAAGTACAAGGTGCAAACCGGGGAGCCGATTACCGATGCTCTTCGTAAATGTCCTCATTTAACCATCATTTCTCCGACCCATGACATATATCCCAAATACTCCCGGGCTTTTATTGAGATTCTTCACAAATATACCGATAAGGTGGAGCAGGTCAGTATTGATGAAGCTTTTATGGATATGACCGGTACGGAGAAGTTGTTCGGGAAACCCTTGGAAATAGCCGAACGAATTAAAAGTGAGATATACGATAATTTAGGTTTTACCGTGAATGTGGGTATCTCTTCCTGTAAAATTCTTGCCAAGATGGCCAGTGATTTTGAGAAGCCCAATAAAATACATACCTTGTTCCCGGAAGAGATTCCGACTAAAATGTGGCCTCTGCCGGTAGGAGATTTATTTTCGGTAGGAAAAGCCTCTGCGGCGAAATTACAATCCATCGGCATACTGACCATCGGTGATTTGGCGGCAACCGATCCGGAATATTTAAAAAGTCACCTTAAAAAGCATGGAGAGAGCATATGGCGATTTGCCAACGGCATGGACGATTCTCCCGTAGAGCCCGTGCCTCCCGAAAATAAGGGATATGGTAATTCCACGACTTTGCCCGCAGATGTAACGGAGAGTACAGAGGCGAAAAAAATCCTTCTTTCCCTGGCGGAGAAAGTAGGCAGAAGACTTAGGGAAGACGATGCAAGAATTGAAGTGGTGTCCGTGGGCATTCGCTTCTATGATTTAAGCAACATCTCGCATCAGACCGTATTGGAAAGTCCCACCAACATTACTATGGAGATTCATCGGGCGGCATGTAAGCTGTTTGACGAGATGTGGGACGGTACACCCATTCGCCTTCTCGGCATACAGACCGGAAGGGTTTCCAGGGGAGAAAGTAACCGCCAGATGAGTTTGTTTGATACTACGGACTATGAGAAAATGGAGAAGCTGGATCGGGCAATTGACAGTATCCGTCAGAAATTCGGTAACGATGCGATTTGTCGTGCGGCTTTTATGGAAAGCCAAGGAAAAGTGTCGCCCGGCGGAAATTCGGATGAAGAATAGATGTGTGGCTGCAAAATAAAGAAAGTGAGTAAACTATGCATTTACCTCAGGATTTTATGACCCGTATGCAGGAGCTTATGGGCAGTGAATACGAGTCTTTTATAAAAACATATGACAGAGAGCCTTTTAAGGCATTGAGGGTGAACACCTTAAAATTATCCCCGGAGGAATTTAAGGAAATATCGCCGTTTCATCTTAGCCCTGTGCCTTGGTGCGAGACAGGTTTTTACTATGGGGAATCTGCGCTGAGAGCGGAAGGTAGGGCGGAAGCATTGCCGGAAGAACGGCCGGGAAAACACCCTTATCATGAGATGGGCCTGTATTATATGCAGGAGCCCTCGGCCATGTCCGTGGCGGAACTGGCAGGTGTTACCCCGGGAGAAAAAGTGCTGGATTTGTGCGCTGCGCCCGGCGGAAAAAGTACTCAGTTGGCAGCGAAATTGCAGGGCGAAGGCCTGCTTGTCAGCAACGAAATTCACCCTGCCAGATGTAAAATTTTATCCCAGAATATCGAGCGCATGGGAATCACCAACAGCGTGGTTACCAACGAGACACCACAGGGCTTGTCGGCCCGGTTTGTGAACTTCTTCGACTGCATCGTGGTGGATGCTCCCTGCTCCGGTGAAGGCATGTTTCGTAAGGATGAAGAGGCGGTAAACCAGTGGTCTTTGGAGAATGTAACCATGTGCGCAGACCGTCAGGATGAGATTCTGGACGAAGCGGTAAAAATGCTTTGCTCCGGCGGAAGAATTGTGTACTCCACCTGTACCTTTGCCCCTGCGGAGGATGAAGACTGCATCAGGCGTTTCCTTGAACGGCATCCGGACTTTTATGTGGAGAAAGGCTGTGGATTTGAAGGATTTGCGCAAGGGAAACCGGAGTGGTGCGGCGGCTTAAAAGAGGTTGAAAAGACTTACCGCCTGTGGCCCCATCATATTAACGGCGAAGGGCATTTTGCCGCCTTGCTTGTGCATAAGGGAGAAAAGACGGAAGCCGCGGAACCCGCCAATAAAAAGAAAAAAGGCGGAACCGTATTGGATAAAGAGAAGCTAAGGCTGTACGAGGATTTTATCAGAGAAACATTGGTAAAAGAGCCGGCCGGCGAGAAGATTCTCTTCGGAGAATCCCTGTATCTTATGCCTATGGAATTAAATCTAAAAGGGTTAAAAGTTCTGCGCCCCGGTTTGCATGTGGGAACTTTTGAAAAGAAGCGGTTTGAACCATCTCATTCACTGGCGTTGGCATTAAAAATGCAGGATGTTAAGCAGGTTTTGGAAACGGATGTTGAAGCGGGAGAGCCTGAGAAATATTTAAGAGGCGAAAGTCTGGTTACGGAAGGCGGCAAGGGTTGGACCCTTGTATGCGCACAAGGGCATCCCATGGGATGGGGAAAAGTGAGCAACGGAATGCTTAAAAATCACTATCCCAAAGGACTTCGTCGGTAAATAATCCGCGATTTTACTTGCCGAAAGACAAGAATAAAGGTATGATATAAGATAGGACAAAATTAGCTTGGAGGCTAGACATGAAAAAGAAAATATATATCGACGGAAGCGAAGGCACAACAGGACTTCGTATCCACGAGAGATTTCAGGGTAGGGATGATGTGGAAATTCTTACCATCAATCCGGAATTGCGTAAGGATCCGGAAGAACGAAGAAAGATGATTAATGCGTCAGACATTACTTTCCTTTGCCTGCCGGATGCAGCAAGTATAGAATCCGTAAGCCTGGTGGAGAATGAGAATGTTACCATTATCGATACATCCACCGCACACCGTACCATGGAAGGTTGGGCATACGGTTTTCCCGAGTTATCAAAGAACCACAGAGAAGCAATTAAAACAGGTAAAAGAATTGCGGTTCCCGGCTGCTATGCCACCGGTTTTATCTCTTTGGTATATCCTTTGACCGCAGGGGAGTTAATCGATGCAGATTGCCCCGTATCTTCTTTTGGTATTTCAGGATACAGCGGAGCGGGTAAAAAAGTCATTGCGGTTTATGAAGACGAGAACCGCGAGAAAATGTACGATGCACCCAGAGAGTATGCACTCTCCCAGAACCATAAGCATTTAAAAGAAATGCAGGCAATTACAGGCCTTTCAAGAAAGCCCCTGTTCTCGCCGATTATTGCGGACTATTATAGCGGCATGGTGGTTTCCGTGCCTCTCTATGCCGATTTCCTGAAAAAGAAGTTAAGCCTTGAGGAATTGTGGAACTATTTTGATGAGTATTATAAGGGTGAAGCATTTATTAAGGTTATGCCCTTAGGCAGCGAAGAAGAAACTGCAAACATGCTTCCCGGCAACGAATGTTCCGGCTGGGACGGATTGAGAATTTATGTTACAGGCAACGAGGAACGCTTCGTTCTTTCCGCTCAGTTTGATAACCTTGGCAAAGGCGCTTCCGGTGCCGCAATCCAGTGTATGAATATTATTATGGGTTGTGACGAAGCCAAAGGCTTAAACCTCTAAAGAGAAGGAGATTAATTATGTTATATATACTTTTAGCATTAGCATTTTTATCTGCCACCGCAATTGTGGTAGGTGCGCAGATGTTTAGCGCAGGTTACTGGTTAATTCTGATTTTTATCGGATTATGGGCAGCTTGTTTTCTCGGTTGGGCAATCATCTACCTTTTATGGTTGTTGATTGTATCCCTTTTGGTAAACAAAAAGAAAGAAATTACCAAACCCAGCAAATTTTACGGATACTTTGTAAAAGAAACCATGAGCATGCTTCTGTTTTTCTCAAGAAGTAAGGTGCATATGGAGGGCGTAGAAAATATTCCCAGAGATACCAAGTATCTTTTGGTGGCAAATCACCGTTCCAATTTTGACCCCATTACCTGTCTTGCCAAATTCGGTAAGAATGACTTGGTTTTCGTATCTAAACCCGAGAACTTCAGTCTCCCTATTGCCGGCGGTTGGATTCATCACGCAGGCTTTATGGCCATCGACAGAGAGAATCCCAAGAACGCTCTTGTGACCATTAATAAGGCAGCGGATTATCTGAAAAATCAGCAGGTTTCCGTAGGTATCTTCCCGGAGGGAACCCGTAATAAAACCACAGAGCCCCTGCTTCCTTTCAAGAACGGTGCGTTAAAAATCGCTACCAAGGCGCAGTGCCCCATCGTAGTGGCTGCTATGAAGAATACAAGAGAAGTACAGCATAATTTCCCTTGGAAGAGAACTCACATTTACCTTCATATTGAGGTAATTTCCGCAGAGGAAGTAAAAGAGTCCAATACAGCCAAGTTGTCTGAAAGAGTATATGACATCTTGAAGGCGAATGTATAAAAATAATTTCGGAAACAGAAGAGCGCATGAAATAAAGCAGGATATCTTTTATTTCAGACGCATAGATTACAGATGAAAAGATATAGGAGGGTACGCAGGATGAAATATCTTTTATTTAATGGACTTGCCGGCAGCGGAACCTGTCGTAAGGCAGCAGAAGGGTATTTGGCAAAAGAAGGCGCGGATACACAGATGTTGGATTTGGCGCAGATGGATGTAAGAACATGGATTTCTGCGGTAACTGCCGAAGATATCATTATTTTATGCGGCGGAGACGGGACCTTAAACCGTTTTGCCAATGATTTGGACGGCGTTACATTACCTTGCCCCCTTCTTCATTACAGAGCCGGTACAGGCAATGATTTTCTGGTGGATTTGGAAGAGGAGCTTGGAACCAAAGATGTAGGCGCCATCAACGAATACATTACCAATCTTCCTACGGTTAAGGTAAAAGATATCGAGTGTAAGTTCATTAACGGTATCGGCTACGGCATCGACGGTATGTGTTGCGAATACGCGGATAAAATGCGCGCAAAAGGCAAGACTAAGGTGAATTACACTACTCTGGCAATTCGCTTATGTCTGTTTAAGTACAAGGCACCCAATGCAACCATCACCATTGACGGTGAGGAGTTAAAGTATAGCAGAGTGTGGCTTGCGGCTTCCATGAACGGAAGATATTACGGCGGCGGAATGAAGGTTGCGCCTTTTCAGAAGCGTAATTCCGGTAAGGTATGTCTTGCAGTGGTACATAATCTGGGAAGATTAAAATTATTGACTATTTTCCCGAAAATTTTTGACGGCAGTTATGTTAAACATAAAAAGCATGTGGAATTCCACTACGGCAATCGTATTAAGGTTGCTTTTGATACGCCTATGGCGTTGCAGATTGACGGAGATACCGTTTTAGATGTTACAGAGTATGAAGTAACGCTGTAGGATAAAATCATTCTTACTTTCGGTTTGTTTCTTCCGGCAAAACACCGGAGTACTAATATAAAATAAGGAGAAAGTCATGAACTTTTTAAACACATTAACGAATGTCAACAAGGTAATTAACGATTTTGTCTGGGTACAGGTTGGCTTGGTAATTCTCATCGGTACCGGCGTATTGATGACCCTTCTTTTGGGATTTTTCCAGATTACACACATTAGCCACTGGTGGAAGAAAACCGTAGGCGGAGTTTTTAAAAAGGATTCCCACAATAAAAAAGATGCCAAGAGCGTATCTCAGTTCCAGGCTCTTTGTACAGCTTTGGCGGCAACCATCGGTACCGGTAATATTGCAGGTGTGGCAACTGCCATTGTAATCGGTGGTCCCGGTGCGGTGTTCTGGATGTGGATTGCTGCATTCCTTGGAATGATGACCAATTTCTCCGAAAATGTTCTCGGTATTTTCTATCGTAGAAGAAATAACCAGGGCGAATGGTCAGGCGGTCCCATGTACTACTTAAAAGACGGTCTTGGCAAAGCCATCGGCTATGAGAAAGTGGGTAAGGTATTGGCAGTGTTATTCAGCTGCTTCGCCATCCTTGCATCTTTCGGTATCGGTAACATGGGACAGGTAAATAAAATTACTTTGAATATTAAGTCGGCTTTCTTTGCCAAAGTAGAACCGGTTGTTTTGTTTGGCAATGTTGAGTTGATTCCTCTGATTATCGGCATTTCCTTAACAATTTTGGGCGGCTTGATTATTCTTGGCGGTTTACAGAGAATTGCGGCAGTTGCGGAGAAGGTTGTACCTTTTATGGCAATTGCTTATGTAGTGGGCGCGTTAATTGTATGTTGTGCAAACATTACCGAAATCGGACCTGCATTTTTATCTATTTTTAAATTTGCCTTCGGTGTAAAGGCAGTAGGCGGTGCCGCAGTAGGTATCGCAGTAAAAGAAGTTATTACCCAGGGATGTAAAAGAGGTGTGTTCTCTAACGAAGCCGGTCTTGGTTCTTCCGTTATGGTGCATTCCAATTCCGATGTTGTAGAGCCTGTAAAGCAGGGTATGTGGGGTATTTTTGAAGTATTTGCGGATACTTTTGTAGTATGTACCATGACTGCTCTTGTTGTTCTCACATCAGGTTGGATTGATTTGGATACCGGTCTTGCGGTAGAAGGTGCCAATGATGCAACACTTGTTGCACAAGCATTCGGTAATGTATTTGGTCCCGTTGGACAGTGGTTCATCGCCATTGCCATGTTATTGTTTGCGTTCACTACCGTATTGGGCTGGTCTCACTACGGCGGTAAGGCAGTGGAATATTTATGGGGAATTAAGGCCACAAAGGTATACAAGGTTATCTTTGTTCTGATGATTGTATCCGGTGCATTGATGACATCTTCACTTGCATGGGATATTTCCGATACTTTTAACGGTTTGATGATGATGCCCAACCTTGTCGGTGTGGTAGCACTTTCCCCTGTAGTGGTTAAAATTACCCGTAATTACATAAATCGTAAAATTAAGGGTAAAGATGAAGAACCGGTTCTCTCTTATGATCCTGAAATTCAAGCAGAAGCAGCTAAGGCTGTTGCGGAAGGGAGAGAGTAAATTGGAGTGTTATGAACACAATGCATATAAGTAGTAACTGTGTACTGTGTCCCCGTAATTGTGGGGTTGACCGTAAAAATAATCGTAAGGGATATTGCGGCGAAAGCGATACCCTACGGATTGCCAGAGCTGCCCTGCATTACTGGGAAGAACCGGTAATCAGTGGCGAAACCGGATCCGGTGCCGTGTTTTTTACGGGGTGCAATTTAAAATGTATCTTTTGCCAAAACGGTGAAATTGCCGGTAACCGGATCGGTAAAGAAGTGACCGTTGACCGACTGGCGGAGATTTTTGGCGAGCTTGAAGAAAAGGGCGCGGCCAATATCAATCTGGTAACAGCGTCTCACTATGTGCCTTGGGTGGTGCAGGCTATTCGCGAGGCAAAAGCCGCAGGATTGCGTATACCGATTGTTTATAATTCCTCTGCTTATGAGAAGGCGGAAACACTGAAACTTCTGGACGGATTGGTGGATATCTATCTGCCGGATTTTAAATATATGGATGAAGCGCTTGCCTGGAAGTATTCCAAAGCGGCGGATTATCCGGAAACGGCCAAGGCGGCCATTGCAGAGATGTACCGTCAGGTGGGAGAGCCTGTGTTTGACCCTGAAAACGGCATGATGAAAAAAGGCGTAATTGTACGACACCTTGTTATGCCGGGAGGCGTAAAAAACGCCAAGGCTGTCATTGATTATCTGTATGATACATTCGGCGGACAGATTTATATCAGTTTGATGAATCAGTACACGCCCCTTCGTCACATAGAAGAATACCCCGAGTTGAACCGCAAGGTAACCAAGAGGGAGTATGAAAGAGTCGTGGCATATGCTCTTGATAAAGGAGTCGAGAATGCTTTTATACAAGAGGGAGATACGGCGGAAGAAAGTTTTATACCGGCCTTTGATTATGAAGGGGTATAAAAGTGCAATCGGTAGAGAGTGAGGTTAAAGAACGATGTTTTTAAGCTCTGATGAAATCATGGGAGTAGCCACATGGTTTATGGTAGGCGCTATTTTTCTTTTCATAGGCGGTGGTATGACGATAAAAGGTGCAAAAATGCTTTACAAGGCCTTGTTCAGCTGCATTACCGTACAGGCAACCTGCGTGGAAATTCAGGAAATGCGGGATACGGAGGAACGGGGTTGGATGTACCGTCCCGTGTATGAGTATATGTATGAAGGCCGGCTCGTGCGTGCCAGCCGTCTTGAGTATGAAGAAATAAACCATACTCAGGTGGGCGCGGTAGAACAGGTTACGGTAGAGAAAAAATGCCCCGACCTGATTGTGGACCATAAGCCCAATGCCGTTGTGGGCGGTGTTCTGCTTTTTATGGGACTTAATTTCTTCTTTTCAGCACTTGCTTTTTCAATTCCGGTAGTGGTTATGGTGCTTGTGTCTTAAAATATTGGCACTCCGGGGCAGAAAAATATTTTATACCGGTTAAAAATGTAGTATAATTAAAAGAGAGAATAGTTATATAAAAGAGAAAGGAGAAGCGTATGTCGGATTTGTTAACCTCCGTATATTTACAGATGATAAGCGGAATCAACTCCATACAGGGTGTATCTTCTTCGCCTGCCGTAAAAGAGGCGGAAGATGCCGGCGCAAGCACGGTCTCCTTTCAGGAAATATTAACGGAGCAGATGGAAGATTTGCAAGAGCTTCTTCAGACCGAAGAAGAACAGGTATCGCCCTTGGAAGAATTAAGAGATACCTTGGATAAAAGCATCTTAGGAAACCGTGGTCTGGATTTGCAGAGCATGTCGGAAGAGATGTTGTATTCTTCCGGTGGCAGCAGTGTGGTTGCCCAGCTTATGGAAGGGCATTTTGTGTCCATGGTAACCGCTACTTCCGAAGCGCAGGATAATGAAAGCTACCTGTCTCAGTCATGGAATACGGAAGAACAGTCCCGAACCGAGGAGATTGAGGAACTTCTTACCAATATGCAGAAAACAATTAATTCCATAAAATAAGTTGAGAATACAGATGAAACATATTATGACTTTTATCAAAAAAGAACCTGTTTTTTGTGCGGCATGCCTGCTGATGCTGGCATCCGCTTTTTTTGTGGTGCCGAGCAAGGCGTATTTCGGCTATATCGATTATAAGGTGCTGGCACTTTTATTCTGCCTGATGGCAGTGGTGGCCGGGTTAAAAGAAATGGGCGTATTCGACCGAATTGCAAGCGCGTTAAGCCGCAGGGTAACTACGGTGCGGGGGCTGACCCTTTTGTTAAGCCTTGTGTGCTTCTTCGTGTCTATGGTGATTACCAACGATGTGGCCTTGATTACTTTTGTTCCGCTGACGGTTTTGATGCTAAAAGGGCAGAAAGAAAGCCATGTGATTAAGGCTGTGGTGCTTGAAACCATAGCGGCTAACTTAGGCAGTTGCCTGACACCCATCGGCAATCCCCAGAACCTGTTTTTATACGGATTCGGCGAGTACGAGGTGGTGCAGTTTATTTGGGATATGACGCCGGTGGCAGCGGTATCTCTGGTGGCGGTGGTGTGCCTGTCGCTGATTACTTCCGGCGAGAAGTTAAAGGTAAGCGGCCAGACGGCGGAAGCCATAGATGAGGCCCAGGGACGGCTGATTGGGCCGGAAGAAGTGAATGTGAAGCCGACACTTCCCAAGGGAAAACTTGTAATGTACATCCTTCTTTTTGTGGTGTGCCTTCTGGAAGTATTCCATGTTTTGCATTATCTGATTGTGCTGGGAATCGTTCTGGTGGCGTTGCTGATTTTTGACCGTAAAATCCTTCTGAAAGTGGATTACATGCTTCTGGCAACCTTTATAGCCTTCTTCGTTTTTATCGGCAATTTGGGCCAAATAGAAAGCGTGCGCAGCATGTTGGAAGAGCTTCTCGCAGGCAGAGAGATTCTTGTGGGCATTGTGGCTTCACAAGCCTTCAGTAATGTGCCGGCGGCCATGCTTCTGGCGGAATTCTCTACGGATATAAAAGGCCTTCTCTGGGGCGTGAATATGGGTGGCTTAGGTACCTTAATTGCGTCTATGGCAAGTCTGATTTCTTATAAAATCTACGCCAACCGCGAGGAAGCAAAATGCGGTAAGTACATGGGCTGGTTTTCCTTGTATAACTTCGGCTTGTTGGCGTTGTTTGTGGTGCTGGTGTTGTTCTTCGGTTGGAAGTAATGCGCCGATTCGATACATGGAAGTAAAACGGTAAATAACATAGAAAGTGTGGTATGAAAATGAATCCGGTAAAAGTTATTTTGAAAAAAGGTGAGGGGAGACTTCTTAAATCCGGCGGTCTGTGGATTTTTGATAACGAGATTGCGCAGGTGCAGGGTGAATTAACCAACGGCGATGTAGTGTCTGTGGCTGATTTTGACGGGTATCCCATGGGACAGGGTTTTATCAATGTGAATTCCAAGATTCGCGTGCGTATGCTGACCCGTAATCCGGAAGCGGTTATTGATAACGAATTCTTTTATAAAAGGGCAAAGAATGCCTGGGAGTACCGTAAAAAAACAGTGGATACCTCAAGCTGCCGTTTGATTTTCGGCGAGGCTGATTTTCTGCCCGGCTTTGTAATGGATAAATTTGAGGATGTGCTGGTGGTGCAGTCTCTGGCGCTTGGAATTGACCGCTGGAAAACGGCCATTGTGGAGGGCATGAAGCGTGCCTTGGCAGAGGACGGCATTGTGGTTCGCGGCGTTTACGAGCGAAGCGATGCAAGAGAGCGCGTAAAAGAAGGCCTGCCTCAGGTAAAAGGTTTTATCGGGGAGGAATTCGATACCACCGTACAGATTACAGAGAACGGTGTAAAATATTGGGTAGATGTAAAAGACGGCCAGAAAACAGGTTTTTTCTTAGACCAGAAATATAACCGCCTTGCCATTCAGAAGCTGTGCGAGGGAGCAAAAGTTCTTGATTGCTGCACCCACACCGGCTCCTTTGCGTTGAATGCGGGACTTGGCGGCGCCAAGGAAGTTCTTGGCATTGATGTGTCGGATCTGGCAGTGGAACAGGCAACGGAGAACGCCAAGTTAAACGGCCTTGAAAATGTGGTGCGTTTTGAAGTGGATAATGTGTTTGACTTACTTCCCAGACTGGAAGCGGAAGGAGAGAAGTTTGATGTGGTTATCTTAGACCCGCCCGCTTTTACCAAGTCCAGAGCGTCGGTAAAGAATGCCATAAAAGGGTATCGCGAGATTAACCTTCGTGCCATGAAGCTGGTAAAAGACGGTGGATTCTTAGCCACCTGCTCCTGCTCACATTTTATGACTTATGAATTGTTTACGGCCACTATTCATCAGGCGGCAAATATGGTGCATAAGCGCCTTAGACAGGTTGAGTTTAAGACGCAGGCTCCGGACCATCCTATTTTATGGGCGGCAGGGGAGTCGTATTATTTGAAGTTTTATGTATTTCAGGTATGTGATGAGTTTTAGGGATAGAGAGTATGATAATTATGTAAAAATAAAATAACATAATTATATAAAAATATGCGCTGGAATGAATTATAAAGAAAAATATATAGAGGGTATATTTTATGATTATTGATAGAACAGATACTACGGAAAATATCGTTAAAACGATGTATGAATATATGCTTAATGAAGGTTTTAAATTTGATAGCAAATGGTTTAGGGGTTCGAGTTCATACGCTATTTTAGGCGGAAAGACTTCTATAGGTTATAGAGAAAAATCGAAAAAATGGCCGGAGACAGGTATCGTATTCTTTTGTGCAAAAGATGGTATTGATATGCGTTCATTAGAGAGAGGACTTGGTTTGAAGGTATACGATGATAATGATAAGGATCCTACACGTCCATACGCCGTTTTTGTGCCGGATGATAAGTTTGAAATAGCTGTAGAATTACTTAGAAATAACCCGAATAATGTAATTCCGGGATATGAAAAAGTGGTATGTCATGATCAATATGAAATGGTGAAAGCTATTGATAAAACTAAGCATATTTACTTAGTTAAAGATATAGAAACAGGAATAAGATATGTAAAAAAAGAATATCAAAATTATGATGAGAATGTTATTCGCATATTAAAAGAATCAAAATTTATTGGAATCCCTCGAATAATTGAGGTGTCTGAAAAAAATGGTGTTTTAACGACAGTAGAAGAGTACATCGAAGGAAAAAATCTTTTGGAAGTGATGAATGATAAAGGTACCTTTGATGAGTCAGAAGCAAAAGAAATATGTATGAAATTATGTGACATTGTTCATCAGTTACATAGTCTTACACCACCTTTGATTCACAGAGATATCAAACCATCAAATATCATGTTGAAAGAGGATGGAACAATAGTATTAATCGACTTTAATACAGTGAAAGAATATCATAGTGGTAATAGCCAAGATACTGTATTTGCCGGAACAACGGAATTTGAAGCTCCGGAACAACATGGCTATGGACAATCAATTCCGCCAACAGATATATATGGAATTGGTGCAACTATGTCATATTTGTTAACAGGAAATTTTGTTAGAAATATAATTGCACCGGGCAAATTTAAATCAATATGGAAAAAGTGTATTTCCTTAGATTGCAAAGATAGATATCAAAGTGCACAAGAATTGAAGCAAGCTCTAATAGATATAAATATCTAGTTGTTCGCTATCATTCTCTGATAAAAAATTATTTAAATCTATTGCGTTTGCAGTCTTTTTGTTCTTGAAATAGTAACTAATGAGTGCATCTCTCACATTCTTAGGATGTAGAGAATTATGTCCAGAGTATATAAGTGCATGATTAAGTTCATTTTCAGTCATTTCGGCAGCGAGACAAAGTGCTATTATTTTGTCTCGGCTGCTTTTTTTATCACCATTTAAGATTGCATAACCATATGTTCTTTTTATTCCGGATCTTTTGATTATAATGGCAGGAGTTAGATTGCTATGTTTTGCTAAATAGTCATTTATGAATCGGGGAAAGCTCTTAGCGTCAATTGGTTCAATGTTTTCTTTAATAAATTTCAAGGCTTCTTTTTCGTTTTTACAATTATCGAGATTTTTCTTAATAAAGGTTGTAGTTGGTTCTTGCATTTTGTATTCTCCCAATCTGTAAAGTACTTAAATAAATTATACAGGAGAAAAAGTTGATTATCAATTAATTTGTACGCTGACAGTGGACCAAAACAGTAGGATTAAGTGGTAATTTTATATCAAGCTAATTGCAAGAAGCGAACTTATAAATTTTATACATATTAACGGAGGTAATGCTATGAACAAAGAAATGCTTTTAAAGGTAAAAAAGTATTTAGAGAATGAAGGGATTATTAACATCACAAATGAAGTGACAGAAATGGATTTGAGAAAGCAAGGAAAGGTATATTCCAGAGAGGAGCATCTTAGAGGGCTTATTTATTCATTAATGTCAGCGCAGACGGTATGGGTAAATATTGAGAGAAATAAACCTAATATTGATAAGATTTTCTATGAATATGATTTCGATAAGATATTGGATACTGAGTATGAATATTTTGTTCAAAAGCTTGGTGAGATTAGATGTAGAAGCAGATTAACAAATGCGCAGATGAAGGCTTTGCATGAAAATATTAGCACATTGAAAAGAATAGAAAAGGATTTTGGAAGTATTGATGCTTTTGTGACTATGGAACCGACCGAAAAAGTGGTTGAGTTATTAACAAGTTCATCTTCAAAATATAAAATCAAGCAGATGGGAGAAGCATTAGCAAGAGAGTATTTGAGAAATGTTGGTGTAGATAGTTGCAAACCGGATGTACATATGAAGAGATTATTAGGCAAAGAAAGGCTGGGTTCATCTTATAATATCGATGCTACAAATGATGAAGTTATAATTGTGATGAAAAAGTTATCTGAGGAGACCGGATTATGGATGGCGCAGATAGACTATATTTTATGGGCTTACTGCGCAACTGATATGGGCGAAATTTGTACAGCAAATCCTAAATGTAGTTGTTGTGTATTGAAAGATAAATGCAATTATTGCAAGTAAAGGAAAGCGAGAGTGAAACAATTGACAATTATTGAAGTTGAATATCGTATTGAGAAACAAGTACGAAAAGATATGTTTAAGGCGATAGATAGAGAAAAAATTAATTCTGTTTATCATCAGGCAAGGATATGGAACAGATTTCATTATTTCTATGGGAAAGCGTGTAGTTATGAAAGGTATCAATATCTTAACGAAAAGTTTAAGAAGATAAGGAGAGAAGCTTTAAAAGCGATAGGTGAGGGCGATAAAAAGAGTAAATAAAGGACTAAATTGTTAAAAAGGCGGATTTAATAATCCGCCTTTTAACATATTATGAGTGAAAAGTTATTTTTCTCATTTAGCATTATAAAAGCATACGAAATGAACTTTATGAAAAAATTTTAAATAAAGAGTGTAACTTTTAAGTGATTAATTTCGTTAATATTATATTAATTGAAAAAGTAAATTCAATTTACTTAAAAAATTTTAGAATGTAAAAAATGAAGTGTTCGATAGAGATAAGAGAGTATGCGAATATTAGAATACAGCAAGGGAAAGTAAAACAATATTTTTCAATTATAGGAGGGGTGTAATGAAATTTACAGAAGCAATGCTAGAAGAGTATTCAAAACCATTAAGTGAAACAGAGGATAATCATTGTAAAAATGCAATTAGGATGGTAAGTGATGCGTTAAAACCACTTGGTTTTACCGATGATGGGAAAGGAATAACTAAATTATGTGCAGATACTTTTGCATATTCGATAGAATTAAAAAATTCTAGTGAAGGTAGACAAATAAAAATATTTGTGCAAGGTTCATATGCGAATAACACGAATGTTAGGACAAAGAGTGATGTGGATATTGCGGTCGTTCAGGAAGATGTATTTCAGACAAAATACAGAACATCAGGAAGTTACATTCAATCGGATGCTGATTATAATTTTTTTACAGTTAAAGCTCGTCCAATATCCTTTAAAGATGAGGTTGAAAAATGTCTAAAAGTTAAATTTGGTAAGGATGTCGAAAGAAGAAAAAAATCAATTAAGGTTCATGGCAATGCATATAGGAAAGATGCAGATGCGGTTCCGTGTAAAAGATATAGAGATTATACAAACGATTACAGAAAAGATGTAAATAATTATATCGGTGCAATTTCTATACTTACTGATGATGGCGAAACTATTATTAATTACCCGGAGCAGCATATAAAAAATGGTAGAGAGAAAAATAATGCAACGCACTATTTATACAAGAAACTAGTTAGAATAGTAAAAAAGATGAGATATATGATGGAAGAAAACGGATATAAGAGTACGCAAAATGTTAGCTCTTTTGCGCTAGAGTCATTATTGTGGAATATTCAAGACAGTTACTATTTGGAATGGGGAAAATATAGAAAAGTATATGCTTTTAAGCGATTAATAGAACTTCTTATTAGTCAAAAGTCTCAGTTTTCACAATATAAAGAGGCAAATGGAATTAAAGATTTGTTTAAAGATAATGCACAAATAAATAATATGCTTGAATTTTTGATAGATTTAAATGATTTCTACGAATATGAATAAAGGAGTTACAAGCGTATGAATAGTAATAAATATGAAAAAATGGTAGCTCCAATTATAGTTATGGCAGCAATTACAGTTTTTGTGTGTTGCTGTATAAAAAGGCCCGCTTCTATCGGAGATTGGTGTGGATATGTAGGAAATGGTATAACTGTAGCAACCATCTTGTTTGGAATATATGCTACCTTGTTATGGAGAGTTAATCCGATTGGTAAAACTCCTAAATTATTTGGTTATTACATTGGAGAGATAGAATCAAATTATAAGAAAAATGGTGTAAATAAAAAAAAGAAAATAAAGATAAAAATCAAGCAGACGCTGTTTACTATAAAAGTTATTTCTGAGACAAATATTAATGAAAGCTCAAGTGTGGCAGAAGTATTGAGAGAAGAGAATGGCGTAAAATTATTGTATTATACATATCTAACAAATCCGAAAACAAATGAAAGAAAAAGCAATCCGATTCAATATGGAGCAGCTAGAATGGTTGTTGATGATATTAAGAAAATAAGTGGAAGATATTGGACTACACAGTCTACAGTAGGCGATATGTCTTGGCGCAGAGTGAAAAAGAAAGAATGGGAAATGCAAAATATGGAGGAGTATTAGTTGAAATTCTATATTATCTTGCTTTAATTTTGAAATGTATTATATATCTAATATACAAACTGCTGGCACCACCCTCAAACCCATATAGATACTGGGTTTGAGGGTTTTTTTATATTAAAGTGGTGCCACCGGACAGAAAAGAGTAGAGAAGAGTGGTGCCAGTTTGGCACCACCCCCATTTTTATTAAGAGGTTTTAGGGGATTTCCCCTAACAAGATGCGTTTGTGAGCACAAAGGCGTATCTTGCAAATAATATTATACATACAAGTAAATATGTTTATCAGTTAGACACATAGAAATTATGTAGTGCGCGTAGCTATGCTTGATTTGCTTATATACCACCGATTCAGAAATATACGCCATTGTCAAACCCTTGTCGCGACAGCGATGCATGGCAGGCTTGATAATGGTGTATATTTCTGAAATAATCTTTTGGCAAATCAAGAATGGATTATTATATTTAATGTGTATGCGTTATTAAGAGATAATTGAACAAATAAAAAACTAACAGTATAATTAAGGGTAGTAGCAGCACACCAAAGAGTATTGGGAGTTAAAAACTATGCATGATAGAAATGAGTATATTTATAAAAAGGAAGTAAATTGGTCGCTTTTGACAGAAGGCATGACATTACCGGTTGAAAATCAAATTGTATTCGGGCGTCTTGTAAATGGTTTCTTACAAAAGGGAGAGCAAAAAGCAATTCATATTTATTTGAATGGCAAGGTGTATGATGCAAAAGTTGTAAATGTTAATTATAACCAAAAGTATCAAAGAAAGCATGATGTTTTACAAATTAGATATCCTAAAAATGGAGAATTAGCCAGAGAACTTCAAAAGCTGTATGCATCTAGTTATAGCTATTTTTTAAATGCCAGAAAACTTAGACCGGAAGGTTCAAGATCTATACCAAAACTTCCGGAGAATGCGAAAGAGTATTTGGTTATCTATACTACAATTTATGATGATACATATGAATTTGAAACGATAGAAACAAATGAAGTTTCGACCTTGAAAGAAATTGTTGTTGGAAAATCGGAGTATTCTTTTGAATTGGATTATTCTATTGATATTAAAGATGAGACATCGACAATTATTGAAGTTCAAAAAACAAGTAAGATAAGAAAACTCAATCGAAAAATAGGTGAATATTTAAAAGAGTTATATGGATATCGTTGTCAAATATGTGGGCGTTTGATAGGAGAAGAATATGGTTCTCATATAGTGGAAGCCCATCATATAGATTATTTTGTTAAGAGCCTAAATAATAATGCAGATAATCAGATGATTGTATGTCCTAATCATCACAGAATCATACATGATGCGAATCCTACTTTTGACAGAACAGAAATTCTTTATGTTTATCCCAATGGATATCAAGAAAAGTTGAAATTGAATAAGCATTTGTGATTTTTATATTAAGGTATAGAGGTAACATCTCCCCCCTAACCACAAAGACCGCCTATCAGGCGGTCTTTTCTTATCTCTCATTTCTCATTTTCTTCCCATCAAAAATATCTCGATTGCCCTTCCAATCCATTCTTCCGCGCTTCGTCCTTCATTCTGCTTCGAAGCTTCTTTACAGCCTCTTGCTTGTTGCCATCTTTAATCGTTTTCCAGTCTAACATATCCGGCGACGAACCGGTAATTCGTTTAAACTCGGTTTTATAACGGTTTTCCAGTTTTTCGATATCTTTACGAGAGGGCTTTTTATCATCCTTTTTCGTATTTTGGGATTTAGGCCTGGGATCCGAGTCGTCTCCACCTCCACCGAAATCCATACCGGAGAACCCTTTGACAAGTAAAAACAGTAGACCGATGCCGCATGCTAACATAAATAGTATATATATTACGACCATGATGATGGTGAGTACTCTTTTTAAGGTCTCATTGCTTTCTACCAGGCGATAGAGTACCACTACCACAACTATATATATAATAGGTAATACTATGAAAAACAGTACTAACTTCAAGGCAAGACCGGGCTCGCTCGCTAAGATTGCCTTTTCGCGGTCTTTATTTTTTAAGATAGCCATTCTTACAAAAGCGAGAATGAGCATGATTATAAAAATAACCAAGAATACTTTATTTACGGTAAGAGAAAAACCGTTGGAGCTGTTGCGATTGTGAATCAAAATTGCAACAGACATAACGCTTTCTATTATATATAGGACAATTTGGAATAAAGCTGCGGATCTGTAAGTCCCGGCTTTTCCGTTTCCGATTGCCCGAAAACCTTGAACCAGACTTCCTAAATTGCATACTGTTTGCAAAATAAAAAAAGCAATAAGCGTTACAATTAGTAGGATTGAGTTTCCAAACATCGAGAAGAGCTCAGAAATATTTAAGATAACAAAGAACAAAGGCACATAGATTGTGACTATTGTGGATAATAGATTTGTTTTACCGGTGAATGCATTCATTATTATATGTAACTCCTGTTTTTTGGCTTGTTAAATCTGTATCTTTGGTGCCCGATTCTTTTAAGGGCATCTTTTACATATCCTAAATCTTACGATTTACTAAAATACTAATTGATTTCCCGCGCTTTTACAAGTTGCGAATAAAAAAATAAAAATTTTTTCATTTTCTGCATAAAACTGTTTACAGATAAAAATCTATGTGCTACATTATAATCGTACTAAAGCAATACAAAATGTATTTGCAAAATACAGCAACTAAAAACAATAAAAAATTTAAATCCAAAAGGAGAATAAAATTATGAAGAACTTACTTAATGCAGCAATTTATGAATCAGTACTTGTAGATGGAAGATGGTATGTAAAGAATGTAGATTCCGATAAAATTGAATCTTCCATTTCATTTGGCAGCAAGATTTTAGCAGATATGCTTTGCGCCAACATGATGGGCTATACCGTTTCCGTAAAAGAATGTGCAAATTCTGAATTAGAAAATGCCCGCACAGAAGTAGCTTAAATTTTTTTAAGCAAAAACAGTATTGCGATAATACAAAAAAGTGCTATACTATATAGGTATAACACAAAAGTGGGGGAATGGCCTTGTTCCCCCGCTCCTGAGGGAGAATAATTATGAAGAGAAAATTTGATGAAGTTATCAGATTTAAGTTTAATAGGAATATGAATATAGCGGAGTTGCATGAGAAAATGCGCAAAATAGGCTTGTCCGTTCCGGCTGAAGATGTAGAAGAATATGAGTTGACGGAAGAAGAGCAATATATGGTATACAGATATCAATATTTGACTAACAAAAAGGAAGTGCTTAGGTGTATTGTAAATGCAAGTAGGAAATGGCAGGATGCCACTGCACTACATAAGGTGAACAGTAAAGATTATAATCTCTACGATGCTTTAAGGAGGCTGTGTGATAAGTTATATATAGAAGTTGTAGACAGTAATCTTTTTGATGCACCGCAAGGTTACTGGCATTATGTAATTGTAGAAAATGTTAGAGGCATAAGCTTAATGCTTGTGGAGGAATGGGGCCATGTAGATGGTAAATCATTAGAATATCGTATCGATAAAAATAACGATGAATATACTTTAATTCATATTCCTGCCAAACTTTTAACGATAGAAGAGTATGCGGAACTTTATGAAGTACAGGCGGTAACGGTGCGGCAATGGATTCGTCGCGGTAAGATAAGAACTGCTGTGAAGGCGGGAAGTGAATGGAGAATTCCGGAATTAACAGAGCCCCCTGTGAAAGAAAGAGGATATAGACCTGCATGCTATACCTGGAATGAAATATATGAGAAGGTTCCGGAGGGTTTTGAGTATATTCATCAATATAACCAAGTCGATATATGGCAGGATCAAATGGATAAAAGTAAGTATAATCTGTGGTTTAAGCGCTTGGGAATATCCGGAAGACCTGAGGGCGACACAAAAAAAGTTGTGTGCACTGTGGCAGAAAAAGAAAAATTGGAATTGTTCCTGATTGCATGTTCCGGTGTTGATTATGAAGGCGGAATGACATATTTCTTTGAGCTGGATGAACATTAAGTAAGAGAATCGAAAAATAGATTTATAAATCCACTTAATAGACAAAAAGTGAACTATGGTTAAATCGATATAAAAATCGTTTACAAGTTCGTATTATATTGCTATTATGTGTAAAATAAAACAAGCGATGCACTGGCATGCACCACTTGTTGGATTAAGATATAGTATCTTTGTGTTGTAGGTTTTGACCCTTCCTACATCTCAACGATAACACACCTTTCCGGTGTGTGCAAGTTTTTATTTCTATCTTAATCCCCCTATTAACTTTTTAACCAATTTTATAATGTGCTTAATTTGAAATAAGAGAAAACTCCCTTATTTGTATTAAGTGCGCCCATTTTTAAGGAGGAAAAAGAAATGAGATACTATGGTTTTGTATTGAACACTTCTGCGGAAGAAATCAAAGAGAACTGCACCATCCGGTGGAAGGACTTCGATTATGACAGCCCCATCGGTGCCATGAACAAGTACCTTTACCGGGAGTTAAAGAGCGGATTAACCTTTCTTGCTTACGGCGTAGCTGAGAATGATACGGTATATTCCATGTTTTCCTATGATGAAAGCAAGTATACCTTAGAAGATGCCTACCATAACATTTTAGATATGTTATCGGATGCCTTCCATGTCAGAAAGGTAAAAGTTGAACCTTACGAAATTACATCCGGCTGCTTTTATGATTATTGGCTTGAAGCAAAGAGAAGAGCCCTTATGCATCATTCCAGATTTTATGAATTGGCAAATTTGAGAGTTTACGAGGATCTTGACAGAAACGGCGACAGCACTCACCGCTTTATACTGAATGAAAAGATTATTTCCGGTGAAGTTTCCGACAAAATCGGCATGTACGATAAAAGCGTTATAAAAGAACTTTCCAATATAAAGGCGCATTGTAATGAGGAAGAAGTGAAGGGCAACATGGTCCACTATATCATTTCAGCCAAGAGCCGCGAAGCATCAGATGATATCGCAGAAACTTTGGTGAATCGTTTATATGAAGCGAAGCGTATCAGCACCAAGCGCATGGTAATGATTAATGAAATAGAGCCTGAGGTGTATAAACATGCAGTTTATTTTGAAGAAGTAATCGAGAATAACCGTGGCGGCGCCATCGTATTGGATTTGTCGGAGAAATTCGGTCGTAATACGGTGGAATACGGAATGGCTTGCAAGTACATTGAAAAGATGGTGAAGAAGTACAGAAATGAGTGCTTGTTTATCTTCACCTACAATATGGATAAGCCCGGATTCGCATATGCAATCCTGCCTCAGTTAAAGAAATATGTGATCCCCGTCATGCTGAGAGAAGGAATCGGCGACAGAAAAGCGGCTGTTAATTATATGAAGAGCCTTATAAAAACATCAGAGTATTCCAAGTATGCCAATCAGGCAGGCGAATTCATGACCCGCTTCCCCGGAGATGAATTTTCCCAGACGGATGTACTTATGGATTATGAGCAGTTTGAGTCTTGGTGCATCAATAAGAACATTTTAAAAGCTTATGACTTTGAATTCTCAGATGATTTTATGCTGGATCGCAGCGAAAGCGAAGATGCACCGTATGAAAAATTGAAGTCCATGATCGGCCTGAAAAAAGTAAAGGAGCAGATTGACAGTATTATCGCGGCGAATGTAATTGAAAAAGAGCGCAAGAAGCTTAGCGGCAAGTCCTATAAGCCCGGAACCATGCACATGATATTCGCAGGAAATCCCGGAAGCGCTAAGACCACGGTTGCCAAGCTGTTTGCAGGAATCGCCAAGGATCACGGAATCCTCAAAAGCGGTGCTTTTGTTGAATGTTCCGGCGTTCATTTAGACAGTATGAGCCTCAAGGAATCCTTTATAGCAGCCAAGGGCGGTGTGCTTTTCATTGACGAAGCCTATGCCATGTGGATGGAAGGTCCTATTACTACTTTGCTTCAGGAAATGGAAAATCACAGAGATGAGGTCATTGTTGTGCTTGCCGGTTATAACGATAGCATGCGTGCATTCTTAGGATGCAATGAAGGCTTAAAGAGCAGAATCCCCTACTGGATTGATTTCCCCGATTATGACGGAAAGGAGTTAACGGAGATTTTTAAACTGATGTTAAAAGACAGCGGCTTTACCGCTTCGGAAGATGCCATAAATGAGGCATACTACATACTTGATAAAGCAAGATATGTGGACGGCTTCGGTAACGGAAGATATGTGCGTAATCTCATCGAAAGCGCCATTAAAAAGCAGTCCGTCAGACTTATGAAAATTAAGGAAAGCGGCAAGAAGATTTCCAAGGAGGAATATTTTAACCTTACTGCTGAAGATGTTGCGTCCACCGAGGAAGGTTTCACGGAGCGGAGAGAACCCGGCACTGCCTTAAAAGAATTGGAAGACATGATTGGTCTGACTTCCGTAAAAGAAGTGATGAAAAAGGCCATTGCAAGTTTTAAGCTGAAAAAGCGCTGTATGGAAAAAGGCATTCAGAAGGATAAAGCCACTATGCATATGGTTTTTACCGGAAATCCCGGAACCGCCAAAACAACCGTAGCAAGACTTTTTGCGGAAATTATGAAAGATGAGAATATTCTTCCCTCAGGCAAATTCGTAGAGGCCGGAAGAGCGGATTTGGTAGGTGCTTTTGTGGGTACGACTGCCATTAAAGTGAAGAAAAAGTTCAGAGAAGCTCAGGGCGGCGTTCTTTTTATCGATGAAGCATACTCTCTTTGCGACGGTAGCAAAGGCAGCTATGGTGATGAGGCAATCAACACCATTGTTCAGGAGATGGAGAATCACAGAGAAGACACCGTTGTGATTTTTGCCGGATACCCCAAGGAGATGCAGGAATTCTTAGAGAGAAACCCCGGTATGTCTTCAAGAATTGCGTTCCACATCGGCTTTGAGGACTATTCGACGGAAGAACTCTGCGACATCACCAAGCTTATGGTTTCTAAAAAGAAAATGACTATTACGGATGCGGCTATGGCGAAACTTGCGAAAATCTATCGTGAAGTCCGTGGAAACGAAGGATACGGTAACGGTCGTTTTGTAAGAAAGATGCTGGAAGAGGCAGAGATGAATCTGGCAGAAAGACTTTACGACCTGAATGAAGCCGAGATTACCGAGGAAATTGTTTCCACTATTGAGGAGTGCGATATTCCCGATTATAAAGCCGGCGCACAGGCAAAAAAGAAGCCGGTAGGCTTTGTGATAGCATAATGCAGTGACGGCGAAAGCTTAGATTGCCGGGGCGCGGCGATAAAAGCGGCTCGATACCGTTATAACCCAGAAACACATTAAAATCACATAAATATAAGGAGAGAAAAATATGGGTAGAGTAGGAAGTTATTTAAACATTTTAAACAAAGAAGACATTGTGGAAGCATATTTTGACTATGCGCCGAACGGAAACGACGGCTTGTTCGAAGACTTTGATATTGATGCAGACGAAGTTGAAATTGCAAAGGTAAAGGTTGAAAGAAGAGCGAAAATTCTCGAATTTATTGAGCGTCTTGCCGACATGGAGTACAAGGACCTTGATTGCAAAGAAACCTATATATTGATGGCTTATCCCTGCTTTTCAAAAGAACATAGCGAGGGCGCTACAAACCATGCGCTGATTTGTGCGGATAAACTTTCTGCGGTGGATATTGATCTTGATTATTATCCGGAAAACGAAATCTATGTAAGCTCCCACCATCCTTATGAGACTTCTTCCCTTGCGGAGATTGTGGGATTACGCGTTGCGGATACTCCTTATACACAGATACATCTTTATGAGCTGATGGCACAGGTTGTATATGAAGCTCTGCGTTTTGGATTTAACCAGGAGCGTTTGCTTGAGAAATACAGTGATTTAGAAGATCCGTATGGTATTTGGTACAAGGACTGGGATTATTATTTTGATGATCTGGAAGCTGTTCCCGATGACTCATGTGATGAGCCGGAGGGGGAGCCGGACATGAAGAAGTGTTCGTTGTACATGGATGTTTATACAGCTATAATCAGATACAACTCCTATTGCTACGCGAAAGAAAGTTTAGCGTTGAAAGAAAGTATGCAGGATGAGAAGTTCCTCCGCGAAAATTTGCCTTGGATGATGGCAGAAGCAGAGAAAAAGATGAAAAAGTAAAAGTGTAAGGCCGTTTTCTTTTACAAAAGGGAACGGCCCCTTTTATATAAAAGCAATAATAAATTGAAACACGGGGCAGTAATATGGTATACTGTAAAAGGAGTTTTTCTTTTATGAAGGGGGATTTTTTATGAAAATATTAGTTGTGGTAGATATGCAGAATGATTTCATTGATATGGCGCTTGGAACCAAAGAAGCCGTGGCAATCGTTCCCAATGTGGTGAAAAAAATTACCGAGGGTGAATGGGACAAAATCTATGTAACTTACGATACCCACGGGGAGGATTACATGGAGACTTCCGAAGGAAAAAATCTTCCTGTTGCTCATTGCATCAAGGGAACTCAGGGCTGGAAGTTAAACAGAGCGGTAAAAGAAGCGTTGAAATCCGTATCTTGTCCTGTGGTAAGAGTGGAAAAGCCCACATTCGGATCGCTGGATTTAACAATGTTGATACGCCAGGATATTTTTAAAGAGGATTGCAGCGTGGAGCTGGTGGGACTTTGTACAGACATTTGCGTGGTATCCAACGGACTGCTTCTGAAAGCGAATTTTCCGGAATTGCCTATTTCCGTGGATTCCTCATGCGTGGCCGGCGTAACGCCGGAATCTAACGAAGCGGCGCTGACAACCATGAAAATGTGCCAGATTCAGGTGTTATAGGAGGTTTTTATGCAGGCAAATTGTGACGAATGTGCACATCTTTATTATGATGAAGATTATGAAGAATATATGTGTGCGGCGGATATGGACGAGGACGATTATGCCCGTCTTATGAACAATCCCCGCAGTACCTGTCCTTTTTACCAGAACGGTGACGAGTACAGGGTAGTGCGTAAGCAGATGTAAAAAAGCAGTGTGTGTAAGGCTCAATCGTAGTGATGTTCGCGGTCAGAGATGCTATACTGTGAATAGGGAGAGAAAGGAGAGATATTCCGATGCAGGATAAGATTAACATTTTAAAAGAATGGATTGATAACAGCAACAATATTGTTTTCTTCGGTGGCGCAGGTGTGTCTACCGAGAGCGGTATTCCCGATTTTCGCAGTGTGGACGGATTGTATAATCAGAAGTACGATTATCCTCCCGAGACGATTTTAAGCCACACTTTTTTCTGGCGTAAAACAGAGGAGTTCTATCGCTTTTACCGCGATAAAATGATTATCGACGGAGTAAAGCCCAATGCGGCTCACTTAAAATTGGCAGAGTGGGAAGAACAGGGCAAGTTAAAAGCGGTCATTACCCAGAATATTGACGGTTTGCATCAGCTTGCAGGTAGTAAAGAAGTAATGGAGCTTCACGGAAGCGTACATCGCAATTACTGTGATAAGTGCCATGAATTTTATGGCATTGAGGCCATTACGTCTTGTGAAGGTGTGCCGGTTTGCCCCAAGTGCGGCGGTGTGATTAAGCCGGATGTGGTGCTTTACGAAGAAGGCTTGGACGATATGACCATGGCGAAGTCCATTCAGTATATTGCCAATGCCGATGTGCTGATTATCGGAGGGACTTCCTTGGCGGTTTGGCCGGCAGCAGGACTGATCGATTATTATCGGGGAAATAAGCTGGTGCTGATTAATAAATCCGAAACCCAGAGAGCTACAAGAGCCAACCTGGTAATCGAGGGTAAAATCGGCGAAGTGCTGGGAGCGTTGTAGTATGGAAATTCATGTAAATAATATTGTCAAATTAAAAAAGCAGCATCCCTGCGGCAGTTACGAATGGAAGGTTTTGCGGGAAGGCGCAGACTTTCGCCTGCAGTGTGAGGGATGCGGCCATCAGGTGATGATGGCAAGAAGAGTGCTTGAGAAAAGCGTGAAAGAAGTAAGAGAGTAGAATTTTATCGGGTAGGATATCCATAATGAAAAAAGAACGTTTGATAAATATAGAAATACTGAGAATAATTGCCATGGTATTTGTTGTGTTACTTCATTATCTGGGTAAGGGAAGTACCTTGCTGGCATGGGGTGACCCTGCATTTGGAGTTAATACATGGATAGCGTGGGGACTTGAATCGTTTGCGTTGGTTGCGGTAAATGTTTATGTTATAATAAGCGGTTATTTTTTGGTTGAAAGCGATTTTAAAATAAATCGAATTATAAAATTATGGTTCCAAATCTTTTTCTATTCGGCAGGTATTTGGTTATTGTTTCTTGCTTTGGGAATGGTTCCGGCGGATTATTCCGGTGGTTACTGGATATCGATGTTTTTACTCCCGGTTACATCAGGGCATTATTGGTTTGCATCAACATATATTTTTGTGTGCCTGATTGCACCCTTTTTAAGTGTTGCTGCACGAAAAATGAGCAAGAGACAGTTGCAGACATGTATTGTTGTTCTTTTGATTTTATTTTCCAGAGTGTGGAGAATTGTTTTGCCTATGTCTACGCCTATTGATGACAGAGGATATGGTATTTTCTGGTTCGCAACGCTTTTTATGATTGCTGCATATATTCGATTATATGTTCCGAAAACCGGAAACTGGATAAAACCGTTTTTGGTTTATGTTATTTCATCGGTACTGCTGTTTTTATCGTTACCGGCACTTGGCACAATCACTGTGTTTGTGGGCAAAATGGAAAAGTATTATCGTGTCTTTTTCGAATATAACGCGCCGTTTACCATTATTGGAGCGATTGCTTTGTTTTTGGCATTCCGAAATATGAATATTAAGGCTGAAAAATTGGGTAAGGTCATAAGACTGATTTCCGGAGCTACTTTCGGTGTATATTTGATTCATGAACATACTTTGTTAAGAAGCATGTGGAGCGGAGTTTGGAAAGTTCAGGAATACTATCAAACGGATTATTTTGTACCGCATTGTATTGCTGTGGTTGCTTGCGTTTTTGTGGTTGGAATCCTAATTGATTTGATTCGTCGGCTGCTGTTTGCGGGAATTACAAAGATTTTCCGCCTTGAAAAGATTGGTAAAAAAATATCCGCAGTAGATAAGTTTTTTAATAATAAAGCAGAGGAAAAGTGATGAAGAATAAAGCACGCATATGTGATATTATACTTTCTGCCATTTTATTTTTGGTGCCATTTTTACATGTTAATATTGGGTTAAGCGTGGCGGATCAAGGCTATAATTTAGCTAATTTTGAGATGTTTCCTCACATGAATCAGACATGGATGATTGCTACATTGGTAGCTAATTTGGTAGGTAAAATTTTTACTTTGCTTCCGTTTGGGCATTACATGGTGGGAATGAATGTGTACTGTACCCTCTTGCTTTCGGCGATTTCAGTGTTGTTGTATTTCATATTAAAAAAAGATTATAACAAGTACTCGGTATTTATCGGGTTGTTGATTGCAGTGTTTTTTAGTTGGGCGCCTAAGGTTACTTTGTACCAATATCTTTCCTATTACTTATTCTGTATTGTCGCGCTAATTTTGGTGAAGGGCCTGTTTTTGCAGAAGCGTAAACTCTTGTATATAGCGGGGGTTTTGCTGGGACTTAATTTGTTTGTGCGTTTCCCCAATATAACACAGGCAATGTTAATTATTGTTGTGCCCTTTTATGCTGTTTTATATAAAAGAGAAATAAAAGAAGTTGTAAAAGACATCATCGTTTGTATCGCAGGATATGGCAGTGTGGTAATTCCTGTAATATTGGTGATAGAGCTACTGTGTGGAAAGGGAACCTATATCGGCATGGTACATGGTCTGTTTGCCATGACGGAGCAGGCCGCAAGTTATACACCGTTTTCCATGGTTTCGGGAATGTATACTTCTTATTTGGAAGGTATAAAGTGGTTTAAATGGTTTCTCTTAGAAATGGTAATTTTTACCGGAATTTACGGATTTCTTAGAAAGAAATGGCAAAAATATTGCAGCCATGCGCTTTTAGCACTTGGTTTTGTTGTGATTTTAAGAATATATTGGTACTGGGGAGTTTTAAATATTCGGTACACAGAGTATACATCCGTATACATATGGGGAGTATGCTTTCTCCTGATGAGTATACTTTTATTATTAGCGGTCATTGTTTGGCCCAAATATGAGAAAAATAAAAAAGTATACGCATTGACAGTGCTTGTGATTATTTTTATTACTCCGTTGGGCAGCAATAATGTGTTGTATTCCAATTTTAACAATCTGTATTTGGTGGCACCTGTTGTGATTGGAACACTGACAGATATATTGGCGAAACAAAAAGACAGAGAGAAGTCGGAAAAGAAGCGGTTATGGAATGTCTCGGCGGTGCCGACGATACTTGTGGGATATATGTTGGTTGGACTTCTTCTTGTGCAAACGGGAATGTTTCATGCGTTTTTTGTTTTCGGGGATGAAGGAATTAACGGAAACAAAAAGTATATTGTGCAAGGGAATGAAGTTTTGACCGGTATATATACTACAGAGGCAAATGCCGAAGAGTTTAGTAATATTACTGCATATATGGAGCAGGAACGATTTTTAGATGCGGAATATATTGTGTGGGGACATTCGCCGGTGCTTTTTTATGCGTTGGAATTGGATTGTGCAATTGGACATATCTGGCCGACATTGGATTCCTATTCACAAGAAGAAATGGAAGAAGATATTGCGGTGTTGGATGAGTATCCGATTATTATTTATGAATCCAGATATTACTCTGATTTGTTTGATGATTCTGTAGAATGGGATGATAAAACAAAGATGATCTGCCAACTGTTAAAAAATGGGGAATACACGGAAGTATACAGAGGTGACTATTACGCCATTTGTATTCCCGGAAAATAAAAGATTCTTGTCATTAAAGTTAAAAAAGGCTTGAAAACCTTGAAAAAGTGTGCTATCATGGATTTCCGTGATGTAATAAATTCCTTGCTCCCTGCATAAGCAAGGGGCCAGAGACCAAAAGGAGGTAAAGAAGCATGAACAAGTATGAATTAGCTGTTGTTGTCAGTGCAAAAATCGAAGAAGATGCAAGAGTTGCTGTTGTGGACAAGTGCAAGGCACTCATTGAAAGATTCGGTGGTACAATCACAAATGTGGATGACTGTGGCAAGAAGAAATTAGCCTATGAAATCCAGAAGATGTCTGAGGGTTACTACTATTTCATCTCTTTCGAAGCTGAATCTACTGCGCCCGTTGAAATCGAAAACCGTATTCGTATCATGGACAATGTACTCAGATATTTGTGTGTTAGACAGGACGAAGCATAGAAAGAAGGTAAATAATGAATAAAGTTATTCTTATGGGTCGTTTAACAAGAGATCCCGATGTTAGATATTCTCAGGGAGCAAATGCAACTGCTGTTGCAAGATATACACTTGCAGTAGACAGAAGATTTAACCGTAACGATGAGAACAATACTGATTTTATCAATATTGTAGCTTTCGGTAAGGCGGCTGAATTTGCTGAGAAATATTTTCATAAGGGAATCAAGGTATTGGTTACAGGTCGTATTCAGACCGGTAGCTATACCAATAAGGATGGTCAGAAAGTTTACACAACCGATGTTGTTGTAGAGGACCAGGAATTCGCAGAAAGCAAGAATGCTTCCGGCGAAGGGGGAAATGCAGGCGGTTTTGGTAACAGATCCGAGAGCCCTGCAGCGGCAGACGGAGATTTCATGAGTATTCCTGATGGAATCGTTGAGGAGTTGCCGTTTAACTAAGTGTTTTGATTTCAGATAGGAGGCAATATTATGGCATTCGTGAAAGCAGATAAATCCGATTCTCCCATGAAGAGAAAAGGCGGAATGCGCAGAAGAAAGAAAGTATGCGTTTTCTGTGGCAAGGATAATGTTATTGATTACAAGGATACTGCTAAGTTAAAGAGATATGTATCCGAAACAGGTAAGATTCTTCCCAGAAGAATTACAGGAACCTGTGCTAAGCATCAGAGAGCACTGACAGTTGCTATTAAGAGAGCACGTCATGTTGCACTTATGCCTTATACAGCAGAATAAGTAAGATAAAACCGATCGTCTTTGGATGGTCGGTTTTTTATATATAAATTTTTACTGGTCGAATGATGTCGCTTTTTAGGGGAAAACCCCAAAATATAGTATAAAAAGACCATGACATTCAAAATAATGTTATGGAAGTTCTTTGACGAAAATGGTATAATTAATCCATGTGGGATGATTGTATTTCACAGAGGAACTATTGAAATAAAAGCAAAGACGATAAAGAGGGTTGCAATGTCAAAGAAGATTAAACTTAGAGGCAGATTCAAAACCTATAAAATTACATTGTATGTTTTAGGGATTGTTCTTGTTTTGATGACGATCGGTATATATTTTCTGGATTACAGAGCGGGTATTATTATAAATTGCTTTGTGTTGCTTTATTTTGCGGGGCTTTTATTTGCCAATATCAGAAGCAAGCAGTCGCTGATGAATGAGCTGATTAGCTTTGCTACGGAGTATGGGCAGGTGCAGCGCCAGATTCTTCGGGAATTACAGTTGCCTCATGCTCTTTTGGACCAGACCGGTAAGGTGATTTGGACCAATGCGGAATTTGAGAAGTTGGTGGAAGAAGAGAAGGGATACCGTAAATCCATAACCAATCTTTTTCCCACCATTACGATGGACAAGCTTCCTTTGGAGGAAGAGGAAACTCAGTATGAAGTCTCTTATAAAGAGAGAGATTTTATGATGAAAATGAAGCGTATCAATGTCAGTGATATGGTTCAAAACAGCGAAATGATTGAAGTGGAAGATGGTGAGAGCTACATCATCGGCTTGTATCTTTTTGATGAAACCGCCCTTAAAATTGCGTTGAAGGAAAATGATGACCAGAGCTTGGCGGTCGGTTTGATTTATTTGGATAATTATGAGGAAGCATTGGAAGATGTTGAAGATGTTCGTCGTTCCCTTTTGCTTGCGTTAATCGATAGAAAGATCAATAAATATGTGGCTTCCGTTGACGGTATTGTGCGAAAGCTGGAAAAAGATAAGTATCTTTTAATCCTTCGCAAAAAAGCCGTAACCCAGTTAAAAGAAGGTAAATTTGAAATTCTGGAAGATGTAAAAACCGTTAACATCGGTAATGAAATTCCGGTAACTTTAAGTATGGGTATCGGACTTGGAGGCCTTACATACGGCCAGAACACGGAATTTGCCAGAGCAGCAATCGACCTTGCACTGGGCCGCGGCGGTGACCAGACGGTAGTGAAGATTCCCGGAAATATTCAGTATTTTGGTGGTAAGAGTCAGCAGACCGAGAAGAGCACCAGAGTAAAAGCCCGCGTAAAAGCACAGGCGTTAAAAGAAATTATCGAAGCCAAAGATCAGCTTTTTGTCATGGGCCATAGACTTCCCGATGCGGACAGTTTTGGTGCCGCGGTAGGTATTTATGCCATTGCCAAGGCGTTGGATCGTAAGGCCCATATTGTTATGAATGATGTAACACCGTCCCTTCGTCCCATGGTAGAGCTTTTTGAAAAGAATTCCGACTACGACGAGGATATGATTCTCACCAGCCAGGAAGCTCTGGAAAAGCTTGGAAACAATGCGGTGCTGGTTGTTGTGGATATCAATAAGCCTTCCATTACAGAGTGTCCGGAATTGTTAAAGCATTGTAAAGCCATTGTGGTATTGGATCATCACAGACAGAGCGAAGAAGTGATTGATAACGCAACGCTGTCTTATATTGAACCTTACGCCTCATCCGCTTGTGAAATGGTTGCGGAGATTTTACAGTATGTGGAAACCGGTGTAAAAATTAAGTCTGTGGAAGCAGACTGCCTCTATTCCGGAATCATGATTGACACCAATAATTTTATGACAAAGACAGGTGTGCGTACCTTTGAGGCGGCAGCCTTCCTTCGTCGTAACGGTGCGGATGTTACCCGTGTGCGTAAATTATTCAGAGAAGATGCTTCCGAGTACATGGCGAAAGCAAAGACGATCCGTGATACGATGATTTATCGTAACGATTATGCAATTTCAATCTGTGACGGTTCAGGATGCCAGAGTCCTACCATTGTGGCAGCTCAGGCGGCGAATGAATTGCTTAACATTAACGGCGTAAAGGCAAGCTTTGTTTTTACGGAGTATCAGGATAAGGTATTTTTAAGTGCCCGTTCCATTGATGAGCTGAATGTACAGATTGTTACGGAGCGTCTTGGTGGCGGCGGACATATGAACATTGCCGGAGCCCAGTTTACGGAAGTGACTGTGGATGAGGCAGTGAAGCGTTTGCAGGAAACCCTGGACGAAATGATTGAGAATAAGGATATTTAGATTTAACTTTAAAGATATATATTTTATAAAAAATACAAATTATAATATCTGTTACCGAGGTGGATATATTTCGGTTGCAGCAGAGAGGACATGTCATGAAAGTAATATTATTGCAGGATGTTAAGGCCCTTGGTAAAAAGGGTGATATGGTAGAAGTAAGCGATGGATACGCAAGAAACTTTATCCTTCCCAAGAAGGTTGGTGTGGAAGCCAATGAAGTGAATAAGAACGATTTAAAACTTCAGAAGGCCAATCAGGAGAAGGTTGCGAAAGAGCAGTATGATGCAGCGGTTGCATTGGCAAAAGAATTGGAAGAAATCACAGTAAATGTTTCCGTAAAAGCAGGCGAAGGCGGCAAGGTATTCGGTGCCGTTACAGCTAAGGAAATTGCTCAGGCCCTTCTTGCACAGCACGGTAAGGAAGTAGACAAGAAGAAAATTCAGTTGGCAGATTCCATTAAGAACATCGGTAGTTTTGAAGTGTCGGTTAAACTTCATACCAAGGTTACTGCAAAGTTAAGCGTTAAGGTAGATGCTGCAAAATAATAGGCATGAATTGAGGAACAAATATGGATGAAGCAGTAGTAAAAAGAGTATTACCTCATTCAACAGAAGCGGAGCAGTCGGTGCTTGGAGCCATGATTATGGACGCTGATGCGATTACAACGGCATCTGAAGTTATTACCGGTGATGACTTTTATAATAAACAGTACGGTATTATTTTTGATACGATTGTTGAGCTGAACAACGGCGGAAGCCCTGTTGATTTGGTCACTTTACAGAATAAGTTAAAAGAGAAAAATGTGCCGCCCGAGGTTAGCAGCATGGAGTATGTGAAGGATTTTATTTCTTCAATCTATACTTCGGCAAATGTTAAAAATCATGCGGAAATTGTACAGAAGAATTCGGTTTTGCGTAAGTTGATTCGCACAACGGAGAAAATTACGGATTCCTGCTATTTCCCCAAGGATGATGTGGAAGTTATCTTGGAGGAAACAGAAAGAAAAGTATTTGAGATTGTACAGAAGCGTAATACAAAAGACTTCGTGCCGATTCAGCAGGTTGTTATGAACGCCTTGGACAGAATCGAAAAAGCGGCAAAGCAGAAAGGTGAAATTACCGGTGTTACCACCGGATTTACCGATTTGGATTATGCGACAGCCGGATTGCAGCCTTCCGACCTTGTTTTGGTGGCTGCAAGACCTTCTATGGGTAAAACAGCCTTTGCCTTAAACATAGCCTTAAATGCGGCTCTGAAAGGGCAGAAGACGGTGGCGATTTTTAGTTTGGAAATGTCCAAAGAGCAGTTGGTAAACCGTTTGTTTGCCATGGAATCTAAGGTGAATTCCCAGAACTTAAGAACCGGTAAGCTTTCGGATAAAGAATGGGACCAGTTGATGGAAGGTGCCATTGCAGTAGGTAAATCCAAATTGGTAATTGATGATACCGGTAGTATCAGCGTATCAGAGCTTCGCTCCAAGTGCCGTAAGTACAAGCTGGAGCATGGTTTGGACATGATTATGATCGACTACTTACAGTTGATGACAGGTAGCGGTAAAACAGATTCAAGACAGCAGGAAGTTTCCGAAATCTCCCGTTCCCTGAAGGCTTTGGCGAGAGAGTTGAATGTGCCTGTTGTTGCATTGTCACAGCTTTCCCGTAAGGTAGAAGAGCGCCCCGATAAGCGCCCTATGATGTCTGACTTGCGTGAATCCGGAGCCATTGAGCAGGACGCGGATGTAATTATGTTTATTTACAGAGATGATTACTATACCAAGGAAAAATGCGAGAGACCCGGCGTTGCCGAGATTATCATTGCGAAGCAGCGTAACGGCCCGGTA
Source organism: Lachnospiraceae bacterium (assembly GCA_017624855.1). Lineage (GTDB taxonomy): Bacteria > Bacillota > Clostridia > Lachnospirales > Lachnospiraceae > UBA3766. Next base: position 157,064 of record JAGAMF010000005.1, read on the forward strand.
GGTACCGTAGAGTTGGCTTGGTTAGCCGATTACACACAGTTCAAGAATCTTGCGAAATAATTGCAATAGAAGTACGAAAGAAAAGAACAAATCAGTTTTATGGTTTGTTCTTTTTTGCTTGTTAAAATGTGCTGATTTATGAAAGGAGCAATTGTTATGATGCAAACTATGTATTTTATTTCAGAGGCTGCAAAAGAGGTTAAGGTGGAGAATCATGTTTTACGATATTGGGAGGAGGAGTTAAATCTCCCGGTGAAGCGTAACGAGCAGGGACATCGCTATTATACAAGGGACGATATTGAGCGTTTTGTATATATTAAGCAATTAAAAGAAGAAGGGCTTCAGTTGAAGGCGATTCGTAATCTTTTAGAAAAGCAGGGTGCAGTAAAGCCTAAAGTTGAGGAGGAAGAGCGTAAAAATGCGGCACCTCAATTAATGATATTGAATTCAAATAAAGTAAAACCTTATCGCAATTATGAGGCTGTTGAAGATGATGATAAGCAGGAGAAAGCATATCGGTTGCAGTTGCTTCTTAAAGCCATGATTGCGGAGGCGGTTAGCGAGAACAATAAGGAGCTTGGTAATGAAATAAAAGAAATCGTGCAAAAGGAGATGGACTATCAGTTCCGCATGCAGGAGGAGAGAGAAGAAGAGCGAGAGAAAAAGCGCGTGGAGCGTGAGAGCGAGCACTATGCGAAAATAGATGAATTACTTCGTGAGAAAGTTTCAGGCAAAAGAAAAAAGCATTCACTTTGGTGAATGCTTTCTCCATTAAGTATATTTAATTATTAACCTTCAGTAATTGCTTCTGCAGGACATGCATCTGCACAACCACCGCAATCGATGCAAGCATCTGCATCAATAACATACTTGTCAGCGCCTTCGCTGATTGCTTCTACGGGACACTGTGCTGCACATGCGCCACAAGATACGCAAGAATCACCAATTACATATGCCATGTTAAAACCCTCCTTAATTAATGCAAATATGTTTGATTAACTTATACATATTTTAATACAAATAAAATTGAATATCAAGAGGTTAATAACAACCTATCGATGATATGTTTAGAATTTTATACCAAAAAGGTTATAAATTCTGTTTTGTTTCACTGATTGCCCTTAACACAATTCGTTTTTTCTCTAAAACAAGGTTTTTATCCGCTGCCGGAACACCTTCAAGCGGATAAGGAATGCCTAACTTTTCATATTTGGGAATTCCCATGGTGTGATAAGGTAAAACATCAAGTGCGTGAAGTGTGGTTAATTCGCCTAAAAATGCTCCCAAACGGTACAAATCTTCATCAGAATCCGTGATGCCGGGAACTAAAACATGGCGTACCCACATTTCTTTGTTTTTTTCTGAGAGATATTTTGCAAATGCAAGAATATTCTCGTTGGAATGTCCGGTTAATTCGCGGTGCTTTACGGGATCGATATGTTTTATATCAAGCATAAACAAATCCGTAACTTTTAATAAAGCATCCAATTTCTTCAGCCATTCCGGGTTGTTCGGATTATAACAGATGCCGGATGTGTCCAAGCAAGTGTGTACTCCGTTTTCGTGAAACTTAGTAAAAAGTTCTATGAGAAAATCAATCTGCAACATAGGTTCGCCGCCGGTAGCGGTTACTCCACCGTTGCCATAAAACGGTCTGTTGCGTTCAAAACGCTCCCAAAGCTCCTCTACGGAAAGCGAGTCGCCTTCGCCGGGAGTCCAGGTGTCCGGATTATGACAATATGCACAACGCATAGGGCATCCTTGAAGGAATATGACAAATCGAACCCCCGGGCCGTCAACGGCACCGAAGGTTTCGATTGAATGAATATATCCTGTCATTAATTACAGTGACTCGTGGAATGTTCTGGAAATAACATCCATCTGCTGTTCACGAGTAAGTTTAATGAAGTTTACTGCGTAACCGGATACACGGATTGTAAGCTGAGGATATTTCTCAGGATGATCCATAGCATCCAATAATGTTTCGCGATTGAATACATTAACGTTTAAGTGGTGTCCGCCCTTCTGTACGTAACCGTCCAAGAGAGAAACTAAGTTGTCTACCTGGAATGCGTCGGAACCATCAACGCAAATGCTGTCTCCGCAACCACAGTCGCCACAGATTTCTGCATCGATGTTATCTGCGAAGAGTTCTTTGTTCTTACCAAGTGCGTTAGGAATGATACTGAAGGTATTTGAGATACCATCCTGTGCATCAAGGAAAGGTAATTTAGCAACTGAAGCAAGAGAAGCAACAGCACCGCTTGTATCTCTTCCGTGCATAGGGTTAGCACCGGGAGCGAAAGGAACGCCTGCCTTACGACCATCGGGTGTAGCACCTGTGTTCTTACCATATACTACGTTAGAAGTAATGGTTAATACGGAAGTTGTAGGGAAACCATCACGATATGTGTGGTGGCTACGTACATAGTTCATAAATGTTGTTACGATTTCCTGTGCGATAGAGTCTACGCGGTCATCATCGTTACCATATTTAGGGAATTCACCTTCTACATTGTAATCTACGATAATACCGTTCTCATCACGAACTGCTGTAACCTTAGCATACTTAATAGCTGAAAGTGAGTCAGCAACTACGGAGAGACCTGCAATACCTGTTGCAAAGTAACGTCTTACATCTCTGTCATGAAGTGCCATCTGTGCACGCTCGTAGCAGTACTTGTCATGCATATAGTGGATACAGTTCAAAGTATCTACATAAACGCCTGCTAACCAAGCCATCATTTCTTTGTAAAGTTCCATTACCTTATCGTATTCTAAAACATCGCCTTCGTAAGCCTTAAAGGTCTTAGGTGCAACCTGTTTCTTAGTATTCTCATCAACACCACCGTTTAATGAGTAAAGGAGACACTTAGCAAGGTTTGCTCTTGCACCGAAGAACTGCATTTCTTTACCAACACGCATTGAAGATACGCAACATGCGATAGCGTAGTCATCACCATGTGTTTTACGCATCATATCATCGTTTTCGTACTGGATAGCAGAAGTAATGATAGAAATCTTAGCACAGTACTTCTTGAAGCCTTCCGGTAACAATTCAGACCAGAGAACTGTTAAGTTGGGCTCGGGAGCGGGTCCTAAGTTCTCTAAAGTATGGAGATAACGGAATGACATCTTAGTTGCCATATGTCTTCCGTCAAGGCCTGCACCAGCTAATGATTCGGTAGCCCATACGGGATCACCTGAGAACAAGCTGTTGTATTCAGGTGTTCTTGCGAATTTAACAAGACGTAACTTCATGATGAAGTGGTCAACGAATTCCTGAATCTGTTCTTCTGTAAATGTTCCGTTTGCTAAGTCTCTCTGAGCATAAATATCAAGGAATGTAGATGTACGACCGATACTCATGGCAGCACCGTTCTGCTCCTTGATTGCAGCGAGGTAACCAAAGTATACACCCTGGATAGCTTCCTGTACATTTGTTGCAGGATTTGAAATGTCACATCCGTAAGATGCAGCCATTTTTTTCATGTCTTCCAAAGCACGAATCTGCTCAGAAATTTCTTCACGAAGACGGATTACATTATCAGTCATAGGGCGAACAAGAGAAGCCTTCTGAGCCTGCTTGTCTTCGATCAAACGGTCAATACCGTAAAGAGCGATTCTTCTGTAATCACCAATGATACGTCCACGACCGTAAGCATCGGGAAGACCGGTGATAATGTGGTTAGAACGGCATGCACGCATTTCCGGTGTATAAGCATCAAATACACCTGCGTTATGTGTCTTTCTGTATGTTGTGTAGAACTCCTGTACTTCAGGGTCTAATGTATAGCCGTTATCAGCACAAGCTTTTTCTGCCATACGAACACCGCCGAAAACATGTAAACCACGCTTAAAGGGCTTGTCTGTCTGGAAACCTACAATAGTTTCTTTGTCTTTATTTAAGTATCCGGGGCCATGGGAAACGATTGTAGAAACAACCTTGGTGTCCATATCAAGTACACCGCCTGCTTCACGTTCCTGCTTTGTGAGGTCCAATACCTGCTCCCATAAGTCCTTTGTATTCTGTGTTGCGTCAGCAAGGAATGACTCGTCTCCATCATAGGGTTCATAGTTGGCCTGTATGAAGTCCCTAACATTGATTTCGTTCTGCCATAACTCGCCTTTAAAACCTGTCCATTCTTCTCTCAATGTTTTTTCCTCCTATATGTTATTTTGAAAAATTGTTTATTAAAGACTATCAATTATTTTACTCCTCAAAGTATTTATAGTCAAGTCAAAAGCCTTGAATAATTTGATAAAATAATAAGGAAGAATAAGGAATTTTTGACTTTTGAAGTGGTGTATCTTTTTACAGTGAAGAAACTGCTATAACAAAAGCAACATTGACAAGAAATTAAAAAATGGGTATACTCAATAATACCGCAATCATTGTATTGGTTGGCATCGTTATAGCTGCCCCGGATAAGTGGCGCTTAAGCTTGGGTCTTACGCGACGGAAATCTACGAACCGTGTCAGGTTGGGAACAAAGCAGCACTAAGAAGAACCTTCCGGGTGCCGTAAGGCAACCTGAGCCCAGCTAACTGTCCGGGTAACGTGTAGCGATGTCAACCAATGCAATGGTTGCTTTTTTTTACCCTAAAATCAATGGGGTACTAACGCTGTGAAGGTTGATTTCACCTGCATATTTTACTTAGTTGCAAATTAAAACTTATGCTTTACATATGGATATGAATCAGTTATACTTGTAGATAAATGGAGGATTTGTATGCAGCAGAATTTTGATAATGAAGTTTTATATTATACATTTCCGGAATTTGAACAATATGAAGATATCGTACATGGATTTTCTTCCAGAGAAGGTGGCGTAAGCGGCGGTTTTTACCGCACTATGAACCTGGGCATTAATACGGAAGATTCCATGGACAATGTAAAAGAAAACTACCGGATTTTTTGCGACGCCCTGCATGTTGATGTGAACAAAGTGGTGTTGGGTCAGCTGACTCATGAGGCGAATGTTCGCAATGTCACCGCAGAGGATGCGGGCTGTGGACTTTGGAAGCCTTTTACATATGAAGGAATTGACGGGCTGTTGACAAATGAGCCGGGGCTTGTGCTGACGGCGACTTTTGCCGATTGCGTGCCGGTATTCTTTTATGATCCGGTGAAAAAAGTGGTTGGTATCGCTCATTCCGGCTGGCGCGGAACCGTAAAAGAAATTGCCGGCAAAATGGTGGAGCGCATGGTGTCGGATTACGGATGCGATGTAAAAGATATCATAGCCGGAATCGGTCCCTCCATCGGCATGTGCTGTTTTGAAGTGGATGAAGATGTGTTCTATGATTTTACGGATTTGTTATATTTGGGCGACGGCTGGTATTTTGAGAAAGACAACGGTCGCTATGATATTGATTTGTGGAGAGTAATCTGGTGCACTCTGACAGACAGAGGAGTTTTGCCGGAGAACATAACCATTTCGGGAATTTGTACTTGTTGTAATCATGATGTGCTGTTTTCTCATCGCGCTACCAAAGGCAGAAGAGGAACTATGGCAGGCATGATATCCATAAAAGAGAAATAGTGTTTACTAAAGAGGTCATTGAGCGACAGAAGGAGGACCTATGCTTTATTGTGTAAAATGTGGAGATCCAATTGAAAAAGACGAATTGATATGCGATAAGTGCGGCTATCATTTTACGATTGTGGAAGGTAGCCCCGCGAAAGTATATATGAATCAGGTGCCCGGAAAAGCACCGGCGCAGAATAAGCCTAGCTTGCAGCAACCTGTAATGTCTCAGGGGCAGGGCTCTATGCAGAGATTTATGCCGCCTCAGGGAAGCGCGGTGATTCCGCAGGAGGCAGGTCGGCCTCAGGGAAGCTCTACACAGGGCCAGCAGATGCAGGGAAGACCCGTGCAGGGCCAGTCGGTACAGGGAAGACCCGTGCAGGGCCAGCAGATGCAGGGAAGACCTGCGCAGGGGCAGCCGGTACAGGGAAGACCTATACAGGGCCAGCAGATGCAGGGAAGACCTATGCAGGGGCAGCCGCCTATGCGAAGAGTCAATGCCCGGCCTAAGAAGAAAAAGAACGGCTTTATTATTGCGGCAGCCATTACAGGCGGTGTGATTTTAACGGCCTGCCTTTGCGTTGTGATTTTCTTCGGCGCATTTCTCATTACCGGCGGCTTGATGATGGATAGCGGAGATGAAATTGTAGTAAACGATTATAATGACGAAAACTATACAGAGCCTGAGGCACCGGTGGTACATGACAATTCCAATGAGAGTACCGCTTCGGATGAAGGCTATGTAGCAGACGCCATTCGTGATCCTTTTGTTACCTTAAAAGGAGATAATCAGGATGAAGTAACCATTATGATTTACATGAACGGTTCAAACCTGGAAAGTGATCACGGAATGGCAACGGAAGATATCCGAGAAATTTTAAGTGCTACCTTATCTGAAAATGTAAATGTTGTTATTCAGACCGGTGGTACAAGAAAGTGGAAAACCAAAGCGATTGCATCAGACCATTCACAGCGTTTTATTGTAGAAAACGGTGCATTAACTCTGGTGGATGACAGCTTAGGTCAGTTGGATATTACAGATCCTCAGACTTTGGAAGATTTTATCGTATTTTGTGATACTTATTATCCTGCAAATCGTAACATGTTGATTATGTGGAACCACGGTAGCGGTGCGGTATACGGTTTTGGTTACGATGAGCATTCCGATGATTACATGGCAGCTTTAACATTGGATGAAATGCAGACTGCCATTCGTAACACCGGCGTAAAATTCGAAATGATCGGTTTTGATGCCTGCCTCATGGGCGGAATCGAAACGGCTTGTGCATTTTATGATTCTGCGGATTACCTGATTGCATCGGAAGATTTTGAATCCGGAAGAGGTTGGGAATATCAGAACTGGCTTACCGTTTTGGGTATGAATTCATCCACTCCCATGGAAGATGTGGCCAAGGTCATTATCGATGACTTTGTAAAAGAGTCGCAAACTTACGGCTCGGAAGGAATTCTGGCGTTGATTAACCTTCGATATACAAGACTTTTATTCCAGGCATGGATTGATTTTGCATATTCCGCACAGGCTGATTTGCTGGCATGTAATTACAGTATGGAAATGAGCCGAAGCGACAGAGCATCATTGTGGTTTGAAACCCCGATGGAGCGATTTATGAGAGATCCTTGGGAGGCTTTGTTTGAAACTTCGGATGATAATGTTTTGGAAGAATATAATTACGCCGTAGACCTTATGGCGTTGGCGGATACTTTAAGTACCGAAGAGGCCAAAGCATTAAAGGCGGCCTTGGATATGGCTTTGATTTATTCCAGTGCTACGGCCGGAGACGCGGAAATGACCGGTTTGTCGGTTACATTACCTTACAATTCTTCTAATTTTTATGAAGATATGGAAGAAGTATTCACGAACTGTGGTTTTGACGGAGAATACATCGATTTCCTTGAAAGTTTCGTAGATGCAGAAGTTGAAAGCTATGACTGGGGACAGTCAGATTGGGGCGGCTGGGATACCTACGAAGAAGAAGAATACAACTGGGAAGATTGGGACCAGTGGGAAGAATACCAGGACAACGACTTCGGATGGGACGAATACGACTACACCTCCGAATGGGATGAGTGGTACAACTTCTAAAGAGTTTGTAAGAAAAAATACCTCCACTTTAAAGTGGGGGTATTTTTTGTGGCAATATGCGTCAAATTGAGTATTTGAGTTTTTGTACTTGCGCTTTTGCCCGACTAAACGGGCATTTCTAAGTTTTAGTAGGGTGCCTGCTTTTACTTTTGCCCGACTAAATTGTCGTTTCACAATTTCGGTAGGGTTTGGGGCGTGGTCCTTTTCGTATACCGAAGAATATTACTGCAGCGGCAGGTGTACGGTAAATGTACTGCCCTTGCCGTAGGTGCTTTTTACGAAAATCTTGCCACCTACCATTTCGACAATGCGTTTTGTAAGCGGGAGGCCCAGTCCGTTGCCGGGAGTGGCGTGGGAAGTATCTCCCTGGTAAAATTTATCGAAAATCTGCGCCATGGTTTCTTCGGTCATGCCGGAACCCGTATCTTCTATAGAGATGTGAATATGGTCTACGGTTCTTTTACATTTGATATTTAAGAAGCCGTTCTGCTTAGAAAATTTAATGGCATTTGAGATGATGTTCTTCCATACATGAGCCAGAATTTCCGCGTTCTGGTGAATGGTGATTTCTTCCAAATCCAAGTCTAAATTCAGATTTTTCTCGCTCCACTGTTCTTCAAAAAGAATCAGGCAGTTACGCAACTGCTCGTCCAGGGAAAAAGTGGTTTTATCCGTAACGATTTCCTGGTTTTCAAGCTTTGTAAGCAGCAGTACATTGGAAGACATATTGGCCAGCTGCTCTGATTCGTCCATGATGATACGGGCAAATTCCCGTTCCTGCTCCGGCGTCAAGTTGCCTTGATAGAGCTGTCTTGCAAAGCCGCGAATGGATATAATCGGAGTCTTAAATTCATGGGAAAAATTATGTATAAAGTCATTACGGAACATCTCCGTACTTTTTAATTCGCTTGCCATGTTGTTAAAACCGTCAACCAGGGTACCAAGCTCACTGCTTTGGTTAAAAGGGTTTAACACATTGTCTACCTTAATGTTAAAATTACCTGCCGCAATTTCCTTGGTGGCAGCGGTAAGTTCTTTTAAGGGTTTCAAAATGTTTTTATTTAAAATAACGGAGAAAACACCGCTGGTCACATAACTGATGGCAAGAGCAATGATGGTAATTTTTACCGGACCTAAATTCCATGTGGTTTTTAAGTCGGTAATATAGATAACCGTTAGAAAGATACCGGATAACAGGCTGGAAACACTTAATGCGAGTAAAATAAAGAAAGTCAGTCGCGTAGAGATGCTTCGTATGAATCGCTCGGGGATAATACGTTTGATTAAACTGATCATATTTTGCTCCTTTATCCTTAAATGTCCTTGCGGATTGCTTTGTAACCTAAGCCGCGTACCGTAATGATTTCAAAATCCGGATTATCTTTGAAACGCTCGCGAAGGCGGTTGATATGTACATCCACGGTTCTTTCCTCGCTCTGAGAATCTGCGTCCCAGAATTCCTCCATTAACTGATTTCTTGTAAAAGTTTTATTGGGGAAGGAAAGCAATTTAAAAAGAAGCTGGAACTCCTTCTTGGGCAAAGTGGTTTCTTCCTCTTTATAAAGAATGCTGAAAGAGTCGTAGATTAATTTGCTGTCCCCGACGATAAGTTCTCTTTCGGCGGCAATCTGAGCACGGCGAAGCAGTGCTTGAATGCGAAGCAGCATCTCGAATTCATCTACGGGCTTGGTCATATAATCATCGGTACCCGTAAGGAAGCCTTTGTGAATGTCATCCGGAGAATCCTTGGCAGTCACCATAAGGATGGGAATCTGACTTCCGCTCTCTCTGAGGATTTTTGTGAATTCATAGCCGTTCATTTTGGGCATCATAATATCGAGAAGAACCAGGTCTACATGGTTTTTATCCATTAAATCCAAGGCTTCTTCTCCGTCTTTGGCCCATATGGTCTGGTAGCCGTTTTGTGTTAAAACCACTTCCATTAAGCGGGCGGTATTTCGGTTATCTTCCGCAATCAGAATAGTAAACATATTCCACACTCCGTTTCTTTTTCAACATTAATTCCTTCAACTTATTTTATAAGGAAAGCAATTCCTTCTTAACAGTATGCTTCATCTACTCATAAGAATATCCCAAAAATGGAAGAAATACAAGAAACAATAGCGGTTTTCGGTTAATGTATAAGAGGAAGTAAAGATTTGGAAAATAAATATTTTTATTATAAAAGTTTAAATTAAGTTTACATTTGGGTGTTAATATCGACTTTAATGTGGTGAATTATTGAAGTTGAGGATTAGTTATGCAGAAGATAAAAGCATTTTTTCTTAAAATTTATTGTTGGCTGTGGAAAATCGTAATTGTAGCGGGAATGCGCATTATTTTTCGCCCTAAAATCCGTTACATGAACAAAGCGGCCTTAAAAGAATATCGTAACAAACCGGCAATTTTTATTGTAAATCATACAACTTTGTATGACGGTATCGTAATGTTTTCCGTATTAAATAAGTACAGAGCCAATATTTTAATTGCCAAGGATTGGTACGAGAAAAAGAATTTCAGAACCATTTTGGAAGGCAACAGATGTATTCCCTTAGACCGTAACGGCTTGGATACAGGTTGGGTAAGAGCCAGCAAAAAGGCGGTGAAGAACGGCGAATCCGTATGTATTTTCCCGGAAGGACATCGTTCCAAAACCGACACTTTGGATACTTTTAAATCCGGTTTTACCATGTTGTCGCAGATGACCGGCGCACCTATTATTCCGGTATATTTATCCGGTGAGTACAGCAAGTTTATCGGTAAGCGCAAACAGATTCTGTTCGGGGAGCCTATGACCATGACTCCTACCGAAAACGGCATGTCAGCCGATTATCTGGAAAAAGAAAGCGAAAGATTCCGCCAGCATATGTTGGGGATGGAAGTTCGCAGCGAGCAGGTTTTTGGTAAAAAAAAATCCGTTAAGGCGGAACAGCAGTATACATAAACGAAGTAAGCAAGAGAAAGAAAGGAGAGCCGCGTAATTTGCGGCGAAAAGAAAATGTTTGAAGAAAAAAGAGTACAGTATTTTAGCGGAAGAGTATCAGAAGAGGACAGAGCAAGATTAGCTTATATGCCCACCATTTGTGATTTGTTGGAAAAGATGAAGAAAGACTACGGCGAGTGTGAAGCGGTAGGTAACGATGAAGTAAAATATACATATAACGAGCTTTACAGTCGTGTGGCAAGAAAGAGAGATTTCCTCTATAATCTTGGTTTGACAGACGGTGCGAAGGTTGCAGTTATGTCAAGAAACAGTATTGATTCCATGGAATGGTTTCTTGCAATTACTTCAGCAGGTTATGTAATGATTATGCTTCCCGCTCAGCTGAACGAGCAGGCCCTTGCGGGATGTACCATGAAGTTTGGTATTGAAGCATTGTTTATCTCAGATGAATTCGCTCCTTTGGCAGCAGGTTTAAACACCAAGGTATTCCCTTTGAATTCCATCTCAGACAACGAAGCTCCCATGGGCAAGAACATTGTAAAAGAAACAATCGCAGCTATTTATTTTACAGGCGGAACCACAGGCGCACCTAAGGGTGTTGTAACCAACCACGGAGCATTGATGCGTGGTGCGCAGAACGGATGTTGGAGAGACAACCGTGTATTCCACCATCGTTACATCGCATTCCTTCCCCTGTCACATATCTATGGTTCCGTAGCAGGATTTTTAACAGGACTTTATACCGGTTCTTACATCTATGTAAATCCCGATATGAAGAAATCCGTAGGTATGATTCCTTTTGTAAAACCTACCTGCCTTGTTGTAGTTCCCGGCTTGGCAGAAATTATTTTAGGTCTTGCAAGTGTTAAGGGCAAAGAGTTCATCGGAAGCGTGGAAGAAATGCTTGTTGGTGCGGCTCCCGTACCTCCCCGTATGATGAAAGCTTTCCAGGATATGGGAATTAAGATTCTTGCCGGCTACGGTATGACAGAAGGTGCAAACCTTTCCAGTGCAAACTATGATGTAGACAAGAAACCTCATTCCATGGGTATGATTTATCCCGATCAGGAATACAAGATTGTTGACGGAGAACTTTGGGTAAAAGGTGACAATGTCATGGTTGGTTACTACAACGATCCCGAAGCAACAGCAGCAGTGCTTGAAGACGGCTGGTTAAAAACAGGTGACCTCGTAGATGTGGATGAAGAAGGTTTCATCACCATCGTAGGTCGTATTAAAAACTTAATTATTTTATCCAACGGTGAAAACATTTCTCCCGAGGAAATCGAAGAAGTATACTACAAAGAAAACTTCGTAAAAGATTGCCTTATCAAGGAAGATACCATGAATGGTGAAGCGGTTATCGCGATTGAGATTCTTCCTTACGGACCTGAGGTAGAAGGTTTAAGCCCCGAAGAGATTCAGAAGAAGGCAGAAGATGTAGTTGCTAAGGTAAATGCAACCATGCCTACCTTCAAGAGAGTAACCAAGGTTATGGTAAGAAGTGAAGATTTTAAGCGTACAGGTGCAATGAAGATTGACCGTAAGGCACATATCTAGTAAAATAGGCAGGGAATGTTCGAAAAAGGACATTCCCTGCATACAGTTAAAATAAAAGATAAAAAGAGGACAAAAGAAATGATTTTTGATAAGTTAATTGCAATTTTACAGAGAGTAAAACCCAATGTGGATGTATCCGGTGTAACCATGGATACCCGTTTGATTACCGATCTTGGAATCGATTCTCTTTCCATGATGCTTCTTGCAATTTCCGTGGAAGATGAATTTGACATGGAGTTCGGCGACGATACCAATTTCAATACCGTAAAAGAACTTTGCGATTACATTGAAGCAAATACAAAATAAGTTCAACGAAACCGAAAGAACCATATTTTTACGCTTACAATTTACAGTCGAAAAAGTGTAAAAAATATGTTATAATGGCGACAAACTGAATGGGGGGCTTGCGATAAGCTCCCTTTCTGTGTGAGGTGCTTATGATAAAAAACGGATTGATTCTGGAAGGCGGCGGTATGCGCGGAATGTTTACGGCCGGCGTGCTGGATTGCTTTATGGAAGAAGGCGTGGAGTTTCACTATGTAATCGGCAGTTCGTCCGGTGTGTGCAATGCCTTGAACTATGTATCCAAGCAGCCGGGACGCTCCAGAGATATGATGCTTTTACCTAAGAAAGAAAGCTATGCCGGTGTAAAAGAATTTATTTTACACGGTTCTTTTTTGAACCTTAAAAAATTATTTCGCGTACTGCCTTATCAGGAGAAAACGCGATTTGACTTTGCTACATATTTTTCAAGTCCTATTGAAAACGAGTTTGTAGTATCCAACTGTTATACCGGTAAACCCGAGTACTTGAAGGAGGCGAAGGATGAAGACCGCCTTGCCACCATCGCAACGGCATCCTGTGCCCTTCCGTTGGTGGGAAAACCGGTGAAAACCGAAGGAACCTGCTACATGGACGGAAGCATGACAGACCCGATTCCGGTTGAGCATACCCTGAATAAAGGGTGCGATAGGATTGTGTTGATATCCACCAAAGGTGAAGGTATGGATCCCAGTGATTTAAGCAAATACAACTGGGCAATGCGGATTCTCTACGGAAAGAAATTTGTTCCGTTTTTGAAGGCGATGAAGTCCCGTTTGGACTTGTATTACAAGCAGTGGGATATGATTTATGACCTCCAAAAAGAAGGAAAACTGTATCTGATTCAGCCTCAGGGAGATATTGCCATCAGTCATTTGGAAACGAATCCCGAGAAATTAAAAGCCATGTATGACAGCGGTTATGCCTATGGTAAATCCATCTGCGAGGAAGTAAAAACATTCCTTGCAAATTAGATATAAATGATAAAAATAATTTTTTTTATTTTGTTTTATGAATGTCTCATGACAGAGGCATCATAGAATAAAAGAAGTACAAGCAGAAAGAGGATTGGCATGGAAAGTAAAAAGCTTTTAAACGTTGGTGTGGACATCGGTTCCACCACTGCCAAAATCGTAATTACGGAAGGCGACAAAGTTTTATATCGTAAATATGAGAGACATTATTCTCAGGTGCGTTCCAAAACTTTGGAGCTTTTAAAAGAATGTAAAGAATATCTGGACGGTGCGGAAATTAAAATTGCCATTTCCGGTTCTGCCGGACTTGGTATGGCGGAAGCGGCAGGCTTAACCTTCGTGCAGGAGGTTTATGCCACCTATGCCCTTGTTCAGTTAAAAGAGCCGGATACGGATGTAGTCATCGAATTGGGTGGCGAAGACGCCAAGATTATTTTCTTAAAAGGTGGCGTGGATGAGCGTATGAACGGAACCTGTGCCGGCGGTACAGGTGCTTTTATCGACCAGATGGCAACCCTTTTGGATGTGACACCCGACGAACTGGACGAGATGAGCTTAAAGTGCCAAAAGGAATACCCCATTGCATCCCGTTGCGGTGTGTTTGCCAAGACGGATATTCAGCCTTTAATCAACCAGGGCGTATCCAAGAACGATATTGCGGCAAGTATCTATTCCGCAGTGGTAAATCAGACCATTACCGGTCTTGCCCAGGGGCGTAAAATTGAAGGTAAGGTAATGTTCCTCGGAGGACCTTTATACTACAATCAGGGCCTTCGTAAAAGCTTTAAAACTACATTGAAGTTATCGGATGAGAATGCAATCTTCCCCGAATATGCGTTATACTCTGTTTCTATGGGAGCAGCACTTTTTGCATCCGGTACGGAAAAAGTTTTATCCTATGAAGAGCTGATTTCAGCCATTGAAGCTACTTTGTCCGAACAGCGTCAGGTAGTGTGTATGCCCGCTCTTTTTGATAACGAAGAGGAATTAAAAGAGTTCCATGAGCGTCATGCAAAAGAAACAGTATCTTACAGAGATGTAAATACGTATACAGGCAAAGCATACTTGGGAATCGATTGCGGTTCCACCACAACCAAGCTTGCATTGGTAAGTGAAGATAAGGAACTTTTATGGTCTTATTATAATTCCAACAAGGGTAATCCCGTGGATGTTGTAAAAGAGCAGTTGGAAGTAATTTCGGAATTGTGCGGCGACCGCATTCAGATTGCGGGAAGCGCGGTAACCGGCTACGGCGAGCAGTTGATTCGCAATGCGTTCCACATTGATAAGGGTATCGTGGAAACCATGGCTCATTTTATGGCAGCGAAGCATTTTTGCGATGAAGTGGATTTTATCTTGGACATCGGCGGACAGGATATTAAGTGTATCAAAATCAAAAATGATGCGGTGGACAGCATTATGCTTAACGAGGCTTGCTCTTCCGGTTGCGGTTCTTTTATCGAAACCTTTGCCAAGTCTTTGGGCTATCAGACACCGGAATTTGCAAAGCTGGGTCTTCAGGGAAATGCGCCGGTAGACTTGGGCTCCAGATGTACCGTTTTTATGAATTCCTCTATTAAGCAGGCTCAGAAAGACGGTGTAAGTATAGAGAATATTTCGGCGGGAATCTCCGTCAGCGTTATAAAAAATGCCATTTACAAGGTAATCCGCGCCAACTCTCCCAGAGAATTGGGAGACCACATTGTGGTACAGGGCGGAACTTTCTTAAACGATGCAGTATTGCGTGCCTTTGAAAAAGAAATCGGCCACGCGGTCATCAGACCTGCCATTGCGGGAATTATGGGTGCCTACGGTGCGGCATTGTATGCAAAGCAGAGCAATATTGAGAAATCCACCACCATGTTGGGGGATGCGTTGAAGGCATTCACCCATACCTCCAAGGCGGTGCAGTGTCAGGGTTGTACCAATCATTGCTCCCTGACCATCAATACTTTCTCCGACGGCGGCAAGTACATCTCCGGTAACCGTTGTGAGAAGATGGGCAACAACAGCAAGAACATTACCCATGACATGAACATGTATGAATTTAAGCGTAACCGCTTGGCCAATATGAAGGAATATCCGGACAGAAAGTACACCATCGGACTTCCTTTGCAGCTTGGTATGTACGATTTGGCGCCTTTCTGGTACGGTATTTTTACGGAGCTGGGCTTCAATGTAAAATTCTCCGGTTTCTCCAGCAGGGAAGTTTATTTAAAGGGCCAGAACAGTATCCCTTCCGATACGGTATGTTACCCTGCCAAATTGATGCACGGCCACATTCATTTGCTCATTGAGGCCAAGGTGGATGCGATTTTCTCCCCGTGCCTTACTTACAACGTAAAAGAAGAAGGCGGCGACAATCACTACAACTGTGCGGTTGTGGCATATTATCCCGAATTGTTAAAGGACAATATGGATGAATTAAAAGAAATTAAGTTCATACAGCCCTTTTTACATATCAAAGAAGAAAAAGAACTTGTCCGTGAATTAAAAATGTACATTCCGGAAGAGTTCGGCAAATTTGATAAAAAGACCTTGCGTAAGGCGGTTCGTGCCGGTTGGGATTTATATTACAAGTTCCAAGAGGAGAATCGTGCAGAGGCAGACCGCATTATTGAAAAAGCAAGAGCGGAAGGCAAGAAAATCATGGTTCTTGCCGGTCGTCCTTATCATATCGATCCGGAAATCGGCCACGGTATTGATTTGCTGGCAGAGACATTGGGTTTTGCGGTAGTATCGGAAGACGGTATCAGCCATCGAACCACCATGCCCAGAGTTGCGGTACTGAATCAGTGGACCTTCCATTCCAGAATGTATGCGGCGGCGAAATATGTAACCTCCCAGCCTGACATGGAACTGGTACAGTTGGTATCTTTCGGTTGCGGTATTGATGCCATTACCACGGATGAAATCCGAAGCATTTTAGAGCGTAAAAACAAAATCTATACCCAGATTAAAATCGATGAGATTAACAATTTAAGTGCCGTAAACATTCGTTTACGAAGCTTAATGGGTGCTTTGGAAATGCGTGAAAACAAGAAATAGTCTGATGGGATTTTTATGAGTCCTCATAAAATTGTGAAATCAGCACGGAGATAAACAAAATGGAAACAAACAATAATACAACAAACAACATAGAGCCCGGCATATCTGTCTGGACGGAGGAAGATGATAAAATCACCCGTGTGGAATTTACGGCAGAGATGAAGAAGGATTATAAAATTCTTCTTCCCACCATGTTGCCCCGTCATTTAAAAATGATTGCCTCACTTCTTAAAGTGTACGGTTATGATGCGGAGATGCTGGAAAATACCGGTCAGAATGTCATTGATACCGGTTTAATGTATGTACATAACGATACCTGTTACCCTGCAACCTTGGTGGTCGGTCAGTTTGTGGATGCTTTAAACAGCGGTAAATATGACCTGAATAAAACTGCATTGCTTTTTACCCAGACCGGCGGCGGATGTCGTGCATCCAACTACATTTCGCTTATGCGTAAAGCTTTAAAGAAGGCAGGTTACGGCCATATTCCTGTAATTTCCTTAAACTTCGTAGGTTTGGAGAAAAACTCCGGTTTTAAATTAACCATTCCCATGATTATCCGTATGCTCTATGCCATTGTGTACGGCGATGTAATTATGTGCGTCTGCAATCAGGCAAAGGCATATGAAGTCAATAAGGGCGACAGTGAGAAACTGGCGGATGAGTGGACTGCAAAACTGGTTGAACAGTTGGCGCAGAAGCACATTACCTACGGCAAAGTAAAAAAGACCATACGCCAAATGGTAAGAGAATTTGAAGCAATTCCCAAAACCGGTGAAAAGAAAGAGAAGGTGGGTATTGTAGGCGAAATCTATGTTAAATTCTCGCCCTTGGCAAACCGTTACCTGGAAGATTATCTTTTATCGGAAGGTGCAGAACCTACCATGGCAGGTTTGGTGGATTTTGCCATGTTTTATGTATATGGTCGAATGGAAGAGTACAAGATGTATCGCATCCACAAGAAATCGGTACATGCCTTCCGTATTGCCTATAAGCTTATGGAAGTACTCCAGAACGATATTATAAAAATCATAAAAGAGGAGAGCAGTTTTGACCCTCCCACAGAGTTTAAGAAAACCGTGGAACTTGCAAGAGATTATATTCATCTTGGCGTAAAAATGGGAGAAGGCTGGCTTTTGGTTGCGGAAATGGTTGAGCATATTCATCGCGGCACCAAGAGCATTGTATGTACCCAGCCTTTCGGTTGCCTTCCCAATCATATCGTAGGAAAAGGCGTTACCAAGCTGATTAAGGAACGCAATCCCGATGTAAATATCGTTGCCATCGATTACGATGCAAGCGCCAGTGAAATCAATCAGCAGAACCGTTTAAAACTGCTGCTTGCCAATGCTGAGAACAGCAAATTTAAAATATAAGCCGCTCGATTTGCAGGTGTTAACCGCTATCTTTTTCGAGTTTATATGCCCTTTTATCCGGTTAAAAAATTGGATAAAAGGGTTTTTTGTCGACAAATTTCGCTTACGAAAAAAATTTTTATTTGTTAAAATATAAAAGGAGAGCATTGGCTCATATAACCAAAAATGAATTATTTCAGAACGAAAGAAGACAAAAAGAAAGGAGAAGCTTATGTTTGAAGTTGGAGATTTTGTGGTTTATGGCAGCGATGGTGTTTATCAGGTAGATCAGGTGGGACCCTTGGACATAAGCGGCATCCCGGCTGATAAAATCTATTACACATTGGTGTCGCCTTATATGAAAGGCAGTAAAATTTTCTCGGCAGTCGATAACCGGAAAGTGGTTATGCGTGCAGTGATGAAAAAGGACGAAGCTTTGGAATTAATCGATTCCATAAAAGATATCGAATTACTGGAAATAAACGATGATAAGAAGCGCAACGAAGTGTTTAAAGAGGCGTTGAAAACCTACGATTGCAAGGATTTGGTAAGAATCATCAAGACCCTTTATGTAAGACAGGAGCAGAAGCTTGCGGAGGGTAAGAAAAATACTGCCGGAGATGAGAAGTATTTCCACATGGCAGAAGAACGGCTTTACGGAGAGCTGGCGATTTCTTTGGATATGGAAAAAGCTGCCGTGAAGGAATATGTGGAAAACAGAGTGGCCAAGCTTGTAAGTGAGGCGTAATCTATAAAAATGAAAAACCGCTTAATATACTCTTTGGGAGAATGTTAAGCGGTTAATTTTTGCTTTATAGGAATTTTATAAAACTTCTTCTATGAAAATGGTACGTTCTTTACCCAAATCGATGATTTTACTTTCTGTAATGGGTCTGTTGAAACGATTGTAATGTACTTTAACAATGGGGCGCCCGCCTTCATTTTTACGAATGTTTGCAACGATGCCTACTTCGCCTGTGGAAAGTCTTACCAAAGCACCCAGAGGGTAAACGGGAATTGTGGAGGTGAAGCATTTTACCACTTCGTAATCAAAGTAAATTCCACTGCCGCCGTAGATTTCCTCAATGGCAACATAGGGCTTGTTGTTCTGATAAATTACATGGGATGCATAGTGTGAACAAACAGCAACAATGCGTGCAAGCAAGGGGATGTCTTCGCCTGCCAGTTTCCGAGGATATCCGCTGCCGTCCCAGCGCTCATGGTGGCAACGAATACATTCTGCCGCATCCCTGTCTATGCTTTGCTCCACTGTAAAATGGTAGCCATAGGTGGTATGTTCCATATAAAGAGCCAACTGTTGTCCATCGTAATCTTTTTGGGCAATCAAGGTAGGCATTTCGCATAGACCGATATCGCTAAGTAAAGCTCCCGTCATACATTTTAAAGTAGCATCAAGACTTAATCCCATGCGGGCAGCCACAAGTCCTGACAAAACACTGGTCATAATGCTGTAAGGATACAGTTTTTCGTTATCGGTTATTTTAAGTTGTAAAAGAAAAGACAGTAAATGCTCGTTTGTTGACAATTTCACTGCAAGCTTCTCGTTCTTGCGGGCCAAATCGCATATTTCATCGCTTAAATTGGCTTCGGGCTGATTCGGGCACAAAGCTCTGGAATAATGTAAAAAGTCTGCCACAAAAGCTTCGGCAATTTTATCGGTAGGTGATATGTAGACCGTATTTCGGTCTGCAATAGACACGGACATGATTTGCAGTTCGCGCATGCGGGCAATATTTTTAAGGCTTACAGCAACCCCTGCTTTAAGCAAATATTTGTCCGTACCGGGCATCATAACCGGTTTTTCCAGAATCATTCCGGGTTTTACTTGTGTAATCGGTAAAAGCATAAAAACCCCCTCTGTAAATTTGTATTCCCCACTATTAAGAGTATAAGATTTGGTAAAGAAATTTGCAACTATTCTTGTAAAAAATGTAAATCATTTCTTAATAGGCATGTCTTTTACCTTGCGACAGAGGAATGCCAGCGAACGCTGCATTCTTGCGTTGTTTTCTTCACTGAAATAAAAGTGTGTCGCGCCTTCCAGCATGGAAACTTTTATGTGTCGATTTCCTTTTAAAAACTGATAAGACCGCAGGGATACCAGTTCGTCTTTTTGGGAAAGAAAAACGCGACAGGGTATTTTAATTCGGGCGATGCATTTTCTTGTGACGGCCACTTCCTTAAATAACTCAATATAACGGGGAATCCAGCCCAGGTACAGCCAAAGTCTTTTATCGGGATGAATGCTGAATGCATCTTTTTGCGCCAGGGTAATATGGTCGTTGGCGGGAATGCAGTCCCAAATTACATGGAGGGAATTGCCTACGCATACCGGTCTTAAAAAAGGTACGAGAGGTGTATCAATTAAAAAGAGTGCTTTGATGCGAGGGTTTCTGTCTGCAGCGGCCTGCAAAGCAAACAAAGCTCCCATGGAATGAGCCACTATAATGATTTTGGCGTAGCGTACGCTCAAATAAGTTAATGTGCGCTGTACCTGGCCTTTCCATTTGTTCATGGAACTGCGGGAAAGATCCTGTACATTTTTGCCGTGGCCGTCAAGTAAAATATTGAAAATCGACCAGTTTTCGGGAATTTGCGAAAGTAAGGGATTAAACTGATCCGGGGTTCCTAAGATGCCGTGGATGCAGAGAACTACGGTGTCGCTTCCCGGAATTTCGCGGATGTATTCTTTATGAGCCATGAATAACACTCCTTTCTTTTGCTTGGATGTATTTTATCTTTTTAACATAGTTGTTTGCACATTTTTAATAAAAAATAAGTGTTTTCTTAATTATATCATGGTATAAAATAATTATAAATACACATCTTTGACGAAGCGTGAGAAAATGTGTGAAATAAAGATTTTATGCAGATATATGAAATAGAACGCAGGAGAGAATTTATGAAATTGCAATATAAAAGAATGCTTGCATCAATGATATGCGGACTGATGATGTTAAACCTTGTTGCCTGTAATTTGCATGTGGAAGATTTGCTTCATCAGGGAAGTACGGAAATGCAGGAAGAACAAAGTTCGGTGGAAGAAAGTGCTATGTGGGAAGACGGCGAAAGTCTTTCGGAGAATGTTGCTTCGGAAGAGGAAAATATTAAGCCGGAAAATTCAGCGGAAACACTGCCGGAAACGGTGGGAGAGTTTCGCAACGCAAGCGATATTGTTTCGGATATCAGATTGGGATGGAATGTAGGTAACAGCTTGGATTCTTACGGAGACTGGATTAACGGCGATTCTACCGAAGATTACGAAACGGCGTGGGGAAATCCCGTAATTACGCCGGAATTGATTCATTGCGTAAAAGAGCAGGGGTTCAATGCGGTGCGGGTTCCGGTAACCTATCTGCATTTTATGGATGAAGACGGTAAAATTGATGAAGCTTGGCTTGCCCGGGTAAAAGAAGTGGTGGATTATGTTTTGGCAGAGGATATGTATTGCATTATCGATATTCATCATGATACCGGTGCAAGTGAGCATGCTTGGATTGTGGCGGATCCCTACCTGTATGAAAACGGTATGAAACAGCGTTTTGCATATGTATGGCAGCAGATTGCGGAATATTTTAAGGATTATGACGATCGATTGATTTTTGAAGGTATGAATGAGGTGTTGGACGCTTCGTGGAATTGGGGCGGTTCCACACCGGAGAATTACGAGGTTATAAATCAATTAAATCAGGTATTTGTGGACACCGTGCGCTCTACCGGCGGCAATAACACACAACGCAATTTGGTGGTGGTTGCTTACGGCAATTCTTCCCATGAATCTCAGATAAGCGGTTTTGTGCCGCCTCACGATACTGCGGAGAATCATTTGATCATCGGTATCCATGTATATGAACCGGATGGATTCTGTAACGGCAATGATGTGGTGTGGGATGAAGGGGACGAGGCCACGCTGGATGCAACCTTTGAACGGATTTACGGGAATGTGGTACAGAAATATCAATTGCCGGTGATTGTGGGGGAGTTCGGTGCAAGAGAGCTGAATGAATCGGAAGACTATAAAAGAGAACGCAGTGAATTCGCAAAATACTTTGTCGAAAAAGCACATGCCAGGGGCATAGCCTGTTTTTGGTGGGATGATGGCGGCAGTATGAAAATTTTTGACCGGGCAAATGCGGTGCCGTATGACTCATATACGATACAGGCAATGATGGAAGTGACAGTGGATTAAAGAAAATTAACTACAGAAACAAAATAAATATTTTAAAAACAAATTATTAAAAAATTCTAAAAAAGTTCACACTTTTTACACGAAAAAAACCGCAAAACTGTTGACAGAACCCCATAAGGTTAGTATAATCTAAACATATTATGTGTAGTTACATAACAATCACTATCAAAGAGAGGAGTTTATTGAAAATGAGCGCAAAAGCAGCAAAAGTTGTTATTTGGGTATTTGGTTTACTCGGATGGCTTATCGTATACCTTGCAGATAAGACACAGTTACAGGATGACGGTGTTAAGTTGTACTTAAACGAAATGATCATTCTTACAATTGCTAACGCAGCAGCAGTGATTCTTGCTATCGTTATCATTGGTGGTCTTTTAGGTCTTGCAGCAATGGTATTCTGGGTATGGGGCTTGGTATACATTATCCAGGATAAGGATGAGCCTTTACCTTTAATCGGTAACTGGAGACTTATCAAATAATTTATTTTAAGAAATGAGAAGGAGTTGAGCAATCAACTCCTTTTTTATTTGTATTTAAAACGTTACCAAATAAAAAAACTCACGCTTGTGAGTTTTTTATTTTTGGGGAAAGAAAATTGTAATTGTGGTACCCTTTCCCAGCGTACTGTCCAATTGGAGTTTTGCATTCATTTGCTCTGCAATATGTTTTACTATGGCAAGTCCCAGACCGGTTCCGCCGGTTTTCTTGGAGCGACTTTTATCTACCCGATAGAAACGCTCAAAAATGCGCTGTTGATCTTTTTCCGAGATGCCTATGCCGGTATCTTGAACCATAAGAATAACATGCTCTTCATTTTCTTTTATGCTTATATCAACCTTTCCGCCGTCTACATTGTAGCGGATGGCGTTGTCGCAGAGATTGTAGAGAATTTCTTCCAACATTTGCGGGTCGCCCTGGATGAAGGTTCGCTGTCCATACAGATGAAAGGTGACATTGTGTTTGGTTGCGCTAAGTTCCAACATGGAAATGCATGTTGAGGCGGCTTCGTACAAATCCAAATCTTCCAAGGGTCTTTCCGAAGTTTGAGAATCCAATTCCGAGAGTCGCAGAATATCATTGATTAAGGTTAACAAGCGAGTGGAATTGCGGTGAATCTCACCGGCAAAACGCACGGTATCTTCTCCGTTTGCCATGCCGTTTGCGATGAGCTCTGCATAGCCGGAAATGGCAGTTAATGGCGTTTTTAGTTCGTGAGATACATTGGCGGTAAATTCCTGACGTAGTTTAGCGCTTTTTATAATGTCTTCATGCTGACTGTTAATGGTATTGATAAAAGGTTCCAATTCCGTGTAGGTTTTCACCTCGCCCATATGCTCTATATCATTTGCCATATCTTCAATGGGCTGAATGAGAGATTTGGTTAGGAAGCGGGCAATCACTGCGCAAAGTATGGTTAATGTAAATGTGATAACAATCAAGGATGGAACCATGCTTCCCAATACGCTGAAAATACTTCTGGCTTCTTTGGCAACTCTGAGTATGCCGCCATCATTTAGGCATATTGCATAGTAAAAAGTATTCTCGGAAAGCGTGTCAGACATTCTTATGGCTTCGCCTTCGCCGTGCTCATAAGCGGCGGCGATTTCCGGTCGTCCCGCATGGTTGTCCAAAAAGGAGGCATCTGCATCGGTATCGTAGATAACATTGCCTTCTTTATCCAACAGGGTAATTCGCATATTATCAACTTCCGTATCATAATCCCGGACGCTGTATTCTGACAGATTCTCTACATTGCTAAGCATTCGTGCTACGGTTTTTAATTCTTCCATAACCTGTTGCCGGAACAAATCATAATAAACAATCAATATCAGCGTCATGGTAAGAAGTATGGAAAGAATGGCAATGCTCGTTAACTGAAAATTAAGTTTCTTTTTCATAATGTTGTCCTCGTGCTATTCCATGTTCATTACATATCCTACATTACGAATTGTTTTAATGCATTTTCCGGAGTCTTTTAACTTCTGCCGGAGATTTTTGATGTGCATGTCTATAGTGCGGGATTCACCTTCGAAATCTGTCCCCCACACCCGTTCCAGAATAAGGTCGCGACTAATAACCATACCGGTATTGGTAATAAAAAGTTTAAGTAGCTCATATTCCTTGTAAGTAAGTTCACAAATTTCTCCCTTAACCGTTACCATGTGTTTGTTATCATCCATAAGGATATTATGGAATTGGTAGATTTTATCGTCGCTGTTTTGAGAACGGCGCAACAGTGCTTTTACCCGGGAAATTAATTCCATAACCCCAAAGGGCTTGGTCATGTAATCGTCGGCACCGAAATCCAATCCCTTTACCTTGTCGATTTCCGAAGTTTTAGCGGTGACAAGTATAATGGGAAGTTTTCTTGTGGTGGGATTATTGCGGAGTTTCAGAAGAATATTAAGACCGTCTTCGTCAGGAAGCATAATATCCAAAAGTATAAGATCGGGAAGAAAATCTTCCATGGCATAATAGAAATCTTTGGCTAAGGAAAATCCGCGAATATCATACCCCGAATTTTTCAAGGCAAATGATTCAATCTCCAGTATGTTTTTATCATCTTCCACAATATAAATTAATGACATTTTTATGGCTCCTGTTCTGATAAAATAAGTGCAGGTGTGCATGATTAAAATGCATTCCTGCACTGTTGACAGTTATATCTTAGCGGGGTAAATAATATTTCTTTTTATAATTGTCCACTGCTGCAAGGAATTCTGTATTATCCGGTGTTTTTAAATTTACAATATAATCATGGGCATCTACATCCACATTCTCCTGAATGGCACAGATGGCAATGTTGGAGCAGTGGTCTGATACGCGCTCGTAGTTGTTCATCACATCGGCAAGAATAAAGCCCATCTCGATGGTGCATTCGCCGCGACGGAGACGGATAATGTGGCGATCTTTCATTTCGTCATTTAACTGGTCAATTACTTCTTCTAAGGGTTCTACGGTTCTTGCGATACTCTCGTTCTGCTCTTCGAAAGAGTTTACGGCAGTTTCGAGAATTTCATTTACCGCACGGACAAAAACCGTAAGTTCTTTTTCCGCACTTACAGAGAAACGCAGATTTTTATCATGCATTTCTTTAGCGGAATGAGCAAGATTAACGGCATGATCGCCGATTCGTTCCAAGTCTCCTATACAGTGTAACAGAATTGAGAGCATGTGGCTATCTTTTTCGGAGAGATTGCGGCTGCTTAATTTAACAAGGTAGCTTCCCAGTTCGTCTTCGTATCGGTCAAGAAGGTCTTCTTTTGTCATTACTTCTTTTAAAATGTTTTCATCGTACTCATCAAAAAGGCTTTGTGCAAGCATAAGGGCTTCTTTTGCTTTGGCCGCCATGTCTGCGGCTGCGTTACGACATTGTTCAACGGCAAGACCGGGAGCTTCCAGGAAACGCTCGTCAAGGATAGCGAAGGTTTTCTCTTCCTCTGTTGCGGGTGCTTCGTCATTGTCTTTGATGGTAAGGCAAGCCAATTTCTCCAACATTTTTGCAAAAGGAAGAAGGAGTGCGGTTGCAAATACATTAAAGCAGGTATGCACAATTGCAATGCCCATTTCGTTTGCAGGTAAGCCCATAAAACCAAAGTTGATAATAGCATGTAAAACATAGAAAAGAATAAGGAAACAAAGCGTACCGATTAAGTTAAAGTATAAATGTACCAATGCGGCACGACGTGCGTTTTTGGTGGTGCCGATGGAAGATAAAAGTGCCGTAATACAGGTACCGATATTCTGACCCATGATAATGGGGATGGCTACAGCGAAGCTTACCGCGCCGGTAGAACATAATGCCTGTAAAATACCTACGGATGCTGAGGAGCTCTGAATAATTGCGGTTAACAACATTCCGGCAAAAACACCGAAGAAAGGATTTTCAAACATTAAGAGAAATTCCTGAAATTCGGGAACATCGGCCAGGGGTTTTACCGTGTCGCTCATAGTGTTCATACCGAACATCAATACCGCAAAACCAACCAAGATATTACCCATATCTTTGTACTTGTCTTTTTTTGCTGTCATCAGCATAAAGATACCGATGATTGCCAGTATGGGTGAAAAGTGTTGCGGCTTTAACATCTGTAAAACAAAGTTACTGCCCTCCAAACCTACGAGGCTCAAAATCCAGGAAGTTACCGTGGTACCGATGTTGGCACCCATGATAACGCCTACGGCCTGAGAAAGCTTCATGATGCCTGCGTTAACGAAACCTACAACCATAACCGTGGTTGCGGATGAAGACTGAATAACGGCAGTTACCAGCATGCCAAGGAAAACACCTTTAAAAGGGTTTGATGTTAATTTCTCTAGAATGCTTTCCATGCGGCCGCCGGAGGCTTTGGTAAGTCCGTCGCCAAGGACCTGCATACCGAAAAGAAACATGGCTAAGCCGCCGATAAGAGTAAGAATGTCAAAAAAATCCATATTATCCTCCGTGAAATTGTTTAGTATATTATTAATTTTTTCTCCATGATTCATGCATGTTACAATCTCATCATAAAACCGGTATGTAAAGTTTGATTCACTCGAATGTAAATTCTATGTAAATTTTGCTACGATACTATTTTAATAGGGAAACGGTAAAGATGGGGATAAGAATAAATTGTCGAAATAATCTTTTTGTCATTGACAAAATATCTTTTTATGCCTAAAATCGATATATATTGAAAAAACGATGATGAGGAACAGTAAGCAAAAGTATGTCTCAGAGAGAAAGCCCATGGCTGTAAGGCTTTTACATCCCCTTTTGACGAACCCGCCTCGGAGTTCCTGCCAATCACAGGCGTAGCGCCGGCGTTAACGGTAAGATGAGTGAATGCAAGTGTGCATTAATTAGGGTGGTATCGCCGAGCTTTTCGGTCCCTTGGGGATTGAAAAGCTTTTTATATTTTAAATAAAGGAGAAATGTTATGGCAGAAGACAAGAAATTAGTGGAAGCCATCACATCCATGGACGTGGATTTCGCCCAGTGGTATACGGATGTGGTAAAGAAAGCAGAGTTAATCGATTACACCAGCGTAAAAGGTTGTATGGTAATTAAGCCCGCAGGTTATGCAATCTGGGAGTTGATTCAGAGCCAGCTGGACGCTCGTTTTAAGGCGACGGGAGTAGAGAATGTGTACTTACCTATGTTTATTCCCGAAAGTCTTTTACAGAAGGAAAAAGATCATGTAGAGGGTTTTGCACCTGAGGTTGCATGGGTAACCCACGGTGGTTTGGAGCCTTTGCAGGAGAGAATGTGCGTGCGTCCCACATCTGAGACTTTGTTCTGTGATTTCTATGCAAACGAAGTACATTCCTACCGTGATTTGCCTAAAGTATATAATCAGTGGTGCAGCGTTGTGCGTTGGGAAAAGACCACAAGACCTTTCCTTAGAAGCCGTGAATTCTTATGGCAGGAAGGTCATACCGCTCATGCTACCGCAGAGGAAGCGGAAGAGCGTACCATTCAGATGTTGAATGTATATGCGGACTTCCTTGAGAATGTTTTGGCGATTCCCGTTGTAAAAGGTCAGAAGACCGATAAAGAAAAATTCGCAGGTGCCGTTGCTACCTATACCATCGAAGCTTTGATGCATGACGGTAAGGCGTTGCAGTCCGGTACCAGCCATAACTTCGGTGACGGTTTTGCCAAGGCTTTCGGCATTCAGTATACATCAAAAGAGAATAAGCTTGAGTATGTACATCAGACATCCTGGGGTATGACCACCAGATTAATCGGTGCCATCATCATGGTTCACGGCGATAATTCCGGTCTTGTTTTACCTCCCCGTGTAGCGCCCGTACAGGTTGCCATTATTCCCATTCAGCAGAAGAAGGAAGGCGTACTTGATAAGGCTTATGAATTAAAAGAACGCTTAAGCGGTTTCCGCGTAAAAGTAGACGATACCGACAAATCTCCCGGCTGGAAATTCTCCGAGCAGGAAATGCGCGGTATTCCCGTGCGTATTGAAATCGGTCCCCGCGATATCGAAGCAAACAAGGCTGTTCTTGCCCGCAGAGATACCGGAGAAAAGATTGAAATCAATTTGGATGAATTGGAAGTTAAGGTGGCTGAACTCCTTGATATGATTCAGGCAGAGATGTTGGAAAGAGCTCGCGCACATCGCGAGGAGCATACCTACACTGCTACCGAATACGCAGAATTCCTTGATATTTTAAACAACAAGCCCGGCTTTGTAAAAGCTATGTGGTGTGGCGACAGAGCGTGTGAAGACAAGGTAAAAGAAGATGCGCAGGCAACCAGCCGTTGTATGCCTTTTGAACAGGAAAAATTGTCCGATAAGTGTATTTGTTGTGGAAAACCTGCTTCAAAAATGGTATATTGGGGTAAAGCGTACTAAAATGATTTTTATATAAAATCAAAAGTACAGATTTTAACAATTCATATTTTTAATAATTTTATAAAAAGAAAGAAGGACGAAAAAATGAATGTATTGGTTATTAACTGTGGTAGTTCATCTTTGAAGTACCAGCTTATTGACAGCAATTCCGAAGCAGTTCTTGCGAAGGGACTTTGTGAGCGTATTGGTGCACCCGGCTCTGTGTTAAAGCATCAGCCCGCCGGCGGCGATAAGGTAGCAATTGAGAATCCCATGCCTACACATACAACTGCAATTCAGATGGTTATTGATGCGCTTACAGATGCTAACCATGGTGTTGTAAAGTCTCTTGACGAAATCGACGCAGTAGGTCACAGAATCGTACACGGTGGCGAGAAGTTTGCAAGCTCTGTGGTAATCGATGATGAAGTTATGAAGGCAATTGAAGAATGTAATGATCTTGCACCTCTTCATAACCCTGCAAACTTAATCGGTATTAACGCATGTAAGGAAATTATGCCCAACACTCCCATGGTAGGTGTATTTGATACCGCTTTCCATCAGACCATGCCTGAGAAAGCATATCTCTACGGACTTCCTCATTCATACTATGATGATTATAAAGTTCGTCGTTACGGTTTCCACGGAACCAGCCATGATTTCGTATCTGCCCGCGCAGCAGAAATCCTTGGCAAGAAACGTGAAGATGTTAAAATTATCGTTTGCCACTTAGGTAACGGTGCAAGTATCTCTGCCGTAGACCATGGCAAGTGCGTAGATACCAGTATGGGTCTTACTCCCTTGGAAGGTCTTATGATGGGAACCCGTTCCGGTGACATAGATCCCGCTATTGTAGAGTTCCTTGCTAAGAAGTTAGGTAAGACTTTGGAAGAGGTAACCACTATTTTAAATAAAGAATCCGGCGTATACGGTTTGTCCGGCGGCATATCCAGCGACTTCCGTGATTTATCTGCAGCAATGGACGAAGGTAACTTACTTGCTAAGGCTGCTTTGGAAGCATATTCTTACAGAGTGGCTAAGTACATCGGTTCTTATGTGGCTGCCATGAACGGCGTTGACATTATCGCCTTTACCGCAGGTATCGGTGAGAACGACGGTCGCGTTCGCGGTATGGTTGGACAGTACTTCGAATACCTCGGAACATCAATCGATCCCGAGAAGAACAAAGTTCGCGGCGAAGAGTGCATTATCTCTAACCCCGGCGATAAGGTAACCGTTATGGTTGTACCTACCAATGAAGAACTTGCCATTGCAAGAGAGACCGTTAAATTGGTATAAAAATAGGACGCGGTGTGATTTTATCATTTGCCTCAGGGACGCTTTCGCTCGGTTGTGCTACGCAACGGTACATAGGATTGCAAAGGACGCAATCCAAATACCGGCGAGCACAAACGCCCTTCGGACAAAATGATAAAAATCACACCGCTGTTTTTGTGTTAAACGAATAGTAATGTAAATAGAGCCCGAAAATAAGGGCTTTTTTGTATGTATAAATATTGGATGACTTATTAAGTGAATATTAGTATTTTTAACTATTCATCTTATAACATATGAAAATGCATGTAATAGTGGGCTTGGACGGATTCATATATTGTAAAAATATGAATACAAGGAAAGCACTTTATGGATAAAAAAACCATGTTAAAAGTGGTAATCGTCATGATTGTGGCCATGGCGGTAGCATTGCTGATTCGCGGAATTCTATTACATAGCAAAAATGGGGAGCAGGGGCCGGTTACGGCGGAGGAGCTTTCTTTTACCGAAACGGAGTTGGAGCCCAAACCTTACAGTGGCATGATTATCGTAATTGATGCGGGGCACGGTGGAAAGGACCCCGGCAAAGTAGGAGCAAACGGTACTTTGGAGAAAGATATCAACTTGGAAATTGCCTTGCTTTTAAAAGAGTTGTTGGAAGAAGACGGTGTCACCGTGGTAATGACCAGGCAGACCGACACCGGTTTATATGATGAAAACAGCAGTAATAAAAAGATGCAGGATTTAAAAGGACGCCTTGCCATTATCGGAGAAAGTCGGGCGGATTTGGTAGTAAGCATTCATCAAAACAGTTTTTCGGATGCTTCCGTTTGCGGACCTCAGGTTTTTTATTATGAGGGAAGCAAGCAGGGAGAAAGTGCGGCAACGCTGGTGCAAAATGCGTTAAATACCGAGTTGGAGATTGCAAAACCCAGAACGCAGAAAAGCAATGACAATTATTTCCTTTTAACGCGATGTTCTCAAATTATGATTATTGCGGAGTGCGGCTTTTTATCCAATCCCGACGAAGAGAAGTTGCTGAATGACAAAACATACCGGCAGCGTATTGCCGAGGCGCTTCGGAAGGGTATTTACGAATATCTTGATACCGTAACAGAACCAAAAGAAGGCGGGCAAACCGACCCGGAAGAGCCTATCATATAAAATCCCTTGGTATTCCGCGAAAAATATGTTATGATAAAATTGATTAAGTAGCGGCAGGAGGTCGGTATGCGTACCGAAGTCATCATTCAGGAGGAAAACAGAATAGACAATACAAGTCTTACCCGGGCGGGGGATATTATCCGCCGTGGCGGACTGGTGGCTTTTCCTACGGAGACGGTTTACGGCCTCGGCGGAGACGGATTGAACCCGGAATCCTCCCGCAAAATCTACGAAGCCAAGGGGCGTCCTTCGGATAACCCCTTAATCATACACATATGTAGAATGGAAGATCTGTATTCCATCGTAAAAGAAGTGCCGGAGAGTGCAAAGAAGCTGGCTGAAGCCTTTTGGCCCGGGCCTTTGACCATGATTCTGCCCAAGGCGGATTGTGTGCCGAAGGAAACCACGGGAGGCCTTGATACGGTGGCGGTTAGAATGCCTTCCCACAAGGTGGCCCTTGCTTTTATAAAAGAGGCGGGCGGTTTTGTGGCGGCGCCAAGTGCCAATTTAAGCGGTAAGCCCAGCCCTACCCTTGCAAAATATGTTGTTGAGGACATGGACGGCAGAATTGATATGATTATTGACGGCGGTGATATTGCCATCGGCCTGGAATCCACCATTGTGGATTTAACGGGAGAGGTACCCATGATTTTACGCCCCGGTTATATAACGCTGGAAATGTTGCAGGATGTTTTGGGAGAAGTAACCTGCGATCCCACTCTTTTAGATGGGACTTGTACAGACAGGCCTAAGGCTCCCGGAATGCGATATCGCCATTACGCCCCCAAAGGGGACATGCTGATTGTGGAGGGAAGCTCGGATGCAGTGGTTTCCGCAATCAATAAAATGGTGGCAGAGAGCAAAGCACAAGGCTTAAAAACCGGTGTCATTGCCACTGCGGAAAATGCAGAGAAGTACGATGCTGATGTGGTAAAAATTGTGGGCAGCAGGCAGGAAGCCACGGCTGTGGCCGCTTCGCTTTATCGCATTTTGCGTGAGTTTGATGATGAAGAAACGGATGCCATCTATTCCGAAAGTTTTGCCACGGACGGAATCGGACAGGCCATTATGAATCGATTATTAAAGGCCGCAGGCCATAAATATAAAAACCTATGGGAGGATGCTTAAAATGAATATTTCATTAGGATGTGACCACGGCGGTTACGATTTAAAAGAAGCCGTAAAAAAACACTTGGAGGCACAGGGACATACCTGTAAGGACTTCGGTTGCTATGACAAGAGTTCCTGCGATTATCCCAATCATGGAAGACCTGCTGCAGAAGCGGTAGCCAACGGAGAATGTGATAAGGGTATTGTAATCTGCACCACAGGTATCGGTATGTCCATGGTGGCAAATAAGGTAAAAGGTGTTCGTGCGGCACTTTGCTCGGATTCTCTTTCCGCAGAACTTACCAGACAGCATAACAATGCCAATGTGCTTGTTTTGGGCGCAGGTATCGTGGGTATGAACCTTGCACTTAAAATTGTGGATACTTTTATGAATACGGAGTTTTCCGGAGACGAAAGACATCAGAGAAGAATTAATTTGATTGAGGATTAATTATAACCGGTGGGGACCGGATTGGAGGGTTACATGAAAAGAAAAGATTATATTTCCTGGGATGAATATTTTGTGGGAATTGCCATGCTTTCCGGCATGCGTTCCAAAGATCCCAATACGCAGGTGGGGGCCTGTATCGTAGGAAGGGACAACCGTATTTTATCCGTAGGTTATAACGGATTTCCCAATGGATGTTCGGATGAATTGTTCCCCTGGGCAAGACAGGGCGGTGAGCTGGATACCAAATATGCTTTTGTGGCTCACAGCGAGTTGAACGCTATTCTGAACTATCGCGGTGGCAACTTGGAGGGAGCGAAGATTTATGTTACATTGTTCCCTTGCAACGAATGCGCCAAGGCCATTATTCAGGCAGGGATTAAGGAAGTAATCTACGATTCCGATAAATATGAAGGAACACCTTCCAACATTGCCGCAAAGAAAATGTTTGAAGCGGCAGGTGTAAAATGCGTGCAGTATAAGCGCAGCGGACGCACCATTTCTTTTGAAGTGTAATTTTAGTATTTTTATAAATATAAAACTTTTGCTGAAATATTAAGGGAAACAACAAAAGGCAGGTATTATTTTGAAGAAGAAACGAAGTAAAATTGTTGCTTTTATCCTGGCTGTATGTCTCGTTGTTATAGGGATTCCGCAGATGGAAGTATATGCTACTTCTACTTTGAACCAGCTTCAGGAAGCGCAGCAGCAGATGCAACAAATGGAACAGGAAAAAGAACAGGTTGACCAGGAGAGGCAAGAACTTGAGGGTGAACTGGGTGGTTTGAATCAGCAACATGGTTCGCTGAAGGCGGAGCTTGATTCGTTGAATACGGAGCTTGCGGAGGCGGCGGAACATTTGGCAGAGCTGGAAACGCAGATTGCCGATAAAGAGGATGAAATTACCAAAACCCGGAAAGAGCTGGAAGAAGCCAAGGCTACGGAAGAAGCGCAGTATGAGGCTATGCAATATCGTATGCAGGCATCGTACGAGAGTCCTGATACGGATTACCTGGAAATGCTTTTGTCGGCCCGCAGTATATCCGAGCTTCTGAATATGGCGGATTATATCAGCATGCTGGCGGATTATGACAATCGGCTTTTGGTTGAATATCAGGAAGCCAAGGATGCGGTTGCGGCCAAGGAAGTGGTTTTGGAAACAGAACTTGCAGAATTGGAAGTTTTAAAACAGGCGAATTTGGACGAACAGGCCAGAATCAATGATTTGATTAAAACAACTTCGGCGTATGTGCAGAAATATGCGCAACAAATCTCCACTGCGGAAGCGGAATTGGCTGAAATTGAGGCGGAGATTGCCCGAAAAGAAGCCGAAATAGCGGCCCAGGAAGCGGATATTCAGGCTTTGCAGAAGAAGTATCAGGAAGAATTGTTAATGTCGCAGTTGGCAAATTCTTCGTCGAAGAGGGATATCTCTCAGGTGACTTTTGAGGAGGGTGACAGGTATCTTCTTGCCAACTTGATTTATTGTGAAGCCGGCGGAGAGCCTTATGAAGGTCAGGTTGCGGTCGGAGCGGTTGTAATCAATCGTGTGCTGTCCAGTGTCTATCCCAATACGGTAAGCGGTGTTATTTATCAGAGATCGCAGTTTTCTCCGGTAGCCAGCGGACGACTTGCCTTGGCATTGTCGCAGAATAAGGCGACTGCGTCCTGCTATCAGGCGGCGGATGAAGCTATGGCCGGCGTTACCAATGTGGGCGGATGCGTTTATTTCAGAACCCCGATTCCCGGCCTGACAGGCATACAAATCGGCGGACATATTTTTTACTAAAACAGAATGATTCATGCATATAAAAAGGAGCTGTAGATTTACAGCTCCTTACATTCTTTTATAAAATCAGAAACAACTTCGTCATATCTGTCTTCGGGAAGGGCATCCTTGTATAAGTCATAGGGGTAAAACTGCATGCTTTTATCGCCGATGATAATTTCCAAGAGAATGTCCTGCACATTATCGCCGCCTTTACGGATGTATATATCTGCGTTGGGAATGCGCTCATGGATTTCGGAAAGTAATATGTGTTTAAATTCGTGAAAGTCGCGAAAGGATGTTTCGTTCATAGATTCCTCCTTGTAAATATTAAATTTGTCATGCATATGCGCAAGAGTAGATTATCATATTTTATAAAATTAAAAAAGTGTATTTTGGTTTAATCCTTTCGGAACAATATAAAAACAGCGGCTCTGAACCGCTGTTTTGTTTATTTATCGTATTCGTTAATCAAGTCCATATATCGCTTAAAATCGCCGCTGTACATGGCGTTTAACAACATATCCGTTCTTACCAGGGCCGAATGTAACTGGTCTTTGGTAATCATATCTTTTATGGATGCCTCAGCCAATTCGTCCAAATCAAGAACCTTAACTTTGCCGTCGGGATAGAGAACCACATCGGTAAGCAAATCCGTGGAAGTGCAGGAAGTGCCGTCTGCATCAAATGTGTAATCCACAATATCGCAATACCAGTATAAAAGAGAATTGTCAGCACGATAAAACTTGCTTACTTTTATACCTTCTTTTAGCATGTAAGCGGAAAATCCGTGGTCCATGTCCTTACGAGGTTTAATGGTTTGCCATTTGGTAATAATAACGGTATCGTCCCGATAAAGGATAACATCATCTTTCAGATGTACGATTTCGTCGGGGATCAGTCTTCTGCGATATAAGGTAATGTTTTCCATAGAAATCCTTTCGATGTGTTATCAATGTGTCTTGTTGTAAAAATAGTACCTTTTAAAAAGATAAAAGTCAACGAAAAAACTTTGCAAAAAGTGGCTAAAATACGAAGTTTTTAACTAGACATTGTAGTACAAAATGAGTATAATTATAAAGATGGTACAAAATAGGGAAAGAAGTACTGATTTTATGGCGCCGAGAAAAAGAGATGACAAAGTGAACATGCGTGAAATCATGAAGGTGTTGGTATGCATCTCTCAGTTTAGTATTTCCATGCTGGTGCCTATAGCCATGTGTTTCTTCGGCGGTTTGCTGTTGGACAAGTGGCTGGGAACTTCTTATATTGCGATTGTGCTGTTTTTTGTCGGAGCGATTGCCGGAGGGAGAAATGTGTATCTTTTGGCGAAGAAGTATTCCGGCGAAGGTAAGGAGTAATCAGATTTGAAGAAGCATAATACCACATTGATAGAACTGTGGGTGGGGATTGTATTTGTTGCATTGATTTGTCTGCTTGCGGGAATCTGGTTTGTGCAGAATAAGTTAGCCTATGCCTTAGGAATTCTGGTGGGAGGCATAACTGCAACCTATCTTGCATGGCATATGGCAAGAAGCATTGATAAGATGCTGGATCGGGCAGAAGCCGGCGGAGATGCCGGAGCGGGTATGAGAGTATCAAGCCTTCTGCGATACGGTATTGTGGTGCTGGTGTTGATTGCTTCGGCAATGGTGTCTGAATGGGTAAATCCAATCAGCGTATTCATCGGTATCATTGGTTTGAAAGTGGCGGCATATCTCCAGCCGTTTACTCATAAAATCGTGTTCAAGGTATTTGGGTGGGAAGAAGAAGTCTATCCGGAGATGCCTGACACAGAAGAATAAGGAGGTAGAAGTATGGGACAGGGAATCCTGTTATCCGGAGGGGACAACATCGATTTTATGATACATGGTGTGTTCTCTTACAATCTCTTTGGACAAGAGGTATGGATAACAACATCGCACATATGTCTTTTGATCGTTGTGCTTGTATTGCTTCTCTTTTTCATCATCGGCGGTTCGGTTTTCCGCAAGGGGAAAACAGTCCCCGCAGGATTTCAGAATTTTGCGGAGTTAATTGTGGAACTCTTGGATGGAATCGTAATCGGTGGCATGGGTGAAAAAGGCAAAGGATTCAGAAATTACATTGGCGTGCTTTTTATCTTTATCCTGTTTTGCAATATTTCGGGATTGTTAGGATTGAGACCGCCGACGGCGGATTATGGTGTAACCTTACCGCTGGGTCTTCTGACTTTTACATTGATTCATGTGAACAAATTCAGATTTAATTCACTCTGGAGTATCTGGAAAGACACATGTTCACCGCTACCGCCATGGTTGCCTATTTGGGCGCCGATTAATATTATCGGTGATGTGGCAGTTCCGGTATCGCTGTCTTTGCGTTTGTTCGCCAATGTATTGTCAGGTACCGTAATGATGGCATTGGTGTATGGCCTCTTGCAGATGTTTGCAATGGTTTGGCCCGCAGCACTTCATGTCTACTTTGATTTATTTTCAGGAGCAATTCAAACATATGTATTCTGTATGTTAACCATGACATATATCTCAAATGCCATGGGTGGAGAAGAGTAAAAATTATTTTCTAGGAGGAAGAAAACAATGGGAGCAAATGAAACAATGGAACTGTTTAATGAGAATTTTATTTTAGGATGTTCAGCAATCGGTGCAGGCCTTGCGGTTATCGCAGGTATCGGACCCGGTGTTGGTCAGGGTATT
Organism: Lachnospiraceae bacterium; assembly: GCA_017624855.1. Lineage (GTDB taxonomy): Bacteria > Bacillota > Clostridia > Lachnospirales > Lachnospiraceae > UBA3766. Next base: position 193,904 of record JAGAMF010000005.1, read on the forward strand.
GCAGCAGGTTATGGTGCATCAGCAGTAGGTCGTAACCCCGGCGCAAGAGGCGCTATCATGTCAACCATGTTACTTGGTCAGGCGGTAGCGGAAACAACCGGTCTTTACGGTTTGTTGATTGCATTCCTCTTATTGTTCGTTAAGCCTTTATTACCTTAATCGGGTTCGTAAAGTGCAGATGCGTTTTTATGATGAACGCGTAGCGAAATAGAAGAGGAGGCAGCAGTTTGAACACAATACAGAGCATGAATATGCTTTTGACGGGGGAAGAAGGATTGTCCAGATTGTTTGACTTGGATATCCAGCTGCTTCATGATTCGGTTCTTACACTGATTGCGGTATTCGTATTGTTCCTTGCAGGCTCATACTTTTTCTTTAATCCGGCAAGAAAATTTCTGGAGAAAAGAAAACAGGGCATTGCCGATGACATTCAGTCAGCAAAGAGTGAACGCGAAGAAGCAGAACGCTTGAAGAAAGAATACGAAGAAAAGTTAAGCGGCGTAGATACACAGGTAGAGCAGATTTTATCGGATGCCCGTAAAAAAGCACTTTCAAACGAAAATAAAATTATTATTGAAGCAAAAGAAGAAGCAGACCGCATCATTGAGCGCGCAAACCAGGAGGCAAAACTGGAGAAGCAGCGTGTTGCTCATGAGGTAAAGACTGAAATGGTTTCTGTCGCAACTGTTATGGCAGGTAAGATTGTGGCTACTTCCATCGACAGCGCAACTCAGGAACGTCTGCTTGACGAAACATTGAAAGAAATGGGTGAGAGCACATGGCTAAGCTAGTTTCAAGCACATACGGAGAGGCTTTATTCGAACTTGCACAGGAGAAGAATACAATTTCCGTTATGTTGGAAGAAGTTTCCGGCCTGCAGACAGTGTTGAAAGAGAATCAGGAACTTTCGGTATTGATGAATAATCCGAAAGTGTCTAAGGAAGAGCGTTCTGATATTCTGAAAGAAGTATTCCGGGGAAGAATCAGTGATGATTTGTACAATTTCCTTTTACTTCTGGTTCAGAAGGGCAGATATGCTTATGTAGAAGAAATTCTTGCTTACTTTACAGACCGGGTAAAAGAAGCGGAGGGCATCGGTACGGCTTATATAACCACAGCGTTTGAGTTGGATACCGATAAAAAGGACGAGGTGTACAAGAAATTGCTTGCCACCACATCCTACCGCAAAATTGATATGATTTATCAGGTAGACCCTGCAATTATCGGCGGTATGATTATCCGCATAAAAGACAGGGTTGTTGACAGCAGCATAAAGACCAAACTGGAAGGAATGGAGCGTTCGCTTCATGCAATTCAGTTGGCAGAATAATGAAAAGAAAGGTGCGGCAGATTCATGAATTTAAGACCGGAAGAAATCAGTTCCGTTATTAAGGATCAAATCAAGAGATATTCGGACCGCCTTGAAGTATCGGATGTAGGTACCGTAATTCAGGTGGCTGACGGTATTGCCCGTGTACACGGACTTGAAAGCGCCATGCAGGGTGAGTTGTTGGAATTCCCCGGCGAAGTGTACGGCATGGTAATGAATCTTGAAGAAGATAATGTTGGTGCGGTTCTTTTGGGTAACCAGAAGAGCATCAGTGAAGGCGATATTGTAAAAAGAACAGGTCGTGTAGTTGAAGTTCCCGTTGGTGACGCAATGCTTGGTCGTGTTGTAAATGCATTGGGACAGCCTATCGATGGCAAGGGACCTATTGTAACTTCCAAATATCGTCAGATTGAAAGAGTGGCATCCGGTGTTATCACCAGAAAATCGGTAGATACACCCTTGCAGACAGGTATCAAGGCGATTGACGCCATGGTTCCCATCGGACGCGGACAGCGTGAGTTAATCATCGGTGACCGTCAGACCGGTAAAACAGCTATTGCAATTGATACAATCATCAACCAGAAGGGTCAGAATGTAAAATGTATCTATGTTGCAATTGGACAGAAAGCATCCACCGTTGCTTCCATCGTTAAGACTTTGGAAGAATACGGTGCTATGGCATATACCACGGTAGTAGCATCTACCGCAAGTGAGCTTGCTCCTTTGCAGTACATTGCTCCTTATGCAGGATGTGCAATCGGTGAAGAGTGGATGGAAAACGGAGAAGACGTACTTGTAATCTATGATGATTTAAGTAAGCACGCTACCGCATACCGTACACTGTCCTTGCTTTTGAGACGTCCCCCCGGACGTGAAGCATATCCCGGTGATGTATTCTACTTACATTCAAGATTGCTTGAGCGTGCAGCTCGTATGAATGAAGAATACGGCGGTGGTTCATTAACAGCATTACCGATTATTGAAACACAGGCAGGCGATGTTTCCGCATACATTCCCACCAATGTAATTTCCATTACAGACGGTCAGATTTATTTGGAAACAGAAATGTTCAACTCCGGTTTCAGACCGGCGGTTAACGCAGGTCTTTCCGTATCACGAGTTGGTGGTGCGGCACAGATTAAGGCGATGAAGAAGATTGCAGCGCCGATCCGTGTTGAGCTTGCACAGTACAGAGAACTTGCTTCCTTTGCTCAGTTCGGTTCCGAACTTGATGCAGATACCAAGGAAAAGCTTGCTCAGGGTGAAAGAATCAAAGAGATTCTTAAGCAGCCTCAGTACAAGCCCATGCCGGTAGAATATCAGGTTATGATTATTTTTATCGCAACCAAGAAATGTCTCTTGGACATTCCCGTTGACGATATTACCAGATTTGAGTCAGAATTCTTTGAATTCATCGATACCAAGTATCCTGAAATTCCCGAAGGAATCAAGGACAGCAAGGTTATTTCTGAAGAAAATGAAGCAAAGCTTCTTGCGGCAGTAGAGGAATTCAAGCAGGATTTTGTAAAAGGTATTTCATAATCCCTATACAGAGTCAGAAAGTAAAGGATGATTAAAATATGGCCTCAATGAGAGATATAAAAAGACGTAAGGCCGGTGTCCAGAGTACGCAGCAGATTACCAAAGCCATGAAACTGGTTTCTACGGTAAAACTGCAGCGTGCAAAGGTACGCGCTTTACAGTCTAAGACATATTTTAGTTGTATGTACGATACTGTGGTAAGTCTCCTTGCCAAGGCAGGCAATTTGGATGTACCTTACACTCAGAAACAGGAGTCACCCCGTAAAGCGATTATCCTTCTTACCTCCAACAGAGGTTTGGCGGGCGGTTACAACTCCAATGTTGTAAAATTGATTACCCAGGGTGATTTTAAGAAAGAGGAGTTGGACATTTACGCCATCGGTCGCAAAGGCCGTGAGGTAATGGAACGCCGTGGTTACACCATTAAGGCTGATTTTTCGGAATTGGCGGATGAATTTGAATATGCAGATGCCATTAAGGTATGCAACCAGATTCTGAAGGCTTATGACGATAAGGAAGTCGGTGAGATTTATCTTGCATACACTAATTTTAAAAATACTGTAAGTCAGACTCCCACGCTTTTAAAGCTTCTTCCCGTATTACCGGAAGAGCATGAGATTGAGAATGACGGACTTCTGATGAATTTCGAACCTCAGGATGAAGAAGCGTTAAAGATGATTATTCCCAAGTATATGACAAGCCTTTTACATGGTGCACTGATTGAAGCCCTTGCCAGTGAAAACGGTGCCCGTATGCAGGCGATGGATAATGCGACAAACAATGCTCAGGAAATGATCGACAGTCTGACCTTGTTATACAATAGAGCGCGTCAGGGCTCTATTACCCAGGAGTTAACAGAGATTATTGCAGGTGCGGAAGCGATTTCGTAATCTGCGATTGGAGGAAAAAGATGGCAAATATAGGAAAAATCACACAGATTATCGGTGCGGTTTTGGATGTTAAGTTTGCAGAGAACTGCTTACCTGCAATCAACGAAGCAATTAAAATTGCTTGCAATGATAACAGGGAATTGGTAGTGGAAGTTGCACAGCATCTCGGTGATGATACCGTAAGATGTATCGCTATGGGTCCTACAGACGGACTTGTTCGCGGTATGGAAGCAGTGGCAACAGGCGCTCCCATCTCAGTACCTGTAGGCGAGAATACATTGGGAAGAATCTTCAATGTTCTCGGTAATCCCATCGATAATAAGCCTGCACCCGAAGGTGTAAGCTATGACCCTATTCATAGACCTGCTCCTGAATTCTCAGAGCAGTCTACAGCAACTGAATTGTTGGAAACCGGTATCAAAGTCGTTGACTTGCTTTGTCCCTATCAGAAGGGTGGTAAAATCGGTTTGTTCGGTGGTGCCGGTGTAGGTAAAACCGTATTGATTCAGGAGTTGATTCGTAATATTGCAACAGAGCACGGTGGATATTCCGTATTTACCGGTGTAGGTGAGCGTACCCGTGAAGGTAACGACCTCTATCATGAAATGCAGGAATCCGGCGTTATCGATAAGACAACCATGGTGTTCGGTCAGATGAACGAGCCCCCCGGAGCTCGTATGCGTGTAGGTCTTACAGGTCTTACCATGGCAGAGTACTTCCGTGACAAAGGCGGTAAGGATGTATTGCTCTTTATTGACAATATCTTCCGTTTTACTCAGGCCGGTTCCGAAGTATCTGCGTTACTTGGCCGTATGCCTTCAGCGGTAGGTTACCAGCCTACATTGCAGACTGAAATGGGTGCTCTTCAGGAGCGTATTACCTCTACAAAGAACGGTTCCATTACTTCCGTTCAGGCGGTATATGTACCTGCGGACGACTTAACTGACCCTGCTCCCGCAACAACATTTGCTCACTTGGATGCAACCACCGTATTGTCCCGTTCTATCGTAGAATTGGGTATCTATCCTGCGGTGGATCCTCTTGAGTCTACCTCCAGAATTTTGGATCCCAGAATTCTTGGTGAAGAGCATTACAAGGTTGCCCGCGGTGTTCAGGAAATTTTACAGAAGTACAAAGAGTTACAGGATATCATCGCCATCCTCGGTATGGACGAATTATCTGAAGAAGATAAGTTATTGGTTAACCGTGCAAGAAAGGTACAGAGATTCTTATCACAGCCTTTCTTCGTAGCAGGCCAGTTCACCGGTTTGGAAGGTAAGTATGTACCCGTATCTGAAACCATTCGTGGTTTCAAGGAGATTCTGGAAGGAAAGCATGATGATATTCCCGAAAGTTACTTCTTAAATGCAGGTAGCATCGATGATGTAGTTGCCCGTATGGCAGAAAGAAATCAGAAAGCGTAATCGCAAGGAACGGAGAGAAGCATGGACGATAGCAAGCTTTTTGAACTAAGAATCATTACACCGGAGCGAGTTTTTTATGAAGGTCAGGTGTCTATGGTTGAGTTCAATACAACAGAAGGTGAGATTGGTATCTACAAGGGTCACATTCCCACCACAGTTATCATTGACCCCGGCGTGTTAACCATTACTGAGCCGGAACAATTGAAAAATGCAGCACTTCTTTCCGGATTTGCACAGATTCTTCCTGATGAAGTAACCATTCTTGCGGAAATCGTAGAGTGGCCTTTCGAAATCGATGAGGAACGTGCAGAGCGTGCGAAAGAACGTGCAGAAGAGCGTCTTGCCCAGAAGGGAGACAACTTAGATGTTGCCAGAGCAAACATTGCATTGAAAAAGGCGATTTGCCGTCTGGAAGCATTGAAATAAAAAGACAGGGGGTGTAGTTTCGCGCTACACCCTTTTTATAAAGGATGTGAGAGCGACTGTCGAAGTATATCTTTTGATTTCGGACACGCTCCCGCTCGATTCTGACACGTAGCAGTGCTAAATTCAAAGCCTTGTAAACAAGTCTTTTCATTAAGCACTGACGGTCAAAAACGGTCCTTAATCAAAAGATATGTTCCGGCTGCAATCACTTCATCATGCCGAAAAGAAAAGAGTAATTGATAGCGCGAAGCTACCGTTACAAAATAACGAGACTGTGCATTTTTTATAAGGGAAATATTATGGACAACACACAATGGGCAAAGCTTGAAGAGAAGCTCGCTCAATATATAAACATCAGTTTAAAAGAAATTATTATAAGCAATCCCAGAAACAAGGAAGGCGTAATCAAGGTAAAAGTGCGCCCTATTTTGTTAAAAAAAGAGCTTTTATATCAAGTTAGTTCTTTTAAGGGGAAACAGGTATTTCACGAAAATGTGAATGAGAAAACTTTGAAAGAACAATGTATAAAATGGTTGCAGGATGATTTCGGTCAACTGGAATTACACCATGAACAGGGTAGTTTGATTTGTCTTAGCAATAAAAAGGGAACGCTGACCATAAAAGAGAAAAAGATGAAAGTCTCCGAAAGCCGTATGCAGGAACTTTCTCACAATCGTAAGAAAAAATACATTTTGGAAGAGAATGTACCGGTGGGATTTTTGATTGATTTGGGAGTGCAGACTCCTCAGGGCAAAATTATTCGCACTGCCTACGATAAGTTCCTTCAAATCAATCGTTTTCTGGAGTTTATTGAGGATGTTTTGCCGGCGTTGGAGAACAGGGAGGTTATTCGTATTCTTGATTTTGGATGCGGTAAATCTTATCTGACTTTTGCCATATATTATTATCTGCATGAATTAAAAGGTAAAAATGTGCAGATTATAGGACTGGATTTGAAAGAAGATGTCATTGCGCATTGCAATGCATTAAAAGATAAATACGGATATGAAAATCTTAAATTTTTAACCGGTGATATCAAGGACTATACAGGACAGGATGAAGTGGATATGGTCGTAACCCTTCATGCATGCGATGTAGCTACGGATTATGCCTTATATAAGGCTGTGAACTGGAATGCTAAGGTTATTTTATCCGTGCCTTGTTGTCAGCATGAGGTAAATAGGCAGATTCATAATGAGGTTATGGAGCCTTTGTTAAAATACGGACTGGCGAAGGAACGCATGTCAGCGCTGGTAACGGATACTTTGAGAGCCCTTATTTTAGAGGAAAAAGGCTATGAAACCGGGTTGTTGGAATTCATTGATATGACCCATACGCCGAAAAATGCCTTGATTCGGGCAGTAAAAAGAGATAAAATGCTTTCGGCGGCCAAGTTAAACAAATTGAAAAGGCAGGAAGAGGAATTTACCAAGTTCTTGGGAATCCATACAACTTTGCAAAAGCTGTTTGAAGAATAAGTACAAGCTTTTAATCAATTTTAATAATATAAGATGTGAATGTAATAAAAATAAACCGGAAAGGAGAAAAGTGCAATGAACAGTAAAGTAAAAAAGACAATAAAAGTTGTTGTTGTAACATTGACTTTTTTCCTTGCGCTGTTTTTGTTCAGCATGATTTTAAATAGGGATAATGTCAGCATGACTATGGAAATGGCGGAGGCTACATATCCTACGGTATCCGTTCAGAGCAATGGGAAAATGATTAACCGTATGCAGGGTTACGCAAAGCCTATGGATACCTCATATATGCGTGAAAGCATCACGCCTTTGGAGGAAGGCCGTGGTCTGTCCATTTATGTGGAAAAATACGGCAGAGACATAACCGGCATTGCTTACGAGGTTCGAAGCATTGATGGAGAACGCCTGATTGAAAGCACGGAATTAACTGATTATGTAGAAAGAACGGATTATATTACTACCACTTTTTCGTTGAAGGATTTGATTGAAAGTAACCAAGAATATACACTGGTAATTCTTTTGACGATGGAAGACGGCGAAGAGCTTCGTTATTATACCCGTGTGATTCAGGCATATGATTATATGGCCAAAGAGAAGCTTCAGTATGTTTTTGATTTCTCGGAAAAAACTTTTGCAGAAGCCCCGGAGAACGAGGAACTTATCACTTATTTGGAAAGTGATTCCACAGGAGACAATACTAATTACAGACATGTAAATATACACAGTTCTTTTGACCAGATTACCTGGGGAGATTTAGAAGTTATAAGAGAAAGTGAACCCGTTGCAACAATTGAAGAATTTGCAGCATCCACCGCAGTCATTCGCTTGGATTATGTGGTGAGCTTAAAAGAAGGCAGAGATACCAGATTTTATAATGTGGAAGAGCGGTTCCGTATTCGCTACGGCACGGAGCGTATGTATCTTTTGGAATATGACAGATACATGGATCAGATGTTTTTTGAAAAAGACCATGTTTTTTATGGAAATAAAATTGTGCTTGGTATAACGGATGAAAACATTTCACTGACAGAGAGTAAAGATGGAAATATGCTTGCCTTTGTAAAAGAAGGTAATTTATATGTATGCAATATTACAGACAATAAATTTGCCAGAGTATTCGGTTTTTATGATGAAAATAATTTTGACTGGAGAACCTATAATCAGGAGCATGATATAAAAATTCTGAATATGGATGAAACAGGAAATGTTATTTTTATGGTATATGGGTACATGAGTAGGGGAACTCATGAAGGCGAGGTAGGCATTCAGCTATATGCTTACAACGGAATTATGAATACCATAGAAGAGCTTGCTTTTGTTCCTTATGATAAAACCTATGAAATGCTTAAAGTAAATGTGGAACAGTTGTCTTATCTGAATCAAAAGGCGGAGTTTTATGTGTATTTGGAAGGTACCATTTTCTGCGTTGATTTGGAAACCGGAGAATATAAAGAACTGGTATCCGGTCTTAGTGAGCATACTTTTAAGGTGTCCGACAATAATACCATGTTGGTATGGCAGGGCGGAAATAACACATATAATTCCAGAGAAATGCTGTTGATGAGCTTGGACGGCGGCAAGCGTTCTTTGATTAAGGTTGAGGAGAATGAAAGAGTTCTGCCCCTGGGCTTTATGGGAAATGATTTAATATACGGTGTAGCCAATTTAGAAGATATTTACACGGACAGCATGGGAAATACCACATTCCCCATGCATACGGTTTATATTCGAAATCAGAAGGGCGATATTCTTAAAACATACGGTGAAGAGGGGCGTTATGTTGTTGGCTGCGAAATCAATGATAATATGATTACGCTCTATCAGGTAAAAAGAGATAACAGAGGGAACGGTTTCGTGGAAACTGCTTCTGGAACCATTCTGAACAATCAGGTAGAAGAAGAGGGTAAAAACAATATAGAAGTTGTGGCAACTCAGAATTTTAAAAAGATTGTTCAGATCGTCATGCGTTCTGAGATGGAGAGTGGTTCCATTAAATTCATGGTACCTCAGGAAGTTTTATATGAAGGCAACCGCGATATTGCTTTTGACATAGCACCGCAGGAAAATGTCTATTATGTATACAGCGGTGGCGAGATTTCAGGAGTATTTACTAACCCGGGGGACGCTATTCGTAAAGCATATCCCGTGGCAGGAAGTGTCATCAATGCCGAAGGTGATTATGTATGGATTAAAGGCAATTTGGTTAGCCGAAATCAGATTATGAAGATTACGGGAACCAAAATGGATGAAGAGGTTTCATCCTTGGCAGTGTGTCTTGAAACGGTACTTTCTTTCGAAGGCTATTCCAGAGATGCCCAGACACTTCTTGATAAAGGTTACAGTGCCGTGGAAATTCTTGAAGAGGCCATGCCGGATGCGGAGGTTTTGGAGTTGCAGGGTTGTACCTTGGATTCCGTTCTGTACTATGTGAATCAGGATATTCCGGTGCTGTTTATCGGTGATGAAGGAGAGGCGGTGCTGATTGTAGGTTTCAATGATTTGAATACGGTGTGGATGAATCCGGAGAACGGAAGAGTATACAAAGTGGGTATGAACGATTCGAAGGAGTTCTTCGAAGAGAACGGAAATAATTTTATTGCGTATTTGCGTAAGGCAGAATAGAGAAAAATAAAAACCTGAGAAGTTTAATTGCTTCTCAGGTTTTTTGTTATTATACCCATATTGAGTTTACCTTTCGTATTCAAAAAGTTTGCAAAAAGTGATATAATTAAATTTAAGAAAGTTGTATAAAAAGTTTAAATTGTATTGTCTGAGAGGGGTAAAATGGAAGTAATTGAAAAGAAACGATTGGAATTGGAAGGATATGTTGCAATCCTTTATGAGGATGAAACGAAAAAAGGTCCTTTAAATAATATTTCTGCATGTACATATGGCGGAGAAATGTTATGGAATATAAAGGATGTTTTGAAGCCTGTGTTAGGAAATGTTACAGATGAATGGTATCCGGAAATGGGCATTGTGGATGGAAACTTATCGGTATTGGCTTTTCGTGGCATTCGGTACATTCTTGATGGCAAAACGGGTGCGTTAGTAAAGACTTTAATTGTAAAGTAGGTGAATAAATGAATAGATATGCTATGTGTGTTTGGTTGCTGATAATAATGATGTTATTTATTGGTTGTACTCATGAAGCTGCGGACGAAAGCAGTCAAAGTCAAGCGGAAGTCTTTGAAAATTATGAGGAAATAGAAGAAATTATGATATCGGGTAACCGGATTGCAATAGCTTTACCGGAAGAACAAGGTATTCCTTATCGCTGGCAATTTGAAATATCCAATGACACGATTATATTTGTTGAAGAACAAACGGTAAATAATGACAGTTTATCGTTGCAGGTTGGATCAGATGATTCTTATCATATATTTGTTTTTGAGTGCAATGAAAAAAGTAGTGGTAAAGTATATTTTGAATTGGCCAAAATACAAGGATATGGTGATGAGGAAGTTATCGATGAAAGAAATTATAAAATTGCTTATGTCGGTTCAGAATATACATGTGTAGATACAACAGAAAAATAGGATGGTCATTCCATCCTATTTTTTTGGAGTGTGTGAAAGTTTTTCTGTAAATAAGATATCCTAAGATAATTGACGAGCTGTATGGCGGTAAGATTACCGTTATCCAGCTCGTTTTGACTATACCTAATTCCATTAATTTCGTCAAGAATTATGATAAAATTGGTATATAATTATATTTCAGTATATCTGACTGAGACAAATCACAGTTCCCTCACAGCGTCGGTCAATTGGCGGATATTCTCCTTGTTACAGTGGTATTCGGCTGCATCGTAAGCTTTCAGAAGATCATCCTCATTCTTAGTGCGGTTCTTCATTGATTTGAGTTTCATCTTCAGCAGGGACATCATTATCTTGTGCTTACCGTTGAGCTTATGGTAATCAAACCCTCCCCGCAGATAGAACATGGGGATGTTCTTCCGCATCTCGTCAGTGAAATTGTGACTCCAAACGGCTTCAAGATCTTCAGGATCTCCCGGGTTGGAGCCGGTCGCCCACACGAAGAGATGCTTGTCTTTGAGCTTATCGTAGTTCTTCTTGATCAGGTTGATGCCGTTTATCCCGACTGCGTAAAGGCCGCCTCCATAGATTATCGTGTCGTACGTCAGCAGGTTGTCAGAGGTTATTTCAGAGTATTCGCGAAGGTCGCAGGCGAGCTCTTCAGCTATCATTTCCGCATATGTTTTTGTGTAGCCATAAACGGAACGGTAAATTACGACGGTCTTATTCATTGATGTTCTCCTCCATTTTCTCAAGGGTCTTGAATGTTATCTCGATCTGCTTGTCGGAAATCCCGGTGAAAAGCATGTCGATGAAATCCACTTCTTTTTTCTGATACTTTTTGGCCAGGCTGTCTGCCTTATTTGTAAGACGGATACGCAGTTTTCGCGCGTCATCGCTGTCGGGCCTGATCTCCAGATAGCCTTTCTCTTCGAGCTTTCCGGCGATACTCTTCACATTTTGATGCGAGCACCCCATGAGCTCCGACAGTTCATTTATTGTCGGCGCTCCGTTCTCGAAAAGACGCAGGCAGATCATGAGGAAAAACTGCTTGCAGGTAATCTCTTCGTAGAAGCGGTCGCCCACAGTCTGAAGGCGGTTACTCATCGCGAAGAAGTACCCGAAAAGGGCGAATCTTTTGTCCATTGAATTGATCATCTCACGAGGTTCCATAAGTGTCTCCTTGAAATATGTAACATATTACATAATAATATAATATATTACATAATATTTGTCAAGTCACGGACTGCGGAGAAATAATGTATAGTCTGATACAATTTCAACAACTGTACTTTCAGAGGTTGTTATAATTACTTTGTCTGAGAGAGAGATTCTTTGGTTCAGAGAATAAACAGCATAATAAATCAAGGGGAGTGTAAAAATGGCATCGAGTAAAGAATATTTGGATTTCATTTTAGAACAGCTTTCAGAGTTGGATGATATAACTTACAGGGCGATGATGGGAGAATACATCATCTATTATCGTGGAAAAGTTGTCGGTGGCATTTATGATGACCGTTTTCTTGTGAAGCCTGTAAAGTCTGCTGTGAAAATGATGCCGGAAGCTCTTTTCTCTTGCCATAATAAAGGCCTCCTTAAAGTATTTATATTTTACCTTGGGAGACCTTAATAATACATAACTATTATATTTTTACATACTTTTTTTCACAGACTCCAATAATTCCTCTAACAACGATTAATTAGTAAAAAAGATAAGAGCAGTGCATTTTATTATGCATTGCTCTTATTTTTATGCTCAATCCTTACTCATTTCGTCCAATAATGAAATCTTAATGTCATACAATTTGCTGGATAAATCCACATATACCTCATGGGGATTTGCAAATCGTCTGGTTTCATCCCACATGGTATTCTGGTCTTTTAAACAGTAATCTCTGATTTCCATAACGGAAGGAGAGGTATAGACACACTCACCGTTAAGGAAAACTGGCACCAATAATTCTTTTATGGTAAAAGTGCCGGGCTTCATCTTGGTCTTCTTCCAAGGTTCATTGGGATCGAATAAAAGGATAAAATCCTCTTCGGTATATTTTTCATCTGCAAGACAGATTAAGTCGGCTTTAATCTTGCCGGATTCTTTTTCGTAAATACGGTATACGGTTTTGTTTCCGGGATTGGTTACCTTGGCAGAGTTCTCGGATAATTTTATCTTGGGGATGTATTTGCCGTTTTCATCGCGGATGGCCGCCAGCTTATATACACCGCCAAAAGCCGGGTTGTCTGCGGAGGTAATCAGGTTGGTACCTACGCCCCAGGAAGTGATTTTAGCTCCCTGTAATTTTAAGCTTTCGATTAAATATTCATCCAAATCGCTGGATGCGGAAATAACAGCATCGGTAAAACCTGCGGCATCCAACATTTTACGGGCTTTTTTGGACATGTAAGCCAAGTCGCCGCTATCCAAGCGAATGCCGTAGTATCCTAGCTCAATGCCTGCCTCGCGCATTTCGGTAAATACGCGGATTGCATTGGGCACGCCGGATTTTAAGGTGTCATAGGTATCCACCAACAGAATACATGCATTGGGGTAAAGATTTGCATAGGTCTTAAAAGCGGTATATTCGTCTTCAAAACTCATAATCCAGCTATGTGCGTGGGTGCCTTTTACGGGAACGTCAAATAACTGGCCGCAAAGCACATTTGAGGTGCCGATACATCCGCCAATCATGGCTGCTCTTGCACCATAGGTTCCGGCATCGGGACCCTGAGCTCTTCGCAAACCAAATTCCATAATGCCGTCGCCCTGTGCAGCATAAGCTACGCGGGAGGCTTTGGTGGCGATGAGACTCTGGTGGTTGATTATGTTAAGAATCGCCGTTTCTACCAGCTGTGCTTCCATAATGGGAGCAATTACTTTTAAAAGCGGTTCTCTGGGAAAAACTACGGTTCCTTCGGGAATGGCGTAAATGTCGCCGCTGAAACGGAAGGTACTTAAATAGTCCAGGAAATCCTGCTCGAAGATGCCAAGACTTGCCAGATAATCAATATCTTCCTTCTCGAATTTTAATTCTTTGATATATTCAATAACCTGTTCCAAACCGGCTGCAATGGCGTAACCGCCGCCGGAAGGATTGGTTCGATAAAACATGTCAAAAACTACGGTTTTATCGTTTTTGCTTTTAAAATAACCCTGCATCATGGTTAGTTCGTAAAGGTCTGTCATGAGGGTGAGGTTCTGTCTGTCCATGGTGTATCCCCCTTGGAAATATAGTGTGAGTATGGCCTGAAATGCACCAAAATACTCATTAAAGATATGATACTATTTTTATATGGCAAAAGCAATAAAGAATAAAAACAACTACCGCAAATGTACGGTAGCTGTTGTGAAAGTGTAATTTATTCAGAGGGTGGTTCATATAGAATCAAATCAGAAACATTGCAGTCAAGGACATGGCATAAGCGGGCGATTGTGTTTAAATCAATTCTGGTAACATCGTTTTTGCAAAATCTGTTAATTTGTGTATGACTGATTTCTGCCTTATACGATAACTGTGTTTTGCTGATTCCTTTTTCTTTTATAAGATTGTCTAAATTTAAGGTTGCTTTGCCAAATTCATTCATAATATCACCCCGCATATTTGTATTATATACTTGGTTTTAAATGCATGTTAGATAAAATAAGTTTTATAAAAGATAAATACTGAAAGATGTTTCATATTTTTATTGTAATCCAAAGTTGAGGATGATATACTTGTGTAAAAATAAGCCGTTTTTATAAGAAATATAGAGAGGATATGTTATGAAGAAAAAGTATGCAAAAATGTTAGTGTACGGTTTAGTGACCGTAATGTTAATGTCTACCCTCTCCGGTTGTTCCGGTTGTAAGGATAAGACAGAAGAAAATGTAACCAGTGAAATCGTTTCGGAAGAAACAACAGAAGAACTTACGGAAGATGTCAGCGAAGAAGTTTCGGAAACGGCAAGTGAAGAAACATCTGCCGAAACATCAGAAGAGGTTAGTGAAGAAGTTTTGGAAGAAACCACGGAAGAAGTAAGCGAAGAAACATCTGTTGAAACATCAGAAACACCTTCCGAGGAAGTTTCCGAAGAACCTGCTTATACGGTAGAACCTATGTCGGCAACCATGTACGCACAGCGTTCCGTAAATGTCCGTAAAGGTCCCGGCACCGAATACGACAGAGTGGGTAGCTTAACCACCAATCAAGAAGTAGCGGTAACTGGCAAGGCAAGTACGGGCTGGTACGAGATTTCTTACAACGGTGAAGTTGCTTATGTATCAAACAATTACTTGGGAAATGAAGAGGTAGTGGTTCAGCCTACACCTGCACCCACAACTCCTTCCACTCCCGAAGCTACAACGCCTGCAACACCCGATGCAGGTACGGGCGGTTCCGCAAGCACAAGTGAAACTACCTATTCGGTGTACTTGGAACCCGGTATGTTGGATTTGGTGAACGGACACAGAACAGCCAATGGTGTTCCTACATTGACTTGGAACTCTGCGAAAGAGCAGGAAGCGTTGGATCGTGCGAAAGCGATCTCACAGAATTTCAGCCACGCTGGTTGTCCTGCAAACTGTGAAAACATTGCATATTCTATGGGGTATGGTGATGCAAACACTTTTTATGTGCAGTATTACAATTCTCCCGGTCACAATGGAGTGATGTTACATAATGATACATTGGCGACATCACAAACAATGGTATCGGCAACTTGCGTAGTGAACTCTGGTGGTATAAATACTTATTATAATGTTTTATTGATTTATAAAACTTATCCGTCAAATTCTGCAAGTTGGGATTGGAAATAACCTTTTATTTACTCCAAAATATTAACTTCGGAAAAAAACACATTTAAGAATGTGCTTTTTTCCGAAGTTTTTTCTTTTTATTGCTTTTCTTTTTCCTTTTGTTCCGTTTTTTTCTTTAACTGTTTTTTCCTTAATAAAACAAGATTTTTGACCTAATAAAAATTCGTAAACCGTTGATAAATTGGTGTTTATAAAAGAATAATATACAAAACTACTCTTGCCCAAGTTTCCTTGCTAGGGAACTTGGGCAAATTTTTTTGAAAAAATAAAAGTATAATATACAAAAATAAAATACCTTTTAATCTAAGTTGTCTCAAATGATAAAAGTCTATTTTTCATCCTACAAGGTATCATAATGATACCTTGTGAGTTTTGAAAATAATAAAAAATTTTTTATTTATTGAATGAAATTTTTTTGGTTACTTTTATCTCTTATAGTTGTAAGGATTACGGGGTTTTTTGTGCATATTTTTTTCTTTTTATTGTGCATTTTACCAATATTGACACACCCTTTTTTCTTTGCTAAGATGTGCCCACAAAGAAGCAATGCAATTCTTGGGAATCTAAATTTTCTAACATTCTGTTTTCTGTGAAACAACAACATTTCTTTTATGAATTCTTGCTTAAGTTCAAATTATATTAAGCGGGGGAATTCATGGATAGGGAAGTGTTCTCCTGCGGGGCGAAGCCCGGAAAGGAGAGGAATGGGTGTCAGAGACATTACCCAGAAAGAATTTTTTGCCAATGAAGAACGGTTCGCTGATTTAGTGAATGCTATATGTTTTCGAGGAAGAGAAATTGTACGACCGGAAGAACTGACAACAGAACCGGAGTCTGTCCGTAAGGCGGATGAGATGGCGATACTGGAGCGTACTTGTGATGTGGTGCGAAAGCAAGCAAAGAACGGTGTTATATACGCAATCTATGCTCTGGAGAACCAAGATAAAGTGGATTATCGCATGCTGGTTCGCGTGATGGTAGAAGAGAGCCTGGCATATGATAAGCAAAGTAAGAACATAGCCAAAATAAACAAAATAAGGCACGAAGGTATGACCGGAGACGAATATGTTGCTGGATTTCGTAAGGGAGATAAATTAACGCCTGTGTATACGATAGTGGTGTACTGGGGTGACAAGGAATGGGATGGAGCGAAGTCCCTGCGTGAGTTGGTGGATATTCCGGAAGAGAACGAAGCCCTTCGCCAGGAGATGCTTCAGATGTTGCCTGACTATCAGATTAAGGTGTTTGATTTGAATAAAGAGAAGGATTTCAGCATATTTGGAGCAACCCTTCGGACTGTGTTTGAGTTCTATGCCAACCATAATAATGCGGTAGCTATGAGAGAATATATGGATGCCCATCAGGATGAGATGGAAGCATTGGATAGGGAGAGCAAGTTCTTTCTTGCTACCATGCTTGGACAGAAGAAATTAAGAAAAGAATTGTTAAAGAAAACGGAGAAAGGAGAGGAAGAGGATATGTGTAAAGCGATTGATGATATGATTAAAGAAGGGGAGTTGAGAGGAATAGAGATTGGAATGGAAAAGGGAATGGAAAAGGGAATGGAAAAAGGAATAAAACGGGGATTACGCGAAGGCCGCGCGGAAGCAAAGGAAGCAATTGCAGAGTTGAATGATGAGAATAAAAGGCTGAAAAAAGAGATTGAAAGACTGCGTTTGCAGCTGTCTGTTCAGAATTAGCGTAAATATTATAGAAATGAAAGAACCAAACCTTAATCAACATAAATTAAGGTTTGGTTCTTTTTTATATAAAAGTTCTTATCTCAAAAAAGAGAATTATATCCGTCAACCTGCCTAATATAACCTTGAATTTACCCACATAAAAGGATATAATTAAATGATATGTTATGATGAGTGGAGTAGGGGCTTATGAATAGCACAAAATGCTCCCCAAAAACATATTTTATGATAATAAAGAGTGTGCTAAACGCAGAACGGAGGATGCTATGAAAATCACGGTTGTGGCCGGAGGAAACAGTACGGAGAGAGATGTGTCATTGGTTTCCGGTACCGGAGTGTATCGTGCCTTAAAATCCAGAGGACATCAGGTGGTTTTGTTGGATGTTTATCTTGGTGTGGAATACGATAATGTGGATGTGATTTTTGAAGATACAAGAGACTGGGCAGAAGGGATGAAAGCGGTTAGCGAGAAGAATCCCACCATGGCAGAATTAAAAGCCTTGAAGAAGGGCGATACGGATTTCTTCGGTAAGAATGTCTGCGAAATCTGTAAGCGTTCCGACATTGTTTTTATGGCACTTCACGGTGCGAACGGCGAGGACGGAAGAATTCAGGCGGCTTTTGATTTAATGGGTATCAAGTATACCGGCACGGATTATTTAAGCAGTGCCATCTGTATGGATAAAGCCATTACCAAGGAATATTTTCTGATGTACAATGTGCCCACTCCTAAATCCGTAACCGTTCACAAAGGAGAAGATGTCCGCTCCATGGCAGAAACCATCGGATATCCTCTTGTGTTAAAAGTATCCCGCGGCGGTTCCAGCGTCGGCGTATACATGGTGCAGAACAAAGAAGAGTTGTTGCAGATTGCCAACGAGGCTTTTCAGTACGAAGACAAGGTGCTTTTAGAGCAGTTTATTAAGGGGCGGGAGTTCACCTGTGGTTTGTTGGAAGGCCGCGCTTTGCCGATAGTGGAAATTGCACCGGTGGAAGGCTTTTATGATTATAAAAATAAATATCAGGCAGGAAGCACGATTGAAACCTGTCCTGCAAATATATCCGATACTTTGCGAAATAAAATCCAGCAGGCAGCAGAGCTTGCCTATAAGGTTCTTCATTTACAGACCTATGCCCGCATTGATTTTATGGCAGATGAAGATGAGAATGTATATTGCCTGGAAGCCAATACCTTGCCCGGCATGACACCCACCTCACTTTTACCGCAGGAGGCTGCGGCAGAGGGTATGGATTATGCATCTCTTTGCGAGCATATTATTGAGATTTCATTGAAAAAATATTGTTAAAATATTCGAGAGATAACACTCAAACAGAAATAAAAGATTGTGAGCGGTAAGTATTGCAAGAAAGGAAACGAAGCATGAAAAACATGACTTTGGAAAATGTCGCCAAAGCTTGCGGTGGGGAATTGGTGCTAAACGGTGCGGACGCATCCGCTGAAATTGCCGGAGCGGTAATCGATTCCAGACTGGTAAAAGAGAACTACCTGTTTTTTGCTACCAAGGGCGAGCGGGTAGACGGACATAATTACATAGCGAAAGCTTTTGAATCGGGAGCAATACTTGCGGTGTGTGAGCATATTCCCGAAGGCGTAAAAGGTGCATGCATTGTAGTGGAGGATACCTTTGTAGCATTAAAGCAGATTGCGCGCTTTTATCGGGAAAGTCTTGATATAAAAGTTGTGGGCATAACCGGCAGCGTTGGCAAAACCAGTACAAAGGAATTTATTGCGTCTGTGTTGGCGCAGAAATATAATGTGCTGAAAACGGAAGGGAATTTTAACAATGAAGTAGGTCTTCCCCTTACCGTATTAAAAATCCGTGATGAGCACGAAGTTGCGGTGCTGGAAATGGGCATCAGCGATTTTGGAGAAATGACAAGGTTGTCGGAGATTGCACAGCCGGATGTATGTGTCATTACCAATATCGGACAGTGTCACTTGGAGCAGTTGGGCGACAGAGACGGTGTTTTAAAAGCTAAGACAGAGGTATTTGCCAATCTGAAAGAAGGCGGTATTGCCTGCCTTTTTGCAGAAGATGATAAACTTGCGGGAATTAAGGAAGTAAACGGTAAAAAGCCCATCTTTTACGGTATGAAGGATGCAGATGAAGTATATGCTTCCGATGTGAAGAATAAAGGGCTTCTCGGTAGTGAATGCGTTATTCGTGCCGGAGAGATGAAGATAGATGCACAGATTCCCCTGCCGGGTAAGCATATGGTATACAATGCTTTGGCGGCTACGGCGGTGGGTAAAACCATGGAATTAACCGCGGAAGAGATCGAGCGTGGAATCCGTTCGGTAGAAGCGGTAAGCGGACGAAGCCACATTATAAAAACTTCGGAATATACCATTATTGATGATTGCTATAATGCAAATCCCGTATCCATGAAGGCGGCCATTGATTTGTTGGGCGAAGCGATTACCCGTAAAGTGGCAATCTTAGGTGATATGTTTGAGCTTGGCGAAAATGAGAAGGCATTGCATTACGGTGTAGGAGAATATGCCGCTGCAAAACAGGCAGATGTATTGATTTGTGTAGGTTCCCTCAGCGAAGAAACCTATCGCGGAGCCGCAGAATGCGCGGACAAAAACCGGGCAATGGAGTTGTATCATTTTGCAACTTTGGAAGAATGTAAAAAAGGCGTATCCGCTCTGTTAAAACAGGGGGATGCCATATTGATAAAAGCATCTCACGGGATGCATTTTACAGAACTTGTAGAACTGATTCGTCAGTAAAACGAAGCGACCTGTCAGGCCGGGAAAGAAAAGGTGAAGAAATGGCAACAGAAGAAACAAGAGACAATGAAGCGGTAGAAGAGGCTTATAACAGAGCGGTGGATGAAATCTATGAGAATAATAAACCGGTAAGCAAGGCGGATAAAAAAGCCGCTAAGAAGGCAAAGAAAGAGGGCAATGAAGTGCTCCCCATCGAGGAAGAAGTTGCTTCCGGGGACGAAAACAAAACATGGACCCAAAAGCATAAAAAGGCTTTAATTATTACCGCGATTGTTCTGGTGGTTTTGATTGCAGGTTGTATCATCGGTTTGATTGCATTTAACAATCATTATCAGTCTTTGACTCAGGGCGTTATGCTTTATCAGAGTCAGGGTAAAATGATGCGTGAAAAGCTTATGAAGGATGCGGTTTATTCAGAGCAGTACAATGCATGGAACTTCAACGAAGAAGGCGAAAATAACGATGCCAATCCTTCAGCGGCAACCACAGACGGTAAATATCTGTACTATGCCGAGAATAATAACGGTACATCTTTTGATTTGTACTATTCTAAAATAAAATTCGGCAAGCCTGCCATGATTGCTTCGGCAGTTACGGATTATGAAATTGCCAAGACAGGCGTTATTTATTATGCGGCTGAAAATGCATTATATTGTTACAATGTAAAAGAGGAAACCGTTACCCATGTTTGTAACGATGTAAATACATTCCGTTTAAACAGCAAAAAGGATAAGGCACTTTTACTCGGCGGAAGTGATGGTAAGTTAAGTACCATCGAATTGGGCAATGCAGGAAGTCTTGCCACATTGGAAACCGGAGTAAACTTCATCGAAGAGGCATCGGATGATTTTAAGACCATCGTATACGGCAAGGAAGACGGCTTATACTTTTATAATGCCAAGGACAGCCAGAAAGCGTTGGTAACCAAGGCTTATACCGAGTGTTATATTTACAATATTGATAAAAAGTGTGAAATCTATTATCTCACCGAAGAAAGAGGCCTCTATTATTTTAAAGAGGGTGCAAGCGTGAGTGAACTGGTTAGCACAGATGTATGGCAGCTTCACGGGGCGGATGCAAAAGAGGCTATGTTCTTTGCGGCTGTAGGTCCTATTTCCCAGCAGTGTAATTATAAGTTAATCAACGGCGGCGAAGCCATTGCCATGAAGGATGTTCCGCCTATGGAACTGGGCGATGATGTTTATGTGAATACCTCTGAAAATAAGGTATATTTCATCGGCTATGAGAGAGGCAATACCACCGTGGGAACACTGTACGCCATGGGATACCAGCTCCTTGATAAAGGTAAGGTAGAAGTAAAAGACAACAGTGTGATTTCCATCGAAGATGTATACGGCAAGAAGATGTTTATCTGCAAGGATGCGGGAAATAACAGTGCTGATTTGTATTGTGACGGTGTATTGGTGGCAAGAAATATCATTCCCGACAGTCTCAGCATGACGGCTGATGAGAAAGCATATGTGTTTGAATATCAGATCGCCGATGCAAACGGAGATCGCAAGCTGGCACTTTATGACGGTGCTACCGTAACAGAAGTCGGAAGCTGCGTGGGTTCCGATTATTATGCGGTAACATCAAAAGAGATTTACTTTATGCAGTACGGCGTAAGCGGATACAATTATGTGGAGTATAACGGCCGTAAGGTAAAAACCGTTGTAGAACAAGTTCAGGATATTTATTATTTATACTACTAAAATTATTTTCATAATTTGTCCCGGCTCATAAAAATGCTCCCGGCACATAAAATAATTACAAAGAAGCAAAAGGCAGCAGAATATGAAAAAGGTTATTTTATGTCTCATTGCAATTATGGCTTTTATGTGTTTTATTGGATGCAACAAAGAAGAAAAACAGCCGGAAAAAGTAAGGGATTTGGAATTTACGGTAGTAGCTACAGCCAATATTCCGGAAGAATTGGTTACCATATTGGATGAAAAGAAAACAGATACTTTTTATCAGGCTTATGCCGACGGAGAGTATATGTATCTGTGTGTGGGGTACGGCGAACAGGCTACAGGCGGATACAGTATTACCATAAATGAGTTATACCTTACGGAAGAAAATATATGTATGGACACTACACTGGTAGGACCTGCGCCCGAGGAACGGGTAGCGGACAGTAAGTCTTATCCCTATGTGGTGGTTTGTACGGAATATATTGATTTGCCTGTACTCTTTGAATAAAGCGGGTGATTTTATCAAATAAAAGAATACGGAGGATAGCAATGATCGTAATAAAAAACGGTTATGTCATAGATCCCAAAAGCGGATTTGAAGGCTACGCCGATGTGGCTACGGAAGGCGAGCGCATCATTTCCATCGGAGAAGTAAAAGAAACAGAAGGGGCGGAAGTGATTGATGCCACGGGGCTGATTGTAGCCCCCGGACTTGTGGATGTGCACACCCACTTCCGTGATCCCGGATTTGAATACAAAGAAGATATCTATACCGGAGCCAAGGCGGCTGCGGCAGGCGGCTATACCACGGTTATCATGATGTGCAATACCAAGCCCACCATCGATAACGAAGAAACTCTTGCCTATGTTTTAAATAAGGGCAGGGAAACCGACATTCGCGTGGAAAGTTGCGGTGCGGTAAGTTTTGGCTTAAAAGGTGAGAAATTAACGGATATGGAGGCTCTGGCTAAGGCGGGTGCCATTGGTTTTACGGACGACGGAATTCCTCTTATGGATGAGGGTATTCTTCGAGAAGCTATGTTAAAAACCGCGGTACTTAATATGCCAATCAGTCTTCACGAAGAGGATGCATCCCTGATTACAAACAACGGTGTTAACCGTGGAAAAGCATCGGAACATTTCGGTATCGGCGGCTCTCCCAGAGATGCGGAAATCAGTCTGATTGCGAGAGATTTAGAGATTGCTTTGGAGACAAATGCCATAGTGAATGTACAGCATATCAGTACCAAAGAAGGTGTGGAACTGGTACGTAAGGCTAAGGCAGTACCCGGTAACCGTGTACATGCAGAGGCGACACCTCATCACATTGCATTGACGGAAGAGGCGGTTATTGCAAAGGGAACTCTTGCCAAGGTAAACCCGCCCATCCGTACTGAAGAGGACCGCCTTGCCATCATAGAAGGCTTAAAAGACGGTACTATTGACATAATCGCCACTGACCATGCGCCTCATGCAAAAGAAGAGAAGGACAAGCCTTTAACCGAGGCTCCCAGCGGTATGCTGGGGTTGGAAGCAGCCTTGCCTCTCTGCATTGAAAAGCTGGTAAAAGAGGCCGGAATGTCCATGGCGGAAGTTTTGGACAAGTTAACGGCAAAGCCTGCGGAAATGTATAACATTGACAGGGGCGAATTGCGGGTAGACGGCCCTGCGGATATCGTGATTTTTAATCCGGATGAGAAGTGGACAGTAACAGGTTTTCAGTCCAAGTCGCAGAATTCTCCTTTCTTAGGGGAAGAACTGACGGGTAAGGTGAAGTATACGATTTGTAAGGGAAAGGTAGTATACAAGGATTAGGAAGGATATCGGAGAATACCTTTTGGAATATATGGAACGGAGGGAAAAGTATGTTTTATCGTAAAAAAGAAACCGCTAAGGTTTATAGTCAGACTGAAATCGCGGAAGGTATTTATGATTGCCTGATTGAAACAGAGGCAGCGGTCCATGCAAATGCGGGACAGTTTATCGGAATATATCCCAAGGATAAGTCGCATCTTCTGGTGCGCCCTATCAGTATCTGTGATGTGGACAGAGAGAATAAAAGAATGCGTCTTGTGTACCGTGTGGCAGGTGAGGGAACCAAGGAATTTGCCACCTACAAGGCAGAAGATACCATGGAGATTCTTGCTAACTTAGGTAATGGTTTCCCCGTGGAAGAAGCAGAAGGAAAGACGGTTGTTCTTATGGGCGGAGGTATCGGTATTCCGCCTATGTTAGGGCTTGCTAAGGCATTGAATGCGGACAAGCATATTTTCTTGGGATACCGTGATCAATATAACTTCCTTGCGGATGATTTTATGCCCTACGGTAATGTGTATATTGCGACGGAAGACGGTAGCGTAGGTTGCAAGGGCAATGTTTTGACGGCTTTGGGTACAACCACAATTAAGCCTGACATCATTATGGCGTGCGGTCCTATGCCCATGCTTCGCGCAATTAAAAGATATGCGGAAGAGAATAACATTACCGCATATATTTCTTTGGAAGAAAGAATGGCTTGCGGTGTTGGTGCCTGCCTTGGCTGTGTGTGCAAAACCACCAAGAAAGATCATCATTCGCATGTAAACAATACAAGAATCTGTACGGAAGGTCCCGTATTTGATGCTAGGGAGGTGGATATCTAATGAATACTCAGGTTACCATTGCAGGTGTTACTTTTAAAAATCCCGTTATGACTGCGTCCGGTACTTTTGGCTCCGGTATGGAATACAGTCAGTTTGTGGACTTGAATAAATTAGGTGCCATTGTGACCAAAGGCGTTGCCAATGTGCCTTGGCCCGGCAATCCTACCCCCCGTGTGGCAGAAACTTACGGCGGTATGTTAAATGCCATCGGCTTGCAGAATCCCGGCGTGGATGTTTTTATCGAAAGAGATTTGGAGTTCTTAAAAAGATATGATACTCCGGTGATCGTAAATGTTTGCGGTAAAACCGTAGAGGACTATTTAGAGACTGTAGAACGCTTAAACGAAACAGACGTAGCTATGATGGAAATCAATGTTTCCTGCCCCAATGTAAAAGAAGGTGCCATTGCTTTTGGTCAGAAGGCGGATGCTTTGTTTGACATTACATCCAAGATTAAAAGTGTGGCTAAAAAGCCTGTTATCATGAAGTTAAGTCCCAATGTTACCGACATTACCGAAATGGCTAAGGCAGCAGAGGCAGCAGGCGCGGATGCGATTTCTTTAATCAATACCATTACCGGTATGAAAATTGATGTAAACAGAAGACAGTTCGTATTGGCAAATAAAACCGGCGGATTGTCAGGCCCTGCCATTAAACCCGTTGCGGTTCGTATGGTTTATCAGTGTGCCAATGCAGTGAATATTCCCATCATCGGTATGGGTGGTATTGCAACTGCGGAAGATGCATTGGAATTCATTATGGCAGGCGCTACAGCTGTGTCTGTGGGTGCCATGAATTTTATGAATCCTTATACAACCGTTGAAGTTGTGGAAGGCATTGAAGGATATATGCTTAAGAATAAGATTTCGGATATCAAGGAACTTATCGGTTGCGTGAAGTAAGATGCGTGCCGCGGCTCTATATGGCGAGAAGATAATCAATCGTTCTCAGGGACGTTCTCACTTGGTTGTGCTACGCAGCGGTACCTAAGACGGCAAAAGACGCCGTCTAAGTACCGGCGAGCACAAACACCCTTCGAACGAATAGATTATTTCTTCGCGCGGTAAAGAGCTCGCGGCACTTGTGATTTTTTAAGTGTGTGGGAGATTGTGAGTTATGAATATTGCAGTTTTTGCGTCGCATGGCGGAAGTGATATGCAGGCAATTATTGATGGTTGCAAATATAATAAAATTGATGCGAAAGTTGCTGTTGTGATTAGTAATAACAGAGAGTCTATGGCATTGCAGAGGGCGGCGAATGAAGGTATTCCCGCTTATCATTTAAGTGCAAAAAAATTTGGAAGTGAAGATGTGTTGGCACAGGAAATTATGAAAGTCTTGAGCCGATATGATATCGATATGATTTTCTTGGCTGGTTATATGCGTATGTTGCATATATCAATATTGGAGAAGTATCATAATCGTATTTTTAATATTCATCCTGCGTTGTTGCCGAAATTTGGCGGTAAAGGTATGTATGGGATAAATGTACATACAGCAGTAATTGAAGCACAGGAAAAGGAGACGGGAGTTACCATTCACAGAGTGAATGCGGAGTATGACAGTGGTGAGATTATTGCGCAGACAACGGTACCTGTTTTAGAAGGTGATACGCCGGAAATTCTTGCGGCGAGAGTTTTAGAGCGCGAGCATGCGTTTTTAGTGGAAGTAATTGCAGATATAGCAAACGGCAAAATTATTTTAGGCTAAAAGGAGCACCTATGAACAACTTTACAATCAGACAAGCAAATATAAATGATGTATCAACCATCCTTTCTTTCATCAAAGCCTTGGCAGAATACGAAGATATGTCCGACCAAGTGGTGGCGACAGAGGAACTCTTACAAGAGTGGCTGTTTGAAAAGAAAAAGGCACAAGTGCTCCTTGCCATGGAAGGAGATGTGGCAGTAGGTTTTGCACTGTACTTTTATAATTTCTCTACATTTCTCGGTCGCGCCGGAATCTATTTGGAAGACTTATTCGTAAAAGAAGAATATCGTGGCAAAGGATATGGTAAGGCACTCTTAAAAGAACTTGCCCGCATTGCGGTAGAAGAAGGGTGCGGTCGTCTGGAATGGTGTTGTCTTGATTGGAATCAGCCGAGCATTGACTTTTATTTATCTCTTGGTGCAGTGCCCATGGATGAGTGGACGCAGTATCGCGTTACGGGAGAGACATTGAAAGCGTTAGCGAAGTGATGATAGATTATAGTGAAAGCCAACAATTTTAACTATTGGCAAGCGACAGCTATCGATTTTAGAGAAATGAAGCAGTATTAATATATTATATTAAAACCGAATGGACCGGGAGTGAATAAATTAGTTCGAAGGGTGTTTGTACTCGTCGGCATTTGGGTTGCGTTCTTTGCAACCCTATGTGCCGTTACGTAGTACAACCAAGCGAAAGCGTCCCTGAGAACAATTTATTTCACTCTCGGTCCATGACCTTTTATATCATCATTTCATTACAATCAATTTCTGCCCCTTGCGAATGTTTTCTGAATTAAGGGAGTTCTGCTCTTTGATTCTTGCTAAGGGTACACGATATTCTTTGCCGATATTCCAGAGGCTGTCGCCTTCTTTTACGAAATATACCGCAATGCCCGGGCGTTGCACGGGAGGGCAGTCCTTGCTGTCCACAACTTCAATATCGCTTACGGCTTCAATGCAGTTTACATCATAGGCAAAAATACGAAAGGCGGCGGTTACTTTTACATCCAGGCTGTCGCTGCCGGCGGAAATTACATTGCATTGTTCCAGGTTGGCATTCAACTGATAAATAGTCTTGTCATTAATGCCGGGTAAATCAACGGAATAGTTAAAAGGAATCTGGAAACTGCCGGTACGATAAGGGAAGCGGTCGTCATCGGTAATGTACAGTAAAGTCAAGGCGATATAGCCTTCAATGTCTACGGAGTTTTCGCCGACTGCGGCGCTTTCCGGTATCAGTTGAGCGGAAGAGTATTTTATCTGAAGGAGCTCCTCGCCTTTGGCATGGAAAGGTACTTTTTCCTGAAGGCGCATTAAGGCTATGGACTGTGCCAATAAGGTTTTTACCTTGTAATTATCGTATTCCACCGACAAATCATTGTGTACGCCGTAGACATCGCAAATATAGTCTAAGTGGATATCCTCGTATAATTTTATGTATAAATCAGCAACCACATCAAAGCCCAAGATTCGCTCTTCGCCGTCTAAGTCAGGGCGGATTTCGCAGTCTTTCTGAGAGAGGGTATAAACGATGTCGGGAACCAGATTTTCCCTGCTACCGTTACATTCGATGCTGTGTGTAAAAGGAATGCAGCTTTCGAAAAATTCATAATCCGAATCGCCGGATTCCGTGCGGTAAATGACGCACAGATTCACTTCGCCTTTTATGTTTAATTTATCGTCTGCGGGGCGGAATTCCACATTACTTAAAGAAATATCTTTCCAAAGAAGTTCAGACATTTCCGGAAGATTGGCAGGGAGTTTTACTTCATCGCGAATTCGGCAGATGTCTTTTTTCATTACACCGATACTCAGCAGTTGTTGGTTACAGAGACGATATTCTACCTGCTCATCTTTGGTAACGCCGGTAGCAACTTCCTCATCATATACGGACTCCTGCAAAGCAGACAGCAGAATCAACGCCTGTACATTGATTTTACGGGAGTTAATGGTGTTAATCTGAATGTGCTCCAAATCTGCGGTGACCAGCGGATTGTCGCCGGATGTAATGCAGTCTGCATTAATGCGTTCCTCAAAGGGGATTTTACCGCTAAAAGCATTCAAGGCACCAAAACTGTCATCTGCCTCATATAAAACATGATACATTAATTTGCCCCTCACAAGCACCTGCTCGTCATAGGCGCGGACTTCTTCGATTTTTATCATTCCGTCGGTTAAAAGAATGCGGGAAATATCCGCTTTGTTATCGGTGACATTACAGTCCTCATCCAAGGTAAACTGGGATTCGACGCGACAATCGGTGCGGTCCATATGTATATTGGTTTTGATTAAGTCCATAACGAAACTCCTTTCAACAAAAATAAGACTCTGTAAGTATTCATTAAAGAATATGCATACAGAGTCTTAAATATTCGGTTTCGTTGGGAAATAACCGCCTAACCTATATAATTAATTGGTTGCGGTAGTTTCTTCTGTTTTACCTGTGAGCTTATCGAATTTCTCCATAACCGCTTCATAGGTTCTCTGAGAAATATCGGGAAGTTCTCCGCCCCAGGTTTTGGTTGCCTGATCAAAGCCCTTCTGGAATGCGGCACGCATATCTTCGAGCTTTTCGGGATCGTCTCCTGCAAGAGCAACCGCGAAGTCAACGATACGGTCGGAAGTTGCATTTACACCCCAGTATCCGTCCTCGGCAATATCGGCCTGAGCCTGAGCCTTGGTTGCGGGATCTACCGTAAAATTGCCGCTTGCAAGGAACTGCCACATATTGTTTGCTTTGCCGTAAGCATCGCCCTGACCGGAAATCAACTGATGAACAATGTTCTCAAGCTGAGAGATTCTTGCATCATTGGCTGCCTTGATTTGGTTGGCAAGCTCGGGGTTGGCAACCTTCTTATTTTTGTAAGAAGTTTTGCTTGCAGACGATTCATAAACAGCAGCGGTATCGTTGGTTGCTTTCGCTTTGTCTGCGGTTTTGGTTGCTTCCTTCGGTGTGGCATAATTGCCGTAAGCCGAAGCAACAGATGTAGTTACTGAATTAACACTCATGTCTGTACCCTCCTTGGTGATTATTTTTGTGCGCAGTTAGTCCATCAACTGCTTTCTATATGTATCGGCAGTTTTTTTATAATGTTTATAGTAAAATCAACTTTTTTGTAAAAAGAATTTCAAATTTAGTTTTATGATTTCAAATAAATTTTGCTACCAAGAGTAAAAGCCTGTAAGGAATCGGTTTGTTGTATTGAGTCCGATTTTAAAAAGTGGTATACTTGACTGAGCAGAGTGGCTGCAGGACAGAAGACTGTTATATGGTATGGAGGCAGATAAAATGAACCGTTTGGAATTAAATGCATACGCAAAAGTGAATTTGGGCTTGGATGTTTTACGAAGAAGAGAGGACGGTTATCATGATTTGCGCATGATTATGCAGACCGTGGATTTATATGATACCCTTACTTTGGAAAAAACCGAAGAGGCGGGAATTGTCATGACCTGCAATGTGGAAGGACTTCCCTGTGATGACAGCAATCTGGTGGTAAAATCCGCTAAATTAATGTTTGATACTTACGGTCTTCCCGGCGGAATCCGCATGCATTTGGAGAAACGAATTCCCATGGCGGCAGGTATGGCCGGAGGCAGTACGGATGCGGCAGCTGTTTTTAACGGAATGAATGAGTTGTATGAGCTTGGGGTGTCCAAAGAAAGACTCTGCGAACTGGGTGTGACCATAGGCGCGGATGTGCCCTATTGTATCGTGGGTGGTACTGCCATATCCGAAGGAATCGGCGAAGTGCTTACTCCCTTACCCAATGTGCCGGATTGTGTGTTGTTAATTGCCAAGCCGGATTTTGATGTGTCTACCAAGTATGTGTTTGAGAATCTTCATGCCAATTCGTTGACCTATCATCCGGACATCGATGCTATGGCAGACGCTATTCGGGCAGGAGATTTGGCCGGTGTTGTAAAGGTAATGGACAA
This sequence comes from Lachnospiraceae bacterium, assembly GCA_017624855.1. GTDB lineage: Bacteria > Bacillota > Clostridia > Lachnospirales > Lachnospiraceae > UBA3766. Next base: position 223,767 of record JAGAMF010000005.1, read on the forward strand.
TGTATTGGAAACCGTCACAGAGACCAAATATACGCAGATTACGGAGTTAAAAACCATCATGAAAGAGCATGGTGCCATGCGTGCCATGATGAGTGGCAGCGGTCCTACCGTGTTCGGTTTATATGAAGTAAAAGAAAACGCGGAAGCGGCAGCGGAAGTGATTCGAAGCAGGGATTTGGCGAAGCAGGTATTTGTAACAGGTTTTTATCACCCTGTAAAATAGACAAACATAAAACGGATGTAGAAGTACTTTTATATAAAATTGTATAATCCTCCCAAACAAGGGAATGCTTGGATAAAAGGCATGAAACCGCCGGTTTATTGTAAGCGGGTTAGGGAGGATATATATTATGAATATAAAAGAACGCATTATAGAAACAGTACATCAGATACATACACAGGCAGCAGATATGATAAAGAAACTTAATGCTATTCGGCTGGGTTATTGCTTGGGAACAGTGTTGTTAATCTGGCTGGTGATGTATCCGGAATACAGTTTAACATCGGACCATTGCCGTATTGTGGATGAAAACGGACAGGAAATTCCTTGGGAGTGCTCGGAACATGATATGGCCGTTGCGGTATTGGAAGCCGATACAGATGAAATTGTGTTTAAAAGTAAATTCTGGGAAATGATTACGGAGTGGAGGAGCGAGGATGACAGACGGTAAGGTAAAAATCAAAGTCACAGGCTGGCAGACCACAGGGGGCGACAGCGATACGACAGTTATCGATGTGGAAGGAACTTATGAGAAGGACGGAGACGGTTGTAAGGTCCGTTACATAGAAAAACCTGCAGATGATATAGAAGTGGAAAATGAAGTCACAGCGTCGGCAGACAAGGCGATAATCAATAAGAGAGGCCCTATTAATTCGGATATGATATTTGTGCCCGGCGAAGTGCAGGATATAGAGTATCAGACGCCTTTTGGAACCATAGATATGAAGGCAAAATGCGATTCGATTTTATTTTATGAGGAAGAATCAGAGGTCAGCATTATGATTTCGTATACCTTGTATGCGGGAGACCGGATGATGGCTTACTGCAAAACCTTATTGGAGATAACACCGATGAAAGCATCTTAATTTCGATAGAAATAATTACATATAAGTAAAAATAAAAATCCGTGAAACGAAATTGTTTCACGGATTTGTTTTGTCTTATTTAATGGGTTTTGCACCGGCTGCATCCTGAAGTTTCTCAAGGTTACGCTTGAAAAATCCTTTTTTCTTCTGAGGTACGGGAGTATTCTTGCCGTGAAGCCCCTTCACATTCAGAATGTACATACCGCTGATTACTGCCTTAACTTCTTTCTTTACGGGAACGGTATCGAAAATCTTTTCATCGCAAAGAAAGGAAACGATTTGAGGTCCGACTTTGGCTTTTACCACATACACCTTAATGTTTTTGGACATCTTCGGTGCCTGATCCAATACGGATTGAGGAAAACCTGCGTCTTTTAATTTTACCTTCTTTTTATCAATAATCAGCATGCTGACGGTCTGCTTGTTCTGCTCCATCATTGCCTGCTGCTCATCCTGTTTCTTCTGCATTTTCTTGCCGGCGAAATAGAGAGCAACCATTGCGGCGATTAAAACTACCAGAACAACAATCGCGATAATCCATCCGACGCTAAGTTTGGCCAATAAAAGATACTGCATTCTTGAAAGCCTCCTATTTGAACATTTTTATGCATGGATTATTGTAACATTCTTTCCGTTAAAAGGCAAGAAAAAGTACCCTTGTAAAAAGGGTACTTTGTAAATGGACAATATGTATATTAAACTGCAATGTAAATCAATGTCCAAACGATACTTCCCAATGTAGCGATTACATTCAGAACAATACCGATGATGGCGAATAAGCCCTGGCCGTTCTTAATACCTTTTACACCGGAAATAATACCTGCGATGCCGCCTACGATTACATAAGCGCTTGTGTAGATATAGCCTGTAAAAATAAGAACAGCAAGTAAAATTACATTGATAATGTTCATGATTACACCAACGATAATGGAGCTGAGTGCGGGGTTGTTTTTCATTTTTTTTCTCCTTTTTTTCAACACAAAAATTAACAAGAACACGCATATTCTAACAAAAGAAACTTTGAAAATCAAGATATTGTGACGAAATTGTGAAAATTTTATAAAATAAATCGAGTAAACCCAAAAATAAGTTGCTATATTTAGGAAATTTCCCGGAAGTATTTTACTAAAAGAAGAAAATGTTATATAATAAATTCAACTATGGACAAAGGAGGTTTGGCGAATGAATAAGAGAGTTTTACAACTTGTAACCGCAATTTTGGTACTTGTAACATTTTGCGGACAGACCGTCTATGCCACCACCTCCGGAGCACTTCAGAATCAGATTGATCAGACACAGCAGCAGATGCAGCAGAATCAGCAGGAGTTGGATGAAATCGAGGGCAATATCAGTGCCCTGGAAGGCGAGCAGGCTGAAATTGAAGGCGAGATTGGTGAATTAACCGGTGCCATTACAGAACTGATGGCAGGTATTGAAATACTGGAAGAGGATATCAAGACATTAGAGGGTGAAATTGCTCAGGCGCAGATTGATTTGGATGCTGCCATTAAGAAGGAAGAACAGCAATATGCGGATACCATGGTGCGTTTACAGGCAATGTATGAGAAAGGGGAGGATTCCTATCTGGGTATGCTCCTCAGTGCCCATAATCTTACGGAACTGTTAACACGAATGGAGTACATACAGCAAGTCTATGATTATGATGCGAAGCTTCTTGCGGATTATCAGGCGACGAAGCAGGAGGTTGCCGATTTAAAAGAACAGCTGGAAATTGAAGAATCGGAGTTACAGGCGGCCAAAGACGAATGCGAGTTGGAGAAGGCTGAGCTGGAGGGCGTGGTTGCCGAGTTACAGGCGGTGTCCGCTCAGTACGAGACGCAGATTGCGGCAGCAGAAAAAGAAGCGAATAAATATGCCGCACAAATTCGTCAGCAGAACGAGGAGATTAAGAAGCTGGAGCAGGAGCGTCTTGCCGCAATTGCCAGAGAAGAGGCAGAAGCAGCGGCGGCAGCGGGCAATTCGGGAAACAGCAGCGGCGGCAATTCCGGCGGCGGTAATAAGTATACGGGCTCTGCGTACAGCTTAGATCCTTCCGTTATCAATAATGCGAAGGGAAGTGAAAGCGGCAAGGCGGTTGCGCTGTATGCCATCCAGTTTTTGGGTAATCCCTATGTGGCGGGAGGTACATCCCTGACAAACGGTACGGATTGCTCCGGTTTTACCCAGTCCGTATATAAGTATTTTGGGGTTTCCATCCCCCGAACCTCTTATTCACAAAGGAGTGCAGGGACGGAAGTGTCCTACGCGGATGCGCAGCCCGGAGATATTATCTGTTATTCCGGACATGTGGCTATTTATGTGGGTGACGGTAAAATTGTCCATGCCAGCTCGGCAAAGACGGGTATTAAGATTTCCAATGCCACCTATCGAACAATTTTATCGGTAAGAAGAATTTTATAAAATTATAAAAATAAAAGAAGAGGCCGGATATGAGTAAAAAAGCGTATCAGGACAAAAAAATATATGAATTCCAACCGGGAGAGGTTATTTTTTCGGCGGGAGATGATGTGGAGTATCTTGCTATGCTTGCGGAAGGCGAAATGGCAGCAAGTGCTTCTTATGGTGCAATTGTATTAAAAGCCGGGGATATGGCAGGAATCAGCGATATATGGCAGGGAAAATACAGTTGCGATTATATGGCGGTTACGAAAGTAAAAGTATGCATGTATGCATTTGGTGGCGCTAGTCTTATGCGCCCCGTTTTTGACGGAGAGAGAAAATATCTCTCCGTTTCTGCGTTGTCGGCGATTCGTTTTTATAAGCAGCAGAATTTTTTGCAGAATCAATGGTATCAACGAAGTAAAAGAGCTTACGGCAAGCTGAAATTAAGCTATGAAAAGTATAATAATTTTACAAGGAAATATAATATAACGCCGCAGAGTCTGGAATATATCGAGGAATTGGAAAGCGAATATCAGACCTATTCGTTGGAGGGATATACCGAAGCGGTTGCTTCTGAACTTTCAAGCTTTTCTTTGGAAGAGATTCAGAACTTTTTGGGCAGAGCACCTCATTTTGCCATGGGTGTTTTAAAACAGCTTGAGGAACGCTGTCGCATTACGGCCAATGTGGCTGAGAAAAGTATGCTTTTTTATAAGAAAATAGGGCAGATGTTCTTTGGCGCAAACCGGGAGACTTTATATACCGGTTACTATGAAATGGCTTTGGCAGTAAAAGAAATTAACGGAGACATTCAGCCTCTGGTAATGGAGCTGGAGTCGATTCTTAATATGGCGCAAGCTATGGAAAAAGAATTTGCGGAAGCTCCCGGCGTACATTTTATTTCGCCGGTAGAAAAAATCAGGGACGCCATCGGCGTGCTTCATACCTCGGCAGAAGCAAAGGATGCAATTCTAATGACGGACTATACCGCGAACCAAATGATGGAAGCGCAAAAGGCATTCGCCGGTTTGACGAAGAAATTATTGGATTATGCCGATATCACCGGCGAACAACGGCAGGAATTCATGGATGGACTGACTGCGTTTCGTATGCTTGCAAAGAATCAGTTCAGGGCTGCGGATTCCGTTAAAATCATTCACGAATTTGAAACGCTTTTTTATGAATTGTATGAGGCAATTTTTAAAAAGAAAGAGAAAGAGGGGGCTCCGTTCTGGGTTCAACTGTTCCTGGATTACGGTATTTTAAGTGATACGGATTTCAGCAAGGAAGATCAGGTTCGAATTTATGATGTTGTTAAGAACCGAAGTTACGAAGGTGATTACAAGATATATACTATCAGCCAGTGGTTGCATTTAATCTATACAGGAGAGCGTGAGCCTTCCCGAGATGAGCTGGGAAGAGATTACAAAGAGTTCCTTCAGGAATTTAAGAAAAAGCGAACCCTTACCCACGAAGAGGAAATGGAATTCCACAACGATATGATGCGTAAGGTGCGGTTTGAAATCAAGAATTTCTTCCGCATAAACAGTCGTATTGTATACAGCTCCAACTCCACATTTTGCCCTTTTATAACCGGCGAGGAATTGGGTGCAAACATTGCCAACAGCATTCTTTCTTATGAGAAGACCGTGGAAGTGATGGAGAAGATTCGCAAGGTGGATTTCTCAATCTTTTATCGTGAATATACATATTACAACAGTTACGGTCAGGTAAAATCCCTGCGCCTTATGACGGAGGTTTTGCCGGATATTATTTTAATTCCTCATGTGGGATACCGTGCCGGCATGTGGCAGGAAATTGAAGGCCGTAAAAGAGTTAGTCCGGCAAGATTTGCCGTGCCCATGTATCCTCAGGGCGATTTATATGAAATGCTTCTGAATGTAGCAGGCCGTTACCGTTGGGAGTTTTGCCGTACGGAACAGGGCGTGCGCTGGAATGATGTTTCGGAGCGCTCCCTTACTTCGGAATATTTTGATTACATACAGTTTTATCGTAAAAACAATGAATTATCCGATGGAAACAAGCAGAAGTTAAAAGATAAATTAACCCGATTTCGCAATAATACATCCGAGGTGTTCATTTCGGATTATGTGGCTTGGATTAAATATGAATCCGAGGGCGCGAACCGTTTAAATAAAGTTTGCAGAAACATTATGGCGGAGTATTGTCTGTTCGGAAAAGAAATCAGAGGCAGGTTGAAAACAAACCCCATGTTTGGAGAATCTCTTGCGAAAGCGGAGAATAAGCGCAACCAGAGACAAAAGGAATTTGAACGCTATATTTTATCCCTGCAAACAAAGGGAATAGAGCCCGGCCCGGAGCTTTTGGAGCATTTGAAATTCTTACAGGCATAACTTGATTTCTTAAAAGTGCTGTGATATTATATCTAAATTGAGGATTTGGCATAAAAAGTCGAAGGTTTGGAGCTTTTGACACAAGTTTTTTTCGAGCCGAAGTTGTGCTCCGAAATATTTTACATATTGATATAAAAGAGGAAAGGAAGTGTGAGCTTGGCGGAAGACAGAAAATTTTATATTGTCTGCGGTCACTACGGTTGCGGTAAAAGTAACTTTTCCTTGAATCTTGCCATTGACCGTGCCCGCAAGGGACGAAAGGTTATGCTGGTGGATTTGGATTTGGTAAATCCCTACTTCCTGTCTTCGGGATATAAAGAGAAACTGGAAGGCATGGGCATTACCGTAATTGCTCCCATGTTTGCCAATACCAATGTGGAGACGCCGGGATTGCCTGCCAACATCAACATGGTGTTTGAAACCGATGCGGATGTTATTATGGATGTGGGCGGTGATGATGCAGGTTCCATTGTTTTGGGAAGATATGCAAGGCAGTTGGAAAATGTGGATTACGAGATGCTGTATCTGGTAAACAAATATCGCAACTTAACCGCTACGGCAGAGGAAACCGTGGAGATTATGAATGAAATCCAAAGCGCGTCCAGATGTAAAGTCGGTGCGGTGGTAAACAACTCCCATCTAAAATACGAAACCACATGGGAAACCGTCGAAAATTCACTGGCTTACGCAGAAGAGATTGCAAAGCTGGCGGAGGTGCCGCTGTGGGCAACTACAATACCCACATTTTTATACAAGGATGAAAAGGTGCAGGCATTGACAGAACAATATGACAGTGCAAATTGGTACCCCGTAGAGATTTATGTAAGAGCACCCTGGGAAAGCGGTGTTCCCGAATTTGATAAGCTATAATCGCCGGATACCGGTTGAAGTATAAAAGAATGAAACCGGCAGTATGGTACAGATAAAATGATTTTATAGAAAGTGAGGAAATAGACATGGCAAAGATTACCGTAAATGAAGAACTGTGTAAGGGCTGCGGCTTGTGCGTAACAGCCTGTCCTAAGAAGATTCTTGCTCTTTCTAAGGACAAAATTAATGCAAAGGGTTACCACCCTTCTACATTAACCGATGAGTCACAGTGTATCGGTTGTGCATCTTGTGCAATTATGTGTCCCGATGTGGCAATTACCGTAGAAAGATAGAAGTATTCGAAAGGAGATATTAAAATGGCAGAGAAAGTTTTAATGAAAGGTAACGAAGCTTTGGCAGAAGCTGCAATTCAGTGTGGCTGCAAGCATTACTTCGGTTATCCTATTACACCGCAGACTGAAATTGCGGCATATATGTCTAAGCGTTTACCTAAGGAGGGTGGCGTATTTTTACAGGCTGAGTCGGAAGTGGCAGCAATCAACATGGTACTCGGAGCAACCGCAGCAGGCGTTCGTTCCATGACTTCTTCCAGTTCACCCGGTGTCAGCTTGAAATCCGAAGGTGTATCTTACATAGCAGGTTCCGATTTGCCTGCATTGATTATCAATGTACAGCGTGGCGGCCCCGGACTTGGCGGTATCCAGCCTTCTCAGTCTGATTACTGGCAGGCAACCAAGGCTTTGGGACACGGTGATTTCCAGATGTTCGTACTTGCACCTTCCACTATTCAGGAAATGGTAGACTTCGTTCCCCTTGCGTTTGAAGTGGGTGAGAAGTATAGAGTGCCTTCCATGATTTTATCCGACGGTATGTTGGGACAGATGATGGAGCCCGTTGAGTTCCCCGAGAAGAAGGATGTTGTAATTGCAGATAAACCTTGGGCTACCAATGGACATCAGAATAAGAGACCCAAAAACATCGTAAATTCATTATATATCCAGCCGGAAGAACTTGAAAATCTCGTAAAAGAGCGTTATGAGAGATACGAGAAGATTAAGGCAGAAGAGCAGCGTGCGGAAGAATTTATGACAGAGGATGCTGAAATCGTTATCGTAGCTTTCGGTGCATCTTCCCGTGTGGCAAGAAGTGCTATTAAGTCTGCAAGAGAAGAAGGCATTAAGGTTGGTATGATTCGTCCCATTACATTATGGCCCTTCCCCGATAAGACAATCGAGAAGGTTGTTCCCACCGCAAAGAAATTCCTTTGTGTGGAAATGAACATGGGTCAGATGGTAGAAGATGTGCGCCTTGTAGTAAACGGTAGAAAACCCGTAGAATTCTTCGGTCGTACAGGTGGTGTAATTCCTACACCTGCTGAGGTACTTGACCAGATTCGCGCACTTGCAGGAAAGGAGATGTAATCATGGCTGTTGTATTTGAAAAAACCAAGGCATTAACAGATGTGCCTTTTCATTACTGCCCCGGATGTACACACGGTATCGTACATCGTCTGGTTGCAGAAGTTTTAGATGAGTTGGGAGTTGTAGGTCAGACCGTAGGTGTTGCTTCCGTAGGATGTTCCGTATTCAGTTATAATTATTTTAACTGTGATATGGTACAGGCAGCGCATGGTCGTGCACCCGCAGTTGCTACCGGTATTAAAAGAGCGGTTCCCGAGAATGTAGTATTTACTTACCAGGGTGACGGTGACTTGGCTGCCATCGGTATGGCAGAAACCGTACATGCCGCAACAAGAGGCGAAAACATTACCGTTATTTTTATCAATAACGCAATCTACGGTATGACAGGCGGACAGATGGCGCCTACTTCACTTCCCGGACAGATTACACAGACTTCACCTTACGGTCGTGATACCGCTACAGCAGGTCATCCCATTCGTGTGTGCGAATTGCTTTCCACTTTAAGCGGTACAGCACTTGCTCAGCGTGTAACTGTTGACAGCGTGAAGAATGTTAACATTGCCAAGAAGGCAATCAAGAAAGGTTTCCAGAACCAGATTGATAAAAAAGGTTATTCCATCATTGAAGTTGTTTCAACATGTCCTACCAACTGGGGTCTTACTCCTGAGGAATCCATGAAGTGGCTTCGTGAAAACATGCTGGAGTACTATCCTCTCGGCGTATACAAAGATATTGATGCAGAAGGAGGAGACAAATAATGAGTAAAACATTAAATGTATTATTGGCAGGTTTCGGCGGCCAGGGTATCCTCTTTGCAGGTAAAACCATTGCGTATTCAGGCCTTATGGACAACAAGGAAATTTCGTGGCTTCCTTCTTACGGTCCCGAAATGCGTGGCGGTACATGTAACTGTAGCGTTGTTATCAGTGAAGAATCCATTGGTTCACCTTTGGTAACACAGCCTGATGTATTAATTGCAATGAATCTTCCTTCTTTGGATAAGTTTGTGGATGCGGTTGTTCCAGGAGGTACAATTCTGGTAGACAGTTCCATGATTTCCAAGAAAGTAGAGCGTACAGATGTTAATGTTTACTATATCGACGCAACCAAGATTGCAGATGAAAAGGGCTTAAAAGGCTGTGCAATCATCATCCTTGTAGGTAAAATGTTCAAGGAAGTTGGTTTCTGTACTCAGGAAGCATTGGATAAGGGTATTCAGAAGGTTATTCCTGCGAAAAAAGCTGCAATGTTGGGCTTGAATCAGGAAGCGTTGAAGATTGGTATGGAATCATAAAAGATTTTATTGGGATGGGAATCGTTTTCGGACGATTCTCTGTTCCTGTTTTATGGAGTACCTTACACAGAAGGAGATTTTCCTTTGGAGGAGGGTAAGGAAAGAGTGCTTGTGGCTCTTTCGTGTTTATTTTAAGGAGGTTAACTATGGACGAAATCAGAGAAATCGCCCTGCGTATAAAAGAACTTCGTGAGATTTGCGACTATTCGGAGGAAGAAATCGCACAGGAATTGAATATTTCCGTAGAATTGTATAAGCAGTACGAGGCTAACGGACAGGATATTCCCATTAATGTAATTTATCAGTTATCTAAAATATATAAGGTTGATTTTTCGGAAATTCTTACGGGTGTTTCTGCGAAATTAAAGACTTATCAGGTGGTTCGCGGTGGAAACGGACAGAAGGCCGATCGTTATCCCGGATATGAATTCCGTGATTTGGCATATCATTTTAACAATACCATCATGCAGCCGTTCCTGGTAACTTTGGACCCTTCCGATAAAAAAGCGGACCTCGTATCTCACAAGGGGGAAGAGTTTAACTTAGTGTTAGAGGGTACTGTCGTCGTCACCTTCGGTGACCAGGATATCGTTTTAGAAAAAGGAGACAGTATTTATTTTAACCCTAACTACCCTCATGGACAGAGATGCGGCGGGGATGTGCCCGCAACTTTCCTGACCATGATCGCAGAATAATGATTATGCGTAAAAAGCATGGAATGGAGAAAAAATGTTAGAAAAGTATTTACCCAGGATTGAATTTGAATCCTATGAAGATTTTAAAAAGAATTATACCGTAAATATTCCGGAGAATTTCAACTTCGGTTTTGATATCGTTGACGGATGGGCAAAAGAAAAGCCTGAGAACAGAGCGCTTGTATGGTGCAACGACCATGATGAGGAGAGAGTTTTTACCTTTGAGGATATGAGCAAACTCTCCAACCGTGCAGCGAATTTCTTTGCTGCAAAGGGCGTAAAAAAAGGCTCTGTTGTTATGTTGATTTTGCGCAGACGCTGGGAATATTGGGTTTGTGCAACCGGCTTGATTAAGCTTGGCGCCATTGTTGTTCCCGGTACTTTACAGTTAACCAAAAAGGATATTGCATATCGTGCCAATGCGGCAAATATCGAAATGTTTGTATGCTTAAACGATGCATATGTTGTAGAGCAGATGGAGCTTGCAAAAAAAGAAGCACCCTGCATTAAACACATTGCTTTGGTAGATAATACAGAGCGTGAAGGCTGGATTAATTTTAACAAGGAATTAATGGAGCAGTTCGATGTGTTTGAGCGTCCCACAGGAGATGCGGCAAACAAAAATACGGATATTATGCAGATTTATTTTACATCCGGTACAACCGGTATGCCTAAAATGGTTTGTCATAATTATTTGCATCCTTTGGGTCATATTGTTACTGCCAAATACTGGCAGCGCGTACAGGAGAACAAGCTTCACATGAGCGTATCCGATTCCGGCTGGGCGAAGTTCGGCTGGGGTAAAATCTACGGCCAGTGGATTTGTGGAGCCACAATTTTCTGCTACGATATGGACAAGTTCATCCCGGCAAATTTGTTGGGTGTAATTGAAAAATATAAATTAACCACTTTCTGTGCACCTCCTACCATGTATCGTTTTATGTTACAGGAGAAAGTGGAAGATTATGATTTATCTTCCGTAGAACAGTGGTGTACCGCGGGAGAGGCGTTGAATCCGGAAGTATTCGACCGCTGGGAAGAATTAACCGGCAAGAAGATTGCATCAGGATTCGGACAGACGGAAGGTACTGTTTTAATTGCCTGCTTCGAGTGGTTTGAGGCAAAACCCGGTACCTTAGGAAAGCCTTCACCCATCTATGACTTACACCTTTTAAATGACAAAGGCGAAGACTGTGAGAACGGTGAAGAAGGTGAGATTGTAATCTGTGGTTTGGATACCAATCCTCCCGTAGGACTTTTTGTGGGATACTACAAGGACGAAAAGATGACCAAGGAAGCTCTCGGTAGCGGCTCTTACAACTTAAAAGATGTTGTTTGGCGTGACAACATGGGCTATCACTGGTTTGTAGGTCGTCATGACGATGTTATCAAGTGCTCCGGTTATCGTATCGGACCTTTCGAAGTAGAAAGCGCACTGGTTGAACATCCTGCGGTTGTAGAGTGTGCCATTACGGCAGCTCCCGACCCCATCAGAGGTCAGGTGGTTAAGGCAACGGTTGTACTTGCCAAAGGCTATACACCTTCCGATGAGTTGATAAAAGAATTGCAGAACCATGTAAAAAAAGCCACAGCACCTTACAAATATCCCAGAATCGTAGAGTTCGTAGATGAATTACCTAAGACTCTCGGCGGTAAAATTAAGCGCGCGCAGATTCGTAGCGAGGATGCTTCAAAGTAAAAGCGGAGGACAGTATGAGCAATCAGAAACGTGAATTACAGAAAAAAAGACAGCAGAAAGCCATTAAAAAAGCGAAAGCAAAGAAAAGTCTGATTAGTATTCTAATCGGTGTTGCCGCACTTTTATTGGTTTCCGTGATCGGTTATATCATTTATTACAAAGTTGTACTTATGACCAACCCTATTGAGAATTACAGCGAAGGTCTTGCGGAAGACGGAACTATTGAAGGCATTGTAGCGAAAGACTATGTAACTTTGGGACAGTATGAAGGCATAGAAATAAATTACAGCGAATATGCCCCTACTCAGGAAGATATCGATGCCCATATTGCGGGCCTGGTAGCAACTTATAAAGAGTATTCCACAGAGGCCGGTGTTAAGGTTGAATTGCATGACACCATTAACCTTGATTATGTGGGTAAAATCGATGGTGTTGCTTTTGAAGGCGGAAGTACTGCGGAAGGCGGTACACAAATTACCGTAGGTGAAGCAGGCTACATTGATGATTTTGAGGATCAGCTTGTAGGCAAAGAAATCGGTTCCAGCTTTGATATCGAGGTAACTTTTCCGGAAGATTACGGCAATGAAGAAGTTGCCGGCAAGGATGCGGTTTTCAGCATTACTTTAAACGGTATCTATACCGAGCGCGAATTTGATGATGCTTTTGTAAAAGATAATTTATCCGATGTGGCACTTACCGCAGATGCATATATTGAGTACTATAAAGAACAGCAGTACTTGATTGCACTTGAAAAATATGTGCCTACTTATTTGGAAGAAAATTGTGTAGTGCCCGTAACTCCCAAGGAATATGTGGAAGATATCATGGGTATTACCAAATATGCCGATCAGCAGGAAATGGAATACATGAACGAATATTATGCTGCTTATTTTGGCGGAGATATGTATGAATCCCTGGCTGATTATATGGGCGTGGAAAGCGAAACGGAATATGAAGCCGAATTGCGCTTAAGAGCCGAAGAAGAAGTAGAGGCTAATCTTGTGATTCAGGCAATATATGAAGATGCCGGTCTTACCATTACTTCCGACCACATTGAAGCAGTATTAACTGATATGGGCGGCAGTATGGAGAATATAGCTCAGTTGGAAGCGGTTTACGGTAAAGGTTATATTAACCAGCAGGCAATGAAAGAAGCCGTTTATGAGTATGTTATGGAGAATGTAAAAGTTATAAAATAAGTTTTCGGTTGGCATATCCCTGTCATAGGTTTCATACAATGTAAAAAAAGCATGGCAGGGAAGCTTTGAAAACATATATTGAAGAACGCGCAATTGAAGTCGCAAATTATATTATTGAACAAAATGCTACGGTGCGGCAGACTGCGAAGAAATTCGGCATCAGTAAAAGTACCGTACATAAAGATGTGACGGAGCGTCTGGAAGAGATCGACCCGTCTCTTGCCAAACGGGCAAGAATTGTTTTGGATGTAAATAAATCGGAGCGACATATCCGAGGCGGAATGGCAACTAGGGAGAAATATTTGCATCAACATACATAGTAAAAAAGGAAAGTTCCCAAGGCGGTGTGCCGGGGGAACTTTTTTATATGAATATATAAAATAAAAATGCTTTGGAAAGTAATTCTTTTATAGCGCAAATCTTGACTAAGTGTGTCGATTGGAATAAAATAGAAGTAATTATACTCATCTCGGGGGAGGGGGAAAATAATGGGTGAATTAAACAGGGGGTTAGTTTACACAAATGAAGCTTGTGTAGGCTGTAATCGTTGTATTTCGGTATGTCCTGTTTTACAGGCAAATCATGCTGTTGTAGAAGGGGCAACCAATGTAGTTCGCGTTGACGGAGATTCTTGTGTACATTGCGGTGCATGTATTGATGTTTGTCAGCACAAAGCGAGAGCTTTTGAGGATGATACAGAGAGATTCTTTGCAGACTTAGGCAAAGGACAGAGAATTTCTTTATTGTTGGCTCCTGCTTTTATTGCAAATTATCCGGACAAGTACAGACAGATTCTTGGCTATTTGAAGAAAATCGGTGCTAACCATATTATCAGCATCAGCTTTGGCGCTGATATTACCACATGGGCATATTTGAACTGGCTGACTACTCATCATTTGGTAGGCGGCATCTCACAGCCTTGTCCTGCGGTTGTAGACTATATCGAGCATTATGTGCCGGAATTGGTGTCTAAGCTTGTGCCAATCCACAGTCCTATGATGTGTGGAGCGATTTATGCAAAGAAGTATATGAATATTACCGATAAACTTGCGTTTATCAGTCCCTGTATTGCAAAGAAGTCTGAGATTACCAGACCGCAGAATGCAGGTTACATAGAGTACAATGTTACCTTCGAACATTTGATGAAGAAGTTGGAAGGTATGGATTTAAGTGCATATGACAGTTTTGATGAGATCGAGTACGGTTTGGGTAGTGTATATCCTCAGCCCGGCGGTCTTCGTGAAAATGTTGAGCATTTCCTTGGACAGGATGTTATGGTTCGCCAGATTGAAGGCGAGAAGCATGTATATCATTTCTTACAGGTATACGCAGACCGTGTAAAAGACGGAAAGAAGCTTCCTTTTATGGTGGATGCATTGAACTGTGGCGGCGGTTGTATCTACGGTACGGCAACCAACCCTGAAAATGAAATGAATGATGATATTTTATTCGAAATTCATAATCAGAGAACAAAGTCAAACAGCCATAATAAAAAGAGCGCATGGAGCAAGGAAATCTCTCCTGAAGCAAGATTAAAACTTCTCAATGAGCAGTTTAAGAAGTTAAATCTGGACGATTTCGTCTGCACATATGAAGTAAAAGATAATCGTATGGAAGAAGTTCCCGACGAAGTTCTTGAAAATGTATTCATGAAGATGAATAAAGTTGAGCCTGCTCAGAGAAACATTAACTGTGGTGCATGCGGATATAAGAATTGTAAAACCATGGCAACTGCCATTGCTTGCGGAATTAATGTAGTGGATAACTGTATTCACTATGTGAAGGATGAGTTGGGCGAAACTATGAGATTCGTTGAGCAGAAAGCACAGGATGCAGAAGCTGATAGATTGCAGAAGGAAGCAATCTATCAGGAAGTGGCAGCAGAGCTTTCACGTATCACAGAAGCTATGGCTGAATTGTCAGAAGGTAATCAGGCGACAGCTGCGGATGCCACCAATATGGCACAGATGATGTCTGCTGTGGCAGAATTCGGCGATAAGATGAAGGAATCCACAGAGAATGTTACCAAGTCTGTTAAAGGTTACGATGAAATCAATGAAGAGATTATTAAGATTTCAAGTAAGACCAATATGCTTGCTTTAAATGCAGGTATTGAAGCGGCAAGGGCCGGTGAAGCAGGTAAAGGTTTTGCTGTTATCGCAGAGCGCGTAAGAGAGCTTGCAGAGTTAACCAAGACTACCGTAGAAGACGGTCAGAAGCAGAGTAAAGATGTTGTTCCCGCTATGGAGAATTTGGCGTCTGAAACAGAAGCATTCTTAGAGAATATCGGTCAGGTGAATGAGTCTATTGTTACTCTGGCAGCCAACAGCGAAGAAATTGCAGCAAAGACTGCGGAAATTGAATCTTTGATTGAAAAAATCACAGAACAGATGCAGCAGATGGTAAATTAGTGAATATAAGTAATGTCTGATTGCGTTTTATAAAAAGGCAGATATGAGGAATACTATTATCAGCCGATGATACAAGGAGACGAAACATGACTTTAGAAGAAAAAAGCCAACATGACAAAGAAATCAGCGATAAGTATTTATTGCGTGATGAGGAAATTACCGAAGAAGAATACGGTACCCTCAGTATTCAGGACATGTGTGTTTTGATTAATAATGCAAAATGGTTGATTCAGTCCGGTAACGGTATGGATTCCATGGATAAAGTGGATAATATGAAGGACAGAATTCGAAGCATGCATTTTAAATTGGTTGATAAAATTCGTCAGGCAGAGGTTCTTTATACTGTGGTAGATAATGCCACAGGATACCCTTTTATTACGGAGATTAATGACTCTATCTGGATTTTTTCCGAAAAAGAATATGCAGATAACTGTGTAGAGCATTATAAGGAAGAACGCAGAAGTTTCCACACCATTGAGCTTAAGAAGGAAGGTTTTATTACCTTCTTGGGAAGAGCTTTTTATACTAACGGTATCGGCGGTATTTTCGTAGATAACGGTCAGACAGGATACTATATTGAAGCATGTGATTTAGTATTACCTCCCAATTGGGAAGGTTTTCCGGAGAATAGAATTCCCGTGGTAAATCCCGAATTTATGCGTGCGCATTTGAAACTTGCTCAGGAATTGGGTTGGAAGGTTGAATATGCAGAGCGGCGTAAGGTTGTGGAAAAACTTGAGAATGACTTGGTTCGTGCGTCGAAAACAGTGCGTTTTTTGGTACCCACCAAAGGTGCTCCCGAGTCCAAGAATGCAGCGGATATTCGAATCGGCGCAGGTTCTGACACAGAGATTCCTATGTTAGTAGGATCCAATGGTACTAAAGGCCTTCCGGTATTTACAGACTGGGATCAGTTCCATCTTTTATATTCCGATAAGGAGTACCATGCATGGGTTATGGACTTTAAATCAGTAACAGATGTGATTCGTAACGAAGGCGGATACGACAGTGTTGTTGTCAATGTTAAGAGTCGTCCTCTGGATATTAACATGAACACCCTCAAGCGGATGGAAGGTCTTGCCAAGAAATTGGAAGAGCGCGCAATGTGGGCCAATGCAGAGGATGAAGAATAGGTAAAATAGTAAAAAGATATGCACCCCCAAATATTGGATGTGAATCCGGTATTTGGAGGTGCTTTTTTATGGCTTTATATTTATAAAAAATGAAGCGGCATTGTGCGCAATTCAGAATTTACATATTTGAGCCGTCCCCCATATCGGAATGGCCATAATAGAGCTTGCGGTATTCTCCGGGACTCATTTTATGATGCTCCCGAAAGATTTTAGCCAAATAGCTGTAAGACGAGAAATTCAAGAATTCACTTATTTCCGTAAGGGTATAATCGGAGTGTTTCAGCATATTCTCCGTGGCTTCCATTTTTCTTGACATAATATAGTCCGATATGGTGACGCCGGTTTCTTTGCGAAACAGGGTGGAGAGGTAAGAACGGTTTAGGCCGGTAACCTCGGCAAGTACTTCGCCGTTTATACTTTCATGCAGATGATAATAAATATAATCCATACACTGAATAATCGGTTTGGAAAATACACTTTTACGGCGATGAGCGGCTACCTGTTTAACATAGTAAGTAAGCATTTCTTTGTGCAGAGAATTAATGTCGGAAACATTTTCCGCAACATCGGCTCGCTGGATAAAAAGGTCGCTGGCAATGTAGGCAGTCTCCGCATCCATTCCCCCTTCAATGGCATAGCGGGTGGCTAAGGTTGTGGATGCCACAAAAAGATACTGTTTATTCCGCAAAGGAGCATCCGACAAATGGCCTACCGTGTCGGAGAGAAAAATGCGCACGCCTTCCGTAACCGCCTTCATATCGCCTTGTTTAATATATTCGTAAGCAAGGGTTTCCTCGTTATAGCTGTGATGCTTTACATTGCTTTCTCTCTGAATAAATTGCAAATGTGTTATTTTCTTTTCCAATGACTCCGACATAGGCGCTCCTCTTTTCATTAAATCAATGACAGAAATATTAAAATTCGTCATTTCGCAAAGAAACGATATATTTAAAAATTCACTTTACTCTATATACATTATCACCAATTTTAAAAACACACAACAAAATTATCCTAAAAACAACAAAATTATTGTAAATAAGTAAAAAGCGCTGATATAATCCCAATGAAAAACAAAGTGTAATGCAGTGAAAACATTGCAGGAAAGGAGAATGCCATTGAAGACGGCTAAGATGAATTTAAAAAAGAATACCGGCAACATGACCGACGGCGCTATTATGAGCTGTTTATTGGCTTTTGCATTCCCTATCCTGATCGGAAATATATTTCAGCAGTTATACAATGTGGTGGATACCGCAGTAATCGGTAATGTGCTGGGTGACAATGCTTTGGCGGCCATTGGCGCAGTTTCGCCCATATATAATCTGGTAATCGGTTTTGCCAACGGCATTACCAACGGTTTTGCGGTAGTAATTGCAAGAGCATTCGGTGCGGATAAAGAGGATGAAATTCGTAAATCCGTTGCCATGAGTTTTGTGTTAACGGCTATCATTTCAGTAGTTTTTACCATCGGAAGCCTTTTGATGCTGCGTCCTTTGCTTAATTTCTTGGAGACACCCATTACCATTATCGATGATACTTATCGTTACTTGCTGATTATAATCGGTTTCTCCGTGGCGACCATGTTTTACAATATGTATGCCGGCATGCTTCGGGCTATCGGAAACAGCAAGGCACCGTTATATTTCCTGATTGTGGCAATGATTATTAATGTGATTTTAGACATTATCCTTGTAAAATACACTCCCTTAGGCGTGGCAGGTGCGGCTTATGCTACGGTAGTAGCCCAGATTGTATCGGTTATTTTATGTGTGGTTTATATTTACAAAAAATGTCCTATGTTCATTTTCCGCCCCAAAGATGTGGTAAAAGACTGGGAACTGATAAAAGAGTTGCTTTCCACAGGTATTTCCATGGGCCTTATGATTGTAGTGGTTTCTATCGGTTCGGTGGCGTTGCAGCGAGGCGTGAATTCTTTGGGCGAGCAGACCATAGCAGCTCATACCGCAGCAAGAAAGATTGACGATATTTTTATGTTGCCTTTAAGCAGCATTACCATGGCGGCATCTACTTTTACCGGGCAGAATTACGGAGCAGGCAAGATGGACCGTGTTAAAAAAGGCATTATCTGTGCGACGCTTATTGATTTTGTATGGAGTACTTTTGCGTTGATCTGCTCGATATTCGGCAGCGAGCTTATGGTGCAGCTGTTAAGCGGTACCGAAGATCCGGTGGTGTTGCATTCGGCAACAACCTACATTCGGGTAAATCTGCCTTTCTTCTATGTGCTAAGCGTTTTGGTAGTATTCCGAAGCTGTTTGCAGAGTGTAGGCAGGAAGTTGATTCCGGTAATCGGAAGTATTGTGGAATTGATTTGTAAGTTTGTAGCCGTAATCGTAATTGTGCCTTTATGCGGTTATATGGGCATTTGTTTCTTAGAGCCGGTAATATGGATACTCAGCGCTATCCTGGTGTGCGTAGAGTATGCCCGATTTGCCGGAGCCAATCGCCAAAAACACTGTGCGGAGGAGGTATCCCTTACCAAGCCCCGCGCGGTTTAATACTCATAAATAGATATCCCCATTTAAAGAAGTCCCGGTTGTGAATGCAATCGGGGCTTCTTTTTTATTTTAAAACAGGTCTTTTTTTAATTGTTGAAAATAAAATTAAAAAATACTATTGACATTCATAAAAAACAATAATATATTGGTGATATCAAAATGATATCAAATAGAAATCGTTTTGGAGATGAGTTGTGTAAAAGACAATATAACGGAGGAAAAATTTTATGGAAGAGAAAATGAAGTTGAACGGTAATGTAGCGGAGAAGGAAATTAATCCCATGCCCGGTATCGTAATGATGTTATTGTTGATTATTTTAGAAGTCATCAGCGTGGTGATTGTGCTGGCAGGTGTAGTATTCGGTCCCTTGTCTGTTTTTGCCGGAATTATTTTATTCTGTGTATTTTTTGTTTGCTTCTTCGGATTAAAAGTAGTGAACCCCAATGAGGCATTGGTGCTTACTTTATTCGGTAAGTATTACGGTACAATTAAAAAAGCCGGATTCCACTATGTAAATCCTTTTGTTACTGCATTTAATCCCGGCGCAGAGAAAATAGTGACCAGAGATGCCAATGGGAATGCATATGTGAGAACGGTGGGCAGTAAGAAAGTATCTACCAAAGTATGTACCTTGAACAATGAAAAGCAGAAGGTAAATGATATTTTAGGTAATCCCATCATTATCGGTGCAGTAGTAATTTGGAAGGTGGCAAACCCTACCCAGGCTGTATTTGCAGTAGAAAATTACAGAGAATTTTTATCTATTCAGTGTGATTCCACTATTCGAAACATTGCTCGTTTGTATCCTTATGATGATTTGCAGGAAGACGACGGCATTGAAGAAAAAACTTTGCGTGGCAGCAGTCAGGAGATTGCAGACCAGATGCGTCAGGAACTTCAGGAGCGTGTAGCGGGAGCCGGATTGGAAATCGTGGAAGTAAGAATTACACATCTTGCGTATTCTGAAGAAATTGCAGCAGCTATGTTACAGCGTCAGCAGGCAGTAGCGGTCATTGCAGCCCGCCAGAAAATTGTAGAAGGTGCCGTAAGTATGGTGAAAATGGCTATCGACCAGTTGGATGAAGAAGGTGTGGTAGTTTTGGATGATGAGCGCAAAGCCGCTATGGTAAGCAATCTCTTAGTTGTTTTATGTGGCAACAAAGAAGCTCAGCCCATCGTAAACAGCGGCTCTATTTATTAAATGACATAAAATATATTTTTAGGCTATCATGGAATTGGTGCAAAAAATATTAAGTGACATAATCTGCGAAATGAACAAGTTACGGAAGGAGCATGAAGATGGAAATCGAACAAAAAGAGCAGGCTTTGCAGGAACGCTTAAATAAGCTTCATGCTATGGAACAGGAAATTCTGGAGAAGGAAAAGAGCCTGAAAGAGAAAGAAAAGGCTAAGAAGCAGGTGCTTCTCAGGCTGTCCCCCACGCTTTGGAATGAACTGGCAAAATGGGCGGAAGATGATTTTCGTTCCATTAACGGACAGATCGAATTTCTTTTGGCAGAAGCGGTAAGAAATCGGAGAAAATAGAAGAAACAATTAAAAGCAAGAAAAACAGCATGCAGTAATGACATTAGTTTTACAGCAGTTTGTTTTTCTTCTTTTTTATACACTTAATTTATTTGATTTCTTTTATATTATCTTCCATTTTAAAATAATTCATTGGCTTGTCTGCATATTTTCTATAATCTCCAGTGTCAGTGCCATAATTATTTTGTTTATGTAATAAAAATGCCATTAATAAAAGCGAACAGCTGAAACCGAGGAATATTGAGGTTATTGTTACAAGGAATTCCATACTTATCTATCTTGCCTTTCCCTTATATAATTATATAACGATTGAGATGTAACATTCTTCATTTTTATTATAAACTTAATTATGCCTACACTTCCGCCTATACAACCGAAAAATATCATTGCAAATACGAAACCGAATACATATTCAGAAGAAAGATATAACCAAAATGACCAGTTTCTTACTAAATACCATAGTAAAACTATTATTATTGAAAAAATTAATCCGGCTAAAATTGTGTAAAAAGCAAAAATCTTCCAATCTACAGGAACAATACCTACAGTTTTTCCGCTTTGTCCGTTTACCATTAACACATAAATTTGCTCTTTATATTTACATTCCAAAAACCAAACCGGTAATAATACTTTTTTAGAATTGTCTAAAATTTGAATTTGTTGATCATGCTTTACAACGCAGAGATTTTTCGGAGCAATATCTATTGATTTTTTCACCTCTTCTTCAAATAAATTTGTTAGCATTTCGATTGTTATATCATCTAAATATTTATTTTCATCATTGGATATTTCGGAATAAAATCCACTTAAATATGCAAAATTAAATTCTCTCAACTGTGTCATGTCAAATGGATTTAATTCATGAAATAATTGGGGATTTATTTTATTGATCCGTCCGCAAGGAATATTATTAAATACACATTCCGCATCTCTATAATATTTTTTATTGAATATATAGAGATCCGTCTCTGCAAGATACATTTTATCACTAATTTTTATGTCAAACAGCCAATATGGCATATATATACCTTTAATATCCATTATAGTAAAGTGTCGAAAAATCGTCGGAGAAAAAATATTTTTTTTAATTAACTTTCTTATACTCTGCTCTGCTTCTTCAATTGTTACCTTAAAAGGAATAATATAATTCGGTTCATTATAATCCGTAATTTTTTCTGTAATAATCGTTGGTTGTCCGCAATATGCACAAAATGTAGATAACTCTACATCTTTAACAATTAAACTTCCGCCACAACAACTACAATAGCATTTATAATATTGATTATTCATAGTATTACCCTCATTTCCAACGAACATATATTTCCAACTTATTTATCATAATATAATTTGGTTTTTATATAGTCAAGTTTATCAATATTTTGCATTTTAGTATTGGAGAAACTTACGATTTACTCAATATTGTTTAATTGGGAATTGTATGCAAATTGTCAGGTATTTTTTATAATCTGGTTGAAACAACTTAAACAGTATTTTTGCGCTGCTTTTAGTTGTCTGAGAAGCATTTTTATGGTAAAATTTCATAAGTGTATTGCATCGTATAAGAAATTATTTTTTTGATAGCAATACATGTGAATGAGAAAAAGGAGACTTATAAGATATGGCATGGTATGATACCGCGATTTTTTATCACATTTATCCTTTGGGCATGACAGGTGCACCTAAGGAAAATAATTATGGAGAACCGGTGGAGCGCCTGAATCAATTGCTTCCTTGGATTTCACATATTAAAAATATCGGTTGTAACGCACTTTACATAGGGCCTTTGTTCGAATCTGTGGGACATGGCTATGAAACCACGGATTATCGTAAATTAGACAGTCGTTTGGGAACAAACGATACCTTAAAAAAATTTGTGGCAGAGTGTCACGCACAGGGGGTTAAAGTTATTTTTGACGGTGTATTCAATCACACCGGTCGTGACTTTTTCGCATTTCAGGATATTAAAAAGAACCGGGAGAATTCGGCGTACAAAGACTGGTACAGCAATGTAAACTTCTGGAACAACAACGAATACAACGACGGATTCAGCTATGATAACTGGGGCGGCTACAATTTGCTTGCCAAGTTAAATCAGAAGAACCCTGCGGTAAAAGATTATATCTGTGATGTGATTCGTTTCTGGGTAAAAGAATTCGATGTGGATGGTATTCGTCTTGATGCGGCAGATGTATTGGACTTTGATTTTATGAAGGCATTAAGAGCTACTGCCAATGAGGTAAAAGAAGAGTTCTGGCTGATGGGTGAAGTCATTCATGGCGATTACATTCGCTGGGCAAATGAGAACACTTTACATTCTGTAACAAACTACCATTTGCATAAGGCATTATATTCCGGTCACAACGATCACAATTTCTTTGAAATTGCCCATACGGTAAAGCGTTTGTATGAGATGGGCGGAAGCCGTCCCGACGGACTTAAACTGTATAACTTTGTAGACAACCATGATGTGGAAAGAATCTACACCAAACTTACCAATAAGGCACAGTTTGCTCCCGTGCACATTTTAATGTATACTCTGCCCGGAATTCCCTCTATTTATTACGGTTCGGAATTCGGTATGGAAGGTCGTAAGGAGAAGTACAGCGACGATTCTCTTCGTCCCGAAATGGCTTACGATATCTATGCACCCAAGGCAGAAAGCAATGATTGTGTAAAATTCATTACCGCGCTTGGTAAAATGCGTCAGAAAATCAAAGAGTTAAGCTATGGCGATTACAAAGAATTACGCCTGACCAATCGTCAGTATGCATTTGCCAGAAGCTATCAGGGCTCTACCGTAATTGTTGCGGTAAACAATGATGAGAATGGCAGCAGTGTAAATGTACCTGCGGCAGACGGCGAATACATCGGAGCATTGTCCGGACGAAAGATTACTGCTTGCGGCGGTAATTTAAACATTGATATTCCGGCAAATTCCGGTGATGTGTGGGTGCCCGCAACCTCCTGCTCCAATTGCGAATTGGAAAGCAGTTGCGAGATGACACAGCCTGATTTTAAGACAGTGGAAATACCTGTAAAAGAAGCTGATACTCCGGTTGTTGAGGAAACAAAGATTGAGCCCGTAGCTGAGGTAAAAGCGGCGGTAGCGGGTGCAGAAACCGGCGCCGAAAAAGGCGTGGAGGTTGCTGAGACAGTTTCTGAAAATAAAGAAGTTGAGAAGGCTTCTCGGGCTGCAGAAGAACTTGCTAAGAAGGGCGAGGCAGTTCTTGATTTGAATAAGCCTTACGAAGAGATGAATGTAGCAGAGTTGCAGGAAGTGATTCTTGGTAAGATGCGTAAAAACGGCACACCCATGACAGACCAGATTGTTAAGTCTGTAAGGGACAATGAGCATTTAGGTTCGTTGGTAAGCTGGGCAAAGAGTTTTTAATTTCTAAATAAAAGAATGGTGTAAATTAGGAAAAGCGGACAGAGATGTCCGCTTTTATGCGTATAAAAATGGCGGGTGTCTTACCCGCCTTGTGGTGGACCCGGGTCTTGCGACCAGCCCATTCATAATTAACAGATATTCTGTTAATATTAGTATATCAAAATATATAAAAAAAACAAGAATATATCGGATGTTTTCATCGCCAAATTTCGACAATGCGAATAGGAGATTTTTCTATAATTCATCAAGACTAAACTATAAGTTGATAGCATTTTTTAAACTTTAGTTACATAATTAAAATAGCGCGTTGTTGATAAATAGTAATAATCTCAAGTAAAGGAGTGATTCTATGTCAAGACTTTTGTTGGATGATACCAATACACCGGCAAGCGAGCGTTCCTATCAGATTCCGTGGATATATGATGCCCATGCATACAATATGTGCAACGAAATGCCGGAGCGTACAATCAATGTAACCGAAGGTGACTGGAAAAAGGAAATCGGAGATTTGGAAGAAGTGGAATCCTTATATATCATGACCGATCTTGAAGAAGCGGATTATGAAATCATTGGTCGAATGGTTAATCTTAAGGCACTGTATTTATATACGGCCAGGGAGTTGAAAGATATCTCTTTTATAAAGGAATTGGTTAAGCTGAAGGAATTGTTGATTCATAGAAGCAAGGTGGAAGACCTTACGCCGATTGCGGATTTGCGTAGCAGGCAGGATAGCCCCAAGCCGTGGGAACGGTTGATGCTGGTGGCAATTTTAAGGTCAGAGGTAAGCGATTTATCGCCGTTAAAAGACTGTACGCATTTTTCGGAGTTTCTCTTGGTTGAGAGTAAGGTTTCCGAAGAGGATGAATTGTATAAGGATTTGGTAACAACTTACGAAAAGTATTAAAATTGATTTGATGAACAGGTATTTATTGTAAGAAGGGAGGAGTCCTATGGCAACTTATGTTATGTCTGATATTCACGGAGATTATGAGCGTTACCGTAAAATGCTGCAGTTAATCAGTTTTCAGGATACCGATACCTTATACATACTTGGTGATATAATTGATCGCGGCTCGAATGGCATCAAAATTCTGCAGGATATGATGATGCGTCCCAATGTGTACCCGATTCTCGGCAACCACGAGTACATGGCTTCCCTTTGTATGGAATGGCTTTTGCAGGAGGTAACAGAGGACAGCATAAAAGACATCGAACCTGAGTTGATGCAGGGGCTCACGGAGTGGATGAATGTCGGCGGAAGTGTTACAATAAAAGAGTTTCATGCGTTAACTTTGGAAGAACGGGAAGATATTATAGACTATCTTTCAGAGTTTTCTTTATTTGAAGAGGTAAAAGCAGGAGGTAGGGATTATATTTTGGTCCATGCCGGTTTGGAAAACTTCCGGCCTGAGCGGCACCTTGAGGATTATGATTTAAGCGAGTTTATCTTCCATAAGGCAAATTGGACAAAAGTATATTTTCCGGATAAGTACCTCGTAACGGGACATGTACCCACACATGTGGCTTATGCGCAGGAGCGGGGGCTTCTGTCTTCCGAGGTGCCCAAGGAAGAGCGCAAACATACAATTTTTATAAGGAATAACAATATATTCATAGATTGCGGTTGCATGTATGGCGGCCAACTGGGGTGTCTGTGCTTGGATACCATGGAAGAGTTTTATGTATAAAAAAATTAAAAAAAGCAAAAAAACAAGTCATATTAAGAATAGAGAGATATACGATAAGATGAGGAGGATGAAAAAATGGCAATTTATTTGACGGGAGATACACATAGAGATTTTGGCCGCATTGCGCAGTTTTGCGAGGAGTACGAGACAACAAAGGATGATATTCTCATCATTCTCGGCGATGCGGGCATTAACATTTACGGTTTTGTAAAAGACCGTGTGATTAAAAATTATCTGGCGGAAAAACCGATTACCATTTTCTGCATTCATGGCAATCATGAGGAGCGTCCCTACCTTATGGGAGACTATGAAGAAGTGGAATGGCACGGTGGTATTGCGTATATGGAGGCGGATTATCCCAACCTGATTTTTGCCAAAGACGGAGAAATCTATGATTTTAACGGCAAGAAAGCCATTGCCATCGGCGGTGCTTATTCGATTGATAAATATTATCGTTTGGCCCACAACCTGCCCTGGTTTGAAAGTGAGCAGGCGGATGAAGCAACCATGGCTTATGTGGAAGCACAGCTGGATAAATGTGACTGGAAAGTCGACTATGTTTTATCACATACCGTGCCCATTGAGTATGAGCCCACATGGGCTTTTATACCGGGGATAGACCAGAGCCGCGTAGATAAAACCATGGAGAAATGGTTGCAGCGCATTGCGGAGAATCTGGAATTTGAGCGGTGGTACGCGGGGCACTATCATGTGGAAAGCGACGAAGATGGCGTAAGAATCATGTTTGAAGATTATGAGGAATTAGGTGAAGATTAGAAAAGAGAATTGGTGACTTTTAAAATGTAGAACACATCATAAAGCAATTAACCCATGGAAAGATTAACATTTCCATGGGTTTTATTTTTTCATAAAAATTTTTGTAATTAACAAAACTTAAACATTTTTCAAACAATCCAAAAACAAATCACCGATAAAATGCAATTACAAACTGAAACAAAACAAACAACATTTTTATAAGAAAAGGAGAATGAAATATGTCTAAATTTGCAGAAACAAACGAAAAAATTGCAGAGGCTGTAGTAGGTGGTTATAAGAAAATCGAGAACGGCGTGGTAAGCGGCTATAAGAAGATTGAGAACGGTGCTGTGGAAGGTTTTAACAAGGTAAGCGATGCTTGCGTAAACACTTTCTTTACCAAGGAAGGCGAGACCGTGGAAGATGCCAAGAAGCGTTTGCAGGGAAATGTAAAGTAAGAAGCATAAGTAAATCAACAAAGAAAGATAAGAGGTAATTACAATGAACAGAAACGATCAGGAATTTTTAGTACAGAAAATCAGAAGCGAGTATACAGAGAAGGAGCATACACAGTTGGACGAATTAAAAGCATTGGATGCCAAAGTTAAGCGTCCTGCCAATGTGTTTGCATATACATTCGGTAGTCTTAGTGCAATCATTATGGGCGCGGGAATGAGCCTTGTAATGACGGATATCGGCAAAACAATTGGTATGAGTAATCCGTTGGTGCCCGGCATTGTAATCGGTGTCATCGGCATGATTATGGCAATTGTAAACTATCCCATGTACAAGAACATTCTTGCATCTCGTAAGAAGAAATATGGTGAAGAGATTCTTAAGCTTAGCGAGAAGTTGATGCAGTAAAAACAGGCGAAGTTTTTACACATAAAAAAGAAACTTAAACAAAACTTTAACATTTGAATGTTATCGTATACACTAGGATGGCAGACATTAAGAGGAGGAAGTTCCTATGTTTAAAATTTTAGTGGTAGAAGATGACAGAGATTTAAATAAAACCGTTTGTTCCTTTTTGAATAACAGCGGATACGAGGCAACAGGATGTCTTGGGGCGGAGGAAGCCTATGATGTAATGTATGATACCGTATTTGACTTAATCGTATCCGATGTAATGATGCCGGGAATAGACGGTTTTGAATTTGCTAAAACCGTGCGTTCTTTAAACGAGGAAATACCCATTCTTTTTATGACTGCAAGAGATGATTTTGCGTCAAAGCAGAGGGGCTTTCGTGTGGGTGTAGACGATTATATGGTGAAACCCATTGATTTGGATGAACTGTTCCTGCGTATAGGTGCGCTTTTGCGCCGAGCTAAAATTGCCACATCCAGAATTCTTGCGGTAGGCAATTTTAAAATGGATATGGATGAGCACACGGCTTATCTTGGAGAGAAAGAAATATCACTTACCACAAGAGAATTCAATATTTTATATAAAATGCTTTCCTATCCCAAGAAAACTTTTACACGAAGTCAGTTAATGGATGAATTCTGGGATGCAGATACGGTATCCGGAACCAGAACCGTAGATGTATATATGACAAAGCTTCGGGCAAAACTGGAAGACTGCAATGATTTTGAAATCGTGACGGTACATGGTTTGGGATATAAGGTGGTGATTTCGTGAAAAAGAAAAACACATATGAGAAAGTGCTTTTTGCTATAAATAATTATATTATTTTCTTCGCGCTGGTGGCATTTGTGACTACTTGCTGTATGCTACTTTTTATTAATGTGTTTGCGGATACATTACAGCTTTCACTGACGGAAGAGAATATCAATGCGGCGGCTAAACTTACTTTTGGAAATGTAGTGCTTTTAAGTTTTCTGTTTACGGTTATTGATGTGATTCGCAGAAAGATTACCGTGGAGCGTCCTGTAAAGCGTATTACAGATGCTACTGAGAAAATGATGCAGGGTGATTTTAGTGTACGGATTCAGCCTATCAGCCGTTTTGGTACGGATGCCAAATTTAATGAAATTATCGAATGTTTTAATAAAATGGCGGAAGAACTCTCCGGAGTGGAAACATTGCGTACGGATTTTATTGCCAATGTTTCTCATGAGATGAAAACACCTCTGGCGGTAATGCAGAACTTCGGAACATTGTTGCAGGCAGAAGACTTGCCGGAGGATAAGCGAATAGAGTATGCAAAAGGCGTTACGGAAGGCTCTCGTCGTATATCCGACATGATGACCAATATTCTAAAATTAAATCGCTTGGAGAATCAGAATATCTACTGCAACACGGCAGAGTATAATTTAAGCGAGCAGTTGTGTGAATGTCTGTTGCAGTTTGAAAATGTGTGGGAAAAAGAAAATATTGAAATCGAAACGGATATTGCTGAGGATATCATGATTAACGCTGATGCAGAACTTCTGTATCTGGTGTGGAACAATCTTCTGTCCAATGCTTTTAAATTTACGCCGGAAGGCGGTAAAGTCAGCCTTATGCTGGAAGCCGATCATGAGTCAGCCATTGTAAAAATAAAAGACACCGGATGCGGAATGACTTCGGAAGTAGGGGCTCATATTTTTGAGAAATTTTATCAGGGAGATACTTCCAGAGCGACACAGGGAAACGGTCTGGGGCTTGCCTTGGTAAAAAGAGTAATCGATATCATGGAAGGCGAAATCGGCGTAGAGAGCACACCGGGCGAGGGAAGTATTTTTACGGTAAAAGTGAGGAGGCAATAGCATGAAGGAAAAAATTGCTTCTTTGCGGGAAAGATATAGTAGCGATGTCAGATTTCGCGTCAATGCATCTTTGCATTGGAATTTTTGGCTGAATATCGCATACGCATTGCTACAGCTTGGATTGGGATATAAGCATCATACGGTTTGGTATTATTCCCTTGCAGGTTATCATGCCATTCTGGCTTTTATGCGTTTCTTTTTGATGAGATACAGTAGCAAGCATGAAATCAGAGAAGATGTAAAAAAGGAGTGGAAACTGTATCGTTTCTGCGGAATTATGTTGTTTGGACTGAATGTTACCCTGGCAGGATTTGTTTACTACATTATGTGGCAGGGAAGGGCATTTGTACATCATGAAATTACGGTGATCGCCCTGGCAGCATATACATTTTATATGTTTACCATGTCTGTTATTTCGTTTAATAAGTATCGCAAATTAAAAAGTCCGGTGTATACGGCAGGACGAATGATTGGGCTTGCTACTGCGCTGGTATCCATGCTTACGCTGGAAAAAGCAATGCTTGCCACATTCGGGGCGGCAGACGGAGAAGAATTCCGACTGATTATGACCGGAGCTACGGGGGCCGGCGTTACGGTTTTGGTGCTTGGTATGGCAATATATATGGTTGTGGTGGCCAATCGCCGATTAAAAGGCTTCAAAGTAAAAGAGTGAAAGGAACGGATCGATGGATAAAGGATTTCAATATACATATTCGGCCAAGGAGCAGAATGAAATTCAGAATATACGCAAAAAATATGAAGTAAAAGAAGAAGATAAACTGGACAGATTGCGTAAAATGGATGCACAGGTCACAAAGAAAGGTACGGCTATATCTTTGATTCTTGGCATTTTTGGTGCTTTGATTATGGGGTTTGGTATGAGCCTTGTAATGACGGATTTGGGAAGCAGATTAGGGCTGCCATATTACTATGTTTTCGGTATTGTAATCGGAATCGTGGGAATGATACCCGTGTGTCTGGCGTATCCTGTATATATGCGCATTACCAGGAAGGAGCGCGAACGCATTGCACCGGAGGTGCTTAGACTGAGTGAAGAATTGCTTAAACAGTAGGATGTATTTTATATAATAATTAAGCATTGCAATATGCCGAATATTGCGATGCTTTTTTGTTGTATAAATTTGTCATATAATTTACTATTTTATTACATTCTTTGTTTTATACATTTCATGTAAACAAATCGGCTTTATCGGCAAATATTTTCAAAGAAAACACAATTCGAGTTGACACCATATATGGTGTCAAATATAATGGAGAAAGGGATTATAAATGTCTAAGTGGGATAAACTTATACATAAGTTGAAGAGTTCTTCAGCTGAAATCAGATATGAAGAATTAAAGAAAATATTAGAAGAGTATGGGTATAAAGCTAGGGAAACATCCGGTGGCAGCAGTCATATTACATTTCGAAAAGAAGGATGTAATAATATTACCGTTCCGAGGCATAAAAAGATTAAAAGGGCTTATATCGAGTTGGTTCGAAAAGTTGTAGAGGAGGAAGCAAAAAATGAAGATGATGGATGATTACATGAAACTGTCTTATAAATTTGTCATAGTTGAAGATAAAGAAGAGGGTGGATACACAGGATACTACCCTGAATTAAGCGGTTGTATTACCTGTGCAGATACCATAGAAGAACTGATGGTGTTAGCAGAGGATGCAAAAAGAGTGTGGATTGAAAACAGCATAAAAGATGGGATTACAATTCCGGAACCTCAGAATTATTCCGGACAGTTTAAATTGCGCGTGCCCAAAACGCTCCATAAGCATTTGGCAGAAAAAGCAGAGATGGAAGGCGTAAGTATGAATCAGTATTGTGTAAGTATCCTGTCAAAATATGCTTAGTTAAGAAATTTTTGGTTTTTTATAAAAAAAAATTGATTTCTGATATTGAACTGATTATAATAAACTTTGTCAAAAAACAATCTTATATGATTTTAGGAGGAAATACCATGGATTCAAACAAGAGACCTGATACGATGGAACGTATCACAACTCCTGCTTTGGCAGACAAGTTCATTGAAGAACAGGTTGCTGCTGTGCGTGCACAGGTTGGCGACAAGAAAGTTTTATTAGCACTCTCAGGCGGTGTAGACAGCTCTGTAGTTGCTGCACTTTTAATTAAGGCTATCGGCAAGCAGTTGGTATGTGTACATGTAAACCATGGTTTAATGCGTAAGGGTGAAAGCGAGCAGGTTATTGAAGTATTCCGCAATCAGCTTGATGCAAACCTTATTTATATTGATGCAACAGACCGCTTCTTAGACAAGCTTGCAGGTGTTGCAGAACCCGAAAAGAAGCGTAAAATTATCGGTGAGGAATTCGTTCGTGTATTCGAAGAAGAGTCCGGAAAAGTAGAAGGAATTTCTTTCCTTGCACAGGGAACCATTTATCCCGATATTTTGGAATCAGATGGTGTTAAGGCACACCACAATGTAGGCGGACTTCCTGAAGACTTCAAGTTCGAAGGACTCGTTGAGCCTGTTAAATTACTTTTCAAGGATGAAGTTCGTGTAGTAGGTAAGGCACTTGGTCTTCCCGCAGAAATGGTTGATCGTCAGCCTTTCCCCGGTCCCGGACTCGGTGTTCGTTGTACCGGTGCAATCACAAGAGACCGTTTACATGCTCTTCGTGAATCTGATGCAATCCTTCGTGAGGAATTCACAAAAGCTGGCTTAGACAAAGAAATCTGGCAGTTCTTTACCGTAGTGCCCGATATTACTTCTACCGGTGTAAAAGATGGTAAGCGTCTTGATTACTGGCCTGTAATCATTCGTGCCGTAAATACCGTGGATGCTATGCGCTGCAGCGTGCCTCGCATTGATTGGGATATTTTAGAGAAGATTACAAATCGTATTTTAAGTGAAGTGGATGGCGTTTGTAGAGTATGCTACGATATGAGCCCGAAGCCCATCGCAACAATCGAGTGGGAATAATCGCGTAGACAGCGAGCCAAGCACGTAGTGCTTGATAATATAAAAAGAGTCTTCCGGATGCTTGCATCCAAGGGAGACTCTTTTTATATTATCAGTAAATACGAAGTATTTGGCGAGCGTCCGCGTAGTAAGTGGCGAAAGTCACTTACGATGCATCGCGATGATGTTACAGAAAAGGGGGAGAGCTGGTGTTTGAGGTTCTCCCTTAATTACTGTTTTATCATCATACAACGCTAAATTGAAAGAAGATTTCGTCAGATACCGTTCTACGCCGGTTGGTTATCTCATTATATTCCGGTTTATTCTTTTCTCTTAGTAAGCGTATTTGTTCCGGCACCATTATCTTCAAATATCACATATTCTTTGGTGTATTTTTTGATTTCTTTTTTCTCTATAAGTTTTGCGTCGTATTCCCTGAGAAAACGTGAATTTAAACGAAAAATAGGAGTTGTGCTATTATGTTTTTTCGGCAAATCAATCAAACTGTCTTCTTGCTCCGCATTTTAATACCTCTAAAATAGTTGATAAGAAAACAGTTGACAAACGCAACTAATAGCAGTATGATGGGGCATATCATTTAAGAGGAGGCAGAAGCATGGATTTAGTAAAACAGTTTCGTGAGTATACACGACAATTAGAATGTCATTTTGGAAACATAAATAGTGCAGATTGTTGCTGTTGTAGTGTGAATAAAACACAATGTTTTTTGATTGTCGAAATTGGAAGAAAACCGGGTATATCAGTAAAAGAATTGGCAGAAATTTTACGGATTGATAAAAGCGGTGTAAGTCGATTTGTAGAAGATTTAGTGCAGAAAGACTATGTGGAAAGAAAACCGTCTCTTGAAGATAGGCGTTTTGTCACTTTACATTTATTGCCTAAAGGACAAGAGAGATTTGAGAAGATTGAACATGATATGTATTATAAATTTAAAGAAGTGTTTGAGCAAATACCGGAGCATAAGAGAGAGCAGGTATTAGAAGCTTTAAAATTGTATAACGAGGCTTGTATGGCAGTGGAGGGTAATGCTAATGATTAGAGAGATGAATAAAAACGATTGGATACGGGTAGAAGAAATATATTTACAAGGAATTGAAAAAGGAACAGCTACATTTAACACAATGTGTCCTTCTTATGAGGAATGGGATAATGGTCATGTTGATAGTTGTAGATTTGTGTATGTGGATGAGGGGAAGGTAGTTGGCTGGGTTGCAATAAGTCCTACATCAAGTCGTTGTGTATACAAAGGATGTGTGGAAATGAGTGTTTATATTGATAATGATTATCAAGGGAAAGGTATAGGAACAGAACTGGTTGAACAGCTATTGCAGGAGGCAAAGAGGTTGGGATATTGGAGTATCCTATCTACAGTTATTTCGCTAAACACAGCAAGCATAGCATTACATAAGAAATGCGGATTTCGAGAAATAGGATATAGAGAAAAAATTGCAAAAGACCGATTTGGAAATTGGCAAAATACTACTTTGTTTGAATTAAGGTTAGAAAGTAAAGTGGAAAAGTCTGCTAACTATTTTAAGAATGGATTTAACTGTTCCCAAGCGGTGTTGGCAGCATTTGCTTCTGATTTTGGTCTTTCAGAGGAAATGGCACTTAAAATCGCAACGCAGTTTGGCGGTGGTGCAAGAAAAGGAGAGATGTGTGGTGCTGTATCCGGAGCATTGATGGTATTAGGGTTAAAGTACGGTCACTATCATTACAATGCACTTGAAGAAAAGGGAAATGCATATAAAATAGCAGAAGATTTTATGAACCGTTTTATAGCAAAGAAGGGAACGGTTGTATGTAGAGAGTTGCTTGGGTATGATGTGTCAAAACCAGAAGATATGATAAAGATAAAGGAAATGGATTTATTCAAGAAGACTTGCCCTGAGATGATAAAATGTGCAACAGAGATTGTGGAAGAAATGTTGCAGGAGTAGTTGTTTTATATGCATAATTTGCTATAATACTTATGGCAACACTTTGGCAACAGAAAATCAGTAAGCCAAAATAAAATGTGCAAATGAGGTAAAATAGCGCGCATACGCGCGGAGTGAAATGCATTCTCATGGTTTCTTTTATCCAATTTGCATAAAAATATTGCATATTCTACAACGGTAAGCTCCCTTTTTTATCTATTTTATACAAATATTTTTCTTAAAACAAATAATATTATAGACACTGTTTTTGATGCCGTATATGATATACCCAACAAGCAAAAACGTTTTTGGAAAAGAAATTAAACAAGGAGAAATAAAAATGAAAAAGAAAGTTTTACCTGTAATTATGGCAGTGTGTTTGTTGGCAGGCATTCTTGTAGGATGCAGTCAGGCAGAGGATACAGTAAATGATGTTAATACATCGGTAGAAGTGTCTGTGGAAGATGGCAATGTGGAGACATCCGCGGAGAGTAGTGATGTGGTGACAGAAGTTGAAGAAAACGAAGCGGTTTCAGAAGAAGAGCAGGAAGTGAATGATGATGTAACACAAAGCTGCAGTCGCTGTCAGCGTGAAGTAGTATGCGGAACATATGAAGTGGATGGCGAAGTTTTTGTACTCTGTGATAGTTGTTTTACTGAATTTGCATATGAATATGATTACACATCAATCTGCGGACTTTGCGAGAACGAAAAGGTTTGCGGTCACTTTGAAGTAGATGGTTCGGTATACGTTGTATGTGACGATTGCTATGAAGAATTTGCTTATGCAATGCAGATTCCCGAAATGTGTGATTTGTGCCGTGAACTTGTTGTTTGCTCCAGCTATGAAGTGGACGGTACAGTTTGGGTAATCTGTCATGACTGCTATGGCGAATTTGCATATGCAAATAATATTTTAAGCTATTGTTCTCAGTGTACCGAAGATAAAATCTGCGGTCACTATATGGTAGATGATTTGCCTTATTCGGTTTGTGACGATTGCTATGCTGCATTTGCTGAAGCTAACGGTTTACCTCAGCATTAATTACTGAGCGATACATTGTGATTGATCAAAAGATGGAAAAAACTATAATGAAATCCCTTAGTGGCATGCTTTTTTAGTTACAACACACAACCCCGAACCCTTGTTTTTACAAGAGTCCGGGGTTTTATAGTGCAACTCATTCTTCTGTCTGTTCTTTCCAAGCAATGAGGTGAAAGTCTTCTTTATCGTCATCGAAATAACCGATATAAATATCCATAATAACGGAGTAACCGCACATTTCTTTATAATGATCAAAGAGGTCCTGATGCTTTTCGTACAGCTCGTTCAACTCTTTTTCCAACATATCCACAGTCAAAGTCCCGACAGGATAAGATTTTAAATGATTAAAATGTGCACCGGCAAATTCCCAGTAGTCCCAATAAAAATATGCATCAATTTCTTCTGTTTTTAAAATGTGTTCGAGTTCATCTTTTGGTATTGTTACCAGCTGTTTCATGGGTATTCCACCTTTCGGATTTTATTTTACTCTAATATATCATAAAAATATCTTTATGAATAGCAACCGTTTGTTGAACGGAACTTATTTTTTTGCTGCGGTGCTATTTTATAGAGAAAAAGCAATATTTTCCCATGTTTTTCCCCATTTTTAAAATATCGTGCTATAATATCATAAAAGGGGGAAATACTATGGCTGAATTTAAATTTGCAGATGCCGTTGTGGACGGCAAAAAGATGTCAGAGTGGTTAAAGTCGGATGAAGGATTGGTGGATTATTCCAAATGTGAGTTTGGGAAAAATGTAAGTAACTCCAAAGATATCGGAATTTACGACTTGGGTGAATTTGAGCATGATCCGGATGTAAGGGAGACTCGTTATTGTAATGGAGTTGATTTGGCTCGTGTGGCAGGTTGTGTCAAATATAATGAGCCTTATTACGGAATGTCTGTCTTTACGGCTTTTAACGGAGACGATTATGTGAGAATATTTTATAATTCATTTAGAGATGTAACCATTCGGGATTTTGTAATTTACTTTTTCCAGATGTTGGATGGCGATATTTATGTAAGCGAGACCAACTATCATGTATTTGTAAAAGGTAGATTTTACGATGAGGAAGAATGGCACGCTGCGGTGGATGAATTGTATTCCAGACAGACCAAAAAATTGAAAAGTATACCATAAATGACAAATACAAGGAGGGGTTAAATGCCCTCCTTTTTATATTATCGGATTGCGCTTCCTGTGTTCTAATGTTATGATGAGAGTGTAGTGTTTATTGGGTTAATTAAAATAGGCGGAAATCATTTTTTACATTAGGGGTAATGTATAAAAAAATCCGCGAATAATTTAATATCAAGGGGGTACGGGAATGAAAGTTGCAGTATTGAGCGCGTCGCCGAAGCAGCAGCTTAGTTTGACGTTGCAAATTGTCAGAGCACTGCAAAAAATGTGTAAGGATGATGAATTTGATATCAGCTTCATCAAAAATGTAGATGACTGTTCCGAATTCGAGGCGAAGGCCAAAGAGGCGGATTTGGTTCTGATTTTATCATCGTTATACCACTTTAATACGCATGGTCAGTTAATGCGTTATCTAAAAGGGCTTCATCTGCCGAAGAATAAGCCTTTTACTTATGTTTCATCTTCCGGCGGTAACATGGATGTTCCGGCGCATAATTATTTAAGGTCTTATGCAAGACAGAACGGTTTAAAGTGGATTCGGAGCCTTAGCTTGTTGGACGAAGATGTTTTGGCAGAGCCGGGGCGCGAGGAAGTATATCGCTGGTTCCAATATGTAAAAGATGTGGTTAGGAACACCGAGCTGAATGCTCAGAGTCTGAAAGATACCAGGATTGCTGTTTTGGATTGCGGTGACGAACCGGAAGAGACAGAGGCAAAGGTAGCGGAGATTGCAAAGAAATATGAAGATTTAGGCGCAAAGGTTACCGTATATAACCTTCGCGAAAAGAAGATAAAAGGTTGTATTGCATGCTTTGGGTGCTACACCAACAACAAATGTGTCATAAAGGATGATTTTGAAGCGCTGACGGATGAGCTGTACGGTAATTCCGATATGATTATTACCGTAAGCGGTATAAATTATAACCAGTTCAGTACCAACTACAAATATTTCCTGGACCGCCATGTAAAATTCGGTCGATTCGGACAGGATCTGGAATTGATAAAAGCTTATGTATATTGCGGGGAAATGGACCCCATGGATTTGGTGGAATTGGAGCAACATACTCTGGTTGTGGACAGTTTGGGTTATGATGTGTATGTGGGAATGTATCCCGGCACAGATGAGGGAATCAGTCAGTTGATTCAGGAGTCTGCTTATGTGTGCATCAACGATTTATATCCTCAGCGAAATACATATGGATACGGTTTAAGTATGCAGTTTGCGAACCTTGCATACAGACTTCAGAAGATGACCCCGAAGGATTATGAATATTTTAAGGCAAAAGGATATTATCAGATGCCTCAGGTGCTTAATCAGGTGCGACCGATTTCCGGTATCGAGGATGGTCGTATGTCCTGTCAGATGAGATTGATGGCCTTTGAAGATATGTTGTCTGCTTTGGATGGTCCACCTAATATGACAAAGAGAGGAGAGCGCGGTAGATTCACCAAGATGATTGGGGCAGATTTATCTAAGGTTGATGAAGACAAACCGAAGAAGGGTTTTTCCTTTTTTAAAAAGAACTAAACATAGTATAAAATGAGTATTGTATAAAAAGAAAATGGAGGGTTACATACAATGATTCAAAAGAAAATAGAAAGATATATCAGCATTCGAATGGGTATTGCAATGAGTATTACAATGTCGGTAGTTGGTCCTTTGTTGGGAGCAATCAGCGCCGTAAAACAAAGCGGTGCACCTTTTATTGCCGCATTTTTACCGTCATTTTTGGCATCCTTGGTTATTACAATGATTCTTGCCATTGGAATCGGTCTTATTATTTCAATGAAAAAAGTAAATGACGGTATTGAAAACGTAACAAAGACAAAAGGTTTTGTACTGCATTTATTACAGAGCTTGGCATCAGACTTAATTTACACACCGTTTATCGGCCTTGTAATGGCATTTTTCTCAACTGCGGTATTTGTTATTCCCAAAAGTCCTGCGCTTGGCATGAATATGTTGGTGCCTGTTGCGCTCGGCAATTTTGTAAAAAGCTTATTGCCTGAGTTTATCATTGCGCTCATTGTAATTATGATTCTGGAGCCCATTATCCAGAAGGCTGCATTCAAGAAATACATTCCCAATTATGGACAGAATGTAGCAGGCGATGAGGATATTTAATATGTTTTACAGCATATAAAACGGGGGAATACATATGTCAGAATTAAAACAGAGTTTATTGGAATGTAAAGCAATCTGTGACAAATACGAAAGTACGATCGGCGGTTATGCGCCGGGCGGTTTGTATGTGGATTTTTGTGATGAAGTCATGAATATGGCATTTTTGATTGCCATTTGCGATGAAAATGTGGTGGCAGCAGAAATCAACCTGATTAACAATACATTTGACAAGATGTTTAATTACGAAATGTTGGTCAGACGCTACGGTGATGACTGCCTCAGCGATAACAGCTTCTTACAGAAAGTGCCGAAAAGTCTTCAAAAAATTGCGGGTGCTGAAAAGGCGGATGTTTTAAGAGAAACGAATTATCTTACAGATACATGGCGCTTGTATCGTTTTATGGAACAGTTTGGCAATGTCTTGATTAATTGTAGCGGTGCCCGTTTAAAATATGCGGTAAAATTGATGGAATACTTCTTGAACGGAATGAAGGAGTATATCTACAAAGTAGAGGCGAAATCCGGCTTGGAGGAATTGCCTAAGATTAAGGAGCAGCGTCTTGAGGACAAGGCTACATTGTTTGCCCGCAGCGAAGAGCCTTTTATCAAAGAAATCAGTCAGGTACTAAAAGAAATCGATGAATTGGTAGGCCTGGTAAATGTAAAAAAAGAAATTCATGATATGGTTAATCTTTTGATTGTGCAGAAAATCAGGGCACAGAAAGGATTTAAAACCACCAATATTTCACGGCACATGGTTTTTACAGGTAATCCCGGTACCGGTAAAACAACCATCGCCCGTAAAATGGCGGATATTTTTAAATATTTAGATATTTTGGAAAAGGGACATCTTGTAGAGGCGGACCGTTCCATGCTGGTTTCTCCTGAAATGGGTAAAACTGCAATCAATGTCCGTAAAATGGCGGAAGAAGCCATGGGCGGTGTTCTTTTTATTGATGAGGCATATTCTTTATATAATGAGAGTGAGGGCGACTATGGTCAGGAAGCCATTGATACCTTGCTTAAAATCATGGAAGATGAGCGTGAACATTTAGTGGTAATCGTGGCAGGATATAATGAGTTGATGGAGCAGTTCTTGGATTCCAATCCCGGTTTCCGTTCCCGTTTCAGCAAATTCATACAGTTTGTGGATTACAGTGAGATGGAGCTGTATGAGATTTTTGCGTTATATTGCAAGCAGCAGGATTATATCTTGGCAGAAGGAACACAGCAGATGATTCTGGATAAAATCCGCAACATGAAGGAAATCAATATGCAGCATTTTGCAAATGCAAGAACTGTGCGTAATTATTTTGAGAGAGTTATCTCCAATCAGGCGAACCGCATGATTAACGAGTATGATATAAACGGCGGTGAAGAAGCGTTGATTACCATTACAGCGACAGATTTATAAATGTAATATTTTGACACTCAAAATACCGATATCAAATTTTGGAGTTTTCATATTAAAATCATGTCATTCAAAAGGTACAAAAAATGGTTTTTTTGTACCTTTTTTCATTGTTTTGGAGCTTGCCTATCTTGTATCAAATAAAACAAAAATATATAATTATTAGTAGGTATTCAAGCATCTTTGAGGAGAAAGGGTGAGAAGATATGGGATACATATTAAGCAGTGATGGATTTGCAAAATTTATGGAAATGTTGTCCGGATGCGAAGGCAGTTTGGATTTGTTGGAAGGTCAGATCGGAGATGCACTTGCGCATGTTAAGGATGAATTACACTTGGGGAAGGCTGCCATGATTATGGAAGTGCATCCGAATGCATTCCAACTTCGTGGCAGATCGATTAGCCATGATTTTTATACTTCCGAGAAGGGTTACGCTACTGAGGCGATAAAAGAAAGCTATATCACCGGTAACAAGGGTGTATTTAATATGTTTTTTCATCCGGAAATAGGTTATGTCTGGAATGAAGATGAGAAGAAGGCGGTACGCACACTGTCAAATGCAATTTATATATCGATGCGTAGAGTTAGGTTAAAAGAATTGGTTGAACGCGCCATGCTGACAGACAGTATGACGATGGTATCCAATGCAATGGGAATGAAGAGATTTGTTACGCAGATTATGGAAAAGAATAATCATTCGGCATATAACTGTGCATTCATGAATATTAAAAATTTCAGATATTATAATCAGAAAGTGGGTTCAACCCAAGGGGATGAACTGCTTAAGGTATATGCCACGAAAATTAATGATTTTCTTTTACCTGATGAAAACATTACCCGTATGGGTGGCGATAATTTTATTGTGTATGTTAAAAAAGAACGAGTGGGTGCGTTCTTTGAGCGAATGAAAAAAATCAATGTCCAATTATGGGTGGATAATCACCCTATATCGTTGGATGTGGAAACACGAATCGGAATGCATGATATTGCACCGGGAGATACGATGGATGATGTGTTAAACTGTGCGGCTATTGCCTTAGCATACGCCAGACAGCAGAATGCCCGTAATGTAGTATGGTTCGAGAAGAAGATGAGAGATCTTGATTTACAGGCGCAGACAGTTTCCGTTGCTTTTCCTAAGGCACTGGCAAATGGAGAATTGATTGTATACTATCAGCCTAAGGTTTGTTTGGAGGATAATTCTCTTTGCGGATGTGAGGCATTGGTTCGTTGGGTTCGTGAAGGGGTTATCGTCCCGCCTATGGATTTTATTCCCGCATTGGAAAGAGAAGGTACCGTTTGTGACTTGGATATGTATGTATTCGAAACGGTGTGTAAGGATATTCGAAGATGGCTGGATTGTGGAATGAATCCTGTGCGTGTATCGGTTAATTTCTCCAAACTTCATTTTAAGGATGACAGATTTGCCGATCATATTTTGGATATTATTCACAGGCATGGCGTTCCTTCAAATTATATTGAAATAGAATTAACTGAGGCTTCCGGTTTTGAAAGCTTTGA
This sequence comes from Lachnospiraceae bacterium, assembly GCA_017624855.1. Taxonomy (GTDB): domain Bacteria; phylum Bacillota; class Clostridia; order Lachnospirales; family Lachnospiraceae; genus UBA3766. Next base: position 265,049 of record JAGAMF010000005.1, read on the forward strand.
TAATTTTGAAAGATTCAGCAGAATTATGAGAGAAAATAAAATCGAAGTATCCATTGATGATTTCGGTACCGGATACTCTTCTTTGAATATTTTAAAGCGGTTGAATGTGGATGTAATTAAGTTGGATAAATCCTTTATTGATACCATCGAAAATGAAGATACGCAGGATGAGGTATTTATTAAAAATATTGTAAATATGATTAATGAATTGGGTATGCGTGTTGTGGCGGAAGGTGTTGAAACCAATAATCAGGTTGAATTCTTAAAGAAAATTCATTGCTCAGCAGTGCAAGGCTATTTCTATGACAGACCTATGCCGAGAGAACGCTACGAAGAAAGACTTCTTGAAAAGCGTATCTATTAGTAGAATTTTATATGACAGACTAATCCCCGGGTGTACTGGACATCCGGGGATTTTTGCATAAGTGGAAGCTATTTTTATAAGGAGGTAAGGGTTATGGCATAAAATACAAATGTTATGTTGCTGCGGTCATTTTTATCTCTTTGCTATATCATATGAAGAAATGCTTGACGAGTGACGAATTTTCTTAGAAAATGATAAAAGGGATAAGTTGTGATATAATACAATATATTAAAATTGTTTTGGAGGAATAGATGAAAGAGCGTATATCATCTATCATAAAAAGTTTCCTGACAGCTTATGCGTTGACGGTAACTTTTCATCTACCCATACAGGCAGAACATTATGCTGACAGAATAGATTTTATGATTGCCTCTGTGTATGAATTGCTGGGCACATATAATTTTACGTTTATACTAATCGGTATTCTTGCATTTTTCTGCTTTGAAAAATATCGTTTACGCAGAATGAGCGGCAGTGTATACAGCAATGTGGTGGCTGCTTTCTTTTCGATTGCCTTGTTGCTTGGCAACAGTTTTTATGAAACCGACAGCTGGATTTATTGCTTCGGCAGTATCGTTAATTTTATAAAAACAGCGATTGCATTTGCCGGATATTTTGTGATGTTCCGGGTGATTATTGATTTTATATTTGAAGGCTTGGACAAAGCTCGTATTACTTCGGAACAGAAACATTTTTTCAGTAAAAATGCTTTTTGGAAGTGCTTCGGTATTTTGTCCGCCGTGTATCTGATTGTTTTGATTGTAAGTTTTCCCGGAAATTTGTGCTGGGATATTATAGGGCAGATTGAGCAGATAACCGTGGAAGGAAGAGGTTTCAGCCAACATCATCCGCTGATACACACACTTATTGCAGGCGGTTTGACACAGCTTGGAGAGAATCTTTTCGGTTCCAAAGAAATCGGTCTTTTCGTTTATATGCTGGTGCAGAATTTTATGCTGATAACGGCCCTTTCGGCCACTATTGCGGTGCTTGCAAAACGCAGAGTTAGATTTGGCATATTACTGTGTATGTTGTTGGTATATTGCATTTCGCCCATCTACACGAATCTGGCAAGTACGGCAATTAAGGATGTGCCATTTGCGGCATTTACCATAGGCTATATGATTTTCTACGGCTTATTGCTGGAAGAACCCAAGCGAATTACAAAGCCGAAATTTATCATTCCTTTTATAGCAGTTCAAGTGGGAGTTGTCCTTATGAGAAATAACGGGTTGCCTTGGATTGCATTGTGCGGCGTTGTTGCGGTGATTTACTTATGGCGTAAATACAATGTAAAAGAGCGCGTATTAAGTATCGTTACACTGGTGGCAGCAGGTATTTTAATCGGTAAACTTGTGACTATGATTGTGGCGGCTCTCTTAGGCGCGAAAGAAGGCGGCAAGGCGGAGATGTTTTCTCTTCCCATGCAGCAGACTGCTCGCTATCTTACAGTATATTCAGAAGAATTAACTGTTGAAGAACGCAAGGGAATCGAGGGTGTTTTCGGTGATATTGAAGCCGTATCGGATGCGTATGATCCTAACAGTGCAGATCCGGTAAAAGCATTGTTTGATAACGACGCACCCATGTCGGATGTAATGAATTATTTTAAGGCGTGGTTTATTGGGTTGTGTAAGCATCCCTTGATATATTTGGAAGCATTTGGTAATCATGTGTACGGCTGGTTTACGCCGGGTGTGACCAGTGCGCTGCGTTATGAAATTCAGTATGAAGATATCCAACAGGGAATGTTGTTCCCTATGGCGGAAAAAGTAGTAATTTTTATCTATCGTTTTCTGGATTTGATTCCGGGAGTCGGTTTGATTCAGAATGCAGGTTTTTATGTGTGGATTACCGTCTTGATGACGGCTTATGCGCTGAAAAACAAAAACAGTAAAGTGTCGCTTATGACAGTACCCTTGTGGGGAAGTCTGATTGTTTGCATTATGGCACCCTGTTTCTTCCTGCATCCCAGATATGCATTGCCTATTATCATGGGAGTGCCTTTTATACTGGTGCATGGTTTGAATGCTGAGAAAAAGGATTAGTGAGGACGATATAAAATGCAAAAAGCGTTTACCAAAGAGCATACAAACATCGCAAAGGGTTTTGCGATTATATTGATGTTAATGTATCACCTTTTTGAAGACCGCAATGAGGTGATTGCCATGGGAGTAAATTATGCTCCGCTTAACGCAGAAGTGTTCTCCATGATTAGCAAATTCGGTAATGTCTGCGTAAGTGTGTTTGTTTTCCTTACGGCTTACGGTATTGGCGTAGGGCTTTTTGAGAAGAAAGATATTTCGATTAAAGAAGCGTATTCGCAGGCTTTTAAGCGTTTCGGCAAGCTGATGTTTCAGTTCTTTCTTTTGTATGTCAGCGTTATAGTGGTAATGTTCCCCTATTTTGATTTAAAAGCATACTATGGCGGCGGCTGGCAGGGCGGCGTAAATATGCTGACGGATGCACTGGGACTTCAGTTTTTTTACAGTGAAAATTCCCTAAATATGACATGGTGGTACATGGAGCTGGCATATATCTTGATTTTCCTTATTCCCGCTTTAGTATGGATGACTCGTAAAATCGGTTATGCAATGCTTCCGGTTATGTACTTTTTACCTTTCGTGATTAACATGAATTTCGATGTGGAGAGATATTTGTTTGTTGCCACGGTGGGAGTTTGTGCAGCCTACGGAAACTGGCTTGGTAAGGGTATGGGATGGAAAGTTCCTGCAATTGTAAAATGGCTGATTGCCCTTGTAGGCCTTGTGGCAGCGGTACTGCTTCGGCAGAATTATCTCATACAGGAAGAATATTTACCTTTTGTGGATGCTTTTATCTCTTTGTTTATTGTGTGGGGTACAAGTGTCACCATAGGAATGATTCCGGGCATTCGAAAGGCCTTTGCATTTCTTGGAAGACATTCCATGAATATATATCTGGTGCATACATTTTTCTATCTGTCTGTGTGGAGAGTGGAAACATACCAATTTAAGTATGCCATACTGATTCTGTTGTTCCTTCTTGTTGCTACATTGGGCTACTCCGTTGTATTGGAAGGTGTTAAGAAATTGGGTGCTTGGATATATCGCTCCATAAAAAAGAAAACAGTCAAAAAGAGTGAGTAAAAGAATAATAAAAGGTCCGGAAATAAACCGGACCTTTATTTATTGGAATTTTATATAATTATACGATTACATCTTAGCCAATTCTTCTGTGAGAGGAATTACTTCAAGGATTGCATCACGCATTTCGTCATACAAAGCGTTCTTGTTATTCTGGCATGAGCTGATAATATTAACACTTCCCGATACATTGTTGTAGCAAGTCTGAGAAGAATCGGTTAATACGCTGATACCTTCAACTGCCTGCTTAGACTGTGCAAGGGATGCGGTTAAGTCTTCACAAGAAGCATCCATACCGGTTGCAAGGGTCTGAACCTTTTCTACGATAGAGTAAGCAGATGCAACATTGGCATTACTTGCTTCAAACGCAGATTCGGAAGTAGTGATGGACTGGCTTAATCCCTGTGTATCTTTCTCTACATTGTTAACGATTTCTGCGATGTTAGCTGTAAGCTTCTTAATTTCATCCGAAAGAACACGAACCTGATCGGCAACGATGGCGAAACCACGACCTGCCTCACCTGCACGAGCTGCTTCGATGGAAGCGTTCAAGGAAAGGAGATTGGTCTGGTTTGCAATTTCGGTAATGCCCTTCATACAATCACGGATATCAGAAACGGATTCCTGCAAAGTAAGGAAAGTTTCATGCATTTCATTAAAGCTTGCAACTACCTGCTCAGAGCTTTCTTTTAAATTAGTAATCTCTGTTTTGGCATCTTCTACGGAATCAATAATAGCAACTTTGGCATCCTGGAAATTCAATGCTGCTTCAGCGGTTTTCAATAATGCTGCCTGAGAGGTCTCAACCAAGCTGTTTAAACCTTCCACAGAACTGTTGATTTCGTTTAAGTTCTCGCAGATGCTTCCTAATTCACCGTTGATTACGGTTTCTTCCGACAACATCTCATCATATTTGTTTCCAATCAATGTAGAACCTTCCATAATGGGGGTGGCTTTTTCTTTTACAATATCAATGGAGATTGTTTTCACTGTTTCACTTTGTTCCACTACAGTTTTCTTCTTAAAAATGCCCATATCCGTCACCTTCTCTTTCCCAAATATATTATTTTATGCTATTTCAATTAACAAAAAACCTATGTATCTTGCTTCATAAAATGCGTAAACTGATTATAGCAAATTTTTCACAAAAATTAAATGATTTTTCTTGAAAATTTGTGAAAAATATATAATTTATTTTACCATGTGCATTTTTGGTCTTTATGGGTGAATTTTTCCATCCGACTTTTATATTCCGCAAGCTTATTTTCGTAAAAAACGATTCGTTTTTCTTTTAATTTACCGGAGTTTTTTGCTTCGGTAAGCATGGCTTCAAATTCTTTTAGATTCAATTGAGCCGCATCTTTATAATTGTTTTCAAAATTATTTTGAATGCGGTTGATTTTTTCGTCCAGTTGTTTTTCGGTGGCATTTTTAAAAAACATATAAAAGCTCCTTTCGTGCGGAAGTATCCATTGATAAAATAACAATTCATTTCGAACACTGTTTTTGCTTGATTCGGTATGGTATAATACAATTGAAATTGTAATTTCAGTATATCATAATTGTGTAAATTATCCACGAAGAATTGTGTTTTTACGAGGATAAATCACAAGATAAAATTATGTGAAAAGGAGAACGGTTTATGTTTGAGCGTAAAGAATACACCGTAGAGCGTCTGGACGGCGATTATGCGTATTTAAAAGAAGATAACATTGAGGATTTAAAATGTGTGGCAAGAGCCTTGTTACCTGCGGAAATCCGCGAAGGAAGCAGACTTGCTTATGAGATGATGGAGTATGAAATAATTCAATAGTGTATGTAAAATTTTATTTCCAAAAATAAAAGCAGACCGTTGAAAGTCATAAAGGGGGAAGCGACTTTTAAGCGGTCTGTTTTATGTGAATAGTATAAACGAGGAAGCCACAGACAGATTGGAGGAAGGGCTTCCTGCGGGTTTATCGTTTAAGCAAGACTGTGTCTGTGTGTTGCAGAAACGGCGTCCTGTTCTTTGTCGATATGTCTGTTTCTGAAATAAACCACAAGGTTAACGGTTACGATTGCAAGATTGATAAAGTACACAACCAAAACATAGTTAATCTGGTGAGATAATAACTTTGCACTGATGCCGGCGATATAACCGGAAATAATTAAAAGAATAAAAGGCAAGCTCATGCTTTTGGCACTGCGGGCTTTGATTGCCTTCATTACATTGATTGGCCATGAGAGGCCGAAGCATACTAACATGAATGTTTCTAATAAGGGGCTCATTCTTCTTTTCTCCTTTTTCTTCGTCTTCTGTTACATCATACCCTTGATTATTCAAAATGTATAATATATAATTTAATTGATATTCATAATTTTAAAGTTATGAAAGGGGCAAGTATGGAGATTTTACAATTAAAATATTTTTATGCGCTGGCACAGACACAGCATGTAACGAAAACCGCTGAGCAGTTACATATTGCCCAGCCTGCGTTAACTCAGACGATACACCGACTGGAAAAAGAGCTGGGGGTAAAATTGTTTGAGTCCAAGGGACGAAATATTGTACTGACAGAATACGGCAGATATTTGGAGAAACGGATTGAACCCGTTTTAAAAGCGTTGAACGATATTCCCAATGAATTACAGATTTTGGCGGGAGAACGCAAGAAACTATTAAAAATAAACGTAAAAGCGGCGTCGGGACTTGTAACAGACACCATTATACGCTTTCAAAAAGAGCATAGCGAATTGCGTTTTCAGATTACGCAGAACGCAGAGACGGAAGATGCAGATATTACTATTTTTACGCAGGAATCTTTTAAAATGCCACAAAACAGCAAGGATAAATTTTATATATTCTCGGAGCGAATCTTTCTTGCGGTGCCTAAGAATTCGGAATATGAAGCATACGACAGTATTACTTTAAGTGAAGTATCGGATAAAAAATTCATATCCCTGACCGGTGCAAAAAATTTGCGTGCAATATGTGATAACTGTTGCATGCATGCCGGGTTTAAGCCGGATGTTATATTTGAAGGCGACAGTACTTCCGCCGTGGAGAATTTAATTGCCGCCGGATTGGGTGTGGGATTTTGGCCCCATTATACCTGGGAGCGTTATTTGGAAGGGGCAATGAAACTTTTACCTATTTCAGAGCCGGAGTGTCACAGAGATATTGTAATTCGCTTGCACAGTAATTCCTTGGAACATGAAGAAGCTGTGGAGTATTTTAAATATCTTTCGGCCTTTTTTGATAAACTGAAAGAAGAGCGTCATAAAAGAGGTCTTTTATAAAATGTGCTTGCCAGAATTACATAATTAAAGTATACTGTGCAAGGACTTGAAGTCTGTGGTGTAAAAGGGAACAAAAGAAAAACAAACGAAGGAAATCATACCATGGATAAAAAAGACATTAAATATTTGGTGCTGGACATTGACGGCACTTTGACAAATTCGGAGAAAGAGATTACACCCCGCACCAAAGAAGGTATCATTCGTGTAATGGAGCGTGGACATAAAGTAATCCTTGCATCCGGAAGACCCACCGCGGGCATGATGCGTTATGCCGAAGAACTGGAATTTGGTAAAAGAGGCGGTTATCTTCTGGCATTTAACGGCGGATGTATTTTTGAATACAAAACCGGAAATATTCTATTTCAAAAGACGCTTCCGCCTCAGGTGATTCCCGGATTGCATCGTTTCGCGGTAGAAAACGATTGCGGACTGGTAACTTACCTGGGCAATAATATTGTTGTAGGAACCCGCATGGATGACTATATCCGTCTGGAAGCAACCATTAACGGAATGGGCATTCGTCCGGTGGAAAATTTCGTCAATTTTGTTACTTTTGATGTAAACAAATGCCTTATGACGGCGCCTCCCGAGAAAGCGGAAGTGCTGGTGGGCAAGTTACAGGAGCAGTACAGAGATATTTTAAGCATCTATCGCTCAGAGCCGTTTTTTATTGAGATTATGCCCAAAAACATCGATAAGGCACAGTCTTTGGATCGTATGATGACAACCGTTGGCTTAAGCAAGGACAACTGCATCTGTTGCGGTGACGGTTTTAACGATATGACGATGATTCGTTATGCCGGTGTCGGTGTGGCAATGGAGAATGCGCAACCCGCCATAAAAGAAGCGGCTGATTTCGTGACAGATTCCAATGACAATGACGGTATTGTAAAAGTAATCGATACTTTTATTTTTCCCCAAGAATAAAATTTTATATTGTTTCAAATAATAAAAGGACCGGAATGCGGTCCTTTTTTTCATGGAAATTTCCCGTGAAGTAAAAAATGCATCCGGCAAAAAGTGCTTTCAATAAGCGGAAAGGCGGAGTGGAATGTTTTCGACGGATATCCGGGAGAATATTATGGCGGCGAGGAGTCGGATGGCGATAAAGCAAAGCTTTGATTATATTGAAAGAGAATTGTTTTTCGGCAAAAGTAAAGTGTATATGTTGGCAATCAACGGTTTTACCCAGACGGAGGTTTTGCAACACATTGTGGCAGATGTGCAGAGTCTGTCTGACGGAGAAGGTAAAATCAGGGATTTAGAGAATTTTATTGATAGCAAACTTGGCTTTGCGCAAGTGGCCTATGTAGAAGATTGGGATGCCTTGATTAAAAATCTTTTAAGCGGACAGACCATCCTTATGATAGACGGTTTCGACCGGGCGGTATCAATAGACACAAGAACCTATCCCATTCGAAGCATTTCTGAACCGGACACCGAGAAGGTCACCAGAGGTGCCAAGGACGGTTTTGTGGAAAACATTATCATGAACACGGCTCTTATGCGTCGGCGCATTCGCGATCCGAAACTTACATTTGAATTGCATCAGGTGGGAACGGACAGTAAGACCGATGTAGCCATTGCGTATATAAAAGGAAAAGCGGAAGAAGGGTTAATTGAAGAGGTGCGTCACAAGCTGGACGATATGCAGATTACTTCTCTTACTATGGGAATGCAAAGCTTAAAAGAATTGTTGATTCCCAGAAGTTATTTTCATCCGCTGCCAAGTGTTTTAACAACGGAACGGCCGGATGTGGCAAGCAGTTATTTGGAGGAAGGCTATGTTTTGCTTGTGCCGGACGCTTCGCCAATGGTTATGGTATTACCATGCAGTATTTTTCAATTTACCCAGAGCCCTGAGGATTACTATAAAAGTCCCATTATCGGCAATTATATCCGAATGATGCGAATGTTTTCTCTGCTTGCCAGTTTGCTTTTGTTACCGCTGTTTTTATTGTTTGGCGTGCATATTCCCTTGCCGGAGGAATTTGCGCTGGTAAATACGGAAGGAATGACACCGCTAAAACTTTTTATCATGGTTTTGGTGATTGAGGTTGCGTTGGAGCTGTTTCGTTATTCCACGGCGCATACTTCGGAGCGTTTTGCGGGGGCCTTGTCAATCGTAGGCGGTTTGATTATAGGCGATATAGCCATTGATTTGGAGTGGGCGAGTTTAGAGGTGCTGTTTTACGGTGCGGTAACCATGTTAAGTACGCTATCCATAGCCAGTCTGGAAATGGCAGAAGGAATTAGGATATATCGCGTGTTTTTGATTTTATGCACGGGTTTTTGGGGTGTATGGGGATTTGCAATCGGTCTAGTGCTGGTGCTGCTGTCGGTGATTACCACACCCACTTTCCACAGGACAAGTTATTTTTGGCCCTTGGTGCCCTTTAATGGGGGCGCATTAAAAACACTGCTGTTTCGGTATCCCACTTGTAAAGCGCAGCCCAGCAGTATTTTAAAAGAACAAAAAAAGAAAAGAAAGTAATAGCACCGGAATCGTAACGGCATTTTTATAAAAGTATGCATAAAAAGCGTGAAGGCGGAAATGATAAACACCATAGACAGATTAAAAACGGAGGTTTTTGTAATGAAAAAAATTGTTAAATTATTAGTGATTGCAGTGATTTTTGTTATGTGCTTTGCCCATGTGGCTTGCATGAGCTGTAATGATACACCCGCTGAACCCAATGTAACGGATTCCGTACCTTCCGAAAACAATTCGGAACCTGCATCTGACACAACAAACGGAACATCCGAAACAAATTCGGAAGAAGTAGCATATCAGGAGTGGAAGCAGATGGAGATTTCCGATCCTGCATTCGGAGAAACCGGAGCAAACATCAGCGCAGGAAAATTGTTGGAGCGTGCTGTTACGGTTGAGAAATTCATCACAGAGTATCCCGACAGTAAGTATCGCAACGAGGCAGTGGAGCATTATAACAGACTTGTGACCGCAGCCATTACCGGCGGTTATATGGAAGGTGAAAACAACAACCATTTATACTTGGATGAGAATGGCGGAACATTCAGTGCAGATGTGGTAACAGAGTACGATACATTCGTAAATGATTACGGCGATACACAAACTGCGGCCATTGTAAAAGAATACACAACTTTAATCGGTGACCAGGACGGTTCTTTTACCGATGATGTTAAAAGCTTTTATAATGATTTAATGAACCGATTAATGAATGTATTTGACATGGACGGAGTAAATGAAGGTATGAACGGTGGAAGTGCCGGCGGAAATAACGAAAGCAATGGAAATACAGGTAGCGGTACAAACGGAAATACCATGGGTACACAGGGCAATACAGGAAGCGGTAACAATTCCGGCCAGAGTGTGCAGTAAGTTGTATAAAATGATAATAAAAATGCGTATATCGTAGTGATATACGCATTTTGTATTGCATAACCTCTTTTATATTAAAAGATTAAATTAATTTACTCTCTTATCGCCCCAGAAGAATAAAGCTACGGTTCCGGGACCTGTGTGCGCGCCGATTACAGCGCCGATACTGTTGATTTCTACTTTGCCGTTCAAGTTGGGGAAGCTTGCTTCCACAAGGTCGGCTACCTTTCTTGCATCATCTTCGCATGCAGAGCAGGAGATGTAGCATTTGCCGTTATAGTCTTTGCCATTTTCGGCCAGTTCGATCATTTTATTAACGATTTCTACAATTACTTTCTTCTTTCCGCGGATTTTATGACGCACAATCAACTTGCCCATGTAATCCACATTCATAAGAGGACAAAGATTTAAAATATTGCCTAATGTGGCAGCAGTTGCGGAGATGCGTCCGCCTCTTTTAAAATGAGTCAAATCTGTGGAGAAAAACCAATGCTGAAGCTTTAATTTATTGTCCTCCGCAAATAAGTAGATTTCTTCCAGACTCTTGCCGGCATCACGCATTTCTACCAGCTTATCTAAAAATAATCCGTATCCGGAGCTTGCAGCCAATGAGTCTACCACTTTAATGGTTCTTTCGGGATATTTGGCAGCCAATTCTTCTTTTGCATTGTAAGCGGAATTGCAGGTGCCGGAAATTCCGGAAGACATAGACAAGTGTAAAATATCTTTTCCTTCTTTTAAGAAGGGTTCAAAAAATGCGATAAATTCACTGATGTTAATCTGTGATGTGGTAGGCATGGAACCCTCGGCGATTCTTTTATAAAATTCGGGGAAAGGAATGCTTTGTCCCAAATCATCAAGATATTCTTCGCCATCCATGATGTAATGATAGCAAGCATAAGGAATATTGTTCTTTTCGAAGTATTCCTTAGATAAGTCAACGGTTGAACAACAGGTAATTACAAATGAACTCATAGAAACCTCCAAATATATAGAAAGTGAAACTTTTGCATGTAGTTTTTAAAACTATGTATATTATATCAACGATATAAGAGAAGTCAATAGCTTTTTACTGATATTGTTGACAAGAATCATACTTTTCAGTACATTTTAATTAAGAAATATGAAGTTTTTGTTAAATATCGGCTATGGATTTTTTGAGGGGAATATAAATGCGGGATTTTGGAACTTTTGATACAATAAGCGATGAAGAAGATACCATATATAATCGTCTTGCATTGATAAAAAGAAAGCTGAACTCTCTGGAACTGGAACATAACGAAGTTCAGCAGGATATTAAAATGTGGCGCAATAAAATGATGGACGATAAATTTAAGGTAAAAATGTGGCTGACAGTCACGCTTATTTGTTTGTTTTTATCTGTTATGTGGATGTTTCTTCCAGAACCGGATGCGGCATTTACAATGGGTGGCGCCTATATTATCAATGTTATTTTAACTTTTCTTGCTTTGGTCGGATCATTTGTGATGTATCCATTAAGTATAATATTTGCAATAGTTACTATGGTATTGTTCTGCATACATACTTTGCGCAACAATAAAAGTGACAGAGTGATTCGTTTTGCAAAAAATATCGGGGTTACCAATCGTAATGTACTAATCGATGAAAAAAGAGAGCTTGTAAAAGGAATTTATACGGAATTGGAAAGCTTACGGGAAGAAGAGGAAGAATTAAAAAAGCAGCTGGAAAAAATAAAAAAAGAAAAAATATAAAAAATTTAAAATTAGGGCTTGTCAAACCGAGAAAAAAAGTGTATATTAAGTAAGCGTGAGCGGAAAAACGCATATATAGGGCTATCGCCAAACGGTAAGGCAACGGACTCTGACTCCGTCATCTCAAGGTTCGAATCCTTGTAGCCCTGCTAAAAAACCTCTGAAGGAAACTTCAGAGGTTTTTTGTGTGTTCAAGTATCAGATTAGTAGCACCAGAGCACCTCATCCTCAAGATACAGCGCAAGCCAGATAGAGCCCTCTTCGCTGTTTGGCAGTGCTCCACCCTGATCGGCGTAGAGTTCGCAGGATGCTTTGCTTCCATCGTCGAAGGAGATTACACAGGAATACGCGCTGTCCATCTCATAGTTGAAAGGACGCCCTTTTTCAGTGTCTGTCCAGAAGCATCCGCGACCATCTTCCTCAAAAGTAAGGAATCTCACATCATCACTTGTTTCAAAACTTACTTCACCGGATGTCGTGTCAACGATCTCGTACAGAATATAATACTCATCTGACATCAGAACCTGTGCATCGAATGAGGCGACCTTAAGGCGCGTCATATCCAGGGCGAAGAACTCACCGTCTTCTTTCGATTCTTCGGCCTCAAACTGGCAGTCTTCTCCGAACACAAAGTTTCCATGGTCCTGCAATTCCATGTTGAGTCGTGCGCTTTCCCAGCAACCGAAGGTACAGCGTTCAAAGCACGCTCCGCTTTCGTTGTCGCTGTGGTGGTAAGCGGGAAGAAAATTGTCCCCCTCGTTTCCGGTGAAGGAGCAGTCTTCGAAGTGGGCGAAGGAGCCGCTGAGGCTCAGCATGTCGAAGCCTCTGTTGTCCCTGAAAGTGCAACCCTCAAAGACAGTGTCGCTACATAGCAGGTCGACGATGCCGTAACTACACTCGCGGATAATGCAGTCCTTGAGCGTAATGTCTTCCGTGTGGTCTGCCACCACGCCGTAGGTGCCGCAACCGTAGAGGTCCAGGCTGTTAAGACTGATTTTTTGACAGTAATCAAACGCCAGTACCGCGCCCTCGCAGTTTCCCTGCTCAATCGTATGGCCGAAGGTGATGTTCTCAATGGTGATGTCGGAACAGTCGTTAAAGTAGAGCACATCGGAATAGCGGGGCTCTGCCACGACCTCGACCTTGCCGTCCTTTGCACCGCGAATGGTCAGACTATCGACCTCGTGGATCTCTGCCTGCCAACCGTCAGTGAAACTGCGAGCAACATAGTTCGAGACATTATCGGAGGCATCGTGGAGATACTCCGTAAGGTTATAGGTGCCCGGCGCGAGTTCAATGACCACGCCCGGGGCGATAGCTTCGAGGAACTCGCCCGCTGTGCTGACATGGATCACTTCGTTCTCAGCCACAGATTCCACCGGCGGAGTGGGAGACTCTGGCAGAATCGGCGAGGGAGCGGTGGATGTCTGTTCCGGCGTCACGGCAGGCTCTTCTTTGTCGGAAGCACCACTGCACCCGGCAAGCGACACGAGCAGTAAAAGCGCCAACGCAAAGGCGCAGACATTCAACTTCTTATCCATATTTCTTAATCCTTTTTTATTCATATTTTTCAATCCTCATCCTCTTTTCACCAATAGATTGATTCAGCCTAACAAAAGAGATAAGGCCTGCTGATGGTTCGGTAGGACATATTTTCATTGTTATTTAGCATAGCATGACCTGACAAAAAAATCTACTGTTTCCGCTTGCTATGCAGGTTTTTGTAGTTGTGTCCTGAAATGTTGTATGTAATCAACAAAGTGCCGGCAATTGGAAATGAAGATTGGATGAATGGACTATTTTGATAGTTTAAAAGGGATTGTAGATGAGAAACGAGAGTGATATAATAACAGGCAAAGGGGGTATAAAATATGAGTTATATAGGAAAATGGAAATTTCATTCTATCGGAACGGTAGATGATGAAACCTATGAAAGAGTTTGGCTGAACGGAGAGGAATATATGAATTCCCCAATGCCTTACATTGATGAAACAGATGAGAAATCTGTTGCAGATGAAATGAAGGAGCGCAAGAAAACAGTAGGTATGCTTCTCGAAGTATGTGAGGATGGGAATTTATATGTTTTAATGCCTTTGCCGGAGGGAGTTTCAAAAGAAGAAATAGAGGCGGCAGTAGAGGCAGGAGTAATTAAAGTCCGCGACGGTATGATGACGGATGATCCTTTTATTTGGGAGGAGCGCGATGGCGAACTCTGGGTAAAAATGGGAAGAACGGATGATTTCATGCAGTTCAGTGGCGATGATGAATTTTTAACTATGGTAACTACTCGTTTTGAGAGATTACAGTAAAAGGAGGATACTAAAATGGCATTTTTTGACTCAATCAAAAACCAAATGACATCTCAATTAAAAAGAGAGGCATCAAAAGCGGTAAATAGTGCGACACAAGATGTATCTCAAACAATTGCAAAGGGCAGAAACCGCACAGAAAGTTTTTCATTTGCTTCGTTACCTACGAGCGTGGCAGAATTGCAGGCGTTACCGGAGGCTTCTTTGGACACCGCATTTAAGACAACGGCTCTTTGTATTGCTGCTTTATGTAACTGGGAAAAGGATACTAATGCAACCTGGGAAATGCTGGACTTTTTGAAGGGACCGGAGACTGTGAATGAAAGAGAAAAGCAGTTCATTAAGGACCGTCTGTCAGGAAAACAATATAAGACATTATCCTTTTTTAAAGGAGCAACTCCGGACAATGGTTATACTCCGACCTCACCGTATACAATTACCGTAAGTGAGAATCCTTATTCTTTTGATGAAGAGAATTGGGCGACTCTTTATGTGACGAGTGGCGGCGCAGATGCTCCCAGACCTGTAAAATTACGTAGAAAGCCTTCTACAAATCAGTGGTTTATTAATGATATTCAGTGTCTTGCGGATATTAGAATTCCTACGGAACAGGACCCTTGGGCATAGAAGAAGTGAGGTATTATATCAGTGAAAAAATTACTGTTGGTTACATTAATGGTATGTGTTATCGGCACTTTTGTGGCGTGTAGAAGTGAAAATCCGATAATGGAAACGGAAAATTCATACGCAACGGAAACTACAGAAGAGAGCGTTGTAGAAAATGATGTTGAAGAGATACCGGAAGATACTTCAAACGAAGGTGAAGAAGTAGTTGAGCTACCGCAAGTATTGTCAATGGCACAGACTTATACTACACGATACGAATGGCAGGATGATATTTGGGTATTGTATAGTGAATACTCCAACATAACAATGTGGGAAGGTGCGGAGGAATATCCTGAAATGGATGGTACACTATCCGAAATAGCAGGTATGCAAACCCGAACGATGGACGATGAGGCGGATAACATTATAAGCTTTGTACAGGAGATTATGGATGCAAATTCCACGGACTTTGAAACCCAGGTATCCACATTGGATGTTCAGGTCAGAAGAGCAGATAGTGTGGTGGTAAGTTTCTTGTCTGATTCGTATTCGGATTATGGATTTATTGAGGACTTCAGAGGCATGTGGGGAAGTAACTATGATGCACAGACCGGTGAGCAATTGTTGTTGTCGGATGTGGTTCTTGATATGGAAGCAATCCCCGGAATTGTGCTTGAGGAGTTAAACAGTCATCTTTGGGCAGGAGATTTTTATCAGGAAGCAGTTGTTAAAGATTATTTTGCGAATACACCGGAGGATAACATCAGCTGGACTTTGGATTACAATGGAGTGACTTTCTATTTTGGGGATGGTGAACTTACAGAATCAGGTAATGGAAGACAGACTGCAACTGTTTCTTTTGCAGAACATCCGGAACTGTTTCATGAAAAGTATATGAATGTACCGGAAGCGTACATGGTAAGACTTCCGTTGGATCAGTCCTTTTTTACGGATTTGGATGGAGATGGAACCTTAGAGGAATTGAATTGTACAGGTTTTTTTAATCAGACAGACAGATTCTATAGCCAGTTTGGACTTTACACGGATTCAGATGGTTATTATCATTATGAAGATTTGTTTGCATATGATTTTCAGCCGTATTATGTAAAAACAGAGGACGGAAATCACTATATTTATTTGTTCTGCGAGGAAAGCGAAGGCGAAAGCCGTGATATGATGCTGGTGGTATATAATGTAAATGGCGGTGGTTTTATAAGGGTTGGCGATATGAATATTGCACCGGCTTATATTCCGTCGGACACATTTGTGATACCGCTTGATCCTAATAATATGCTATTGGATAATTATGATAGTATGGCTCAGGACGCCGAAGTTTATGTGGTTGGAAGCGATGGTATGCCTGCTAAAAAATAAGAAATATACCGGCAGTAGTATGATGAAAAAGAAAGATAAGTTTTGTTGGATGTGGTTATATCAGCTATGGTTGGATGGAGTGAAAGATGAAACGAAACAATAAAAAATGCATTAGAATAACGCTGTGTATACTGGCGATTTCTTTGTGTGTTTTATCGGGATGCATAAAAATAGATACCGGGGATGTTGCGACAAATGTAACAGAGGAGAATCCGAATATAGAAGAAATGTCCGATAATGAAGAAGAACCGGAAGTAGAGGATGTACAGTCGGAAGAAACACTACAGGTGAATAACGTGCAAGAGCTATTGGAAGCAATAGCCCCCGGAGCTACTATCGTTCTTTCACCCGGTTATTATAATCTGAGTGAATATACAGAGGAAATTTGGGCTACAGAAGGGGAAGAATGGAACCAAAACCACCAGTATGTAAAATTAAGAGAATGCTTCGACGGAGGCGTAGAGGTTGTAGTTCAGAATGTAGATGAAATTTTCATTATAGGCGATTTAGAAAGTGATACGGTAACAGAACTTGTAGTGGAGACGAGATATGGTGCTGTACTTAATTTTGAGGATTGTAATAATGTATCGTTAAATGGCCTTACAATGGGACATACACAAGCCGGAGCATGCGACGAGAGTGTTATTACATTTTCAAACAGTATGGATATTTCTCTGTCGGCGATGGATCTTTACGGATGCGGTATGTATGGTTTTACGGCAAAGGATGAAAGCGGTAATATATATGTACAGAGCTGCACCATTCGTGACTGCGTGGCGGGACCGTTTTATATTACAGAACCGGTAGGTAAGTATGAATTTAGGAATTGCTGGTTAAATGGATCCTTCGGCGGTGGCTATTATGAGCCGTCAGAAGAAGCGGAACTTATCTTCGCAGAATGTAATTTTGGCCAAAACGAAACAAATTACTGGTACTTTAATCAAGATGCTGTATTTGAAAATTGTTATTGGGACGAAATTACGGAGTATCCTGATGTGGAACCGGAAGAAGGGGATATGTTTGATTATGACAGTTTGATTCTCGTGGATAGTAACGAGGTGGAAATTGCGGATACATATTATGCGTATATGGTTGCAGATCAGCAGTCGGGTGAAACGGAGTATTATCCCGGTATAACATTGCACTTGTCTGAAGACGGAACCGGTTACTATGAATCGGAAGATGAATATTATGATATTACGTGGAGCTGTGAAACGGATGGTACTTTGACCTTGGAATACGAAATATATCGTTATGCGGACGTATACGTGGATCATCAGGACGGATTTGATATGCTGTGGATTATGGTACAAATGGATGAAGAGGTTATATGGTTTTATTAGCATTTAAATTCTTATAGACTTTCGAGTAAAAACCTCAACGAGTATTCGTTGGGGTTTTTGTATGCCTGTCTTTGTGTGATGAGGTCTGTACAAATATTATATTTGCCAAACATTACATTTTGCGATAGAATTTGAAGGAATGTAAAAGTGATTCGCCAAACAACGATATATAAGGGGAATGAATATGTACGAATGGAAAACCCGTATACGATACAGTGAAGTAGGAACCGACGGTCTTTTAACCATGTGCTCTCTGATTGATTATTTTCAGGATTGCGTTAATTTAGATTCCGATGACCGTAAGGTGGGCTATTGGGAGTTAAGTAAAAAGAATTTAGGCTGGATTCTTCTGACCTGGCAGATAGAAGTGAACCGCTATCCGCGAATGGGTGAAACCGTGGTGATTTCTACGGCGCCTCATGGATTCAGAGGAACTTTCGGCTATCGTAATTTCCTGATGCATGATGAGGCTGGCGAACTTCTGGCGGTTGCCGACAGTACATGGATGCTTATGGACTTTACGGCGATGAAACCGGTGCGGCCTTCCGACGAAATTTTAAATGCTTACGAATTGGAAGAGCGCTATCCTATGGAGTATTCCAGAGCCAAAATCGTACTTGGTGATAACAAGGAAGAGCAGGAACACTTTTATGTGGGAGTACATCACCTGGATACCAATCATCATGTAAACAACGGCCAGTATGTGGCTATGGCGCAGCAGTATCTTCCCGATGGATATGTGGTAAACAGACTTCGGGTGGAATATCGTAAACAGGCTATGCTTGGAGATGAAATCGCTCCCTGGGTATCCTGCGAGGAGGGTGCTTATAAGGTATCCATAAACAATGGCGAAGACGCTGCTTTTGCAGTGTTGCTTTTTGAAACCAATGTAAAATAGACATAAACGGGTATGGAGAAATACCCACAACCAACAGAACGGAGGACATCATGTTAGAATTAGGAAAAGTACAAACATTACAGGCGGTTAAGAAAGTAGAATTCGGTATGTATTTTGTTGCCTTGGATGATAAAAAAGGCGAGGAGCGAGTTCTCCTTCCGGCCAAGCAGGTGCCCAAAGGAATGGAAATCGGCGACCGGGCAGAATTGTTTCTGTATAAGGATTCATCCGATCGTTTGATTGCGACTACAAGAACCCCGATGGTTACTTTGGGAAAAGTGGCAAGATTAAAAGTTGCAGGCACCACCAAAATCGGCGCATTCCTGGATTGGGGCCTGGAGAAAGATTTGCTTCTTCCTTTCAGAGAGCAGACCTATCGCGTGCGGGAAGGCGATGAAGTGCTTGCGGCTCTTTATATCGATAAAAGTAACCGCCTATGTGCAACCATGAAATTATATCACTATCTGGAAAAAGGCGGCGATTATAAAAAAGATGACTGGGTAACCGGTACACTGTATGAAATCAGCGATAATTTCGGTGCTTTTATTGCGGTGGACGATAAATATTCCGGTCTGGTTCCTGCCAAGGATTTTCATAAAAATGTGGAGTGCGGAACGAAAGTTGAGGCCAGAGTTACGGGAATTCTGGAAGATGGCAAAATCAATCTTAGCTTAAAAGATAAGGCGTATTTGCAGATTAGCAAGGATGCGGAAGAAATCATGAGTGTTATCGAAAGCTATGACGGTGTACTGCCTTTTAACGATAAGGCTTCACCGGAAACCATTAAGCGTGAAATGGGAATGAGTAAAAACGAATTCAAGCGTGCCGTAGGCAATCTGTTAAAAGCGGGGCGTATTGAAATTACGGAAAAATCCATTCGCAAAGTGAAGTAAGTTGAAACGCAGACAACTTTCTGCTATACTAAGCAGAGTAATAAGCCGTTAATCGCGGCTGGGTATATATAGGGACAAGCATAAACAAGAAGGTGATACTTGTGAAAGTAATTGATGTTTTGGGAATGCATATTACCGATTATCCGATTAAAGAGGCGATTAAGCATGCTTTAAAATATATCGGTAACGGTGCAATGAACACAATCTTTTATGTATCTTCGCCTGTGTTGCTGGAAGCAGGGGAAAATCCGCAACAGAGAGAATGGCTGGAATCCATGGATATGCTTCTTTACGGAGAACCAACGGTTCTGGATGTTCTGGGGGAGAACACAAGAGAGCGTAAAAATGAAATCAAGCAGGATGCTTTTTTACACGAATATATAAAAAAGATTGCCCGAGGAAAGCAGCGGGTGTATCTTATTCTTGATTCGCAGGAGAAGGCCGATCAGTTAAATGAATATCTTCATGATTTGCATGAAAGCGTAGATGTGATCGGAATATATATATGGGATGAAGAAAACTCCAAGGCGGAGGATTTGGTGAATGAACTGAACGATGTTTCGCCGGATGTTATCATTTCCAAGATCCCGAATCTTGTGCAGCAGAAGTTAATCTGCGAGAATCGCAGAATGATTAATGCCAGTGTGTGGATTGCATTGTTGCATGAGCGTGTAATTAAAAAGAAAAAAGTAACTTTCGGTTCGAAGTTAAACAGATTGTTTTATATGCGACTTTTTAAGCGCAAGGTAAACAAGTACGAAACGGAGAAAACCGAAGTTGCGCAAGCAGAGCAGAAGGAAACCGATGCGGATGGTGCCGACGGTCAGGCTGCGGATGCGGAATAATACAACTACATAACGGAACAGGTGATGCGGGAGCCGTAGGCTTGGCTGCATTGAAAAGGGAAGCAGGTGTAAGTCCTGCACGAACTCGTCACTGTAATAGGGGAGCTCATCCTAAGATGCCACTGGGGGACCGGGAAGGCAGGTTGAGTGATGAACCTTAAGTCAGGAGACCTGCCTGGTGTCCGGTACGAAAAGCAAACGCTTTTAAGCCACGAGTAATTGGCGGTACGAGATTCCGAAAGTCTAAGGACTTTATTTTGGTGTGCGTAAACCTCTTACTCGTTGAGTAAGAGGTTTTTTGTTGTATAAACATGTTTATTTAAAAGCGTCAATTCACATTATTCGTAAAAAAATGTGCAGCACATTTTTTTATATAAAAACAAAAAGAAAGGAGAGTATAATTCATAAAATACGAATTATACAAGAAAGAAATGAGTAGTAAAACAAAGAAAATTCTGGGAATTGTTTTGGGAGCATTGGCAATTGTTATCCTTATCGGTGGAATGATTGCCGCATGGTTGATTTTTGGAGCAAAGCCCCAGGCAGGTGAAAAAGAAATTACCATAGAGGTCATTAACTCCGCGGACGAATCCGTTCTCTATGAATTAAACACGGATGCTGAGTTTTTACGACAGGCAATGGATGAAGCGGATGGCTTGACTTATGAGGGCGAAGAAGGCGCTTACGGTCTTATGATCACAACCGTAAACGGAGAGCAGGCTATTTATGAGGAAAACGGTGCTTACTGGAGTTTCTATGTAAATGGCGAATACTGCAATTACGGTATCGATGAGCAACCTGTGGCGGATGGTGATGCATTTGTGATTGAGTATGCACAGTAAAATATAAGCAATGCTACAAATAATAAGCAAACATAATTGAAGTGAGATAAAGCAAAAATGACAGACAGAGAAACCGGAAACATTGAGAAGAAAAAAAGAATATCGGCCAAAGATATAGCTCTCATCGGAATGATGATCGCTATAATTGAGGTGTGCAAATATGCTCTGGCGGGAGTGCCCAATGTGGAGCTTACCACTTTTTGGATTATCATGTTTACCCTGTATTTGGGTAAAAGAATTTTTTATGTTATTCCGGCATTTATTCTGATAGAAGCGGTTGTTTACGGTTTTCATATATGGATTATCATGTATATTTATGCCTGGCCCCTGCTTGCATTGGCCACCTTGCTGATTAGAAAGAAAAATTCCTATTTGGGGTGTGCGTTCCTTTCTTGCGTGTTTGGCTTGTTATTTGGTTTGCTTTGTTCGATTCCCTACATTTTTACAGGGGCATTTGACGGCGGTCTGTTAAACGGGTTTCGCGTGGCATTCACATGGTGGATTGCCGGTATTCCTTGGGATTTGGTTCACGGTATAAGCAATCTTGTGATTATGCTGGTACTTTATTTCCCGATATCCAAGGCAATGCAATTGGCAGCAGGATTTGTAGAGAAAGATTGATGAAAAGAGGTTCCCCGAAGTAAATTTGGGGAACTCTTATTTTTTGTGTTTTTATCCTTGTAACCTTTGTTAAAACAATGCCTCTGCCCTTGACATTATGGACATCCGTGGTTTATAATACTAAATTGCTATAAGAATAAGCGTGGGAAGATATTACCTGCGGTCCAGAAGGAAGAAAGGGAGCTTAAAATGGCAGAAATTAAGAAAAATCTATTAACACGTGAAGGTTTAAAAAAATACGAGGACGAATTACAGGAGTTAAAAGTTGTAAGACGTAAAGAAGTTTCCCAGAAGTTAAAAGAAGCAAGAGCCCAGGGTGACTTATCCGAAAACGCTGAATATGATGCAGCGAAAGAAGAACAGCGCGACATTGAAGCAAGAATCTTCGAATTGGAGCAGTTGTTAAAGACAGCAGAAGTTGTTGATGTTGATACCGAAAATGCATCGGACAAAGTGGTTGCTTTCGGTCATACCGTCAAGCTTCTTGATAAGGAATTAAAGCAGGAGAGAATCGTTACCATTAAAGGTGCGTCAGAAGCAGACAGCATAAGCGGAAGTATTTCCAACGAATCACCTTTGGGTAAGGCATTAATCGGTGCTAAGAAGGGTGAAACCATTAGCGTGGAAGCACCTGTTGGCGTGATTAAATATAAAGTTGTGGATATTATTAAACAGTAAAACCAAAATATGAAAAAATGAGGGGTTGTTTGCGGAAGCAGACAACTTCTTGCTTGATAGCAGTAATTATAGACAGATAAAGGAGTAAAATTGTGGCAGAACAGAATCAGCAGAATCAGAAGAATCAGCAGCCGGAGCAGGATTTAAACCAGCTTTTAAAAGTGCGTCGTGAAAAACTTGCAAATCTTCAGGAGTCCGGCAAAGATCCTTTTGTAATTACGAAATATGATCAGACACATCATACAGCAGATGCAAAAGAGTTATACATTGCACATGAAGAGGAGTTGTTGGCCGGAAGAACTGAGCCGAATGTAGATGGCTTGGACGAGGCTCAGGCCAGAGAAGTAATCAATGCGGATTACAATGAAAGAAGAGCAATTATGGACGCAAGTCCCATTGAAGTCTCCATTGCAGGACGTATGATGTCAAAGCGTGTTATGGGTAAGGCTTCTTTCTGTAACATTCAGGACTTAAAGGGCAAAATTCAGGTTTATGTAGCCAGAGATGCTGTGGGCGAAGAAACCTATGCAGATTTTAAGAAAGCGGATATCGGTGATATCTATGGCGTGAAGGGATATGTATTTCGTACCAAGGCCGGAGAAATTTCGGTACATGCGGTTGAAATGACTATGTTATCCAAGAGCTTACAGATTTTGCCGGAGAAATTCCACGGCTTAACCAATACGGATATTCGTTATCGTCAGAGATATACCGATTTAATCATGAACGAAGAAGTAAAAGATACTTTTATTAAGCGTTCTAAAATTATCAGCACTATTCGTAAGTATTTGGCAGGCGAAGGTTTTATGGAAGTGGAAACACCTATGCTTGTGGCTAACGCAGGCGGTGCTGCGGCAAGACCTTTCGAGACTCATTTCAATGCATTGGATGAGGACTTAAAGCTTAGAATCTCTCTTGAATTATACTTAAAGAGATTAATCGTAGGTGGACTTGAGCGTGTATATGAAATCGGTCGTGTATTCCGTAACGAAGGTCTTGATACAAGACATAATCCGGAATTTACTTTGATGGAATTATATCAGGCATATACTGACTACAACGGAATGATGGATTTAACCGAGAATATGTTCCGCTATGTGGCTCAGGAAGTTTTGGGTACCACTAAGATTGTATATAACGGCATTGAAATGGATTGGGGCAAGCCCTTCGAAAGAATTACCATGATTGATGCGGTTAAAAAATATACCGGCGTTGATTTTAACGAGATTGCAGATACGGAAGCAGCTAAGGCAATCGCTAAGGAAAAACATGTTGAGTTCGAAGCTCATCATACAAAGGGCGATATCTTGAATCTTTTCTTTGAAGAGTTTGTAGAAGAACATTTGATTCAGCCTACTTTTGTTATGGATCATCCTATCGAGATTTCACCTCTTACCAAGAAGAAACCCGAAGATCCCAACTATGTTGAGCGTTTCGAGTTATTCATGAACGGATGGGAAATGTGTAACGCATATTCAGAGCTTAACGATCCCATCGACCAGAGAGAACGATTCAAGGCACAGGAAGCATTGCTTGCTCTCGGTGATGAAGAAGCGAACACTACAGATGAAGATTTCATGTATGCATTGGAACTTGGTATGCCTCCCACAGGTGGTATCGGCTATGGTATCGACAGACTCTGTATGTTGCTTACAGACAGCTATGCAATCAGAGATGTATTGTTGTTCCCGACAATGAAGAGTTTAGATAAATAAAATATCGATTTTACAAGGCTTTCCGAGATTTTCGGAGAGCCTTTTTTGTTGCTTTACACGGAAATTACACGGATTGCGATTTGATTTGTGTAAATGTGAGCAGGACATAAAGAAAGAGTAGCCTAATATTGCTTCCATGTATATAGCAAAGGAAAAGAAAAAGTTGCCACAAAAATTGTAATCAGTTTTTATGTTATAGCCTAGATTTTCTGCATTGGTTTACATTGAAAAAGCGTGATTTTTATGCTAATCTTATAAAATATAAATAAAGAAAAGGGGCAGATGTTGATGGATATTGTTAAGCCGAAACTGTCAATTGATGAACAAATTGAGCATCTTAAAGTTAAAGGTGTTTTATTTAATATAATGGATGAGAAAACAGCAAAAGATTATTTGAGAAAGCATAATAACTATTTCAAATTGACGGCTTACAGAAAAAATTATTCAAAGCATCCAGATGGTGAAAACAAAGATAAATATATTAAATTAGAATTTGCATATTTGGTTGATATTTCTATTTCAGATATGAAACTCAGATATCAAATTATTCATATGGCACTTGATATTGAACATCATGTAAAATTACAGCTTTTACAGAAAATTGATGCCAGTGATGAGGATGGATATCAAATTGTAAAAGATTATATTGATTCGTTACCGGAAAATCAAAGAAATCAATTGTTGAGTGAAATTTCTCGAAATGAAAATAATATATATTGTGGTGATATTATTAACAAATATAATCCGGATTATCCGATTTGGGCATTTGTTGAAATTATTCCGTTTGGAAGAGTAATATCGTTTTATGGATTCTGTGCGAATAGATTTCAGGATAAGAAGATGAATAATACATATTATCAGTTGCTAACCTGTAAGGAAATTAGAAATGCAGCGGCGCATAGTAATTGTATATTAAATGATTTGAAATCAGGAACGGCAAAGCACGCTACAAGTAATGATGTAACAAAGGAATTGGCAAAGATTAGAGCTATAAGCAAGGGATTTCGAAATATAAAAATGAGTAACGCCAGGATTCAACAAGTTGTTACATTGTTGTATGTACATAAAAACATAGTTGCTAGCGATGGAATTCGAAAAAATGAATGTGCTGAATTAGCAAAGGTTGTAGACAGGATGTTTCAGAATGAGGTCTATTATAAAGAAAATGATATAATCAAAGGCACTTTTAATTACCTAAAATTGGTGGTTGACAATTGGTTTCCCATCGCATAAAATAATAACACATAGAAAAAGAAAATCTTTTGCAGAGCGGCATTGCCTTGTGTGATGTTTGCTCTGATTTTCTTTATGTGTATAGTTTTTCTTGTCTTTTTGCTTGGTAAAAAAGAATAAAATAACGATTTTACAAGGCTTTCCGAAATTTTCGGAGAGCCTTTTTTATGTCTGATATCCAAACGCCAAATATGTAAACTTACACTATAAAAAAAGCAATTTTTTTGCTATAATATATGAAGTGCGTAAAATGAATGCTTAAACCAAATTTTAGATAAAAAGAGAAAAACAAAAGGAGATTCATTATGGGGTTATTGGAAATTGCAGCATGCGTCGAAGAGTATGAGGAATTAAAAAATGACTTGAAGCGGGAAGTGTGCGGCCAGGACAAGGTAATAGAAGAGGTTGTTGATGCAATTGTCAACAGTGAGGTGTATGAAAAGAAATCAGATTTCAGACCTAAGGGGATGTTCTTGTTTGCGGGACCTCCCGGTGTAGGTAAAACTTTCCTTGCAGAAAAAATTGCAGAGGAAATCGGATATTCTTTTAAAAGATTTGATATGAGTTCCTATAATGGCAGGGAAGACGGTAAATTGGCAATGTTCGGTATGGACGGTGCATGGAAGAATTCCAAGGAAGGAACACTTCTTGAGTTTGTGTATTCCCAAAAGGGCAGACCTTGCATTATTTTGTTGGATGAATTCGAAAAGGCTCATCAGGAAGTAATTTTACAATTCTTACAGATCCTTGAAAGCGGCAGATGCGAGTCTATCTATTTGAAGGGATGCAGAGGTAACAGCGAAAAGGCAAGCAAGTTGGCGCCGGATGTTGCGGCACGACCGGATGAGGCGTCATTTGCCAATGTTATTTTTTTCTTTACCACCAATGCGGGACGGTCTTTGTATGAGAACGGAAAACAGCCTTCGCCGGACCTTACCAAGGATGTTATTATTGATGCGATTCGTTCGGATATTAATCCGGAAACCAAAACACCGTATTTCCCGGATGCGATTTTATCGAGATTGCAGACCGGAACCGTTGTGATGTTCCGCCACTTAAATACAAATGAGTTGTTGAATATCGGTAAATGGGAATTTGAGAAAAATATCAGGGAAATCAGAAGAAGATATCAGCTTGATATTGATGTGGAAGATAATATACTTCCGCTTTTGTTGTTGCGTGAAGGCGGTCAGGTTGATGCCCGTAACTATCGTAAAATCGCAGAATCATTTTTGCGTGAAGAAATTACAAGGCTTGCAGTGTCTTTAAGACAGGAAAAGCTGGATGTAAAAAAAATACATATTGGCGTGGATCCTGACGAGAAGGAAGCGCTTTTTGAGTTAATGTTCGGTGAGCAACAGGAGCAGGAAGTTGTTTTTGTGTGCGAAGATGAGGCAAAATTGCGTATCATCATGAGCTTATTAAAGGATGTAGAAGGCGTTAAAATCAAGAAGACCACCGACTATGAAGAAGCCCTTTCCATGGTAAAAGATGATGTATTCAATACTCCCTTGGTTTTTGCTATCATGCCTTCCATTAAGAACAGCGGAAGTCTTACCATGGATTCTTCCAACAATATGTTGCAGTCAAGAAAACTAAAGAATTTCAGGACTTTTATTGAAGATATCAAGGCTTTTAATGAAAAGGCCAACATTTGTGTCATCGGCTTGGAGCATTTGACAAACGAAACCAAGAAAGAGCTTTTGACAAAAGGCGCAACGGATATCATTGATTACAACGCAAGTATTGATATAAAAAGCCTTGTGGAAAAGAAAGTTGAGGTTCTCAGTTTAAACAGCATGGCCTTTGAATTTGCAAGAAAAGGTAAGGCGCTTAAATTCGATATCGTTCCTTTGGTAGAGCAAGGAGTGGCTTATATTCGCCTTCGCTTCTTTGAAAAGATTGACAACATCAAAGGTGCTGACGGTGAATTCCTGGTTGGACAGGAAAGAATGCCGAATGTGTCTTTTGATATGGTTGTGGGTGGAGAACGCATCAAAGAAGAAGCGGCCGATTTTATCAGTTTCTTACAGAATCCCAAGTCTTTCGTGAAAAAAGGCTTGAGTGCGCCCAAGGGCTTGTTGTTCTACGGACCTGCCGGTACCGGTAAGACATATATGGCAAAGGCAATCGCCCATGAGGCGGGAGTTCCTTTTATTGCTACCAACGGTGGTGATATAAAAATGGGTCGCGAAAATAAGAGCGGAGCCGAACTTTTGAAAAAATATTTTGCCATAGCAAGAAAATATGCGCCGGCTATTTTATTTATTGATGAAATGGAAACCATCGCATTGAACAGAACCGGAGCGGACACCTATGCGGATACGCTGGTAAATACCCTTCTTAGCGAAATGGACGGCTTTGAAGGACATGACAGTAATCCGGTTGTGGTAATCGGTGCAACCAACGCAGGTATTGACAGAGAACATCATGTGGATGGCAGATTTTTGGACCCTGCCGTTGTAAGAAGATTTACCCGTAAGTTCTTTGTGGATGTTCCCATAAAAGAAGAGCGATTGATTCATTTGGCTAAGAGAACCGGTTTATCAGAACAGGAATTGGAAACTGCGGCGCAAATGAGTCAGGGATTAAGTTTCGGTAAAATTAACAATGCTGTTGAAATTGCCAAAAGACTTGCTGTGCGCGAAGGAAGAGCGTTGCAGAAAGAAGATGTGGAAAATGCGGTAGAAACCGAAAACTATGGCGAAGCCAGAGAGAGAAATCCCGAAAGCAAAATAAGAACCGCATATCATGAAGCGGGACATGCTTGTATCGGTTGTCTGGTTGGCGGTGCATTAATGCCCGATCATGCTACCATTGTATCCCGCGGTGATTTTGGCGGTTATGTAGGAATTGCCGGCGATGAAAAGGGTGTTTGCCTCAGTAAAGAATTCATGGAGAATCGCGTGCGCATGGCACTTGCCGGAAGATGTGCAGAAGTGATTCACTATGGCATGTATGACGGCTTGACAGCAGGACCGTCTTCAGATATCAA
Organism: Lachnospiraceae bacterium; assembly: GCA_017624855.1. Classification (GTDB taxonomy): domain Bacteria; phylum Bacillota; class Clostridia; order Lachnospirales; family Lachnospiraceae; genus UBA3766. The sequence goes on from JAGAMF010000005.1 coordinate 293,263, forward strand.
GACGGCGTACCACACTATTTACAGAATGGTTTGTCATTTGGGTATGGATGAGGAAGTCGGAATGGCATATTATGCAGATCCTTTTGACAGCAATACAAACGAGTATACACATTTGCCGGAAAAGATACAGAATCGTATCAATGAATTACTTACCAAGCATTATAACGAAACCATGTCAATGCTTAAGGATAACATGGAATTGTTTGAAGAGATTGCGCAGGCATTGCTTGAAAAGGAATCATTGGGTAAAAGCGATCTGGAGGCTATTGCGCAGAAATATAAGAACTAATTTTATAAATGTAATCCGGATGAAATATGATATATAACCGGAGAGATACATAACGGAGCAGGGTATGGCGAAATTAACACCATCTAACAAAGCAAAAATATTCAGACAATTGAATGAGAGAAATCTGCCTTGGCCGGATTCGAAATTTATATTTACTACCGACAATGATTACGAATGGCTGGGAAGCGGCGGCTTTTCCGAGGTGGTCGTAATGGAGGACTGTGAGAATCCTGACATTCAGTATGCCGTAAAAGTAATCGGTTTAAGCGAGCACAGAAGAGTTCACAGTACCGATATCAAGGCATATAAACAGGAGCCGGTATTGCAGTCTGAATTGGCAAAGCATTGCCAATCTGTAGTAAAGATTATCGACACGGAAGTACTGTATATTAAGATTAACAATAATTGTGAAATCGAAGATGTTAAGATGTCTACCTTTGAAGGGGACATTACAGGATGGCTTGTTCTTGTTATGATTAAAATGGAACGATTGACTCCTATTGTTGAACAGAACATCAGTGGCGATTACAGTTTTACCATGGAGAAATTAAAACAGGCCGATGAAAAGACCGTACTTTCTCTGGCGATTGATATTGCGGAAGCTTTGACTGCTTCTCATAATATGGACATTATGCATAGGGATGTAAAGCCTGAAAATATCTTTTATGATGAGAAAAGCGGTAAATTCAAGCTGGGAGATTTTGGAATTGCCCGTATTACAAACCAGGGAAGCGCATCTACCAAAGGTGCGGGAACCATGGGATATGAGGCACCCGAGGTGGCAAACGGCAATGATGAAAAGTACAGTTATCAGGCGGATATTTATTCGTTCGGTATTACATTGTATTTGATTTTGAATGACTTAAAGTTTCCCGGTTCGGATGAGTACTATGTGAACAGAGCGGTTCAGTATAATCCGGATTCTGAGATTGCACCGCCTGCTCATGGTTCGCCTCGCTTAAAGGCATTGGTTTGCGATATGATAAAATATCGTGCGGAAGAAAGACCGGTAGCCATGGTGGTTGTGTCGTTAATTTTAAAGCAAATTAAACTTGAAATGAAACGACAGGAAAAAGCTTTGGACAACAAGGCCGATGCTGTCAATGCGGCTTATCCGGTACCGGATTTCGGCCCGGTAAAGAGCGATGGTTTTGGGGCGCCTTCTGTTGAAGCGGGCGTAAAACCCGGTTCGTCTGATGCAATGCCGGTGCATAAGGATGCGATGCCGAATACATCGTACAGTATGCCCGTTCATGCGCAAGCTACAGGGGCTGTGCTTCGTAATGCGGAAGCAAAGCCTGAAAAGAGAGAAGCGAAACCTTTTGTTATGCCTGAGGAAGCGGAAACTAAAATTTACAGGCGTGAGGATTTGGAAACAGTGGATCAAACCACATATAATAAGCAAAAAGAGGCATCCGCTCCCACGAAGGAAATTACGAAAAAAGAGGCTATTCTGTTTGGTATTATGATGTTTGCCGTTCCTTCCGTAATCGCTATGTTTGTGGGTTTACTGTTCCTTCGGATTGTAACGCAGGATGTTCAGAGTGCTCAAGTAGGCAATGTTACTTTTATATCTTTGATTGTATACAGTGTCTTTGCGGTTGTTGCTATGCTTCGGGAGCAAATCAAGCGGAAGGATATGCCTTATTTTATATATTTTCTGTTAAGCGTTTCTGCCGTTGTGGTTCTTTTTATAGACGGTGCGAATTGGTTGTATGTGGTTTTGGCGGTTGCTTTGTTGTTTGCCAGAAATGCGCAGATTTTGGCGATTTTGTTGGCTATGTGGGTATCGATTATACTGCCGAAGCTTGCGTTTGCGGAAAGCGTTTACGGATTCTGCAATGAGAAATATGCGTGGATTTTTTATTTGATTCTGTTGCTGGGATTTTGGGGAACGGAATTTTGGCATAAAAAAGACGATATGCTGGGCGTTCTTTTATATGAACCGGTTGGAATGCTTTTCATTGGTGTTCTGTCCATCGTATTTGGTATTGTCACATCGGTATTGAAGTTAATTCCTGCTATATCGGTGGCAAGCATTTTTACGGGAATGCATCCAATCTGGGTTGGCGTGATTTTGTTGGTAATCAGCTTTTTTGCAGTAACATCAACAGAAGGGGGAAAATCAAAAAATGGAAACAGCGCGAAATCTTAGGATAACTGCTTTTTCAGATAAAGGAGCAACACGAAGCAATAATGAAGACAATCTGTATGTAAGTTGCTGGCCTCTTATAAATCCTCTGTCGTTGGATTCGGTAGAAGCCTCCGAGACGGTTGAATATACATCCGATTGGTTTGTTGCCGCGGTTTTTGACGGAATGGGTGGGGCTGATGACGGTGAACTGGCCTCTCTTTGTGCTGTCCGATTTATGCCCTCATTGGTAGAAAAACTTGCCCGAAAAGATGAGTACACTCAGGCGGAATTGCAGGATATTCTTCACGAAAGCAAGACTGAAATCGAAAGCGAAATTCGTAAAGAAGCAACGAATGAGCAGGGGCAAACGCCGGGCACGACCTGTTGTGGATTTGCCATGAAAGACGGATGGCTTGTGCCTTTTTGGATTGGGGACAGCCGTATGTACCTTCTTCGAAAAGAGAAGCTGTATTTGATGACCAAGGACCATACTGTGGCGCAGGAAAAAATCGACCAAGGTGAGGTGTCGGAGAATGAAGCCAAAACACTTCGTTCCTGGCATTATATTACTGCGTACATCGGAGATGAGCGTACGGATTTTGCCGTAGACAAAGGCTTTGCCTTAGAACCCGGAGATAAAATTTTATTGTGTACGGACGGTGTGTCGGACGAATTTACAGACGGACAGATTGCAGATTATATGGTGCAGCCTTATGAAGAAGCCAAGGAAGAAATGCTCAATAAAATTCGCGAGTCCGGAGATGATAACGCAACGGCTCTTTTAATTGAGTATATTTCCGAGGAAGAGCAGAAAAGTGCCGGAGTAAAAAGGATAGAGCGTTTGAAGGAGAATATGTTAAATCTCTTTACAAACAAATTAAAATAAAACCGTTGAAAGTTGACGGTAAACGAAATAAAAAGGAATTTACAGAAAAATGAAATATTCACACGAAGATTTGGTAAGGGTAGCCAAAAGACAAAATAATAATAAAAGAGGCTATCTGGTAGTCAATCCCATGCAGGGAAAACATGTGCCGGTATCCCCGGGCAATGCGCTGCGCTTATTTGATGATTTGGCAAAAGTTGTGGAAAACGAATTTGGCGACGATAAGCTTCTGGTAATCGGCTTTGCGGAAACGGCCACTGCAATCGGAGCGCAGGTGGCGATTTCTTTAAACGCCAAATATATTCAAACCACAAGGGAAATTATTCCGAATGTTGATTATATCTATTTTTCGGAAGCTCACAGCCATGCTACGGAGCAGAAGCTGGTAAAAGATGACATGGATGCGGTTATAAAGGAGATTGACCGCATTGTATTTGTGGAAGATGAGGTAACAACCGGCAATACCATTATGAATATCATTACGATTTTGCGTAGGATGTATTCACAGGAAATTCAATTTTCTGTTTTATCATTATTAAACGGTATGGATGAGTCGGCATTGAAAAAGTATGAAGAACAGGGGATTTCAGTCTTTTATTTATTGAAGACCAACCATGAAACTTATGACGAAATTGCCAATACTTTTGCCGGAGACGGAGTGTATCATGATTGCAAGGACAAAGTTTCCGAAGCGCCGTTTGTATTTTATAATGTGGAAGGTAAGCTGAATCCCAGAAGGTTATTGGATTCCAAAGTCTATGACGAAGCCAATCAAAAACTTGCCCAAGCCGTTATGGGACGGTTCTCTTTTGAGAAGTCACAACGGATATTGGTAATAGGCAGTGAAGAGTGTATGTACCCGGCTTTGTTTGTGGGCAGCAGGATTGAAGAAGCAGGCTGCGTTGTGAAGTGTCACTCCACGACCAGAAGCCCCATAGAAGTAAGCAGTGAAGATACATATCCCTTGAAAGCCAGATATGAATTAAACAGTTTATACGACCGTGAGCGGAGGACTTTTATTTATAATTTGGACAAGTATGACTGTGTTATTGTAATTACGGATTCGGAGCTGAAGGAACAAGAGGGACTTTTATCTCTTATAAGTGCGTTAGCCCTTCAGAACTCGAATATCAGTGTGTTTAGGTGGTATTAGGAAGAATGAGAAGTTCGTATAAAAAAGAAGATGTAGTGCTTTTACTGAAAGACATTACAGGTATGGTGGAGCCTCAGTCTACGCAAGAGAGGGAGAAACTGATACAGTCAGGAAAGCATTACAGTGAAATGTTACCCATAGAATATGTGCCTACAGATGTGTATATGAAAGTGTACAAATCGGCGTTGGAAAAATACTCCGGGGATGTGGCTCGGGCGGTAGGCGTACTGGCCGGAAAAATTATTGATAAAAGAGGCAAAGATGTGGTTCTCGTATCTTTGGCAAGAGCCGGTATTCCCATCGGAATCTTGCTGAAAAGATATATTGCGAAGAAATACAATTTGGATTTGCCCCATTATTCGATCTCTATTATTCGCGGCCGCGGCATCGATAACAATGCCATGGAATATCTGCTTGAAAGATATGAGCCGCACAGGTTATTGTTCGTAGACGGCTGGATTGGCAAGGGTGCAATTTTAAATGAATTAAAAAAAGACATTTCGGCGTATGAAGGTGTTTCGCCGGAAATCGCAGTTGTGGCAGATCCGGCCAATGTGACGGATTTGTGCGGTACCCACAAAGATATTTTGATTCCCAGCTCCTGCTTAAACAGTACGGTTTCCGGACTGGTAAGCAGAACTTTTTTGCGGGATGATATTATCGGCAAAGATGATTTTCACGGAGCTGTTTTTTATGAGGAATTAATGGAATCGGATTTGTCCTATGAATTCATTCATGCCATTGAGAAGGAATTCGACATGGATAATTCCGTAAAAGAAGAAATGGTGGAAGGCTGTGGAATTGATGAAGTAAGAAAAATTGCCGAGGAATACGGCGTTTCGGACATCAATTTGGTAAAACCGGGAATCGGGGAAGCGACCCGCGTGCTATTGAGAAGGGTTCCCTGGAAGGTATTGATTGACGAAAGATATATGGATGATCCTCAATTGGAGCACTTGGTCAGACTGGCTGAAGAGAAAGGGGTTCCGGTGGAATCTTATCCCATGGTGCACTACAAGTGCTGCGGAATCATCAAAAAAATGGCAGATGCATAAGGATAAAATATGACAAGAATATGGTTTAATCATTGGTTTAGTACATCCTACGGTTTGATTGAGATATTAAAAAGTGATTCGGAGCTGGATGCTTATGTTATTGCGTCAAATAAACAGCGAGACTCCGTGATTCAAAAAGTATGCGATGAATGGTATGACGAGCCTTTGACAGAAGGCGAAGAGTATGTCAGAGATTGCATTGCATTCTGTAAGGAACACAGCGTTGATGTGTTTGTTCCGCGAAATCAAATGGTGGAAATCAGCAAAAACAAAGCCCTCTTTTATGAAATCGGTGTGAAAGTGCTGGTGGACGAATATGACATAATCGACCTGCTTAACAATAAAGCGGAAACATACGATTATTTTAAAAAGATTGGCGGCATTAACATTCCGGAATATGAAGTGGTAACCGATGCGGCTATGTTTGAAAAGGCATATAAAAGCTTGCAGAAAAACCACGATAAATTATGTGTAAAATTCGTAAATGACGAAGGTGCAAAAAGCTTTCGCCGCATCGTGGAAGAAATCGATATTTTTGCCGGATTGAAAAATTATCGGCGGATGGATGTTACATATGAGGAATATCTGAGAGCATTAAAAACCGTGGATTCTTTTGATGAGTTAATGATTATGCCTTATATGCCGGGACCGGAAATCAGTGTGGATTGCTTAAAAACCGCAAGCGGGTTGATTGCCGTACCCAGAATCAAAAGCGAGTCGCGGCATGAGAATATTGTGTTTGATGAAGAGATTTTAAGGCAGACTCAAGTTGTTATGGAGCATGTTCAATTGGAGTGCCCCTGCAATGTGCAATTCAGAATGGAAAACGGTATGCCGTATTTGTTGGAAATCAACACGCGAATGTCCGGCGGCCTGCAAATGAGCTGTCTGGCGAAAGAAATTAATATTCCGGCCATTGCCATTCATAAACTGTTAGGCAGAGATATGGCTTGGTCTATGGATATAACCCCCAGAGTGGTTTCGCATATCGAAATTCCCAAGGTGATTCGATAAGTCATAAAAAATCAGGATAAATAATCTGCTTGCAAGGTTGAGACGGATGTATTATTCTATTTTATAATCACAGGCGTTTTGCATGTGGGAAAACAATGTTTTAAACATAATTTATAGTGTAAAAGGGAGGTAAACGTTATGTTTGATAAGGCAACCAAAACAGTACAAGAAATGGGAGAAAATGTATTTGATTCGGCGAAGAAGGTTGGAAACAGCATTTACAACATTTCAAAAGAGCAGAGCGAAATTGCCGGCTTAAAAGTACAGAAGGCAATGGTGGAGAAAAAGCTTCAGGAGTATTATGCTGCAATCGGTAAGAGATATGTGGAATACATTAAAGCCGCTTCCACAGATGCTTTTGATGTAAGCGATATCCTTGATGAAATGCAGGCAGATAAGACTAAGTTGGAAGGAATCGAAGAAAGTCTTGCGGAAAAAGAGATTAATGCCAAGAAAGCGGAAGAAGCACGCAGAGAACAGAAGGCGTTGGAAGCTTTTGAAGAAGGTAAGGCTAAATTGGATAAGGCGTTGGCGTTGGATATCATTACTGTTGAAGAATACAGTGATAAATTGGCTTCCATTCAGAAGAAGTATGACAATCACGAACAGCTTAGAAAGATTGACATGCAGTTACAGATGGGAATCATTACCAAGGAAGAGCATAAATTAAAGATTGAAAAGCTTTTAAACGGTAACTAATTTTATGAATTATAAAACGGACATATCGGTAAGATATGTCCGTCTTTTTTTATTCTTCTATACCAAAAGCTTCTGCCAGATACATTGTTTTATGTGCCCAATTCACATGGGTTTTATATTCGTTCATTCGCTCCTTGGATTCGCTTCCGCAAACAAGGGAATCGGAATCTTTATTCCAGCCCAGTATGCTTTGCGCATCATTGTAATCGGCGCGGGATACCCGGTAGGTTTTGTTAACCACCTCAATTTGTTTGGGGTGAATAACGGTTTTGCCGGTAAAACCGCACAGCTGATCATCTTTAATTTCCGCAATCAGGCCTTTTTCCCAGTTGTCACCGGAATAGTATTCCCAAACGGGACCGGATACCACATAATCCGTTCCGTATATGGTAATCATATCGGAAAAGATGTTCGCAATCGGTCGAATTCTGTGGATGGATTCGTCGGAATGGCGACGGAATCCGAAAACATGACACAAATCATTGCCGCCCACGCGGATGTTAAGAACCAGGTCTTCAACCTTGGCGAGAGAATCTTTTAATTCGTATAACAATTCATAACGGGTGTTCAGGTTGATGATAGTGGAGCTTTCGTAAATGGGCATCATGTACAGCTTCTTGTTTGCAATTTCATTCGCCCGAATAATTTCGTTGATATATGTACCGGAAGTTTCAAGGCAAAACTTCGGAATGATAAAACCGGTAATGACGGAAATGCTTTCGCCCAGTGCCAGAGTCAAGCGGACAATCTGCTCGGGAACTCTTACCCTTATGAAAATTTTGGGAAGATAAAAGGACTTTTCCTTGGAGCTGATATAAATTTTATTTATAGATTCTACCAAATCCTGTTCTGCCTCAGCGACAAATTTATCGTTTATGGTATCTTCCAGGCACAGTGCCAGTGAGAACTTTGTGCCAAAACTTTCGTTAATGATAGAATCTGCGATGCTTTTTTTGTTGGCCGGGCAATAAAGCAAGGCGCCTACGCTGTAGTATAAAACATCATTTTTCATTTTAAAATTACCCCTTTTTAAAACTGATACGATAAAAGCGTATCGAAGTGAAGTATAACACATTTGTTTTATGAAAGATAGACTAAAAAGTACAAATGTGGTAAAATCACAATTATTACACAAATAAAGGCGGTGTGGGTTGTTATGACCGATTTGACATACAGACATAACATTATGGGAATCAATTCTTTGGACTTTTTTATTGGTATAAAAGGCGGAGTGTCCAACGGCGTCAGAGATGTATATTTTGTCCGAATGCTGGGGGAAAATACATCTTTATTATCTGATGTAACAACGCTGGATGAATGTATGTACCGTGAAATGAAAAACGGCATAAAAAAATACCACAGAATCAATTCGTTACCGGTGCCCACAGATGCGAAAGATGCCGAAAAATATGGGGGAATCTACGCAAAGTGGCAGGCGGAGAGAACGATAGAATTTGCGGGAAGAAATTTGTCGCCGGATTTGGAGCAGTGTATGGCAACCGCCTGTACACGCATTGTAGAGTATTATACCCAAAGTAAAGGCAATGCGTCGGAAACCATGATTAAAAATCTTGTGGTTAAAATTTTCTACTGGTTTGACCAAATTGACCGGGCTGTTTTTACCAATTGGGATGATAAAAGCAATATAAAAATAATCGCAAGTAATGTTATAAAAGACCATGAGTATCTTTTTTGTCTCTTTTTGACTTTTTTGGGGTGTGATGTGCTCCTGATACAGAATCAAAAAGATGTGGTGGTAGCGGATGCCTTAAAGGCATTCAGCAAGGAATTTGTAATCGGCGGATTCGGAAACGGTAAGCTCGGTGAGTACAATCCTGCGATCCTTGAACGAAAGTATGCAGACATGCAGCGTGCTGCCGAAACCAACCGTACGATGAATAACATCAATGTGTCTGCTGCTTCCAATACGGTAAGCGGAAATAACATGAACTCCGGCGGTATGAACCGACTTGTGATACCGGAGCATCCCGGTAGAAAGAAGACACCGGCGCCGGCGGCTCCGGCGGTGGGGAATATAAGAAGCGGCAATGCATCGACAGCAAATCAGGGCAGACGGGAAAAGAGCTTTGAGGAACTGGCGCAGTTGGCGGCATCTATTGTTTTGATTGCCATTCACGATTCCACCGGCGAAGTAATCGGTACGGGATCGGGCATTATGATTGGCAGAAACGGATACATATTAACCAACAATCATGTTGCTTCCGGCGGAAGATTTTACAGTGTCCGCATAGAAGACGACGATCAGGTTTATAAAACCGGGGAAGTGATTAAATACAACCCTTCTACGGATTTGGCGGTTATCCGTATTGACAGGGTTCTGGAACCGTTGCCGATTTATAACGGCAAGGATAAGCTTGTGAGGGGACAGAAGGTTGTGGCCATCGGAAGTCCTTTGGGATTGTTTAATTCCGTATCCGACGGTATTATTTCCGGCTTCCGTAAAATTAACGATGTAGACATGATACAGTTTACTGCCCCCATATCCCACGGAAGTTCCGGCGGCGCGGTGCTGAATATGTACGGAGAAGTTGTGGGAATCAGTACGGCCGGCATTGACAGCGGGCAGAATATCAACCTGGCAATCGGCTATGAAAATATCTTGCCTTTTGCAGGCGGTTTTATGAAATAAATCATAAAAAATCCCCTATGCTAAGATATGGCAAATTGTGAAACGGCAAGGGCTGTGCTATTGAAAAAGGCACTTTCGTGTGCTATAATATTTTTGGTAAAAAATCGTTTTGTGCGAGGTGTTTTATGAGCGGGGAAAAGAAGAAATTAAAGTTATCGTTTAATTCTCCCATTGTGTTGGGATTTACGATACTGTGTGTGGTTGTTTTAATTGTGGATATGTTGACTTTGGGTGCATCTACCAATGCATTGTTCAGCGTGTATCGTTCTTCGCTGTTGAATCCTCTTACATATATTCGTTTCTTTGGACATGTGCTTGGACATGCAGACTGGAGCCATTTCTTCGGAAACATCATGATGCTTTTGGTGGTTGGACCGCTTTTGGAGGAAAAGTACGGTTCTTCCAATATTTTGTTTGTAATACTTACCACCGCTTTTGTTACGGGACTGACTAATTTCATATTCTTTCCCAATATTCAGCTGCTTGGTGCAAGCGGAGTGGTATTTGCATTTATTTTACTGGCATCCATGACCAGTATAAAAGAAGGCAAGTTGCCCTTGACATTTATATTGGTGGCGGTGTTGTACATAGGGGAACAGATTTATAGCGGAATTTTTATTCATGATAATGTATCTAACCTCACACATATTATAGGCGGTGCGGTTGGTTCTGTACTGGGATATATCATGAATAAGAATAAGATGAACAGATATTGAGGTGAGAACGGCTTATGTTAGAACACAAAAAGATTCGTAGCCTTAACGACTTTTTTGTGGATTTACAGAATCGTCAAAGCAAAGAAGTTTATTTCTACAGAATAAACGGATATTCTGAGGAAATAGGTGCTTTTATAAAAAAATACTATGATGTTGCCAGACGGACGGGAGTTGTGTTGGAAGGTAAAATTCCCAATCCGGATGAGAAAAATCTTGCTTACTACAATGAGATTATGGGTATGCAGTTTCAGATGAGTGCCGCTTTTATAGAGGCGAGTCTGAAAAAATGGTTGCCCAGAATGACTGATTTTCAGAGGCAGACCGTGGCATCGGCGATTTATGATTCACTGGATTCCATGCGTAAGACAGGCAAGACGGAGAATATGCTTAAAAATGCGTATATCAAGTATATGTGTTGGCTGTATTATAAATTTGAACGCATTGTGAATCAGTTGGGTGAGAACAATGTACCGAAGATTTTATATGAGGGCGACATCAGCAATTATGAATTGATGCTGATTTCCATTTTGTCCAATGCAGGTTGCGATGTTGTAATGTTGCAATATAACGGTGATGATGCATATATGAAACTGGATCCGCAGTCAAAGTTATCGGATAATCTGGTTATGAACGGGATGGGAAGCTTTCCGGCAGGATATTCCGTTAAGGCGGTAAGAGAAGCACAGCAGGAAGAAATGAAAACGGCACACTTATATGGAGCCATGCCTGCGGTGAATAATTGCACAAACGCATGGATTTCCGGGAAGATACTGGAAGATATTCAGCAGAGCATTGCAGTTCGCGGAAATGACACAAATTTCTTTTATAATTGTTTCTGCCGCATGAACGGTGCCGACGATAAGTTAACATATCCCAATGAACTTTATCAGATGCATCAGGCAATAAAAAATGCCGGGCGCAAGGTTGTAATTGTAAACGGTGAAATTCCTAAGCCCACCAATGATGAAATCACCGGGATCAAAAGAGGTAATTACGCCAAGTTCGAACAACTGGTTATGGATTTGGCAAACAATATAAAATATACGGCAAACCCTGAACTGCAAAAGATTATGAATAAGGCGTTTGTGGATTTGATGATAGCCGAGAACAAGAAAGATGCATCAAATCTGAACCGTTTAACCAACAAGGCAGTATACATATTATGTTGGTTAAAACGATATATGCCCATGTTGTTTCAAAACTGGAAACAACCGGAGATTTCATGTTTTATCTATATGGGTGGCTGTAAAAACGAGAACGAAGCACTTTTTATGAAGTTGCTGGCAAAACTTCCCGTGGATGTATTAATCCTGTGCCCGAATCTTAACTTTAAGTGTTGCTTAGAGGATAGTGTATTGTACGAGGCGAATTATACGGAAAGCATCGTAATGGATAAATTCCCTGAGCAGAATACGCAGTTTAGAATCGGAACCGCCGCATATCACGCAGAGCGGGAGCTGGATACATTGATGTATCAGGATACAGGCTTGTATCGTAATCAGCAGTACGGTAAAGCTAATGCAATTACGCTTCAGACCATGTATGAGGAAATTAAGATTTTATGGGATCAGGAGCTGAAGTACAGACCGAATTTCAGTACGGCTGACGGAGTGGTTAACATTCCCGTTATATTTGCTAAGGTCTCAGGAGTTAAAAACGGTCAGTTGCCGCAGTATTGGGTATCCATCAAAGAACTCATGACCCCGGATACGTTTTTGATTACCAGAGTTCCTTTTATACAACCCGCATCGCCGAACCCCATGAAGAGTTACGCGACGGAGTTTTATAAAAACGGCAAATTACAAAAAAATACAATTAAAAATCATCCAAAATACCCTTACGGTATTTTGCGTGAAGAAATGCAGGACTTCCTGCTGGATAAATTAGAACTTTTGATTCAACAGAAATTGATTAAAGGTATTGGGGAGAACGGAACCGAGTATACCGTAATTGCTCAGGTTTTGAATTTACCGAAAGATATGGTTCGTATGATTCAGAAGTTCGATTTTACCAAAAAGAATCCCAAGCTGGTATATGTAAATACCACAGAGAATGTGATATCCCTCGAGGATTCGATTATGGTTGCTTTTCTGAATTTGATTGGATTTGATGTGGTATTCTTTGTTCCCACCGGATATCAAAGTGTAGAGAAGCATTTTAACAAGAAACTAATGGAAGAGCATCAAATCGGCGAATACAAATACGATTTGGAGATGCCGGATTTGAAAACGATTCCATTAAATAGTCCGCGCCCTAACTGGCGTGATAAAATATTTAAGAGAGGTAATTAATATGGCACTTGATTTTAGCAAAACAACAACAATGGCACCGTCGGCCACCACTACAGCTGCTGTTCCTGCGCCTGTTCAGACAGAAGAATTAGCGGTTGTGGAGCAGTATGATATTGTTGCCGACAGAGAGAGCATGAACGCTCAGTTGGTTAATTCCGAAGAAGTTGATCGTCTTGTAAGTACAATCGAAATCAATAATTTGGAGACCATTGTATCATTCGGTTCGGAAGTTGCGGATGAAATTTCCAAGGCATCCGATATCGTATTGAACAGTATGGATATGTCTCAGCTTGATGATACAAGCGAGCTGTTAAGCGTATTGGCAAAGATTATGGGTAAGTTTGATATTGAAGAAATCAAAGACAACCCCAGCTTATTCGGAAAGCTTTTCGGTAACTTAAAGAAACAGCTCGAAAAGATTTTGGCTAAGTATCATACCATGGGCGAAGAAATCGATAAGATTTATGTTCAGTTGAAGGGTTATGAATCTGAAATCAAGCAGTCAAATAAGAAATTAAATATGATGTTCGAGGCAAATGTTAATTATTACCATGATTTGGTAAAATACATTTTGGCCGGCGAACAGGCTTGCAAGGAAATTGAAGCGTACATTGCTCAGAGACAGAAAGATATGGAAACCACAGGTGACCAGTCTATTCAGTTCGAGCTTACCAGTTTGAATCAGGCGTTAATGATGATGGAACAGCGTACACAGGATTTGCGTATTGCAGAGAATGTTGCTATGCAGTCTATCCCCATGATTAAGACAATGGAATTCAGTAACTATAATTTGGTTAGAAAGATTAATTCCGCATTCATCGTAACACTTCCCGTGTTTAAGCAGGCATTGGCTCAGGCAATCTTATTAAAGAGACAGAAGGTTCAGGCAGAGTCTTTGGCTGAGCTTGATAAGAAGACCAATGAAATGTTGATTAAGAATGCTCAGAATTCCGTTGAAGTATCTAAGGCAACCGCTAAGCTTGCTTCCGGTAATTCCATTCAGATTGAAACTCTTGAAACCACATGGCGTACCATTACAAGCGGTATCGAAGAAACCAAGAGAATTCAGGAAGAAGCAAAGAAGAAGCGTGTTGAAGATCAGGCAAAACTTGAAACAATCAAGGATGATTTCAATAAGATGTATCATATGCCTCCCGTGAAGAAATAGGGTGTGCTGTAGATAGAAATTTTATAAAAGGAGGGAATTTTTTATGCCTATTAATTTATCTAAAGGACAGAAAGTTGATTTAACAAAAGGAAATCCGGGATTGAAGAATATTATGGTAGGTCTCGGATGGGATGTGAATGCATTTGATTCAGGTGCTGATTTTGACCTTGACGCTGCTGCATTCATGCTTGGTGCAAGCGGAAAATGCATCACAGAAAAAGATTTCGTATTTTACGGTAATTTATCACATGTCAGCGGTGCTGTAAATCACATGGGTGATAACCTCACAGGTGCCGGCGATGGTGATGATGAGCAGATTCAGGTTGATTTATCTAAGGTTCCTGCGGAAATCGAAAAGATTGCGTTTACCGTTACAATTTATGATGCGGATTCCCGTCGTCAGAATTTCGGTCAGGTATCTAACGCTTTTATCCGTTTGGTAGACGAAAGCACAGGAACTGAATTAATAAGATATGACTTGGGAGAAGACTTCTCTATTGAAACAGCTGTTGTTGTCGGAGAGCTGTATCGTCATAACGGAGAATGGAAGTTTAATGCAATTGGTAGCGGATTCCAGGGTGGCTTGGCTGCACTTTGCGGTCACTACGGAATTCAGACAGCATAAGGAGGTAAAAAGAGATGCCGGTTAGTTTACAGAAGGGTCAGAAAGTAAGCCTTACAAAGGGAAATCCCGGGCTTAATAATGTAGTTGTAGGTATTGGATGGGATGTGAATGCATTTGATACCGGTGGTGATTTCGATTTGGACAGTGCTGCATTTTTACTTGGAGATAACGGAAAAGTAACAGCACAGACCGATTTCGTTTTCTTTGGTAATTTAAATCATCCTTCAGGTGCTGTACAGCACTTAGGTGATAACAAGACAGGTGTTGGTGACGGAGATGATGAGCAGATTAAGCTTGACTTATCAAAGATTCCCGCAAATGTAACCAAGATTGCATTTACCGTTACCATTTATGAAGCAGAAGCTCGCCGCCAGAATTTCGGTCAGGTTTCCAATGCGTTTGTTCGTATCTACAATGAAGCAAATGGTGAAGAACTTTTAAGATATGACTTAGGCGAAGATTTCTCTATTGAAACCGCAGTAGTTTTCGGTGAACTTTACAAGAACGGAGACGAATGGAAGTTCAACGCAATCGGTAGCGGATACCAGGGTGGCCTTGCAGCATTGTGTGGTAACTATGGTGTAGAAGTAGGTTAATTAGGAAGGAGACAGAATCGATATGTCAGTTAGTTTACAAAAAGGACAGAAAGTTAGCTTATCCAAGGATAATGCAGGTTTATCTAAAATCGTTGTAGGTCTTGGATGGGATGAAATTAAGCAGGCATCAGGCGGTTTCTTTGGTTCATTGTTTGGATCAAGCCAGCCTTCCATCGACTGTGATGCATCTGCAATTATGTTAAAGAACGGCAGATTAACCGATAAGGCAGATATTATCTACTTCGGTAATCTCAGACACCGTACAGGTACCGTTGTTCACCAGGGTGATAACCTTACCGGTGCCGGCGATGGCGATGATGAGCAGATTGTTGTAGATTTAGCAAATATTCCCCAGGAATATGACAAGGTTGTCTTTGTTGTTAATATTTATCAGGCTGTTCAGAGAAATCAGCACTTTGGCTTAATCCAGAATGCATTTATCAGATTGGTAGATGGCAGAAACGGTAGCGAAATGTGCAAATACAACCTTACAGACAATTACTCCGGTATGACAGCCATGATTTTTGGTGAAGTGTACAGACACAACGGAGAGTGGAAGTTCTCAGCAATCGGTCAGGGAACAAACGATCCCGGCTTAGGAGAACTTAGCAGAAGATTTATTCAGTAGTAAATGTCTATTGATTGAGAGAAACTGTATCTATGGTTTCTCTCAATTTTTAGCCCGTAGGAGGTTTAAATTTTAATGAGTGATATAAATAAAGCCGAGCTTATGAGTGGTCTTAATGACGCGCAGGTGGCTGAAAGCAAAGAAAAATACGGTACAAATGAGTTGGCAAAGAAGGAACCGGAATCTTTATGGTCCATGTTCATCGGCGCTTTTAACGATATATGGATTAAGGTACTTTGCGGTGCATTGTTGTTAAAAATTGTGCTTGCTGTTTTGGCAGCATTTATTCCCGCATTGTCAGGTGAAAACGATGTTATCGAAATTATCAGTATTGTTTTAGCCATTGGTTTGGCAACAGGTTTCAGTACATGGTCAGAGTACAGAAACAGCAGCCGTAGTGAGGCATTACAGGAAGAATACAGTAAAACCTACGCTAAGGTAATGCGTAACGGTAAATTGGTAAATATTCTTACCAGTGAAATCGTTAAAGGTGACACTGTATTGGTACAGGCCGGTGATAAGATTCCCGTAGACGGCGTTATTTTTGAAGGTAAAATTAAGGTATCTCAGGCAGCTCTTAACGGTGAATCCAGAGATGAGACAAAAGAAGCGGCAGCTAATCTTGAAGAGGCAGAGTCAACCGATTATGGCTCAGCACATAAGGTATTTATGGGCTCCGTTGTAACATCCGGTGAAGGATATATGGTTGCTACTGTTATCGGTGATGATTCGGAACTTGGTAAAATCAATAAGGCATTGACTGATGATGAAGAGGAAGAAAGAAAAGATACTTCCAGCTTGAAGCTTGAAGTTGTTGCAGCAGGTATCGGTAAATTAGGTGTTTCCGCAGCTGCAATTGCAGGTGTTTTACACATTGTTTTAACTTTACTGAGAGCAAATGAAGCGGCTACCGTTGTAAGTATTTTATTATTGGTTGCTGAAGCGATTATGCTTATGGCATCTATCGTTATTATGGCTGTTCCCGAAGGTTTGCCCATGATGAACAGCTTGGTTCAGTCCATGAATACTGAATCTATGTACAAGAAGAATATTCTTGTAAGTCACAAGGCTGCGTTTTCAGACTCTGCATACATGAATGTGTTGTTCAGTGATAAGACCGGTACCATTACCGAAGGTAACTTATCATTGGTAGAGTTTATTACCGGTGACGGTAAAATTGTTGAGAATATTCAGGACAGAGAGTTTATTGAGGCAATTACCGTTAATAATCTTGCGAAGGTATCCTCCGAAGGTAAGTCCATCGGTAGTAACAACATGGACAGAGCATTATTAACTTATGCTTTGGAAAACGGATACGACGATTCCAAGAACGACCCCGATAAAGTTGAGGAAATCAGCGGCTTTGATTCAGAGAAGAAGTGCGCTACCGCAACAATGAAAAGCGGTGTTGTATATTGGAAGGGTGCGACAGAAAATATTATCGATGAAGTTACACATTATATGATGCCCGACGGCGAAGTATGTGAATTCACTTCCGACAATAAAAAGCTTGTTGCTGAGCAGATGGTAGTACAGGCTAAGAGAACAATGAAACTTTTATCTGTTGCTAAAATTGCAGACGGCAAGACTGTATTGATGGCAGTATTGTGCTTGCGTGACAATGTAAGAACCGATGCAATTGAAACAGTTGAAATTCTTAATACAGCAGGAATTCAGGTTGTAATGGTTACAGGTGATGCGGAAGAAACAGCCATCGCCATTGCAAAAGAAGCCGGCATTTTGAAGAATGAAGGCGAAGATGTTGTATTGACACATGAGCAGTTGGAGAAGATGTCCGATGAAGAACTTCAGAAGATCCTTCCTAAATTGCGCGTGGTAAGTAGAGCAAAACCTTTGGATAAGAAGCGTTTGGTATCCATTTCACAGCAGATTGGTGATGTGTGTGGTATGACCGGTGACGGTGTTAACGACGCACCTGCTTTAAAACAGGCAGACATCGGATTCGCTATGGGTGACGGAACCGCTGTTGCTCAGGAAGCCGGAGACGTTATTATCCTTAACAACAGTTTGACATCTATTAAAGACTGTGTTCTTAACAGTAGAACTATGGCAAAATCAGTAGGAAAGTTCTTGATTTTCCAGTTGACTGTAAACATCAGTACTTTGTTGATGAATATTATTGCACCGATTCTCGGTTGGACAGAGCCCTTCTCAATTGTTCAGATTTTGTGGATCAACTTGATTATGGATACTTTGGCAGCTATGGCATTCGGTGGAGAACCTATTTTAGACAGATATATGAAGGATAAGCCGGCATTAAGAACCGATAACATTTTAACTTCATATATTAAATCAGCCATCGGAACCAGTGCGGTGTTTATTACCTTGGGTTCTATCCTTATTTTGGAAAACATTGGCGGTATTACAGATTTCGTAACACCTGAAAATTGTGCAGATCCGGAATTGTATAAGAAGACATTTATGTTTGCATTCTTCATTTATTCTATTATCTTTAATAGTATGAATACCAGATCTGAGAAACTTAACCTGTTTGAACACATTAGTGAAAACAAGCGTTTCATTATCGTAATGGGTGCAATCTTCGTGCTTCAGACCGTAATTATTGAAATTGGTGGTAAAGTATTTAATACTACCATGCTTAATGTAAGAGCTTTGGTTGTATCTATGTTGCTGGCATTGTTAATCATTCCGGTTGATATGATCAGAAAGTTAATTGTAGTTAAGAAGAAATAATATATGCTTTTAATGGGGTGTGCTCACAGTTAAGTGTCGCACACCCTGTTTTTTGGGAGATTTTATGATTGTATTTAATACGGATTTGGACAATACGATTATTTATTCATATAAGCATGACATCGGAACCGATAAAATAAATGTGGAACTGTATCAGGGAAGAGAAATCTCATTCATATCGAAAGAGACATTTGCTTTGTTGCAGAAGGTAAAAGAGCAGATGCTCATTGTTCCTACAACAACCAGAACAATAGAGCAGTATAACCGCATTGATTTGGGTATTGGCGAATTTAAATATGCGCTAACCTGTAACGGCGGAATCCTTCTGGTGGACGGTAAGTCAGATGAATCCTGGTATAAAACATCGCTGGATTTGGTAAAAGAAAGCAATGATATCGTAGCGGTTGCTTCGGATTATTTGGACAAGTGTCCGGCGCGATATTTTGAATTGCGCTATATCGAGAACCTGTTCCTGTTTACAAAATGCAGCGAGCCTGAGAAGGTGGTAAAAGACTTAATCCAAGTATTAAATTCCGAGCTTGTGGATGTATTTAACAATGGTGACAAGGTATATGTTGTGCCGCGTAAACTCAGCAAAGGTCGTGCGATACGAAGGTTTCAGGAATATATAAAAGCAGATTATGTTATCGCAGCCGGTGACAGCGAATTTGACATTTCCATGGTCACAGAGGCTGACAAAGGAATCGTACCACATGATTTTATAAAAGAATATGAGGTGGAAGCGAAGGACGGAATATGGGAAGCTCCCAAGGATAAATTGTTCTCGGAAGAAGTGCTTAAGAGATGTTTAGAAATAAAAGCGGAACTAAGTTAATTAGTCCCGCTTTTTGTATTATGTGTAGTATTAAAAGTAGTTTTAGTCCATTGAAATGGAAACACCGCCGCGTCTTTCGGAAGGCTGAATTAAAATGGTAACAGCATCATGTCCGGACCATTCAAATTGATAAGATTCACCGGATGACTGACCAATGAAGGTTTTCCAAGAAACATCGGCTGCAACGCGAGGATCGCAGTTGCCACGGCCCATCCAGCAGATAACTGCATCAGGGTCAACGGAGATTGTACTGCGTGATTCAACATTGCTGACAACAATAGGATTACCGTCTGTAAGAACCGCAACATATGCTTCAGGTCCTCTTGCGGTCAGGGTTGAAGTTGCAAGACCCTTCTGAGAAAGAACACCAACGCCGATGAAGCGTACGCTGTAATCGCAGTCCGGTGTAAAAGCAAGGATGTTTTCTGATTCAACAGAAACGGTTTCGCCCTGCTGTAAATGATAGATTACCACATGGCGTCCGTAGCTTGCATAATATGTAACAGAGTCGCCGTTTAAATTAGCCTTCATAAGGGGCATGTTTTCGCCGGTTACTCGGCGTGCCAATTGTCCTAAAAGAGCCTGGCCGATATTGTTCTGGGGTCCTAAAAGAACCTTTTCAAAGGTGTAATTTTTAGCACCTGAATTTTCGCCGGCAATAAAGGCACCTGCCTTAACGAATAAGCTATTAAATCCTGTAGAAGTAACTTTAAGTGTAAGTTCGTTGACTGTTTCAAGTTTTATCATGGTTATCCTCCTTATAATTAGATGGTCTGTACGCCGTATAATTCACAAAGTCCTGCCAAATCCTTGGCAACGCCGTTTCCGACTGCGTTAAATTTCCAATTATTGTTATGTAAGTATATCTCGCCAATCATCATAGATGTAACGTTTGCGTAGTAATCAGTCATTTTAAAACTGATAAGTTCAGTAGATGTGGACTGGTCAAGAATTCGGATGTAAGCATCCTGTAACATGCTGAAATTAAGATTTTTCTCAAAAGCTTCGTTGATTGTCAAAACAAATACGATTTTGGTAACATCGCTGTTTAACCGGTTGAAATCAATCGTAATAAATTCGCGATCGGGACCGTTATCATTGAAGAATGTGGTGCTCTGATCGGGGCTGTTGGTCTGACCGTAGAATACGAACCAGTCATCGCCGATTACTTTACCGGATGCATTTAAAAGAAATGCGGAAACATCAACATCGCACTGCGCATTGTTTATATTCCAGCCGAAACATACTTTTAATTTGGACTGGTTGCTTACTCCGTTTAACAGAACTTTCTGGCCTTTTGCAGTGGGGTTAACCAACTGAGGCGTAGGAAAATTAGTTATAGTGGGAGTGGGTGCGGGCGCAGGTGCCGGTGTAGGAGCCGGTACGGGCGCAGGCGTCGGTATGGGTGCAGGTGCCGGAGCACTTACTGTGTTAGGCATGCTGTTATAACCGACATTATTGTTTACGGGAGCCGGACCGGGCGGTGTTGTATCGCGCTGTTCGGCACCGGTGCGATTCAATGATGATATTGACTGAATGGAATAGGCGCCACTGTTTTTCTGCTGATTAATGGATGAAAGTGTATCTTTAGTCAGCGGTGCGCCGGATTTCATTGGAATGTTAATCATGGCATCTTCCTCCTCATTTTTATCGAATTGCAACATATACGCTCATTCTACTCTTTTTTGTCAAAAGTGTCAATTTATTTGGGATAAAGGCGCGAATTGTTGTTGAAGATTGACAAAAATACCGTCACATTTTATAATATATATACATTAAACAGTTAATTGTATGTGATAAAGCATAAATAATATGTATGAAGTATTCAAAGCACGGTGCGTGTTGTGAAGGGAGGCGTATATTATGAAATTCAGTTTGTTTAAAAATGATAAGTCCACATTTTGGGATGAGGTAATTTTAGCTGTCATTTCTTTGGTGTGCTTAGCTGTGGGAATTGTTATCATTATTTTAAAACCTTCGTTTTGGATTATAGAAGCTAGCATGACGGTTACAGCAGGTGTTTTGATTGCAACAGTGGGAGTAATGTTTATTCCGGCACTGATTTACAGATTGATGACAAACGATAAGTAAAATGAAGAAAGGGAGCTTCGGCGGAAGCTCCTTTTTTATTTAAAAGATATTATATTCACCGTAATTTTTACCTAAAAATTAAGTGTTTATTTTTATAAGGTTGTCAAGAAACTATTCGCTTTGCATTGTTTTTAAGAAAACAAGCAAGGCGTTTTTTTGTTCGGGGGTCAGTTTGTAAATGGCTTGAATAATAGGGTCGTTTAAAAGCCTTGATTGAGAATTATCGCAAAAAAAGTCTTGTAAAGAAATGTTTAAGGCGTCGCATATAAGTGATAAAAATGCCACCGTAGGGTTTTTGTTACCCAGTTCAACATCACGCAGATAACTTTGAGAAACACCTGCCATATTGGCAAGCTTGTTTATTGAATAGTTTTTTTGTTCGCGTAACTGTTTTATATGACTACCTATTTCCATATAAATCACCTCCATTATAGAGATAACATATCAGTTTTTTAGACATAAAATTATTCTTATAGAGGTTGACACCTATCTTTATAGAGTAATATAATTATATCGTTGTAAATTGTGAAAATACCGTGAAAAATGGCATTTTTTGACGAGTAAAACAGGCGTTAAAAAATGTTTTTTGAAATAAAATAAAAAATTTTAAAAAATATAAAACCGAATGAAACTTTCATGTGTCTATCCTTCAGACAAGCAAAAAAGAATTCTTGAATGGAGGGAAGAATATGAGAGAAAAATACGACGGACTGAAAAAGTTATTGGTAATCGTCACATTGATGATTACAGTAATTGGATTTATTCCCGCGGGAGTATCCACACAGAATGTGCCCGGCACTACCATTTATGCCGGACCGGAAACAGCGCAGAATAATGTATCTTCCTTGGAAGATAGCGAATCTGTAGATAAAGAAGAGGCCGAGGATAAAGAGGAAGCTTCGGAAGAGAAAGAAGAACCTAAATCTGAAGAGCCTAAATCTGAGGAACCTAAATCCGAAGAACCTAAATCAGAGGAGCCTGAGGAAGAAGAACCTAAACTTCCTGCTTACACGGTAACCGCGATGACGGCGTTTAAATACGCACAGACAAATTGCAATGTCAGAAGCGGACCCTCTACCGATTACGATGTAATTGGTCACATTGTTTTAAACCAGGGTGTAAACATCATTGGTCGCGCAGATACCGGTTGGTACAAAATCGATTACAGCGGAATGGATGCATTCGTATCCGACTCCCTGTTGGCAGATACACAGGTGGTTATCGAAACACCGGAACCTGAGCCGCAGCCGGAACCTGAACCTCAGCCTGAACCGCAACCCGAACCTCAGCCCGAACCCCAGCAGAAAGAGCGTTGGGAATATTCCGAAGCGGAATTGATTCAGATCTGTCTCGTTGAAGCGGGTATTCATGATGGTATGTCCGATTGGGACAAGGCAGTTGCGATTAATGATTATTTATGTGGTATCGGTACCTATGATGACAGCCTTACACATCGTTCCACATTTGACATGCTTGCATACGGTATCGGCGTATGCCAGGGCTACGCAAATGCATATAAGAAGCTTATGGAAGCTGCCGGCGTTCCTACCGATTTCATCGGTGGCCAGGGATGGACAGGCACTCACTGGGGCAGTCACGGTTGGAACAGAGTTCTGATCGACGGCAACTACTACTATGTAGATGTAACTTGGAACGATTGTCTTGATTACAATAAATATCTTTTAATCAGCTACGAAGAAATGTCGAAAGACCATTATCAAGAATCGGTTAATCCTTATAGAGTCGAGTAGAGAAAGGTGTACATATGATTTTTATAACAAGCAATTTATTTCATTATCTTCCTTTTATATTAACGGGGGTCTGTGTCTTATCCCTTTTGGCTCTCATCGGTACCGTTGTGGTTATGTTGATTATCCGTAAAAAGAAATCAAAAATGCCTACACAGGTACCGATGGCAGAGACAGAAGCGAAAATGCCGCCCATGGAGTTATCCATGGGTGCGGCACAGACAATAGGTGCAAGAGAGAATCAGCAGGATTCCTACACTACCTGCATGGAGGATAAAACAGCACTTGCCGTAGTTGCCGACGGAATGGGAGGCTTACAGAACGGTGCAGAAATCAGCGGTATTGTTTCTTATGTTTGTAATGAATGTTACAGCAGACTGGTGGGTGCCCCCAGACCGGAATTCGAACTGATGAATATGGTTCGTTCCGCTAATGAGCAGGCGTGTGATTATATTGATAAAATCAACGGCGAAAAAAGCGGTTCTACCCTGGTAGCAGTATATGTGGTAGCAGGAAATCTGTACTTCACATCGGTAGGTGACAGTAGAATTTATTTGATGCGTAACAAGAGCCTTGTTCAGTTAAACAGAGAACACATCTACGCATATGAATTGGATTCAAAAGTCATGAACGGCGAGATGGTAGCCGAGAAAGCATTAAACAACCGCGAAAGAAAAGCCTTAACCAGTTACATGGGAATGGGTAATTTAAAATATGTGGATCGTAATTTAGAGCCCGTTATATTACAGCGCAATGATGTGATTTTACTGTCATCGGACGGTGTATTCAATACTTTATCGGATGAAGAAATGATAAGCATATTGGATAGCGCCGCAACTTCCGAAGAAGCTGCACAGTCAATCATAGATGCTGTAAATGCCAGAATGAAACCCAGACAGGACAATGCAACCGCGGTGGTAATGTTTTATCAGCGGGGGTAATGCCGATGGAATATGAATATGCATTGGACAGCTGTGTGGGAAGCAGAGAGCGTAACGAAGACAGAATTGTTTGTTTTACCCGGGATGGAAATACAGTAGCCGTGGTGGCTGACGGAATGGGCGGACACGGTGACGGTGATTTGGCAGCAGAGGCTGTGGTAAATACCATAAAAGAATGTTTTACCGCATATCCCGTAGTAAATGAAGCAAATGTGACAGCTATTATGGAAGCAGCCAATCGCAGTGTTCTTGCATTGCAGACAGAAGGAAAAGACATGCGCTCTACGGTAGTGGCATTGTTTCTTTCTGATGAAGCAACCATTGTTGCACATGCGGGAGATTCCAGGTTCTACTGTCTGGACAGTTACAGAACCACATATCGGACCAAAGACCACAGTGTTACACAGCTTGAAGTGGAAATGGGAAAAATTAAGGAGAAAGACAGAAAGAATTCTCCGGATCGTAATCGGGTTTTAAAATCCATGGGCAATCCGGAGTGTAAAGTAACCGTACATACATTAAGTTCCACAGAAAACAGCGGTAAAGGATATCTCCTCTGTACCGACGGTTTCTGGGAACATTACGATGATAAAACGATACGCAGAATGATGCGGAAAAGCAAGTGCAATTCGGAAATCTGGCTTCGCTCCATGATGGAGAAAGTAGCATCGGAAGCTACGGAGAAGCAGGACAATTATTCTGCAATCGCCTTGATAAAAAGGAGAGTAAAAGATGAGTAAAAAAGTAAATGAAACAGATAAAATTCAGGCAGCAGGACTTGGTAAAAGAATCGTAGCGTATTTGTTGGATTCGCTTATTCTTGGTGTGGTTGGTTCAATTCCTGTTGTGATTATTATGCTTGCTACCGGAATCGAAGAAATGACGGTTGCACTTATGAATCCGGAATACGCCAAGGTATATGTGCCTTATAAAATTATGATGTTAGTAGTCCCGGTTGTGGAGTTCTTATACTTCTTTTTGCAGGAGAGCAGCGGATTCGAAGCAACTCTTGGTAAGCGTGCACTTTCACTTAAGGTAGTATACGAAGATGGAGTGAGGGGAAGAACCTTGGATATGATGGTGAGAAGTATTATCCGCGTACTTCCTTATTTGGTCGGTATCACCTTTGGTGGTGTGATCGGAACAATTTGCTCAATTGTGGCTTTTGTGGTAATGTTTATTCCTTTGTTTAACAAAAGACATCGCGCGTTGCATGATTTTGTGGCAGGTACCGTGGTGGCGGATGCAGTAACGGTAGAAGAGAAGAGAAACGCGGCAGCAGTTCCTGAAATCAATGTAAAACTTCCTTCCGTGGAAGAAATCAAATCAAGTAGCGATAATGTTAAAACCAGTGCACCTATGGCAAAAACAAGAAAGATTCTGTGCACTTCCGGTTTATACAAAGGTGCCACATTACCTTTGGACGCTCCCATTATTATCGGTAGAGACCGTAAGTTCTGTAACTTAATCTATGAGAACGATACCAAGGGTGTCAGCAAGGTACATTGCCGTGTTGAAGTTACCGGCGCAGGAGTGACATTGGTTGACTTAGGTTCTACATACGGAACTACCGTAAACGGTAATCAGATTGTAGCAAATGAAAAGGTAAGATTGAATGTAGGCGATCGTTTCCACTTTGGTAAGTATGAAGAATTTGTAGTGCAGTAGGAGAAAGGTGAATATTATGATAACCAACTTTAGCCATATGGATAAGTGGCCGGATGATTATAAAATACTTCTGCAAATGGAAGATATAATGTTAAGTGAAAAGTGTAGTGAACTTGAAAAATATTTTATGATGGGGAATCCATATGTGGTTGTAATGAGTATGGTTTGTTCATTAATAGAGATAAACGGAATTACGGATGATAGTATTAGGGCGATGTATAACGAGATGGTAAAACCTGAAACTAAAAAGCACATGAGAGTAATGACACGTATTTTATGTTATATCATAGTTTTAAATAAGGCCGGATATATTTCATTGGATTCGGCAGAGCGACTGAAGCGGATTGTACATAACGGAGGTATAGCATCTGAATGTAGTAGTCGATTTATAAAATTAGTCAAAGAGCGAGGAACCGATAAAGATGTTCCCAGCTATTGTGAGCTTTTTGAAAAAACTTCTGAAGAATTTTTATGCATGGCAGAAGAAATGTATGAAGATATTTATCGAGAAACTTATCTCTTTGCCAATCAGTATATGCCGGAATCGATAGAGAGAGCAAATAAACGCGGAAATCCGCAGAACAGATATAATGTGCAGACCAAAGCAAAAACCGAGAAAAACTCTGTGCTTGCATCGGTGGTTACCGTAGGGGTAATTATCCTTTTTGTCGTTGCATGTGTTGGTTTGGCAATGGCGGGTCTTTAATAGAGTAAAAAGAGAAACAAAAAACAGAAAGGAGCTTGTGATGAAAAACATACAGGTGCCCCCGATGATTCCCTTAGAGGAATTAAAGAAAAAACGAAAAGGCAATATTGCTACGGGAATTAGCAAAACCATGCGTTCCGTTAAGCGTAGTAAGGATCAGGAGAAAAAATCCCGTGCTTACAAATTAAAAGGGATTGAAGGTCAGTACGCCAATGCGGTATTTCCCGTTGACAGCGAAATTGTCATGGGAAGAAGCCGTGAAGGTGTACATATCATCTATCCTTCCGATACACCCGGCATCAGCAGGAAGCATTGCTCCATTCGTCCTACGGAAGAAGGCGATTTGCTTTTAAAAGATTTAGGCTCCACCCAGGGAACTTATTTTGCTGATGGTACTCGGTTAGAAGCGGGCGTAAGTTATCGTATTAATCGTGGCGAATGCTTTTATTTGGCATCCAAACGCGAGACCTATAAGGTGATGTAGTAAAGGGGGACTGAAATGGCAATAACGAATTTTGCGCATATGAAGCCTTGGAAAAACAGCTATGATGATTTATGTCTGTTTGAAGATGCTGTGTTGGAAGATAATGTATCTGGAAACAAGGCAAAAAAGCATTATATTGATGCAATTGCAGATATCAGAAATGTGCTGGAACGAATGCTGCAGGAAATGGTGGAATTGAATGGTATTTCGGATGGTAAGTTATCTGAGGTGCAGGAGAAAAAGAAAGCAAAGAATAAAAGGGATGTGATTGTTTATATTTCTGCATTGGAGGAGTGTGAATGTATATCCAAAACTTCAGCAGATAATTTGCATAAATTAAGAATATTTGGGAATAGGGCACACCATAAAACAAAAGAAGTTAGTAAAGATATTCCGTATGAACAAAAATCTCCGGAAGAGTTAAAACGCATTGCAGAGAACGAGGTATATCCTCGTTTGTATCGTGAGACCTACCTCTTCGCAAATCAGTATATTCCGGAGGCGAAGTCTAGAAAAAGTACGAGAGTTACTACCGGAACAAATAGTTCCGGAAAGGTGGCTGCATCCGGCGGCGATAGAAAGGTTGCATCCGGTCCGAGCGCTACAGATATAATTCTGGCTGCAGTAAAGATATTCTTCGTTCTTCTTGTAACGGCAATTATGATTGCTATGATAATGAATTTCCCCTTCTAGGGTGTGATAAAAATAAAAATATTAAAAAATTATCATTTTTATAAAACCAAGTTAACAATCCGGGTATCTATCCGGTAGTAAAAAACAAAAAAATAATAAATTTACGGAGGTAAAGAAAAATGGCAGAAATGGTAAGATGTGAAAAGTGTGGATCATTCTTCGATCTGGAGAAAAGCAATGCGTGTCCTTATTGCAAGAACACAACAGTAAGTACAGGGAATGCAGCGGATTTGGATAAGACGGAACCGGTAAAAACAACACCGACATCTGATGTAGGAACTACTTCTTCCGCATATTCACAGCGTTCTTCCACAAATGATGAGGGTCGTACAATGGCAGTTTGGCAGTTGGAAGCTCCCGATTGCTCTACCGATCCTGTAGTAGGTTGGTTAGTATGTCTTTCCGGAAGTGAGAAGGGAAGAGATTATCGTATTCATGCAGATAACAACTTCATTGGAAGAGACCGTCACATGGATATTTGCATCAGTGGTGATGAAACCATCTCAAGAGATAAGCATGCGGTTATTGCTTACGATAACAGAGACAGAGTATTCTATTTCGCACCCGGTGATGGCAGAAGCATTGTTCGCTTAAACGGTAAGGCAGTACTTTCTACTACCGAAATCAAAGCTTATGACAAAATCGAACTTGGCAAGACCGAGTTATTATTCGTTCCTTTGTGTGGCGAAGGTTTTGACTGGGCTGACACCAAGACAGAAGAATAAAAGAAAGAATGATATCAGCTCCACTTTTATGTGGGGCTGATATGGTTCATAAAAAGATGTTAAAAGAGGGTAAAAATATGAAGAAAAGCGGATTTTTTAACAGAATAGCAATGTGTACACTGGCGCTGGCATTGGCGTTTGTTCCTGCAATGAGCGTGCAGGCTGATGAACCCTTATATGTATATTTGGGAGAAACCGAAGCTGCAAACAATGAGTTGGTTATGCAGGTCGGCACTAACTTAGACAATTCTACCGAAGGTATTTCATATAGAGTCACTTTGGGTGACGAAGAACTGGAAATCTTATCTGTTTCGGACTATGAAGCGGAAGATTTGCAGACCAGTTATGTTTTTCTTGTGGATGTGTCCGGTTCTATTAAGAAGAGCGAAATGGAGAATATTAAAAATATTTTAACATGCTTGGTAAACGGAATGGACGAGGATGATAACGCATCCATTATGTTGATTGGCAATGATGTTTATGCAGAGTCTTTTACATCGGACAAAGAGGCTTTGCTTGAAGCAATTGCAAACATTGAAACTTTGTCAGAGGATACCAATCTCTATTATGCCATTAACCGGGCAATGGATGTTTTATCTACCTCTGAGCAGGTTCTCGATAGAAAGTGTATCGTTATTCTTTCTGATGGCCAGGACGATCAGATTTCCGGCATCACGGAAAAAGAAGTAGGGGATAAAATCAACGAAACCAACATTCCTATTTGCAGCGTTGCGGTAAGAGGAAATAACGAAAAAGCAATAGAGATTGCCAAGGTTATGGGAAGCTTTGCAAGAATGTCTTCCGGCGGCGTACATATGATATACGGCGTGGATGATGTGGATGCACAGGCAGTGGCAGATACTGTTTTTAATACAACAAGAAATATTGCGGTCATTAAGGCGGATATCTCCGGATATGAAGCAAACGGTACAGAGAATTATTTACAGGTGGAAGCCGTAGTAGACGGTGTTGGCAATGCAACAGACGGTTACAATGTAAAATCTGTTTTTATCAGCGAAGGCGTTGTGGAAGCAGAATCTGAGCCTGAGAGCGTGGAAGAGCCGGAAGTATCGGAAATCGTAGAAACACCTGAAGAGCCGGAAGAAGATAAAAATGACGGAATGCCTATTTGGGTCATTATTTTAATTGCGGTTGCAGTAATTTCCGTTGTGGCAATTGTGGTGGTTTGTATTCTTTTATCTAAAAAGAAGAAGGCAAAAGCGGCCAGAGAAGCCAAAGAAGCGGAAGAAAGAGCGGCAGCAGAAGCAAGACTTCGCGAAGAGGCTGAAGTTGAAGAACCTACTATGGAATCGGCAACAGAGGATGAGGAACGCACCTTGCCTCCTACAATAGAAGATCATCGTCCTTCCATAGAAGTGATTTTAACGCAGATCGGACATGGTACACCTGAGGAATCTCTTACTGTTGTGGTAAAAGGTGAATTAACCATCGGTCGCAAGAAAGATGTGGCGGATGTGGTGTACGAAAAAGATAAAAACATCTCCGGCAAGCATTGTAAGTTGGTATATGACGGTAAGTATCTGGAAGTGGTGGATTTGGATTCCATGAACGGAACGATGGTAAATCGTGTGCCTATCCAGCGCGCATATCGCTTATCCAATGATGATAAAATCTACATTGGCGCTACGGAAATCCGTGTTAATTTCTAAGAAAAAAATATTTTTAAATTTTTTTAAAAATTTTTCGATTTTATAAAACCGAAGCGAAAACTCTTGTATCTATCAATTAACAAACAACAACAGAGTTATCTGAAAGGAGATAAGAGTATGGATAAAACATTTTTTATTATCGCAGCTATCGTTATTGCAATTATCAATGTAGTGAAGATTTTGGTGCCTTTGTTTGGTCAGGTGGGTACAACTACCGGTGCAACCGGTTCAAAGGAATGGTGGCAGACCGCGGGATTCGATTATGCGAACCAGCAGTTGTTTGACCAGCAGAACCAGCAGTTTATGGACCAGCAGAATCAGTTCATGGACCAGCAGAACCGGTTCATGGATCAGCAGAACCAGATGATGCATCAGCAGTTTGTAGATCAGCAGAACATGTGGGCTATGCAGGAGTCTCAGAACATGGTAACCCCTTTTGAAGCGGGCGGATATAATTTGAATATAGGTAACAGCTTTAATGATTTCGGCGGCTTCGGCGGCGGATGCGGAATGTTCTAAATGTAAAAATAGGGACATAAAGGAGAGACAATTATGAAGAGAAAAGCATATAAATTTTTAATTATTACAGCAGCTATGGCCTTGGGCTTAGTCGGATGCTCAACAGAAGCCAAAGTCGAGAGGCAGTTGGAACTGGGCGCAAGCAGCATGGAAGCAGGAGATTACGATGCTGCAATTACAGCCTATGAAGAAGCAATTGCTTTGGACAAGTACGAAATCGAAGGCTATGAAGGCCTTGTAGTGGCTATGGTATCAGACGGGAGAAGTAACGAAGAAATCGCGGGCGTTGTAGCCGGTGTCACAGATGCGATTACTGAATTAAAAGCCTCTGAGGAAGGCTTATCGGAAGAAGATAAGGCGGCTGCAGAGAGGTTCTACACTCTTGCAAGCGATGCGATTGCAGGTGATATGGATATGGAAATTGCAATCATGGAAGAAGGCGTAGGCGTGCTTGGCGAGGAGAGCCAGATAGCAGATGCCTATGAAGATAAAGTAAATGAAGTGATCGACCACTATTTGGCAGGCAATAACTTGGAAGAAGCTAAGGAATTAGCCGGCCAGATGGCAACTACACTTCCTTCAAATGAAAATGCACAGGATACAGCGGCTACTGTTACTGAAAAAGCAGAAGCTGAGCAGGACTTGGTTGATATTCTTATGATTGCATATGAGTATATTCAGAATGAGGATTGGGCGGCATTGGCTGAATTTAGTGATTCTGAAGAACTCGCAATAATTAAAGAAAAAGTCGGTGATGCAGGTAATTATAGCTATATCTTTGGCGGTGGTACTACCGGTGTCGGTATTGGATATTACTCTATGGAAGGATGTCCGTGTGACGAATGGTATGTAGGCGACTATGTAGATGGTATGCGTAGTGGATATGGTGGCTGGTACTGGGCATATTGCAAAGAGGAAGGCTATAGCTATGAGATATATGAAGGCGATTGGGCCAATGATGCACCAAACGGACACGGACATGTATATGATTCAGATGGTGGAATATTTGCTGATGATGAAGTAACTGTTATTAACGGTTTATACGATGGAACATACACTCGTGTTTATGAATATGAAGGTATATTATACTCGGGTACATATGAAGTCGTAGAAGGAGTGCCTGTAGACCAGGATGTGCCGGATTGGATTGAAAAAGAAGATGGATGGGTTTATGCATCACTCGTATATTATGAATTGGTAGATGGTAGAGAGGCTGTTAATTGGGTGCTTGTACCGGAAGGACATTTATGTGGTGTTGCACATTTTAGAAATTAGCACATTTTATCCTAGATATAAAAGGAGATGTAGTTATGAAGAGAAATGCATATAAATTTTTAATTATTGTGGCTGTCATGGCATTCGGCTTAGCCGGATGCTCGGCGGAAGCTAAAGTCGAGAGACAGTTGGAACTGGGCGCAAGCAGCATGGAAGCAGGGGATTATGATGCTGCTATTGAAGCCTATGAAGAAGCAATAGCGTTGGATAAATATGAAATCGAAAGCTACGAAGGTCTTATTGACGCTATGTCTGCAAGCGGCAAAAGTAATGAGGAGATTGTCGGAATTGTAGAGTCGGTGAGAACTGTCGTTAATGAGTTAAAAACATCCGAAGAAGGCTTATCAGAAGATGATAAAGCTGTAGCAGAATCTTTTTTTACGAAAGCAGTTGAAGCTGTGGTGGAGGATGACGATACGGAATTGGCTATTATGGAGAAGGGTATAGAATCTTTGGGTGAGGATTCTGCTTTGGCTGGTTTGTACGAAACGAAGATCTCAGAATTGGTTGAGTATTATCTGGTGGGAAACAATTTTTACAATGCAGGAGAATATGCTGACCGTTTAGTAAATACATTACCTTCAAGTGAAAATGCTCAGACAATTGCAGATAAAGTTGCCGAAAAGAAGGATGCTGAACAGGAATTGGTAAATATCATTATAAAAGCATATGATTATATTATTGGGGAAGATTGGGATGCCTTAGCTGAACTCAGTGCTTCTCAGGAGTTTATTCCTATGATTAAAAAGATAGGAAGCAACGGACAGTATGTCTACATGAGCGACGGCGGTACAGAAGGACATGGTATTGGCTGTTATGCCAGAGAACCTTGGACCGGAATCTATGTATGGTATGTAGGAAATTATGAGAATGGAATGCGTAGCGGATATGGCGGATGGTATGTTGCATTGAAAAGCAATGATGGCTTGGGTATGGAATTGTATGAAGGCGATTGGGAAAATGATGCTCCTAATGGTTCGGGATATTTCTACACAGCTTTTAATCATGAAACAACCAGACATATGGATGTTACTGTAAAAGACGGATTATTGTCCGGTACATATGTGGAAGAATATACAGCATCTACAGGCAAAACATATAAAGGTGAATATGAGATGGTTGAAGGTAAACCGGTTGAAATTGAGGCGGAGGATTGGATAAAAGAACGAATAGGTGAGGACGAATACATCTATTATGTTGGCTATGAAGATGATATAACATGGTGGGCCAAAGAAGGTTATGATGATCCCAAACAGGGTCTGGTTCATTACAGACATTAGTCATATTAGAGAAGTATTACAAAGCAAATTATCAAAGTATGTTTATTTTGGGGAGAAACAATTATGAAGAAAAACATATGCAAAATATTTTTAATCATGACCGCCATAGCATTCGGCTTAGCCGGATGCTCGGCGGAAGCCAAAGTTGAGAGACAGCTGGAACTGGGCGCAAGCAGCATGGAAGCAGGGGATTACGATGCTGCTATTGAAGCCTATGAAGAAGTAATTGCTTTGGACAAGTACGAAATCGAAGGTTATGAAGGCCTTGTGGCAGCCATGATAGCGGATGGAAGAAGCAGTGAAGAGATCGAAGGCGTTGTAGCAAGTGCCACAGATATTATTACCGAGTTAAAAGAATCTGAAGGTGGTTTGTCTGAGGAAGATAAAGCGGCTGCGGAAAGACTTTATATTAACGCAGCAAATGCCGTAGCTGATGATAAAGATGCACAGGCTGCAATCCTTGAAAATGGTGCAGGTGTTCTGGAAGAGAGCAGTGCGATAAAAGAGGCCTATAAAGAAGCGGCTGACGAAAATACAGATGAAACTACCGAAGATGCGCAAGATTCCACGGATGCTACTGCAGGGGATAGTTCAAATGAAAATGCAGGGGATGTTCATTTGGTTGAGACGGATTTCGGTACGATTGCATATCTTGGCGATAATAAAGAGTATCCTGATATTTTAGAAGATTTAGAAATCTATTTCAATGGTCAAACATTCCAAATGTCTTTACCTAAAGATATGTGCGCAGAGTTTAAGTGGGATACCGAAATAAACACATTAATGATTTTCAATAGTGATAAAAGTAAAGTTGCACACTTGCTTATTATTGATACAACATTAGATATTAAAGAAAAAAATGTTCTTACAAACACGGAAGAGATGAACAATATATTAACCCAATTGGGATATGATACACTTACTAATGTTGAAGTTGTAGATATTGAAAATACAGAAGATACTATGAGTCAAAGAATCCCTGTAAATAATGAAAATTATGTAGGTGAATTTATGTATCTCCAAACATATGACGAAGGTACATTTGAATTCACAAATCAAAAAGACGAAACTATTACTTGTGTTAATTGTATTCAATATATGTTCTTCTATGGCGACACAATGAAAGAAAGTGCTGATGAAATCTCTAGTTATATAATGGAAAGTTTCATAGTTATCAAAGAAGAAAATAGTCATATTTCTAATTTGAATACCGAACTAAATCAAAGTAATAAATTAAGTAATGATTTAGCGAAAAAATATGGTATTCCTGAAAATTTACAAATTCCAATGAATGCTGAAATTGTAGATGTAAATGGTATGTTTAACTTAAAAATAGAAAAAACATATAAAGAAGATGTTATTTTATTTTTAGACGAATTTAATGAAAAAACAAAAATTATTGATAAAAGAAATGATATCCTTGTATTTTCTACAAAAGAAGCAATTGACTATTTAGACATCAATATTAATTTTAGAGGATTATATGAATTAAATGGTATAAGTTATAGTTTGAATTTATCACAAGATGAAACCTATTATTATATTTCTATAATTCAAAATTAAAAATTAAAAATAATCATTAAAAAGGAAAGATGAATATTAAGAAATTATATACTATTACTTAATTATCCGAAATGCGGGTTGATTTAACATTACGATCATAAAGGGTACATAGCAATCATTAAAGGGGATAAAACATGAAGAAAAACATATGCAAAATATTACTTATTGCAACCGCCATGGCATTCGGCTTAGCCGGATGCTCGGCGGAAGCCAAAGTCGAGAGACAGCTGGAACTGGGCGCAAGCAACATGGAAGCGGGGGATTACGATGCTGCTATTGAAGCCTATGAAGAAGTTATTTCGTTGGACAAGTACGAAATCGAAGGATACAAAGGCTTAGTAATTGCAATGGATGCAGATGAAAGAGGCAATGAGGAAATCATTCAGGTAGTAAAAGACGCAACCTCAGCAATTAGCGAAATAAAAGAATCCGAAGAAGGCTTATCTGAGGAAGATGAGGCAGCAGCAAAGGACTTGTATGTTGTAGCGGTGGAAGCCGTAGACAGTAATACAGATGATCAGGTTACGGTTCTTGAAAATGCAGTAGAAGTGATTGGCGAAGACGGTATGTTGCCGGATGATTTTAAGGGAATGTTGGAAAACGCACTTGCGGATAATGTGCTGAATGGTATGGATACCACATTGGCATATGTGGAGATGTTAGAGAAACTTCTGCTCGGAGATGAGATGCCGCAGGTAGAGGAAGAATCTGAGGAGGCTTCTACGGAAGAGGTAAGCGAGAATGAAGACGGCGCCATTATTATTACTGATTTTGGCTCATATGTTTGTCTTGGACCTAATGCAGATTATCCGGATACTATGTCAGATTATGAGTTTGATATGAGCGGCATATTTTATCGAATTACATTACCAAATGATATGTGTGTTAATTTTTCCGGTATACCGGGAATGGTATTATCTGTTGGAAATGGTAATGGTAAAAGTATACAAATATACATGGACAGATCAACGAATGACACATTTTCCAATGGCTATTCTTTAGGTCAAGGTCAGTTTTATATGGAGGAAATATTTGAACAACAGGAAACAGATGAGTTATGGTATGTTCTTGGTATTTCCGTGGGCAGTAGTGCAAATGAAAGTATGATTTACACAGAAAAAGCAGCTACATATGATAATCAAACGAAAGCTGAGGTATATGTGCAATATTATATTGATTACTGGGATTCGAGCAAATCAGGTTCTGATGAAATTTCAGAATATATCATGAAGAGTTTTAAACCTATTACAGCTGAAAATAGCGTTATTTTAAATAACGATAATAATGATAATAATGAAAATAATGCATCGGAACGGCAATCCTCAGGAATGGGAGTTCCTATTCCACTTGAAATTGATCCCACGCGACCGCTTGAGCCGGTAACCGGGTCTATTCCAAACTTATAAATTGCTTACAGAGATTAAACACACCACAAGGAGAACTCCATGAAAATTACAAAATGCATGAGTTGCATGGAAGAACTGAATGAAGATAAAGAAATATGCCCCCATTGTGGGTTTTCCGAGGAAGAGACACCGTCTCTTCCTCATCAATTACCTTACCGTAGCGTGTTAAAAGGCAAGTATATGGTGGGTAAAGTCCTTGGCGAAGGCGGATTTGGCATTACATACATTGGCTGGGACTTAAACCTTGGCATCAAGGTGGCCATTAAAGAATTTTATCCGGAAGGTTTTGTTGGAAGAGACGGAACCCAGTCTCATACTGTTCGCAGCTATCAGGGCGACAGTACGGTTTTTTTTAACAAAGGCAAGGACAAGTTCCTTGAAGAAGCCAGAAGCCTGGGTAAATTCATGCAGTTAGACGGTATTGTTTCGGTAAAAGACTTTTTTATGGAGAACAATACGGTCTATATTGTTATGGAGTTTTTAGAGGGGCAGTCCTTAAAATCATACGCCAAAGAAAAGGGCGGTAAAATCGAAGCGGAAGAGTTGCTTACGATTATGAAACCGGTGTTGGAATCCCTCATTGAAGTACATAAAAGCGGCCTGATTCACCGCGATATCAGCCCGGACAACATTATGATCTGTAAGGACGGCAAAATAAAACTGATTGACTTCGGTGCAGCCAGAGAGGCATCACCGGAGGGTGAGAAAACCCTGTCGGTTATGTTGAAGAAGGGATACTCTCCCGAGGAGCAGTACCGTACACACGGCGAACAGGGCACATGGACAGATGTCTATGCATTAAGTGCAACCATCTATGCCATGATGACCGGATACAAGCCGGATGAACCCTTAGACCGTATGGAGCGGGAAACTTTGATGTCCTTAACGGATATGGGCATTAAGTTAAAAAAGCGCCAGGAAGATGTTATTTTAAAAGGTCTTGAAATTAAGGCTACGGACCGCGTGCAGACCGTTGAGGAATTGTATCGCGGACTGTATAAAGACGGCAAGGAAAATGAATTTGCCATCAGAAGAAAAAAGAAAGTCGGTAAGTTGGTAGCGATTCTCGCAGGCGTGCTTGTGGTGTTATGCATAGCAGCCGGTGTTGTATACATGTTGACTCCGCAGCGGTTAACAACCGTTATCTGGGTTGAAGCGCAGGTGGGACAGAATATATCCACGGCGGATATTATGGATGAACTGCCGAAAGATGCCAAGGATGTCGCTTTTTATATGAATGATGTCATGACCGGTAATCTTTCCATACAGGGCAAGCCTGAAAACGGCGATTGCTATGAACTGGAAGTGCATTATAAGCAAGGCATCAAAACCATGATTCAGCAGATGGAGATTACAGTAGTTGAGCCGGAAATTAAAGCGACAATAGAGACGATTACCTATGAAAAAGGGCATGCTGCGGACATAGATACTTCATGGTTTGTGGCCGAGCATGCAGATTATCTGAAACTTAACATTGTCAATGAAACAAACCATAATGTTGCCCAAGCGCAGAAGATACAGGGATTTCTGTTAAATGGCGAAAATGTGGTGGGTAGCGCAACTTTTATTGTGGACTACTATGATTTGGATGCAGAAGAAGAGCAGCTTTTGGCGTTAATCGGACAGGAGAATACCAACCAAATCAGCATGAATGATGATTTGGAGAAATGTGCTGACACATTAATAGACAACGCCATGGACTATGACATAAAAGAGGATTGGGGAACCATTTTGGAAGGCAGCATAGAAAAGGTGACAGAAGATTATCCTGAGGTTGCTTATAAAGGTGCTTTTATGTATCCGGTGTATGCGGAGGATGGCAAAATCGCTTATACTGCGGAGGCTTTTTATGAGTTATTGATGCAGACGGAATCTGTGTCAGAAGGCTTGATGACCGCCACAGACATTGGTTTAGAAGCCAGAACCGTGTATACGGAAGATGAGGGAGCGGCAATTTACTGGTGCCTGTTCTATCGATAGGGAATGCAAAGGAGGATTGCAAATGGTAGCAAGTATTTATGAAAAGAAAGAT
The DNA here is from genome assembly GCA_017624855.1 of Lachnospiraceae bacterium. Classification (GTDB taxonomy): domain Bacteria; phylum Bacillota; class Clostridia; order Lachnospirales; family Lachnospiraceae; genus UBA3766. The sequence goes on from JAGAMF010000005.1 coordinate 331,518, forward strand.
ACTTTATTGTTTGACGAAGTGCAGAAATTAATCAACGGTAACTTTGAAAGCTATGAGCAGGTATACGAGTTATCCAAGAATTATATTTATAAAATCATCAATGATGTTGTACAGAATCATCACACAACAGAAGACTTGATGCAGGAGACTTATTTACAGGTATATCGTAAAATAAATACCTTAAAAGAAGCCAGAGCATTCTATGTGTGGGCCGGCAGAATTGCGACGAACATGTCTTTGAGACATATTCAGAAGTATCGTAAAGAAATACCTTACGCGCAGGTAGTGGATGATGCTGAGGAAGATTCCGGAACGATTTTTGATAAGGTTGAGGATGATCGTGAAGAGTTCATTCCCGAAACGGTTTTAACCAATACGGAGCAGCAGAAAATCATTGCCGGAATTCTTGAGAGTTTGTCGCCGGAGCAGAAATTGTGCGTACAGTATTACTATTACGAAGAAATGTCGGTAAATGATATTGCAGAGCTTATGCAGTGTTCTACCGGTACGGTAAAAAGCCGTTTGAACTATGCAAGAAAGTCCTTGAAAGATGCCATTAGCACCTTTGAAGTTAAAAATGATACCAAGCTTTACGGTCTGGCTACTTTGCCCGTATTCTTCATGGTATTCAAGAAATTGGCAGATGCCATTGTGTTCTCGGGAGTTGCGGCTGTTGGCGTTGGTTCTGCGGCAGTTGCAGGCGGTATGGCTATGCATAATGCAGCAGTTGGCAGCGGTGCAGTAGCCGGTGGCGGTGCAGCTACAGCCGGTGGCGGAAGTGCCTTTGCGGCAAGCAGTGCGGCAACGGGCGGAAGTGCCATGGTCGGTGGCGGTACAGTGGCCGGAGGCACAGCAGCACTTGGCAGTTCGGTTGCAACAACAGCGGGCAGCGGATTCCTGGCAACCGTGGTGGGCAAAGTTGCGGTGGTAGCAACTGCGGTTTGCGTAACTACCGGAACGGCTGTGGCATCTACGGAAGCAGCGAAAGTTACCATGGAAAGAGAGCAGGGGCATGTTATTACATACGAAGAGGCGGCCGAAGAGATTTTAGCCATGGATGGTAGCATGAGTGATATTTTAGGAAATGAAATGCCCGGATATGTTGTGTCAGGTTCGGATTCTTCTACTGCTAATATTACGGCAGTAATGGGAGAACAGATGCCGGTAACGGAAGCACAGTTAAAAGCTATGGATGCGGATTATCTGGCAGCAGTAAATGATTTGGCAGGAGCAATGATAGAATTGGAAGAAGCGTTGGATTATGCGTTAACGGATGAGCAGGATGTTTATGTGGACAGTATTTTTATGCCGTACTTTTCGCTACTTGAAGCCGCTGTTGCACAAGGTACCAATACACAGATTCCCGGTGACGGAGCGCAGGAAGTGTTCGAAACGGTGTATATGCCCAGATATGCTGATTCATACAATGATTTGGCGGATATAGTAAGAGATACTGCTGCAATTTATTCAAAGGATGAAGTAAAACAGGCATTTGCCAAGTACAGCGCTGATGATTTACAAGCAATGTGCGAAAGTGGATATAGTGTAATTTCATTGGTTATACAAGACTTGTCTGACGGTACATTGCAGGAAGTGGAAGCCGTTAATGTAGACTTAAGTCTTTGGATGCAAGAGCAACAGGTAATCGTCAACGACATGTATGCAGATCCCGTATTTGCCGAATACTTCAAACAGGCGGAAGAAGAAATGTCCTCCATGATGGAAGAGGCGGGGTATTAAAAATCTTTTATAAGGACAACAATTGATGAACATCAACAACTTATGTGTGAACTGCATGAAAGAAAAACACCGGGCTGAAATGGTATGTCCTTTCTGCGGATTTTATGAGAAGACAGACCCCCAGGAGACGGAATATTTAAATTATTGGACCGTCCTTGGGGGAAAATATCTGGTAGGAAAGGCCTTGGGGCAAGGCGGATTTGGCATTACCTATGTGGGGTATGACATGAACCTTGAAATGAAGGTGGCTATTAAGGAATATTACCCTTACGACTACGCGTATCGAGATCACCGTAAAAGCAATAAGGTGTACCCCTTGAATATTCATTGCAAGGACTTTTTTAAGCAGGAGAAGCAGAATTTTATTGAAGAGGCAAGAATCCTTGCCATGTGTAATGAATTACCCGGTATTGTAAAAGTTCGGGACTATTTCCAGGAGAATGAAACCTGCTATATCGTCATGGAATTCTTAGAGGGAGTAACCCTTGTGGACTATGTAAAAGAACATGGCGGTAGAGTGCCTGCCGATCAGGTATTTCGTTTGATGGAACCGGTTATTCGTTCCATGATACAGATTCATAAGCATGGCGCGATTCACAAGGATATCAGTCCCGACAATATTATGTTTGGCAAGAATAAAAAAGTGAAGCTGATAGATTTCGGTGCCGCTCAGAGAGATTTTAAAAATGGACAGAATAACGATATCTACAAAGAGAGCTTTTCGCCGCCGGAACAGAGAGACGGCACATGGCGAGTAGATACATATTCCGATATATACGCATTCTGTGCCACCATGTATTATTGCATGACGGGCAGCGTGCCGCAGGATTCTCTGGAACGCCAAGAATACGATTGTCTTAGAAAGCCTTCGGAATTGGGCATTGAGATTTCCTCGGTGCAGGAGGCGGCATTGATGAAGGGGCTTGAATTGAAGCCGGATGATCGTATCGGTGACGCAGAAGATTTGTATTTCTTTTTATATATGTATGGGCAGAACAACGGTAATGCAGATGCAATGAAGCAGGCAATCGCAGACAAGAAAACCGCAGAGCTGACCCGTAAAATAAAAGCGAACAAGGATAAAATTAATTATAAAAAATGGATAATTGCGGCCGTGATTGTTTTATGCGTAGGTGTTTTTGCGCATTTTATATTGCAAAATCTCGGACAACTTAAGGGAGAGGGAACAGACCTCTCGGCTTATGCAGAAATGACCGAGGCGCAGCAAAGCAAGTTGGAAGAAGACTTTTACAATGCGGCGGTAAAAGAGCATAAGTCATACGGCACATTGAAAAAGGATGCCACATTGCAGGCCGATGCCGAAGCAGTCGCTGAAATACTGGAAGAAAAGGGCGGCTTGAATACGGATTGGAACAGCTTGTACGGTGAGGCGACCGAAACGGTATATGAAAGCCGTTTGGGTGACCGGTTTTACTGGATGATTATTCCCATTACCGAAGAAACGGATGAGAAGGATGTACTGAAACAGGGCTTGGCAAACGAAGGAAACCGTGTCATGTTTCAACAATGTAATCACATGGGCGTATCTGTTTTTTATCATGAAAGCGGTCTGTTGTTTTATGTGGTTTTAATGAAATAATTTTATCAAAAATAAAACGAAAACGGCAGTTGGTGTATCTATCTATTGTAAGAGCAATAGAAAGGAGGCACGAAGTGAAAAAAGAGAAAGAAAGGATACACGGAAGTCCCCAAAACAATCTATGGAGGTTGTTTCGCATCAGTGTGGAAAAGGTAAAAATACCGGAGGAGACAGAGAGTAAAAATTTGAAATTCATCCGTGGTATAATGAGGAGGAAGTAAGATGAAAGAAAAAGCGAAAAAGGGTATTATTTCCATCTCAAAGGTACAGCACATTGGGCGGAGAGAAGAACAGCAGGACAATTTTGGTGTATTCCATAAAAAAAACAGTCAAAGTGGGAAGATGGAAATGTTGGCTGTTGTGGCGGACGGTATGGGCGGTCTTGCCAACGGCAGTGAAGTAAGCGGCGTGGTAGTGGAAGCGGCCAAATACTATTTTATGAATACGGAGTTTGAAGAAGAGAAGTCAGCCGGAATGACGAAAATGGTGCAATCCATAAATAAGGATGTGTTGCGCTTCTTACGGCAGTCAACCGGAGGTGAATTAAGCGGCTCCACCATGGTGGCAGCTTATGTGTGCGGCAGAAAGCTTCATTTCGTATCGGTGGGTGACAGCAGAATCTATCTGTTTCGCAACGATATGTTGTTACAGTTGAATCGAGAGCATGTGCATTTGCGTGAGCTTTATCGGGTGCGGGACATAGATGAATTGTCTTACGAGGATATTATGAGCAATCGTGAAAAATTTGCACTGACAAGTTATATGGGCATCGGTGAATTGGATGAGATTGATTACAATATCCAGCCCATCAGCTTAAAGACAGGGGATAAACTTCTTCTGTTGTCCGACGGAGTGTTCGGTACTTTATCCGAGCGTGAGATGACAGAAATTTGTAAGTTGGATGTTGGCATTGTAGAGAGTTTGAAGGACAGTGTTTTGTTAAAAAACAAGCCGACGCAGGACAATCTGACGGCGGTTTTGGTTGAATTTTGGTAAAGGGAATTGCGTATGAGATTAAATTTAGATACCATATGTTTAAATTGTTTTAATCCTTTATACAAGGGTGGTTATTGTGCAAATTGCGGTTGCGATGAAGAGACCATGAAAGCTAAGGATTATGATGATGTTCTTGCACCCGGTACATTGCTTCGGGGGCGCTATCTTTTAGGGAAAACATTGGGCAAGGGCGGTTTTGGCGTTACTTATGCCGGCCTTGATTTAATCAACGAAAGAAAGATCGCCATAAAAGAAAGCTATATTTCTTCCATTTGCGGAAGAGGCGATAATCATAGACAGGTAGTATTGCGGGATAGGAGCCAGGAGCAGGTTTTAACCGACGCTAAGCAACGCTTTTTAAAAGAAATCAGCCTGTTAAAAGAGAATCGTGACAATCCGGCAATCATTCAGGTACATGATGTTTTTGAGGAAAATTCTACGGTGTATTATGCTATGGAATTTTTGAACGGGCAGGATTTAAGCAAAAAATTAAAAAAGGCAGAAGCTCCTTTTACATGGGAAGAAACTGCGAAATATATGGAGCCGGTATTTTTGGCATTAATCAGTTTGCATCGGTTTAATATATGGCATCGCGATATCAGCCCGGACAATATCTTTTTGTGCGAAGACGGGCAGGTGCGTTTGATTGATTTTGGTTCGGCAAGAACCGGACTTCTGAACAGAAGCTTTGATATTGATGCTGTCAAGAAAGGCTATGCGCCGATTGAGCAGTACAGTGAAAAAGTAATGCAGGGTACATGGACGGATGTGTATTCTTTGGCGGCAACCGTGTATAAGTGCCTTACCGGAGTTACTCCGCCCGGGGCACCGGAAAGAAGCCGTAGGGACGAATTGCGTGAGCCTTCCTCTTATGTGGAGGGAATTCCGGCCCATGTAGAGAGTGCGCTGATGAAAGGTCTGGAAGTTTATCCCGAATATCGGTATCAGACGGTGGCTGAGTTGAAGTGTGCTTTGTTCCCGGATCATCAGACCATACCTTTGGCAGACCGTATTGTAGCAGATAAGCCTGAAGAAAAAACGGAAGACAAAAAATTAAATGTAAGAATTCGTGGTCTGGCAGGTTTTTATGCCGGTAGGGAATTTCCTGTTGAAGGTATATTGACATTGGGCAGAAGAGAGGATTCCTGTGATGTGGTATATCCGCCTTATATGCCGGGTGTCAGCAGTGTACATTGCAATATCCGTTTTGATGAGCAGAAGAAGTTATGTGTGTTTAGGGATTTGAATTCCACATATGGCTCCCGTGATTTGGGCGGTAAGCAGTTTTTAAAAGGTGTGGACATTTACTTAAATGATGGCGAAGGGTTTATCATTGGAGATGATAATGTTTTTGCGGTTTTATTTTAAAATATAAAACCGATTGCATGATTGAGGTATCTGTCAATCAGAAACAGATAAAAAACAGATGGGAGAAATGACTATGGAATATACGAAAGATATGGAAAAATCTCTGAAAAAAATATTAATCATGGCAATTGTGTGTTTTGTATTGTCTGTGGGAAGTATTATCTTCTGGTTCTGCTACCGGGTGGAACCTACAACTGACCGCATGGTAGTGGAGTTGGGTAATCCGGTTAGTGAAAACTATGGAGACTATGTTACCGGTATGGAGTGGTCCGTTGCACGCAGCAGCTTGGATTTGTCCGGCGTAGACGCAGGTGCGGTAGGTACATATGAAGCACATCTTAAGCATGGCGCACAGACCTTTACTTATGAGGTAGTGGTGCAGGATACCGTCGCTCCGGTAATCACCTTAAAAGAAGAGAAGATTCCTTTGAAGCTTGGTGAAAAATATTCAAGTGCATATTTGATTGCTTCTGCCGAAGACATCAGCGGAGAAGTAAGTTTTAGCCTGGCTTCAACAGAAGGTAAGGTTACATCTAACCTGCAGAGAATTTCTTTTGCGGAGTGTGGTGAATATACCATCGATGTTACGGCTACGGATCCTTCGGGAAACAGTACAACGGAAACGGTTACCGTTATCGTAGATACGCCGCCTGTATTGGAAGGCATGGAAGCTGTTTACATTGCAGTGGGCAGCGCTGAGACCAATCCCGAGATTACAAGCGAAGCTTACTATCTTGATGGTGTTACCGCAACAGATGAAGTAGACGGTGATCTTAGCAACCAAGTGGAAGTGCAGCTTGAAGGTTTGGATGTAAATACACCCGGTGTATATGAAATCATTTACAGAGTAACCGACAGCTACGGACTTGTTGCGGAAGCAATTGTTACCGTAGAGGTTATGGATAAAGATGCATTGCAGGAAGAGATTAACACTCACCAAATCAGCCGCAACAACAGCCGTATTACAGGCGCTCATAACGCTTATGACGGAGGCTTTTATGAGGAGGATAATGTGGAATTTATCCGAGAAGTAATGGAGCCTGCATTTGTACAGGTTCAGCCGGATGCTTATTCTCACGGAAGCGGTTTTATTATTGAGATTACCGACGAGTATGTCCTGGTTTGCACCAATCGTCATGTGGTAGGCAGAAACGAAGAAGTAAGAGTCTTTTTCCACGAAGGTTCTTTGGCAAAAGGACGGGTTGTAGGGTCTGACAGTGCCATTGATATTGCCCTTGTGCAGATTCCGAGAGAAGAGTTCGAACAGGAACTTTTTGATACTTTAAAAACGGTACATATCAACATGGGTTATTGGGAAGCCATTGAATCCGGCGACAGTGTATCCATTTGCATGAGATGCATCAATGATGATGGGACAGTTTGGAAAGAACGAGACGGTAAGTTAATCAGCAAGAGAGACGATCCTGATGTGGGCGGTTGGACTGACATGACACAGCTGGGTTGGAATTCTTTCTCCGGTTGTTCCGGTTCTGCCATACTGGATGGTCATGGTAATCTTATTGCTATGGCAAAGGGAAGAGTGAACTACTATGAAAACGGTTCATGGCACAGTACTGCATGGGGCGTGCATTTAGTGGATATTGTAGAATTCTACGAAGCCACCATGGGGAAGAAGATATATTATCATTAAATATTACACACAAAAGCAACCGAGTGAACGGTTGCTTTTTGTATGCTTTTATGTATCTTTCGGTCCCGCGGCCTACCTCATCCTCTTAAACTCTATGCCCTTATAACATCTCACGGGATTTCCTCTTACAAGTCTGTTGTGTTCCCGCCAGGCCGAATTGGTCTGCTTCTGTTTTGCGGCATCTTCCCGTTCTTTCAGTATTTCGTTTAACTTATCCAATGCATCCTTGCGGTTTAATGCCTGACTGCGTTCGGAAGTGGAAGTTACGGTAATGCCGGTAGGTATATGAATGAGCCGTACGCCGGTTTCTACCTTGTTTACATTCTGGCCGCCTTTGCCACCGCAATGAAAACGCTCAAAGCGCACATCCTGGTCTTTGCAGACAGTCTCTTCCTCGGGAATAATGCTTACATCCACAAACCAGTTTTTTCTTTTATGATGGGGACGATAGGGGCTTGTGCAAATCCATTGCACGGTGCCTTCCAAGTCGGACAAATCCTGATTTGTACGAAACATTACGGAGGTAAAACATCCTTCTGTTTTAGATGAATGCTGAGATAAAATTTCAATATCCGTATATTCTTTTTGCAGGGATTTAAGGAGCTTGCTGACAGCAAGCTCGCATTCTGTCGGGCCCTGACCCGAACTCAATTGTATAATCATATAGTGAATCTCCTTTTTAATTGTCGCCGGCCTTAAAGTTATATACCGGTCGTAAAATATTGGTTACCGAAACCGTATCTTTTATGGTTTCAAGAATCTCGTCCATGCCTCTGTATGCAAAAGGTGCCTCGTCTAAGGTTTCTTTGCCGATACAGGTGGAGTAGATACCTTTCATCTGTGATTTATAATTAGATACGGTAAAATTATTTTTCACATCTTCGCGCTTCATGATTCTTCCGGAGCCGTGAGGTGCCGATGCATTCCAATCATGATTCCCCAAGCCTGTGCCAAGAAGTATGCCGTCCCGCATATTTATGGGGATTATGACCTGCTCGTCTTTTAAGGCAGAGATGGCTCCTTTACGAAGAATACCGGCGCCCATCAATGCCAGCGTTTCCGGTCGATTGTCGATGTAGTTGTGTATACAACTGTAGCTTTCCATAACCTTCCATTTCATGCCCTTTACAAGTTCGCTCATCATGATTTCGCGATTCAACGCGGCGTACTCCTGCACAACCTGTATGTCATGAAGATAAGCGTCCATCAATTCACCCTCCAAGTAAGTAAGTTCGTAAGGGACATCAAGGCCGCACTTCTTTAATTCTTTCTGTCCTGCATTCAAATAGTATTCGGTTACTTCCTTACCCAAATGACGACTGCCCGAGTGAATGACAGCATAGAGGTTGCCTTCTTCATCTTTGTCTGCCTCGATAAAATGATTACCGCCACCCAATGTGCCAAGGCTTCGCAAGGCTTTGTCCACACGGATGTGCGCATGGCAGTTAAGCCTTGTAAAATCAAAATCTTCAGCCAGATGATGTACTTTGCCGCGCAGAGCAAAGCCGGAAGGTATATTTTCGCGAATGACTTTATCCAACTGCTGAAATTCGATTTTCTTTCCTTTTATGCGGGCCAGGGTCATGCCGCACCCGGCATCGATACCGATTAAGTTGGGCATAATTCTTTTGCCAACCGTCATGGTAAGTCCTATGGTACATACTTTGCCGGGATGAACATCCGGCATAACTCGAATACGACAGCCTTCGGAAGTTTCGTTGTCGCACAGCATCTTAATCTGATGCAGGGCATAATCATCCACGGCGGTTGCTTCGTTGGCAGTGGTATAAATAAGTGCAGAACTGTAAGTTCCGTTTACATTTTTCATATTCAATTTCCTTTCTATGGTTACGCTTTTATGGGCGTTTGCTTGTCTTTTTGCACGCAAAAAACACCCTGTTGCCAAGGCTTGGTTTTCCATAGAATATGCATTCTTTTATGGGTAAAATAAGAATGTTAAGAATTCAGATACCCTTATTTCAAAGCAAGGATAACCGCGCCTTCGTTGTTAGTGATTGTTAAGTTGTTCATAGTGGTCTTTCTCATGGTTATCCTCCTTTCAAAAATAGGGTTAACAGTTTCTGTGAATGTTGAGCGGAACGCTCATGATGCACAGTATAAGTACAGAACTTAAAAAAGTCAATAGTATAAAAGTTAAATATTTTTAAGTGCTTTCTTCAAAAAGTTATTGTGGTTAAATTCCTAAAATATCATTTCGCTAGAGTATATAATGTGCTAAAATATGAGGTAGTGTTTCAGGAATAGTATGTCAATAAATTCATAGATACGCAAAAAGTAAAAAACATAGGGGACAGATGATGAAAGAACGATTTATTGTAGCACCGGGAATGAACGGAACTGAATTATTGAGAAACATGGCGCTTCATGGAAAAAATTGCTTTAATGTAAGAATTTGCGGAAGCGGTGAACTGGCGCAAACAGCGCTGATTCGAAGCGGCATTTCCATAAAAGAAGAAATCATAAGCGTTGGCAGGGAGAATGCCCTGATTGCCAAGGCCGCACAAGGGGAGGATTATTTTGGTGAGCTTAATTATTCCGATGTGCAGGAACTTTCTTTTGCGGTGAAAAGAATGCGTGAATTGGTAGATGCCGAGAATGAAGGCGAAGCCTTACATGATATTCTTTCACGGGGTATTTTTAAGGAAAAGAATAAGGCGCTTTGGAATGTTTACGAGAAATATATAAAATTGCTTAATGAGCAGAATGAATTGGATAAAATAGGTTTGCTTCGTAAGGCAATTGCCGAGAGTGCGCCTATGGATGCAGAATTTGTGGTGTTGAAAGAATATCCTTTAAGTCCTTTGGAGGAGAAACTTTGTAGCGTTTTGTCCAAAGGAAATTATGCTGTGCTTACAGTGGGAGACTTATATGAGGCAGAGCCTAAGGCGCTTCAGATTGAAAGTTACAAAAATTGTTATGGCAGCCCCAATGAAGTGGAAGCAATTATACAGAATATATATGAGAGTGAAGCCGCGGATAAGTGCGTAGTGGCGGTGACGGATGCGCCTACTTACAGTCAGCTGTTTTTTGATTATGCTCTTTTACATAATATTCCGGTTACTTTTGGCTGTGGAATTCCTATCATAAATGCGAATCCGGCCAAACTCCTTGCTTTATACAATTACTGGACCACAGAAGGTTATTTCTCGGGACAGGCATTGCTTGCTATGATCAGAAGCCAGTTTTTCGATCGTTCGGTTTTAAACAAAGATTTTCCGGAAACAGGTGAAGATTTTAGTTGGAGTACTTTTTACAGCCTTTTAAAAGATATTCGTTTTACCAACGAGGAGTCCGTAAACAAACAGCGCTTGGAGGAATTAAAGAAGGTTATTGAAAAGGAAGCCGCTTTTGCGGAGGGTGACGAAAAAGAGAGTGCTGTTGTCCTGAATAAAAAGAAAGCACTTCCGCTGTTAGAGATTATGGGAAAAAGCCTGGCGCTTCCGGTAGAAAAATTCATTGAAAAATATGCATATATTCGTAAAGGAAGTGAGACCCGTGCGGAGAAGTTGCTGATGAATCTTGACAGAGCGGCGGTAACGGCAATCTATGAAGAATTAAGTGTTGTTCGTGCTTCCGGTATTTCTCGGGATGCCAACGATATTATGCAGGCGGTTCTTAAGAAAAATATTTATAGAGAGAGTTGCTGTGAAGGCGCGCTGCACATTACCGATATTGGAAGAGCGATGACTTGTGTGCGGGAGAAAGTATATGTGGCCGGTTTGTCTGCTACAAAGTTTCCCGGCTCACCCAAGGAGAATTATCTTCTTTTAGATGCGGATATCAAAGAATTCGGCGAAAAGGCTATGTACCGTACTTCTGACGGTAAAATCATGCGTAAAAGAGAAATGCTGATGAAGCTTGTAGAACTTGCGGCAGCCTTGGATTCCAAAATATATGTATCTTATGCCGGATTAAATGTGTCCGACCTAAAAAAGGACAATGCGTCTTCCCTGCTTTACGAATTGTATCGTGAGGAAATCGGCAGAGACGTAACGATGGAAGAACTGGAAGAAAGAGTAGAAAAGGTAGGATATTTTGAACCTGCAATTTCTGCAAATCGTGAAGTGGGTAAGGCCTATATCCGAGGCTTGGAAATCGGTAAGGCAGAGACGGATGTTCCCGATTCCAAGAAGATAAATCTGTTGTTGAATAACGAATATTCGCCTACGGCGTTGAGTGATTTCTTTGAATGTCCCCGCAAGTTTATGTTTAGGTATATTTTACATATACCGGAGCCGGAAGATGTTAATGCGTTGGAAGTGATTTCGGCAAAAGATGTGGGAATTCTGATTCATTCCCTTATGGAAAAACTGGTGGGCTCGGATATTAATAGAGCAGATTTTATTGATATATCCAGAGATGCTTTTAACCGATATATTGCAGAGAAGCCCCCGGTGATTATGGCCAATGTTTCTTACGAGCGGGCACAGTTTCTGGAGATGATGGAGAATGCTTATGAGATGAAGCCTACCGGCGAAGTTGTTTCCAGGGAGGAGAAGATTATATTCCGCCATGAAAGCGGTGTAATTCTTCAGGGAATTCCCGATTGTGTGGAGTGTATCGGTAATAACATCTACCGTATTGTAGACTATAAAACCGGAAGAACCCTTCGTCATACCCAAAATGACATTGACAGTTGTTTACAGATTGTTATTTATGCATATCTTATGGAGTCTGCAGGTTTCAGAGTGACGGAAGGCGTATATCAGTATCTGCGATTGGGTGAGGAGGTTACCTGTCGTTATGATGATGCTATGAAAAAGAAGCTTGATGAGAAGCTTACGACATTCAAAAATTACATGGAGAATGCGTATTTCCCGTGCGCGGATGGGGAATATTCCGATGCCTGCAAATATTGTAAGTACAGTAGTATATGCGGGAAATATTAAGGGGGACAGGCAAGATGTCAGATAATACTATAAGTTTACAAATTGATACCTTATCCCGTAATCGGATTGTGGAGGAAACCGATAAGAATTTTATGGTGGAAGCCGGTGCCGGTTCGGGTAAAACTACTATGTTGGTAAACCGTATGGTGGCTATGGTAGAGCAGGGCAAAGATATTCGTAAAATCTGTGCCATTACTTTTACCAAAGCGGCTGCCGGTGAGTTTTATGAGCGTTTTCATAAAAAATTGGTAGAACGCAGTAATCCCAATATTGCATATGTGGATAGCGGGCATGCGGGGCAATTACCGCCGCCTACCGAACTCAGCAGAAAGCGTTGTGCAGAGGCTTTGCAGAATATTGATCTTTGTTTCATGGGGACCATTGACTCATTCTGCAATATGATTCTTTCCGAGCACCCTTCAGAAGCCAAGATTCCTTCCGACGCAACCATTATGTCCGATGCAGAAGTCGATGCATTGTATAAGCAGGAATTTGTTCGCATTCGCAAAGGAGAATATGACCGAAAGCTTACAGAATATGCTGAGGCGTTTCAGCGACTGAACCATGAGGCGGAAGACACTTTTGTAAAAGGTATGAGTTTTTTTATGAATAACCGTAATGCACATATCAATTTTACAAGAGCGCCTATTGTGGATGTTGACAGTCGCTATATGGAGGCAAAGGCAGCCATTGTGGATACATTGGCTGTAATTTGCAGAAATGTGAACGAATATGTTTTGGGGAATTGTGATTACAAAGATAAATCGAATCCCATAGAAACGGTAAAAAAAGCGTATAGCACTTTGCGTCGCAGCTGGGGAAATAATATTCTTTTTGTGGCTTTTTATTTGGAGAAGTTGGGGACAATTGAATATGATGAAAAAAGTATTTTACGAGATGCAAACTACGGTGATTATTTTATCAATAAAATTGTGAATGCCCGTTATCTTACCGAAGATCAAAAAAGTTTGGCGAGTGTATTGAGAGAGATTCATTATCACACCACTTTGACTTTTTTTGAAATGTGTATTCCCATCATCGAAAAAAGTATGTGTGAAAAAGGTCATATGACATATTTTGATTATCTGTACTTTTTGCGCAATATGTTAAAAGCCGACGCGGAAAAAGAAGGTAAATTGATTCGTTATATTTATGACCGTCACAGTTTTTTCCTGATTGATGAATTTCAGGATACCAATCCCATGCAGGCGGAAGTGTTTTTCTATTTGTCTGCTAAGCAGCCCGTGCCCGAGTGGCAGGACTGTAAGCCGCGCCCCGGTTCCCTTTTTATTGTCGGGGATCCGAAACAGTCGATTTATCGTTTCCGCAGTGCGGATGTTACATCGTATCTTAATGTTAAAACGATGTTTGAGAATCCGGAATGCGGAGAGGTGTTGTATCTGACAAGAAACTTCCGTTCACGGAAGCTTTTGTGCGAACATTTTAATAAAGTTTTTAAAAAGACATTGATAGCTTCAAAATCTCAGAGTGCTTTTACGGAAATTCCTATTGTAGAGGATACCTGCGCGGAATTTGAAGGAATTTATTCTTACAGTGCAATGGGTAAAAAGAATAAGGAAAATTATCCGGATCTTATGGATGAAGTAAAGATTGGTGAAATTATTCAGACGCTTGTAAATAACGATAAATTCCGTATAAAAGACAAAGAGACCAAGGATTTGCGTCCAATAAAATATAGGGACATTATGATTATTACCCCTACCAAAACCAATCTGGCAACAATTATGAATTACTTGGATTCGCTTGAAATTCCCACTCGTGTGGAAGGAAAAATCCTTTTTGAAGAGAATGATGCATTGCGAGAAGTATTTAAATTCTATGCGGCTTTGGCTGACAGCAAAGATAAGATTGCATTATACGGAGCGCTGAGTACGAAAGCAATGGGCTTAAGCGAAAAAGAGATTTTGGAGTATGCGCAAGAAAATGATGGCATTATCTTAAAAACGCAATCTGAAGACAACGGCGCAGATGAAGCGGAAGATAATACGGCAGATAATACGGCAGATGATACAGCAACCAATAATCGCGTGGTTGAGGCGTTAAAGAGGATAAAAGCGTTGCAAAAAGAAGCGCAGAAACTTTCACCGGCGGCGATTTTTACTAAAATCATGGAGGAGTTTGAAATTTATCGTTATGTGGATGCCGATAATATGGAGGTGTTGTATTATGCCCTCGAACTGGTTCGTGATGCGGAGAAAGCGGGGGTTATTGTATCGGCAAAGGATGCGGCGGCATATCTTGGCAAACTTTTAAGCGGAAACACGGAGAAAGAGAGATGTTTAAGTCTCAGCGATGAGCAGAATGCCGTACATATGGCGAATCTTCATAAAGTAAAAGGACTGGAATCTCCTATCGTTATTCTTGCTTATGCATGGCCGATTCTGCAGGATCCTGATGTTAGAATTGAGCATGGTGCTTCCGGTGTGGAAGGATATCTTTTTACTTTGCGAAGCGCTGAGTATGATGCGGAAAACTTTCGGTTCAAACCCTTCTTTACTATATCACTTTTTCCGAAGAAAGAGCAGGAAGAAAGAAATGATTTGGCATGTGAAAACGAGAGATTGGTCTATGTAGCCGCAACAAGAGCCATGAATGCACTTATCGTGTGCAAATGTATGTATTTTGACTGGAGAACGGGTGATCCGCGATACAGAAGTAAATGGAGCGAGCTCCTTGTAGGAAGTACGGATTTTTTACAGGAATATTCTGAAGAGAAGAATGATGAGCCTGTGCGAGAGGCGGCCGCCAAGCGTTTGGCCCTTGCCCGTGATTTGTACGAAAAAGCCGTAAAAGAATGTGCGTTGGAAAGCAGGGATGCGGAAGAAAAAACATATAAGGTTGAATTGCCCAGCCAGGCCAAGGCGTCATCCAAGGTGCAGAAAAACGATCAGCAGGATTCGTCAAATGATGCAACAAGCAGTATGTCTGCGGAAAGTGCGGAAACGGATGCGGCTATTGATCATCTTCCGGAATCCGGTGACAAGAATACAGAAATTTCTATTGTTCATCGTTGTCCCGAACTTTTGGGAACCATGGTGCATCGCCTTATGGAAATGATGGTATCTGCGAGAAATAAAACCGTGGCAGAAGATGCAGCGGAAGAAATCATCAGAGAATACATAACACCGGAAAGTGAGCAGTACGAAGCAGAACTTCGCAAAGCTTTGATTCAGGTGGCGGGTAAAATGTGTGCCGGAGGATATCCCCAGGTAAACACATTGCCTGCAGATATATTAAGCACCTTGCTTACAGCTGATGAGGTATATACGGAAGTTCCGTTCTGTTATAAGGAAGAGAGCACCGGTGTGGTATGGAACGGTATCATGGATGTTATTTATTGTAAGGACGGAGAGTGGCATATTGTAGATTATAAAACCAATGTAGACGGCACTGATTTGGATAAAACCTATCGGGGCCAGATGGAAGCCTATGTAAATGCTTTCTATGCCTTAACCGGTAAAGATGCGGATGCATTAACCTATCATATCAAAATCTAGATATCTGACGGTTGGGAGATGTCTGAGATAAAGGAATCTTTCCATGCCGGAAGAAATGTGAATAAAAGACATAAAAACAGCCCGATTCATTTTGAACCGGGCTGCCATTGTTTAAAAAAATTATTTAATTAATAATTCGCTCCATCTCTTCTCTGAAACCAATGCAATATAGGTTTTACCTGTATTAAGAGTGATTTCATTGCCGTCTGCATCATAGAACTTGGTGGGCATGGTGTCATGTGTCTTTTCCCATGTAATAGGAATAGCCTGTCCGTTTGTAATGTAGTATCCGTTGCCGCTTTCGTTAATCAGATTAAACTGCATATAACCGTTTTCGTCGAACTGATTTACTTCCGCGCACTGGATAATAACATTGGTGAAGCATAACTGTGCGTTATCGTTTTCGGGGTCAACATGAGCCATGTTGTATTCGTAATAGAGATACTTGCCGCTTTCCTTGTCGAACTCTAATTCAGAGCCGTTGTGAGGGAAGGGAAGGTCGATGTAAGTACAAACCTGTGAATCCATTGCCTGTGAAAGGTCAACCGGTGAAGTGGGGTCTGCAAATTTCCAATGAGGACCTTCGTAATATTCGTTGTATTCTCTGTCATAGTTTGCAGCTTCAATTCTGTCTGCAATTTCGCCTGTGGTAACATACTCTGTAAATTCACGGGACTTACCGTTGTCGATACGGGCAAATCCGCCGCTTAAGTTATCTACCCAAGGATTTCCAAGGAACGGGTCAATATAGAAGGGGCCGCCGTCATGGATTAAGATTGCGTTGTATTCGGGAGCAATCATAAAGTTTGTGGGGCGTACGCTTCGAATACTACCGAAACGGGTGATGTTTTCCCAATCTTTTACAAGTGCCATAAAACGGGTAATTTCACCGTTTGCGGTACTGTTCATCATTTCATAAACAATGTCTGCCTGTGTCAATCCGTAATGGTCCAAAGCGGTTTTCTCATTGTCAACCATAACGGCTACGGGACGCTGTTCTTTTAAGGAGTTATCAATCCATTCGTTGGTTAACTCACTGCGGTAAGAGTTGGGAGGAATCACTTCGGAAGGTTCTTCTTCCGATTCGGACTCAACTTCAACTACTTCAGATTCGCTGGGTTCGCTGGTGATGGTTTCTTCTGCTTCGCCGCAGGCACTGAACATGCCGAAAACCAAAATGGTAGACAGAAGAATCGCAAAAAGTTTTTTCTTCATTTAAAATATATTCCTTTCTTTTGTTATATACCTAAAATATATCCGTTAATAGTTTACTACACTAAGTCTTGCTACGCAAGATGAAAAAAAGCATAAAATTATCCAATATGTAGAATCTGTGGACACAAAATTCAACAAGGTTTATAATAATATGAAAGCAGAATGCGTAACATACGCAGGTGAAAGGTGGGGTTAAAATGAAAAAATTACTGATTATTCCTGATTTGAGCCGTATGAACGAATGCCTTCGTTTGGCACAACAATATAATCTGGGTTTTGAATATAATGATTTTTATATGACGGATTTGCTGGATGATGCCGATCGGCTTGCGGAAGTGATTTATAAATATCGACAAGCAGAATTGCCGGAGTTTACCACATTACACGGCGCTTTTTTTGATGTGATTCCTTTTAGCCCTGATCGTCGTATTCGTGAAATTTCGGATTTTCGCATCCGCCAAAGCATTGATGTGGCAAGGCAGCTTGGGGTAAAGGCGGTGATTTTTCACACCAATTACAATCCATTTTTAAATTCGGAAGCTTATTTAAAAACATGGCTTCAGAATAACATTACATATTGGAGCGGTATTTTAAAAGAATTTCCGGATGTGAATATTTATTTGGAAAATATGTTTGATACCACACCGGATTTGATGGTGGCACTGTCGGAAGCACTGTGTAAATATGAGAATTACGGAGTGTGCCTGGATTATGCCCACGCAACCTTGTCGGATGTGGTGCCTGAATTGTGGGCGGAGCGCCTGAGCAAATATATTAAGCATGTGCATATCAATGACAATGATTTAATCAGTGATCTTCATCTGACATGGGGAGCCGGTAAAATCAATCGTGCCCAATTTTATGATTGTTACGATAAGTATATGAAGGATGCAACCGTTTTGATTGAAACCACACCTATGGACAATAAGATTGCTTCTTTGGAAATGCTTATGAAGGAAGGGTTTATATAAAATTTAAATATAAAGATAATAAGCGCGGGCGGAGTAAAATCCTACCGCGTTATATTTATTGCAAAAATAATCGACCGAAAAACGAAAGTGTAAAAAATTTGTATGGCGAAATGATAGACTGAATCTAACAAGGGCGACGACCGGTAAAAGCATTTTAAACTTCGCGTTGAATGACAAAACCGGAATCGCGATATAAGATATAAGTAACCGACAAAAACAACGACAGATTTTAGGAGGAAACAATTATGGCAATGATTACATCTGCATACGCAAATAAGATTTTAAAGAAATTAAATGATGACAAAGAGTACTTACGCAAAATGGAATCCGAAGGATGCATGTATGTGGCAGCACTTGACGAGGAACCGGTTATTCCGGACTACAATTATGAACAGGTAGCGGCTGCCATTGAAGAAATTGACAACCAGATTGTTAAAATCAAGCACGCCATCAATCTTGCAAACCTCAACAGCGAAATTCAGGTGGGTGACAAGACTATGACGGTAGACCAGATTCTTATAAGAATGGCTCAGTTGAACAGACGCAGAGCTACCTTGGATACCATGCGTAAGCAGGAAACCAAGAAGAGACTTACCACAAGTTCTTACATGGCGAGAAAGACTGCGCCTGAATACTGCTACATCAATTACGATTTGGATGTGGTTAAGGCTGATTACGAGCGCATCGATGCAGAGATTGCAGCAATGCAGATTGCTCTTGATAAGTACAACCAGACCTTCGAATTTGAAGTAGAAGTCGAAATTTAAAATTGAATAAAAATTACCGTGCAAATCAATTTTCTCCTTTGCGTGAAAGCGCGATCCGGTTGAATGGAATGGAGTTAAGAAGAATGTTTATGGTTTTGGTTCTTGGTTTTTCTGTTATTTCTTATGAGGAAATGTTTATGGTTGCAGAATCAGAGAGGAAGAATATTTTTTTGAGAAGTTGATTTGCAGAAAACTTCCGCCTTCGGGCGGTGGCACGGAAGTTCGGTTATAAGTGCTGTTTTGGAAGAAAAAAACAGGGATTTTTATATTAAAGTTAAATTTTAAAAAACTTTAAAATGACCCCTTGCGAAAGTAAAATTCATGTGCTATATTTTATAGTCCACGGCCCCAAAAGCCGTGCAAGGGAACTGTCAATCTTAACCGTGTGTTTGCGGAACAAACACAAAGGAGGAATTTATGGTACAGAGAACTGAATATGACATGAAAGTAATCGGCAGAAACTTGCGTCGCCTTCGCGAAGGAATGCATCTTTCTGTGGAGCAGGTAAGAGAGTATCTTTGCCTTGGTTCGGTACAGGCGGTGTACAAGTACGAATCGGGAGCGGGATATCCCCAGGCAGACACCTTATTGGCCCTTATGGAGCTGTACAATGTAGGGGTGCCTGATATAGTACAGGAGTATGAAGAGGAGCACTGCTCCTCTTTTGACATTTATAGGGAATGTATTTGTGAGATGCAAACGAGGGAAAAGGCTGCCTGATAAGGCGGTCTTTTTGTGTTAATATATATAAATGAATACTTTTTTGAAAGGTCTTCGTTTTAGACAATGTAATAAGACAGGAGGTGGAGAAAATCAGTTCAAAAGAAAATTTCATACGATTGGTAGAACAGTACCAAAACCTTGTTTTCTCCATCTGCTTAAAAATGACCGGAGATTATTTTGCGGCAGAAGATCTGACGCAGGAAACTTTTATTTCTGCATATAAAAATCTGGAAGCTTTTGATGGACAATCCGAAAAAGCATGGCTATGCAGAATTGCGGGAAACAAGTGCATTGATTACCATCGTGCTGCGGCAAGACGCATGGTGCCTATGGATGAGGATGAGATGCATGAGACTGCTGTGACGGAAAGAAATGGTCCCTTGGAAACCGTCATGACCGGAGCTGTCATGGAAGAGTTGCATCAATGCATTGTGTCGTTGCCGGCACCTTATGAAGAAATTGCAAGGATGTATTTTGAACAGGGGCGAACGGCAAAGGAGATTGCGGAATGTACCGGAATGGGCATTAATACGGTACAGACCAGAATATATCGTGCACGGGAGAAATTAAAGCAAACTTACAGAAAGGAGATGCTGGAAGAATGATGCTACATAATGAATATTTAACAGAAGAAGAATTAGAAGCGTTGATTTTGGAAGTGGAAGCGGATGAAATTGTGCCGGCACCTCCGGAAATGGAAGAAAAGATTTGCCGGGCAATATTTGGTGATGATTGTGAGAATGATATCGAAGTAAAAACCGAGGTTGCGGAGGGAAATATAGTAATAGACAATCCACCTCCGGAGTGCGCAGATAAAAAGCATAACCGACAGAAAGATTTTGTGGGATATTGCATAAGAGTGGTAATGTCGGTGGCTGCGGCAATTGCTTTTATAGTGATTATGCCTTATTTGCCGGGATATGAGGTTTTTAAAGAGGAGCCTGCGGTGCAACCGCCCGATGACAGAGAGCGGGTGTTGGAGTATATATACGAAGATTATGTACCGCAATCCGAATTTAGGCAGGAGTATCCCAGTAAAGAAGAGGTACTGAAAGAGCCCGACCTTATTGGTGAGCCTTTTATCGATAGTGATTTTTTAAAAGAAAACATTTATTTAGATATTTTTAAGAAAGAAAATGGAGGACAATAATGATGAGAAGAAAGAAAAACGGATTTTTTACATTTATTTGGTCATTTATGCCCGGGGCGGCAGAAATGTATATGGGATTTATGAAATGCGGATTGAGTTTAATGGCATTGTTTTTTGGAGGATTTGCGCTTAAGACACTGTTGCCGGGTTATGATGTATTTTTGTTTGTGCCTATACTGGTGTGGTTTTATTCGTTTTTTCATGCAAGAAATCTGGCAGGCTGTACAGAAGAAGTATTGCAGACACTGGGGGATGATTTTATCTGGGACAGCTTTGGTGACGGGACGAAGACTCGTATTGCAAATAAGACCTTGCGTAAATGGGGCGCTACTATTTTGATTGTAATCGGTGCAACCATGTTGTGGCAGAATTTTAGAAATATAGCAGCAAATATGATCCCTGACAGATACTGGGAGATGCTTTGGCCTTTTTTCAACGATATGCCTCGGATTGCCGTAGCAATTCTGATTATTGCCATCGGTATCGGTTTGATTGTCGGTAAGAAGAAGGAGGTAAAAGATGGAGAATAATATAATGGCAATTTCGGAAGCACTCGAACGGGAAACCATGGCGATGCAGGAGAAAGAAAAAGAAAAGGTAGCGGTAAAACCCCGTCGGGTGGGCACGGTAAGCATAGGTGTTTCCATGGTGACTTTTGGCATTATGTTCCTTTTGTGTTCCGTGTTTAAAGTATTGGCTTATGAAACCGTGTTTGCATTATGGCCGGTAATTTTAATCGCATACGGAACAGAACTTCTTGTATTTAGCTTTGTCAAAGGAAAATTGATTTATGATAAAGGCGCAGTTTTTATTATGATTCTTCTGATGTTGTTTGCAGTGGGAATGGCAGGTGTGGATGTGTGCTTTAAGGTGGCAGATTATTTTTTGACAAATAAATTGATTTTTTAAAAGTGTTAAATTATGGACACCTGTAACCGGCGGATTTTGATTCGCCGGTTATCTTTTGCAAAAAAAGAGTCGATAATGTATCCGTGAGTATTCATTGTACGGATTTTATAAAAATTTCAAAAAAAATCTAAAGTATTGCAAAAAAACTCCGATATCTATTACAGATGAATATTCCAAGGAGGGAGGAATCTGATATGCGTATACAGTCTTATATTCAGGTACAGCAGCTGTACAACACGCAGAAAACAAACCGGACACAGAAGTCCACACAGACCAGCTTCTCCGATAAACTCCAGATTTCGACGATGGGAAAGGATATCCAGACGGCGAAAGCGGCATTGGCAAATACATCTGATATCAGAGAAGATAAGATTGCGGATATTAAGTCAGCAATCAAGGACGGAAGCTATGAAATTAGCAACGAGTCCTTTGCCGATAAGTTATTGGAAAGGTTTAGTCAGACACTCGCTTAATTTCAATATAGCTAAATTAAGCGAGGTGTTTGCCTAATGGGCAAACACTTTTATTTTTAGGAGAAAGAGGTATTCGGCGTGGCAAGTTTGGTTGAAAATTTGATTACCGTATTAAATAAACAATATGCGGAGTATGAGAATCTTCTTGAACTGTCCTGCAGAAAAACCACAATCATTGTGGAAGGAGACCTCGAAAAACTGCAGCAAATCACGGATGAGGAGCAACGCGTTGTTGGCATCGTGAATCACTATGAGGCTCAAAGAGCCGAAGTGATGAAAGATATCGCTAACGTAATCAACAAGGATGTTGAAACATTGAAACTTATTGACCTGGCCAATATGCTGGTACAAAGACCTGAGGAACAGAAGGCTTTGACTGAGATTCATGACAAGTTAAAAAGCGTAGCATTACGCATGAAACGCGTCAATGAGCAGAATAAAGAACTTTTGGAGAATTCTTTGGAAATGATAGCATTTGACCTGACGCTGATACAGTCAATGCGTAAGGCACCGGAAACTGCCAATTACAACCGGGGTGCGTATAATACCGGAACGACTATGGGCAGCTTTGCAGGCAGCTTTGACACGAAGCAGTAATCTTGTTGAAATGGAGGCGGTAGATTATGCCGTTAATGGGAAGCTTATATGTAGGAACATCCGGACTGCAGACCAGTCAGAATGCTCTTAATACAACCGGTCATAACATTACCAACGCGGACACTGTCGGCTATGTGCGCCAGCAGACCATGCTTGGGGACCGTCAATACAACACCATATCTATCGACGCTACATCCATTGCAAACAAGCAGTTGGGTCTCGGCGTTAATTATTCCCAGATCAGACAGGTTAGAGATGTATTTTTGGACCAGACCTATCGTGAAGAGAATGGTCGCTTAAGTATGTACTCTACTTTTTATAATGCAACCGAGGAAGTGGAAACTTTGCTCGGAGAACTTGACGGAGCTTCTTTCCAGGACTCTATTTCAGAACTTTGGACTTCTGTTCAGGAGTTGGCAAAGGATCCCGGCAGTTCCGTAACACAGGGTCTTTTGATGCAGCGCGCATATACTTTTATGACAGACGCGCAGGCAGTATATGACGGACTGTGTGCTTATCAGGATAATATCAACCGCGATATCAAAGATATGGTGGAAAAAATAAATGAATACGGTGCGGATATTAAGGATTTAAACGATCAAATCCGTAAGATTGAAACCGCCGGCATTGAAAAAGCCAACGATTTAAAAGATGCAAGAAACCAGTTGCTTGACGAATTAAGCGGCATGGCAAATATAGATTATTACGAAGACGCTATGGGAAATGTCCTTGTAAAAATTGAAGGACACATGTTTGTAACTCCCGACAGAGTAAACGAAATTGGTTTACAGGTAGACGAAACCACAACCTTTTATGATGTATTCTGGAAGGATGACGCCAGATTCTATGTAAACGAAGCCGGTAATACCATTTATGATACGGCTACTGCTCCAGTATTCGATCTTTCGCAGGAATTAACACCTACCATGGATACGGATATCGGCGAATTAAAAGCGCTGGTTATTACCAGAGGCGATCACAGAGCCAATTTTACCGATATGGAGAATACTTACAATGCAGAAGGCGAAATCATTGCAACAGACAAAGAAAACTACGCAAAGATTTCCAATTCCGTAGTTATGACCGCTCAGGCAGAATTCGATAAGCTGGTACATGCGGTGGTAACTTCCATCAACGGAGCATTGGAGCAGGCTTTCCAAAACGGTGACGGCAATTACATGTCGGACGGCAAGGGAAATGCACTTCAGATTTTTCAGAGAAGTACCGCACAGCCCGGGGAGGCAGAAAATATTGCGGATGACGAAACACTGTTTACTACAGCGAATCTGATTATCAATCAGGAGTTGATGCAGACTCCCGGTAAGTTGGGATTCAAGAGACCGGATGACAGCATCGATTATGAAACCGCAGAACTTTTAAAAGAAGCTTTTGAAAAAGCAGAATATACATTAAACCCTGAAACTACCAACGGAATGAACATTCCCAGCTTTTACTCTTCATTGGTGGCTCATGTAGCAAATGACGGTGCGGTATTTAAGAGTATCAGGGATAACGAACAGATTACCGTAGATTCTACGGAAAGCGCAAGACAGCAGATTGTAGGCGTATCCACAGACGAAGAATTATCCAATATGATTCGTTTCCAGAATGCGTACAACGCATCCAGCCGATATATCAATGTTGTCAGCCAGATGTTAGAGCATTTGCTTGCTACATTGGGCTCATAATTAAGTAAAAGTAAGAAAGTAAGGAGGGAGCAGCATGGCATCACAATTTTATGGTTTGAATATTGCATATACAGGATTGCTTGCATCAAATGCGGCTCTGAATACTACTTCAAACAATATTGCAAACATTGAAACCAAAGGTTATAGCAAACAGGTGGTAAATCAGACCGCTGCGGAAGCTTTAAGAACTTATACAACCTTCGGTTGTTCCGGTTCCGGTGTTGATGTGGATTCCATCGAAAGACTTCGCGATGAATTCTATGATGTAAAATATTGGGGCAACAATCAGATTAAGGGTGAATATTCCAAGAAGAATTACTACACTTCTCAGTTGGAGCAGTATTTTATCGATGATGACACCGTAAAAGGTTTTAAATCCATTTTTGATGAAATGTTTAACTCTGTACAGGAGTTAATGAAGAGCGCCGGTGACAGCGTGGTAAAAGCACAGTTTATCGGTTATTCCAATAACTTAACCACATATTTCAATGAGATGGCTTCCAATCTTTCCAAGGTGCAGGAAGATATCAATTCCGAAATTAAGGTAAAAACAGATGAAATTAACTCTTTGGCAGAGGAAATTGCATCCTTAAACAAGCAGATTAACGTAATCGAATTAACCGGTGTAAAAGCCAACGAATTAAGAGACCAGAGAACGGTCCTTATTGATCAGTTATCTGCTATCGTAGATGTGGATGTAACAGAAACACCTATTTATGATACATACAATCCTGAGCGTTTTACCGGTGCACATCGTTGTATCGTAACCATTGCGGCAGGCCAGGTACTGGTAGACGGCAGTGATTATAACGGATTGCAGTGTAAGGCGAGAGAGACTACCAATAAAGCATATCAATCCGATATACAGGGCATGTACGATATTTATTGGAGCAACGGTGCACCTTTTGGAATGTACAATGCTTCCATGGGTGGCGAACTTGCAGGTCTTTTACAGATGAGAGACGGTAATAACGGCGAGTACTTTTATGGTGAGTTTACAAACTTGCGTAAGGATGCCGAGGGTAACGCGCTTGCAACCATTAAGGTAACCGCAGATTATCTTTTGGATATGACCAAATGTACCTTACCGGATTCCGGAACCATTAATATCGGTAATACCTTGTATAAGTACAGCGAGTGGTCTTTTGATTCCACAATAGGCTCTTATACTTTTAAAATTAATAAAGACGAGAATGAGACGGAAGTTCCGTATTCCAAACTTCATCGTGAAGCTTCCGTAAATCAGCCGGTAAATTACAAGGGAATTCCTTATTATCAGGAGCAGTTAAATGAGTGGGTAAGGTTATTTGCCAAGGCATTCAACGGTATTCTTACTCAGGAAGGCAGCAGTGATGTATACGGCGATCCCGGAAGAAATCTTTTTACCGGTAATTTAGCTATCGATAAGCAGTTATCCTTCCGTCATGAAGACGGTATCAACGGAGTGATTACCTCTTCTACCGACTGTTACAGAATGTTAACCGCCGCAAACTTCGGAATCAACGAAGACCTTTTGGAGAATGCCGACAGATTGGCAACCCATACGGATGCGGCAGCAGGTCAGGATAAATATGACTTATTGGAAGAACTGTATTCCATGAAATCCGATGCCAATGTAATGACATTCCGCGGCGGTACCGCAGAAGAGTTATTGGAGTGGATTCTCGGCGATGTGGCGTTAAATGCAGAGCGTGCCGAAACATTTTACGGCAATGCGGATGTTATGGCATCTAAGGTGGATAATCAGAGAACATCCATCTCCGGTGTAGACAATGATGAAGAAGCAGTAAGCCTTGTAAAATATCAGAACGCTTACAATCTTTCATCTAAAATGATTCAGGTTTTAACAGAGATTTATGACAGATTGATTCTTGAAACCGGCGTATAAAAGTAAGATAGGAGGGCTGCTATGAGAATTACAAATAAAATCATGCAGAATAACACCCTGTATAACATTAACCAGAATAAAATTTTACAGGATAAGTTAAATACCCAGATTACAACCAAGAAGAAGGTGACAAAGCCTTCCGACGATCCGGTTGTGGCAATTCGTTCCCTGCGCTTGAGAAGCAATTTGAGCCAGGTGAGTCAGTATAATGAAAAGAATATTCCCGATGCGGAGCAGTGGCTGGAATTGACTGAATCTGCGGTTCAGACTACCGTAGATGTGGTTGCAAACATGATTACCGAGTTTCAGAGAGGCTCTAAGAGCAATTTGCAGACTTCCGACCGTGCGGTTATTTTGGAAAGCTTAAAGCAGCTTCGTGATGAAGTATATGCTACCGGTGATTCGGATTTCGCGGGAAGAACCATTTTTACAGGTTACAGAACGGATACGAAGTTATCTTTTAACGAAGATACAACTCAGGAATATGTAATTAACGAACAGATTACCAATCAGAGTATCGATACCCAGACATATGTTGATATGGGTAAGTTGCTTACATTGAATGAAACCAATTTTACCAATGCGGATATGACTACGGAGCAGGAAGTGGACAGATATGAGATTCACAGAATCCGTCTTGCTTACGAGAACTTGGATGAGGGCATGGTTCCTACAATCAATCAGGCCATTGGCCATGATGAGAACGGTAAAACTCTTTATGCAAGTCTTGGCAATGTAACAACAATGTCCGTAAGCGGTACCGTAGATCCTTACAGAGTGGTTTCGGATCCGAATTATGCCGACTATGATGCAGATGCAATTATCTTTGTACCGGAAACCGGAGAATTGCTTCTTGGAGATACGGCATATAAGGCAATGCAGGCTTTGGATCCTGCACAGGAGATTAAGATTACCTATCAGAAGAGCGAATGGGCGGACGGAGATTTGAGACCGGAACATTACTTTGCCTGCGAATCAAACGGAATCAGCTATAATGCAGAGTACTTAACCAAGGTGGGTAACACGCAGAAACAGGTAATTGAATATGATGTTGGATTTAACCAGCAGTTGCAGGTCAATACCACTGCAGATGAGGTATATCTTCACGGTATTGGAAGGGCGGTTGATGAGGCATTGGATCTTCTTGATAAAATGGATAAAATCGATGCGGTTGTGGCAAAGCTGGAAGGCATGGTAGATAACGCAGCATACGATCAGAAGGCGGTTGAAGAAAAATTAGCTGCTGCAAAGAAGGCTCAGACTTACATGGAAGATACTTTGCAGAGAACATTTGAAAGCGGTATCACTGAGATGCAGGGCTATCTGGATACAGTGAATATGGCATATACGACCATTGGTAACCGCTCACTTCGTCTTACTCTGATTGAGAATCGTTTAGGCAATCAGCAGACGGCGTTTGAAACTTTAACATCTGAGAATGAAGATGCGGATATCGCAGATTTGGCAGTACAGTTAAGCAGTGCAGAACTTACATATGATGCGGCATTGGCGGCAACCGGTAAGCTTTTGCAGACATCCTTAATGAATTATATTTAAAAAACGGAAGGTGGTATTGGTATGGTAATGAATACTAGATTATTTGGGGAAGTAACGATTGATGACAACAAGATGCTTCATTTTCCGGGAGGAATCGTAGGATTTCCCGATTTGCAGGATTTTGCCCTGATTCATGACGCCGAGCAGGGAGAAGGCGGTGGAATTCACTGGATGCAGTCGGTGCAGGAACCTAATTTTGCAATGCCTGTTATTGATCCTTTGCGCGTAAAACCCGATTATGACCCTATTGTTGAAGATGAATTATTGAGCACTTTGGGAGAAATTCAGCCCAATGATGTATTAGTGCTTGTAACAATTACGGTACCTTCGGATTTGACCAAGATGACAGTGAATTTAAAAGCACCTTTTATTATCAATGTGGCAACAAGAAAAGCATGTCAGGTTATCGTGGAAGATTATGAGATTAAGTTCCCTGTCTACGACATCCTTCAGAAAATGAAAAAGGAGGGTGAGTAAGATGTTAGCGTTATCCAGAAAGAAAAACGAAGCGATTGTGATTAACAACAATGTTGAAATCACCGTATTGGAAATCAAAGGCGACCAGGTAAAGCTTGGTATCTCTGCTCCGAAGGAAGTGCCTGTATACCGTAAAGAGGTATATGTACAGATTCAGGATGCAAACAAAGAGGCAATGAATGTGATTTCCACGGATGCATTGAATAAATTATTTTAATCAAATATAGTGTTGTAAAAGTACTCTTAGGCCGATAAAGGTTAAGAGTACTTTTTTATTGCAAGGATATAAAAGTATCTGTTACAATAACTATGTGTGTAGTGTTTTTAACGAAAGGGTAAAAGAATGCGTTTTTTTATAATAAAAAAATGGAATATCACGCTGTTTCTTGGCGGATTATTGTTATGTATTATGTGCCTGATTCCCTCTATGCAGGCTTTTGCCGTAGGGGATAACGATACATCATATGTAATCACGCTGTACAATGAGCGGAACGGTTTACCCACCGGCGAAGCAAATACGGTTTTACAGACTTCCGACGGCTATATCTGGATTGGAAGTTATGGCGGTTTGATTCGCTATGACGGTACGGAATTCCGCAATTACAGTATGGAACGCAAGATTGAGTCCAGTTCAATCCGTGCCTTATATGAGGATGCAAAGGGGCGTTTGTGGATTGGAACCAATGATGCCGGTGTTTTTGTTATGGAAAACGATATTTTTGTAAAAATATCATTGCCGGAAGACCGTTCTTTCCTGTGCGTCAGAGATTTTGCGGAAGGCGAAGACGGCTCTATCTATGTGGCATCAAATTCCGGTTTGGCGAAAATTTCCGATGGTAAAATCATTCCTTATGAAGCAGATGTTTTAAAAGGAAATACCGTATATTCCGTGGCTCTGGATTCTTATGGAAGAGTATGGGGCGCGGCAAGTAATGGAGAATGTGTGGTAATTGGTACTGATGGAGTGGCAACAGTGCTTTCTTCGGATGCTTTCTTTGATGAAGAAGATGTTTACAGTCTGGACTCCGATGATGAAGGTAATATTGTAATTGGCAGTTCGGGGAGTCGAATTGCAGAGGTTGGATTTAAAAGTGAAACTTTAGATAAAAACACATTTTCCATCCGATACTACGGAACCGGTAGTGTTACGGTACATAATGCGGTGTTTGTCAGTGAAAACGGAGAAATTCTTGTTTGTGGTAATAATGGTCTTGCGGTGATCGGTACAAACGGAAGTGTGACGGAATTTGGGGAGGAAGATCATGCGGTTTCCGTTAATGCGGCGATTATTGATTATGAAAATGATATTTGGCAGGCATCTTCTGCATACGGTCTGACGAAGTATTCCGTTGGTTGTTTTGATACACCCAATGAGAAGGCAGGTTTGAATGGCGTAACGGTAAATACCATTGCATATCAGGCCGAGAGTTGGTACATCGGAAACGATACGGGACTGATGATTCGCGACAAGGATTGGAATCCTGTTGAAAATGAATTAACGCAAAAATTTGATAATATAAGAATTCGTTGCATTTTATCCGATAAAGCCGGAAATGTGTGGATTGCAAGTTATTCGGATTACCCGGTTGTCTGTTATAATACGGCAGACGGAAGTATGAAGGAATTCAGCACTGATACCGGGCTTACCGGCAACAAGGCCAGAGTGGTTACGCAATTGTCAGACGGCAGAATTGCAGTAGGAACCCAGAGTGGTGTGGATATTTTTGAAAACGCAGAATTAAAAGAATCCTATACCCATGAAGACGGTCTGGATAATCCCACAATTTTATGTATTGCAGAAGGTTTCGAAGGCGAATTGGTAGTCGGAAGTGACGGTGGAGGAATCTATGTCATAAAAGATGGCAGCATTACCAATTACGGCTTTGAAGAAGGTCTTGGTGAAGGCGTAGTTCTGCGTATGCTCAGGGATGAAGAAAACGACGGATGGTTCATCAGCGCAGGCAGTAGTTTATATTATTGGAACAGCGATAAAAGTTTCTGGCAGATTACCAATTTTAGTAAAGATGCGGGAAGTATTTTCGAATTTTATGAAAAAGACGGAAAGTTGTGGCTGTTGCAGAATAACGGTATTTTAACCGTTGATAAAGAACAGTTGCTGAGCGGTGAAGTGACAGAAGTGGTGCGTCACGATTTCGGTCATGGTTTAACCGGTTCCCTAAATGCAAATACATGGAATTACATGTCGGATGACGGGAAACTCTACATGTCTACCAGAAGCGGTATCAGTATATTCGGGTTTGAGGCTGTGGAGCATGATTTACCCATGGTAATTATAAACAGTATCAATGTGGACGGACAGATTTATGAGCATCCTACGGAAGTAGAGATAGCAGGCGGTGCCCGTCGTGTTACCATTGATTTTTCGGCGCTTTCTTTTACCAATACCACAGAGATGCGAGTTGCATACTCTCTGGACGGTTTTGATAAAGAACCGGTTGTTTTGATGGATAAAAGCGGAAGTGTCAGCTACACAAACCTTCCCGGCGGTGAGTATACCTTCCGTGTGTGGGTGTATAACCCGGCGAATCCGGAAGAAGTGTTTGAGCAGTCTTTTAGTATTGTAAAAGCAAAGCAGTGGTATGAGGAGCCCCTATTCTGGGTATTGGTATCCATAGCGGCATTGGCGCTTGTGGCAGGAATTGTAATGCTGGCAGCAAGTGTTCGCATTCGAAGAATGCATGAGCGGCAGCAGGAGTATAAGAGTATTGTGGAGCAGTCATTGCTTACCTTTGCTAAGACCATTGATGCGAAAGATCCTTATACCAAAGGTCATTCTACCCGAGTTGCGGCTTATTCGAGAGAGTTGGCAAAACGCCTTGGCATGACGGAAGATGAGCAGGAACGCATTTATTATATTGCCCTTATGCATGATATCGGTAAAATCGGTGTGCCCGATTCCATTTTGAACAAAAAAGGCGAGCTTACGGATGAAGAGCGTAAAATTATTCAGAATCATGTTAAAGTCGGCGGAGATATTTTAAAAGATTTTACTGCGTTGGAAGGAATTGGAGACGGTGCAAAATATCACCACGAGCGGTGTGACGGTAAGGGATATTGCATGGGACTGACCAGAGAGCAGATTCCCATGGTTGCCCGTATTATCGGCGTAGCGGATTCCTATGATGCAATGGCCAGTGACCGTTGCTATCGTGATGCATTACCTGAAGATGTGATTATTGACGAATTGACGCAGTGTTGCGGAACACAGTTTGACCCGGATGTGGTACCTCATATGTTGACAATGATTGAGGAGGGTATTGCGCCGATGAAGGAAGAGGCGTAAGCTTTTATACGGAATATATTTGATGTGCTATATATAGTGCTATAAAGTGAATAGAGGTATGTAAAGAAATCCGCCGCAAGAATTTGCGGTGGATTTCTTATGTAAAAATATAATTGTAGAATTTTTGTCGACAAATATTGACAGAAGATGCGCGTGAAAAAACGAAAACAACAAAATATAGTGCTCATACAGAAAGATTTGCATCATATATTGTATGTGCAAATTGACAAAATGGGTATGAGAAGCCTTTTGCAATTTGTTTTGTGATGTAGTAATATAAAAGCATAAAGTCTTTAGAGGTAAAGCATATTTTCTTTTGCGGATAATTGACATGTGGCTATTATTCTGCACAAATCCTGGCATTGTTGCCGTCTTGCCTTTTCAAAGGGGCTCTACAAGAATCCATGCTTTAAATTCGTGATGACAATGTAAGCAGGGATGAAAAGGAACCCTGCGGAATAAGGAGGTAGTGTATGGAGTACACAAAGTATTTGGACACTACACAAGAGGAAACTGCCGGATGGAAGAAGATGGCAGGAATTGTTAATTTGTCCGTGGAACGTAATTATAAGGATACGGTCTTTCGAATGCTTTTTAAAGATAAAGCATCATTATTAAGTCTTTATAATGCGGTAAACGGAACGCATTTTACCAATGAGAATGATTTGGACATTACAACGCTTGACAACGCGGTTTATATGGGGATGAAAAATGATGTATCATGTTTATTTGCTTTTGAATTAAGTTTATATGAACATCAGTCAACAATAAATCCCAATATGCCTCTAAGAGATTTATTTTATGTGGCGCAGCAATTACAAAAGCTGGTTAAGGATAAGAATCTTTACGGTAGTAAAAGAATACAGATTCCGGCACCGAGATTTGTCGTATTTTACAATGGGGATGCTGCAATGTCGGAACGTTCCGAATATCGATTGTCTGATTTGTTCCAGCGGCCATTGGAGTCGCCGGAATTGGAATTAATCGTGACAGTTTATAATATTAATCCGGGAATGAACGAAGCGTTGCTTAATGCTTGTCAAAAATTAAAAGAATATATGCTTTTTACAAGCAAAATACGAAAAAACCAGAAAGTTATGGATTTAAGAGAAGCTGTGAATAAGGCGGTAGAAGATTGTATTGAAGAGGGGATACTCAAGGATTTTCTAATAGCACAGCGTGCGGAGGTCGTGGCTATGAGTATATTTGAATATGATGCAGAAAAGCATATACGGATGGAAAAGAAAGAAAGCTACGAGGAAGGAAAAGCAGAAGGAAAAGCAGAAGCAATTTTGATTATATTAGGTGGAAAAGGCGAATTATCTGCGGATATTAAGGAGAGAATTCTTGCGGAAAAAACAGATGAGATTTTAAGCCGGTGGCTTGTGCTGGCTGCGATGTCTCGTGATATCGAGGAGTTTAAGAGGGAAATGTAGGCATTAAAGTTACCGAGTACTGAGAGGAGTTTTATATTATATACGATATACTCAACAAGAGTGACCGGAAATTATTCTAAAACCTAAACTTTTATTCACAATTTGCCGATATAATACTTAGGACTATAGCTAGGACGGCGTCAGGTTGCAAGGAGGCAAAGAGATAAGTGAGTTGAAATCCACTGCGACAAGGGCGCAGTGGATTTTTGGTTGGAGAGAACATAATGCGAAAATTCTTAAAAGATGATTTGTGTAAAATTATTGAGCAACTTGCAAATGTGAATGAAACCCTCATAAAAAAAGGTGTAGGGGTATCGCAGGAGCAAGCGCAAGGCGTATTTACCGATTGCCAACAGGCGGCAGTGGAAATAGGCGAGAAAATAGAAATGTCAGAAGGAGAGGGGGCGGAAACTGTACATCTGTTGGAAGAGTACTGTGAAAAGGTCTATTTCCTTTGCTTGAATTGGAATGATGCAAAAGCCAGAGATAAAGAGTTGAAAAATATTAGAACACTTCTTAATAAAGTTAAGAATGCGATTTTATATGATATACCGAATTCAAAAAAAGAAGTGGTATTTCTTCCCTATAAGGCATCTATGTGGGATTCTCTTGAAAGTGTTTGGAAGGCAGCAGATGAAGATTCGGAGTGTGACGCATATGTGATACCGATTCCCTATTATGATAAGAATCCTGATGGAAGTTTTAAAGAGATGCATTATGAAGGTGATTTGTATCCCGATTATGTACCGGTGACACATTATGAGGCATATGATTTTGCAACAAGAAAACCGGATGTGGTGTTTATTCATAATCCGTATGATGATGGCAATCATGTGACCAGTGTACATCCGTTTTTTTATTCAAAGAATTTAAAGCATTTTACGGACAAGTTGGTATATATTCCGTATTTTGTTACACCGGATGTTTTGCCGGAAGCATTGTGCGTTACTTCGGGGAGCATGAATGCGGATCTGGTTGTAGTACAGTCCGAAGATGTGCGGCAAAATTATATATATGCTATTCAACAAGTATTAAAAGATGAAGATCCTAAAAAGGTATATGAATATATTAAAGATAAGATTGTGGCTTTGGGTTCGCCGAAACTTGAGAAGGCAGCAAAATGTGTTAAAGAAGAATATCCATTACCTGATGGTTGGAAAAAAAAGGTTGATATAGCAAAAAAAGAACATCGTACTATTGTTTGCTATAATACCAGTTTAAATACATTATTAAAGTATGGAGAAAGATATATTGTAAAATTAAAATCAGCACTTGAAATTTTTGAAAAGAGACAAGATGTGTTTCTTTGGTGGAGACCGCATCCTTTGACAGAGGCAACGCTTTTGTCAATGCGGACTCATTTATACGAAGAATATTTTGGTATTGTCAATGAGTATAAAAATAAAGCATGGGGCATATTTGATGATACAACAAATCTGTATCAAGCCCTTGCTTGGAGCGATGTTTATTATGGTGATCGGAGCTCGGTTACAATGTTGTTTTCAGCTATGAAAAAACCAGTGATGATACAATCAATAGAAATGTATCCACTGGCTTTTGAAAGTATATGTGAGTGCAAAGGATATTATTGGCTTGCAACAACTTGGCATAATGGTTTATTTCGTGTAGATAAGGATACTTATAAAGCTGAATTGATTTCTATCTTTAAAGGCGAATCAAATGGAAAAAGATTATTTTTGGATATTGTACAATACGAAAATAAATTGGTCTTTATTCCGTTGGCGGCGGATGCGGTTGCGGTATATTGTATAGACAACGGAGAGATGATAAGTATTCCGCTTGATAAAGTGAAAAAAGATGGACCTGTAAAGTACATAGAAACAAGTAAATTTACATTTGGTTATTGCTGTGGAAAATATGTTTATATGTTTCCGAGTACATATCCTGCAATTGCGAGGTTGGATATGGAGAGCTATGAAATTGTTTATTTGTATGAATCCCTAAATGAGATAAAAAAATGGGTTATAGATCCTTCTGCATTCATGTTTAGAAATGGAGAGGTTCATAATGGCATAGTGGCTTCATGGTGCAGTTCTGCTTCGATGTTGGTAGAGTTCGATATGAATTGTGAAAAATTAAAAGTATGCAAACAGATTGCGCTGCAGGATAAATATATGGAAGCGGTATATGCAGAAGATTCATATTGGCTTATTCCTAAGGATAAAGAGGCTAAATTAATTCAAGTTTCAAAGGCATATGAGGTGCTAAAACAGATCGATTTGCCGAAAGGGACTGTAGAAAATACCGTCTCTTATATTTGCGGTATTGGTGCTGAAGATACACTTTGGGTTTTCCCTGGTACGGGATCATATCCAATTAGGTATGGTTTTCAAAGCGAGACGCTTGAGAGAATAACTGAATTTGAGGCGGAAACTGCAAAAAAAGAACAGTTTGAAAATGGCGCATGGAAATATTTCTTTGCACAAAAAATGAATAATTGTATTTATGCTTACAATAACTGTTCTTTTGAGTTGATGAAATATGATTTGTCAACTCATAAAATGCACCAGCAACAGATTGTAATTGATAAGAATAAGATGATATGTGAAGAACTGTTTAAAGAACTACTTGCTGTTCAATATAATGTTGCTTTGGGAGAATCACTGTTGTACATATATGAAGGCGTAAATATCGTATTGGAACAGTTTTTATATGCTGTAGGGAATTATGCTGAAATACTTCAGGATATGATTGAACAAACAAAAGAAAAAATAGATAAAGAAACGGGATGCATTTCGCACAATAGTGTTGGGTTGGATGTTTATCGTTATGTAACCGAAAGATAAAGGGGGATGAAATATGGCAACTGCAATTTTGATGGCTGCGGGATGTGGTACGAGAATCAGCCGTAAGATTAACGATTGTTGTAAGTGTACACTTGATATTGGAGGGATTTCTCTCATACGATATACGGTGCAAATGTTAATTAATAACAATATTGATGTACACATCGTTGTCGGATATGATGCGGAGCGAGTGATAGGTGAATTGGAAGGGTTACAAGTTACATTTCATAGAAACCATTTCTATTCAATCACTAACTCTTTAGTGTCTTTATGGTTTGCTAAGGAAGCCATATCTGACGATGTTGTGATTTTAGGAAATGCGGATGTATATTGGGAAGAGGCGCTTTTGCATAAGCTGCTGGCAGAAACGCGGAGTAATGTTATGTTATGTGATTCCGGTCGGGTAGAAATTGGAGATTATTTGTTCCGTACTGAGAATGGAAAGGTAGTAGCTTTTGGTAAAGGTAATAATTGTCCGGGTGCAAATTGCGAATATGTCGGCTTGGCAGCCATTCGAGGGAATATGATACCGAAATTCAAGAAACGTTTGGAGGAACTTGTAGAGAATCAACATCATAATTTTTGGTGGGAGCAGGTGTTATATAGTATGACCGAAGAACAACCGATATGGGCGGAAGACATAGCGGGAACATTTTGGGCCGAGATAGACTATATTGAAGATTATGGAAGAATATTGGAGTACAGAAAGAATGTGCAATGAAATGATATCGGTAATCGTTCCTTGTTATAATTTGGCCGGTTACACAAGAAAATGTGTAGACAGTATATTGAATCAGACATATAAAAACATCGAATTAATTGTAATCGACGATGGTTCTACAGATGAAACACCTGAGATTTTGCAAGAATATGCAGATAAAGATAAAAGAGTTGTGTTTGTGCGGCAAAAGAATCAGGGGGCAGGTGTTGCCATTAATTATGGAATATCTATTGCGAAGGGTGCTTACATTACATTTGTCGATAATGATGATTGGATTGAAGACGCCATGTATGAGAAGTTACATACGGCATTGATAAAAAATTCCGCGGATATGGCAGTGTGTAACTATAATTTGGTATATGAGGATCATACGAAGTATTGTTACTCAAAGATGAAAAATGAATCGGTGAATGTATACGATGATGTATATGGTTATTTTATGAAGTACTGCGCTTGCCCGCAACCGAATAATTATACATGGACGAGATTGTATAAAGCGGAAATAGTTCGTGATTCGGATGTGCGTTTTGAGTATTATCCAATGGGCGCGGATACATTATTTAATTTTAAATTATTGCCAAGGGTAAGGAGAGTAGCCTTTGTGGAAGATGGATTGTATAATTATGTACAAAGACAAAATTCCAGCGTATACACCGCAGCAAAAAAACATAATATTGCCCAGGTATATGCAGATGGTTTTGAAGCGTTGGCAAATTATTATAAAGAAAAAGAATATACGGAATTCATGTGCGTATTGCCTTTTCATGCATACACAAGATTGAGAAGTATATATTTTTATTCACGGTTATCAGGATTAAGCGACAAGGAAATTACGGATAATGTGATAAAAACATTTGCAGGACGGAAAATTGCAGATTATCTCACAGGAGTGATAAAATGAAATATGCATTGGTGACAGGTTCGACGCGAGGGATTGGTGCGGCGATAGCAACGGAGTTGGAGAATCAAGGATATACAGTAATTCGAAACGGAAGAATGGAACATCCGGAAATTAAGAATTATATTAAAGCAGATGTTTCTACAAAAGAAGGAGTAGAAAAACTGGTTACCGAAATTATGAAATTAACGGAGAAAGTAGAATGCCTTGTTTTGAATGCGGGTGCTACTTGTCGTAAAAAATTCGAAGATATTACCTATGAAGAGTGGCAAGAAGTTATGGATGTGAATTTAAATATGCCTTTTCTGATTGCACAAAAATTATATCGGCAGATGGCAGAGGATGGAAGCATTGTGTTTATCAGCTCTGCGTTATCATTACATCCCCATGCGACATCTATTCCCTACGGCGTGAGTAAAGCAGGGGTAAATATGTTGGCCAAGTGTCTTGCGCGTGAGTATGCTGATAAAAGGGTTCGCGTGAACGCTGTTTGTCCGGGATTTGTAGATACAGAATGGCAGAAAGAGAAACCGGAGTGGTTGCGTGAGAAGATCGCATCTAAAACAGTATTGAACAGATTTGCAACACCGCAAGAAATTGCGCAAATGTGTGTATCGGTTTGTGAAAATACTTTTGTAAATGGTGCTGTTATTTCGGTGGATGGCGGATATAATATTGCAAATTAGAGAAGGATGGTGAAACTCTATGAAGAATAAAATTGGTGTGTTGGTATTCCCGGCAGGTGAAATAAATTCAGTGGAGTTACACGATGCTTTAGCTACTTGTGTCAATATAGAATTATATGGGGCTTCTTCTGTTGATAGACACGGAGAGTATGTGTTTCGTAATTACATATCGGATGTGCCGAAAATTAACGACAATAGATTTCCGGATGCATTAAATGAAATAATAGTAAAAAATAGTATTGATGTTATTATTCCGACGCATGATGATGTTGCTTTGTTTTTGGCGGAGCATAAAGATGTAATTAAGGCCAAAACGCTTACGCCGGATTATTATACCGCATTAACATGCAGAGATAAAAAACAAACATACGAATTATTTCGGGATGAAGAATTTTGTCCTAAGGTATGGGCGGAACCTATTCAATATCCGGTGTTTATAAAACCGCGAAGAGGACAAGGTGGTGTTGGCGCAAAAGTAATAAAGAGACAAGCAGATGTTCCGCTGGAAATGGAATGGTCTGAATATGTTGTATGTGAATATCTTCCCGGTGAAGAATTGACGGTAGATTGTTTGACGGATAAAAACGGAAAACTGCAAGCGATTATGCCGCGTAGCCGTCAGAGAGTATTTGGTGGTGTTTCTGTTCATGCAAAATGCGAAGTGTTGACGGAAGAAATAAGAAATATTGCGGAGTGCATAAATCAAAAATTAAATTTCCTGGGGTTGTGGTACTTCCAAATTAAGCAGGATGAAAACGGATGCTATAAATTGCTTGAGATTGCCACACGATGTGCAGGAACGATGTGTGTATCCAGAGCAAAGGGAGTGAATTTGCCGCTACTGAGTGTTTATGCAGCCATGGGAAGAGATATAGCGGTATATGCCAATAACTATTCTTTAGAGGCTGATAGAATGCTGATTACGCGATATAAAACAGATCTGGAGTATGATACGGTATACATTGATTTGGATGACACCATTTTAATTAATGGGAAAGTGCATTTGCCAATGATTCGTTTCATTTATCAGTGTGTGAATGAGGGGAAAAGAATTGTACTTTTAACCAGACATGCTTGTGACCATGCAGATAGTGTGCAGGATGTGCTTCGAAAACACAGAATATCATCACTGTTGTTTGATGAAATTGTGGAATTAACTTTCAATGAGCCTAAATATACAGTGATTAAAGATAAAAGTGCAATTTTTATTGATAATGCATATGCAGAACGTAAGCAAGTATATGAGAACTGCGGCATAGCAGTGTTTGATGTGGATGGCATAGAAGTGTTACTTGATTGGAGAACTTAAGGATATATTGTTCAATATTATAAACTAAAACAGAGAAAAATGGAGGATTAAACATGGCATCGATAATATTTTACGGAGTAGGAAGAAATGCACAAGAGAATGTTGAAAAATGGATTGATAAAGGTTTTTCGCCGGTTTGTTTTTCTGATGCTGATACAAAGAAACATTACACAAAATTCCAACAGTGGAATGTTTTGCCGCTTTTGGAAGCAATCCGAAAATATCCTGATTATGAATTGTATTGTACACAAAATAGCTCTTCTCTTTCACAAGTTCGCAGTTTTTTATTGTCCGTGGGAATACCTGATGATAGAATTCACTTCTTTGAAGAATATGTAGGTAATGAAATAAAAACAGTATCTTCTCTATATCCGCAACTACATACAATTTACAATGCATTACAAGATGATTTGTCCAGAACATTATTTTGGGGGCGCATTCAATATTCGCTATCTCATAAACTTACCGGTATATATAAGGCAATGATATGTGATGATAATATGAAATGGCTTATGACAAAGAAAACATACGCTGAAATCAGATATGGATTACCCGGATTGTGGGAAGCGCTCAAAGAAAATCAGCCGAAACAAAAAAACAAATTGTTTTTAATGGCTTTTGATGAAGCGTGGAATGAGTTTGAATGGGTATTAGACCGATTTTTAGAAGCTATGTCAGAAATGAATATTATTTTTTCGGGGTGCGTAATGCCGTATGCAAAAGAACTTCCAAAGGTATATAAGGGCATTCCGTGTGTATCTGAGGAAGTGTTTATTAACAGTATTGATGAAACCACAAAAGTTGTAGTTGGAATACCGGGTTGGTGCGTGGAAGTTCGCGATGTAGTGGAAAGGTATGCGAGTATTGCGGGAATTTTATATCCTATTGCAGATACAGCGCATCCACAGTATATAGAAACGGATTTCTGGACACCGCAGGAAAATGAAATATTTGTTGATGTGGGGGTTTATGATTTACAGAATAGTATAGATTTTGTTCAATGGGCAAAGAATGGATTTGAAAAAATATATGCATTTGAACCGGATCCTAAAGGCTATGAAGTGGCGACAAAGAAAATTAAAGAACTTCCAATATTTAACAATAAGATTGAGTTGATAAATAAAGGATTAAGCGCAAAAAACGGAACGCTTAAATTTCCGGCCGAATATAAAGGAAGCGGAATGCATGATGGCGAATTCATAGATGTTGAGGTGGTGTCGCTAGACTCTTACTTGCAGGGAAAACCTGTTACATTTGTCAAAATGGATGTAGAGGGTGCAGAAATGGATGTGCTGTTGGGAATGCAACAAACTATAGCATTACATAAGCCTAAAATGGCAGTTTGTATATATCATAATCATCAGGATATCTTTGAAGTTGCTACCTTTTTATTATCAATAGTGCCGCAGTATCATTTTTATTTGAGACACTATAATTCGAATGAAACAGAGTGCGTTCTTTTTGCATATTACGATAAAGCAAAAGAGTTGTGTGGAGATTAAGATGAAAATAGAGAAAGACTGTATTTGTACGGTGTTGATGGTTTCGTATAATCACGAAAAATATATCCGACTGGCATTAGAGTCGGTTGTAACACAAAAGACTGATTATGTATATAAGATACATGTGTTTGATGATGCGTCAAAGGATGGGACCGGTGATATTATCAGAGAATATGCAGAGCGGTATCCCGGTTTGGTAATACCATTCATTTCGGAGGAAAATAAAGGAGCGCAAGCAAATATATGGGCGGCTTACAAGTCTGTTGATACAAAGTATTGTGCGTTCCTTGAGTGCGATGATTTCTGGTGTGATGAAGAAAAGTTACAATTGCAAATTGATGCTTTGGAAGCTAATCTTGATTGTAGTTATTGTGCACATAATACCATTTATCAAAATGAAAATGATGTATATAGAACGAAAGAAGACGGAAAGATTTTTGTATACAATAGAAATGTCAGAAATACCGGGAAATATGGGCCGGAAGATTTTTTGCCGTTGTACGGCGCAGGATGGGTAAATCATAGTAATTCGCGTGTTATTCGGATGAGTTGTGTTGATTTGGCAAGTTTGGAAGAGAAAGAAGACTTTCTATATGACAATGCACAGTTTTTTTATTTGTTGGAGAGAGGGAAGGTCTATTTTATTCAACGAGTTATGTCTGTATATAATATGAACATGTCGAGTACATTTACTTCTATGCAGGTGCAGATGAAAATTCGCGGACATTGGGAGCGTATGTTACATATTAATGAAAGTACGGACCGACAGTTTGAAAGATTAATTTATCGACATTTGGCGTCGTTTGCGAAATATTGGTTAGATTTGGATGATCTAGAAAATAAGATTACAAAAAAACATAGTGCCCTTACATATCTGATCATGGGGAAGATTAAAAAGATAAGATATGATTTAATTCTGAATTTTAAACTCAAACGGCGAGCGAAGGTGAATATAGATAAATTAGAGAAACGATTAAATTCTTAGGAGAATTTCGATAAAAAAGGTTATAATATATGGTATAAATAATATAGAATTATGTCGGAAAATATAATTTTTATAGATGAAGAGCAACATTGTTTTACTAATCACATCAATGTAGATATAAAGTAGGTTTGTAATATCAACATTTTTCGTGGTCGAATTAAGTAATCAAGTTGCTTGGCGGAACTTAGTAATTAAAAAATAAATATTATAAAGATATTGTAAGAGGGGGAGAAAAGATGAAATATTGTCATATGATGCAAGATTATTTGTATTTAGATAATTATGAAGGTGGGATTGCGTTGTGTCCATGGATGGAGCCTTCTAAATCCTGTATAGGAAATTTAATGAAGGATGAGATTGAAGATGCATACAACTCGGATTATGCAAACTACTTACGCTCTACGATGGATGACCAGACTTTTAGATATTGTAGGCCTGAAGCGTGCCCTTACATTCAAAATAATAGCTTGGAGGAAATATCGGAAGAGGAATATAATAGAAGAAAAAAGGATAAGTACCAGCCCACAATTATCAATTTGGCATATGATTTTGTTTGCAATCAGCATTGTGAAACTTGTCGCGAGTCAGTATTTGTTCCTCCAACTGATTATGCAGATAAAATGAATGTTATAAGAGAAAAAATAACTCCTTGTATGGAGGAGGCACATAGAATAACAGCGTCCGGACACGGTGATCCGTTTGCTTCAAGATATATGATGGATGTTTTGGCAGGTATCAAGCCGACAAATCCAGATATGAGTTTGTTGCTAGAAACAAATGGTGTTTTTTTTGATGAGGCACATTGGAAACGTATTGAGCATTTATCGCAAGTTAGAATTGAATTAGTAGTAACAATAAATAGTTTTGATGAATTTACATATAAACATATATCTCGTGGGGGAAACTATCGAAGGTTGATGGATAATTTGGAATTTATGTCAAAATTGCGTCGTGAAAATAAAATTGCGCATTTGACTAACACATTAGTTATTCAAGATCGTAACTTTAGAGAAATTCCGGCTTTTATTAAGAAAAGTTTTGAAGAGTATGCATTTGATCAAGTGATATTAAGGCCTGTATATCAGTGGGGAACCATGAGTGAAGATGTGTTTTGGTTTAAAGATGTGTTGAATCCAATGCATCCTTATCATAAAGAATATCTTGAAATTATGCAAGATCCAATATTGAAGGACGCAAGAGTGTTTCATTTTGGTGGGGATACAATTCATCCTGCAAGACCGTATCCGGTGGGAATGACTGACAAATATTTTCCGTACCATAAAGTAAAAAAAGGAAGCAAAGTAGTTATTTATGGGGCCGGACAAATCGGACGAATTATTATTGATAGCCTAAAACAAAATGAATATTGCGAAGTATTACTTTGGATAGATAAGTGTGGAGATGGAAAATGTATTGTGAAACCGGAAATATTAGCAGGTATAAAAGCAGAAGAATATGATTGTGTTGTATTAGCTACAATTAATCCGGCGTATAAATCTGAAATGCGTAATAATTTAAAAAATATGGGAATTGCTGATGAAATTATCATTTCTTGTTGCGAATAGCAATTGAATATAAGGAGAGACTTTTTAATGAAAATAGCAATAATGTCATTGGCGGATTTGAATAATTATGGTGATGTATTTTTTCCCATAGTTATAAAAGGTGAATTAATAAAAAGATTATCGGATTGCCAAATTGATATCATAACCAATACTATATATGATTGTGGGATATATAAAACCAAAGCATATTGTGATGTGAATATGAAAGAATACGACACGATAATAATGGGTGGTGGTGAATTGATTTCACCATATGATGATGAAGCATTTTGCGAAACTTATGGATCTTCTTATAAAGGATGTCCGTCGGATATTGCTTATGCATGGCTTGATATAAAGAATGCATTTAAAGTGTGGTTCGGTGTGGGTGCTCACCCTGTTTTGTTTGATTATCCGGAGTTGGTAGAGCATGCGTTAAGTAAGCTAGACTATTTATGTGTGCGGGGTAATATATCAAAAAAAGTTTTAGAAAAGGGATTTGTGAATAATA
This sequence comes from Lachnospiraceae bacterium, assembly GCA_017624855.1. Classification (GTDB taxonomy): domain Bacteria; phylum Bacillota; class Clostridia; order Lachnospirales; family Lachnospiraceae; genus UBA3766. The sequence goes on from JAGAMF010000005.1 coordinate 375,419, forward strand.
ACGGAGATATTAGAGTGATGCCTGATTTAGGTTGGCTATTTCCTGAATATATTGATACAGGAGACCGATGCAGTTGCGCTGAAAAAACAGAGCGGGAGTATTGCGTTTTTCAAGCAATTCAGGATATAGATATTGAAAATAATATTGAGTTCATTTCACAGACATTGCTAGATTTTCAAAAGAAAAGGAATGTAAAAGTATTATTATTGCCCATTATGCAAACAAATAAACAATGGGGAGAGCGAGATGTTCTGGAAAAAATTTGGTTAGCGTCTCGAAAGGAACTTGATTTGGTTCCGTTTGGCCTTAATGTTATACAAACAGGAAATATTATAAGTGGTGCGAAGTTTTTTGTAGGGGCTTCATTGCATGGGGCAGTTACATCATTAGCGTATGGAAAACCTGCAGTAAATATAAGAAGTGGAATTAATACTAAATTACAGGATTTGCATGCGTCTAGATTTCGTTCGACATGTTTTGCGAATAGTTGGGAGGTGTTGCCGGGAGTATTGGATCGTTTATGTAATGAGTCTGAAGATGCTACGGATATCAAATATGCGGCTATGTATACTGAATACATGCAATACAGATTAATGAAAGAATTTGATGGACTCGCTCAAAGGATTAAAAATTATCAAGGGGAGTAATATGAAGAGGTTACTATTATTAGGAGGCTCAAGATATCTATTGCCGGTCATTAAGGCGGCAAGAAAGATGAATATATATACAATTACATGCGATTATCTTCCTAACAACATTGCTCACAAATATTCTGATGAATATTGTAATGTTAGCATTATAGATAAAGAAGCGGTATTGAAGAAAGCGAAAGAACTTAATATTGATGGCATAATGTCTTTTGCTTGTGACCCCGGAGTTGTTACAGCGGCGTATGTGGCGGAACAATTAGGGCTTCCGCATTGTGGTTCCTATGAATCGGTATCAATTTTACAAAACAAGGGAAAGTTTCGTGAGTTTTTAAAAAAGCACCATTTTAATGTGCCCATGGCTAAATCATACATATCTGTAGATGAAGCATTGAGAGATGTTGAACTGTTTCATTGGCCGGTGATTGTAAAACCTACGGATTCGGCCGGTAGCAAGGGCGTGACCAGAGTCGAAAACCCATCGGAGTTGCGTAAGAGTATAGAATACGCATTATCGTTTTCGCATTGCAATGAATTTATTATTGAAGAATTTTTGGAAAAAATTGGCTATTCATCCGATACAGATTGCTTTTCTGTTGATGGGGAGTTGAAATTTGTATCTTTTTCGGCGCAAAGATTCGATGAAAAGGCAGATAACCCCTATACTCCGGCTGCGTACAGTTGGCCCGGAAGTATTTCATTAGAACATCAAAAAGAATTGTCCAATGAGTTGCAAAGATTATTAAATCTGTTGGATATGAAAACGGCTCTTTTCAATATAGAAACAAGGGAATGCACAGATGGTAAGGCTTATATCATGGAGGTTTCTCCGCGAGGAGGCGGAAATCGTTTGTCTGAAATGCTAAAACTCTCTACTGGCGTAGATTTGATAACGAATGCAGTGCGCGCGGCAGTGGGAGAAGATGTAGTAGATGTAGGGCAACATGACTATAATGGATACTGGGCAATTGTAATTTTGCATAGTGATAAACCAGGTATATATGAAACATTATGGGTGTCTAAAGAAATTGAAGAGAATATAATCGAAATGGATATTTGGGTTGAGAACGGTGACATGGTTGGCGGATTTTCCGGCGCAAATGAAGCAATAGGTACACTAATATTATCATTTAAAAGTGAAGAACAATTGCATAGTATAATGGTTGAGCAGGAGAAATATATTAAAGTTGTTTTGAAATGAGAGATGGTATGAAAGAAATTGGCGGATACATCGAATTGGATACAATAAAAACATTTGGTATGCATGAGGGGGCAATAGCTCTAAATACGGCAAGAAATTGTCTGGCATACTTGATTAAGGCTCGCTCAATTTCAAAAATATTATTGCCTGGATTTCTTTGTGATTCGGTAAAAAGTATATGTGAAAGAGAAAATGTTCGAATTGGATATTATTCGGTTGGTACAGATTTTTTGCCCGTTGACTTGAGTGTAGCGGAAGATGAATGGCTTTATTTGGTTAATTATTATGGACAACTTGATAATGGAACAATAAATAGGCTTGCGAAAAAGTACAAACATATTATTGTGGATAATGTACAAGCTTATTTTCAGGAACCGATAGAAGGTGTTGATACCATATATACATGCCGCAAATTTTTTGGCGTTCCTGATGGTGCTTATTTATATACAAATTCGATATTGAATGAAGAATTAGTAATGGATGAATCATATGCGCGAATGACTTTTTTGCTGGGAAGATATGAAAGAACTGCATCGGAATTCTATGGGGGCTATCAGGAGAACGAGAATCTGTTGGCAAGTGAGCCCCTTAAGAAGATGTCTAAGTTGACTCGTAATATGTTAAGTGCAATTGATTATTCCGAAGTAAAACATGTAAGAACTGAAAACTATAAAATACTTCATGATGAATTTGAATGCTTAAATAACTTGCATTTAAAAGAAATAGCTGCACCATTTATGTACCCGCTGTATGTTGCCAATGGCGACAAGATAAGAATTGAATTGCAAAAGAAGAAGATATATATTCCGACATTGTGGCCGGAAGTTTTAAAACATTGTGAAGTAGATTCGCTAGATTATGATATGGCAAAAAATATTGTACCTTTACCGGTGGATCAGAGGTACAATGGTGAGGATATGCTATATATTATTCGTGAAGTTACTCGGTGTATTGAGGGGTAAAGAGTAGGAGATAATATGCAAAAGAAAATTATGGTAACACAGTCATCGATGCCGCCGTTTGAAGAGTATATAAAAGAAGTCGGTGATTTATGGGAAAGTCACTGGCTTACCAATATGGGAGAAAAACACCGGAAATTTCAATCAGTGTTGGAAGGCTATTTGGAAGTGCCCAATATTGAATTGCTTACAAATGGTCACATGGCATTGGAATTAACTTTACAGGCAATGAATCTGCAGGGAGAAGTAATTACCACTCCTTTTACATTTGCGTCTACTACACATGCAATAGTGCGTAATGGTCTAACTCCTGTTTTTTGCGATATTAATTCGGAGACATATACGATTGATGCAAATAAAATTGAAGAGCTTATTACCGATCGCACTTGCGCTATTATGCCGGTTCATGTATATGGAAATATATGTGATGTAGAAAAAATTGAAAGAATAGCTAAGAAATATGAGCTTAAAGTTATATATGATGCGGCGCATAGTTTTGGCGAGAAGTATAAGGGCGTTGGTATAGGAAATTATGGCGACGCATCTTGTTTTAGTTTTCATGCCACCAAAGTATTTAATACAATAGAAGGTGGAGCGGTTAGTTATAAGGATCCTAACTTGGGCAATTTGATTTATGAATTAAAAAATTTTGGAATCCATGGTCCGGAAGAGGTTAGTGCGGTTGGTGCAAATGCAAAAATGAATGAGTTTTGTGCGGCGATGGGATTATGTAATTTGCGTCATGTAGACGAAGAAATCGCTAAACGAAAAAATATAGTTGAAAGATATAGAAGCAATTTAGAAGGAATAAAAGGAATAAAGTTAAATAATTTACAAGATGGTGTGCAATCAAATTATGCGTATTTTCCGGTGGTGTTTGAAGAAAAAGAGTTCGGAGCAAGCCGAGAAGAAGTATTTCGCGAATTGGAAAAAAATGATATCTATGCTAGAAAATATTTTTATCCGTTGACAAATACTTTTTCTTGTTTTCAGGGGATATATGATGTAAATCAAACCCCAGTTGCTTTACATATTAGCAAGAGAGTTCTTACACTACCGTTGTATGCAGATTTAGCTTTGGATGATGTGGATAGGATATGTCATATCATTTTAGGACTTAAAGATGGGAAAAAGAGTTAAAATAACTCAATAAATTCCATTTTTTTCACAAAACCCCTAAACTTTTACTCATTAATTACCGATAAAAAACATAAGAAAGCGGATATAGTCCGTATGTAACCATAGAAACAATAAGCATATATCACATGGAGGTGATTCAAAATGGCAATTGAAGCATTAGGTGGAGCAATGTCGTATCAGGCACAGCCCGTAGCAAAACCCCAGGTAGCAGCCCCTCAGCCGGTGACCATGGAAGGTCAGGTTGTGGAGACAACTCCCATGGTGGATGCTAACACAGCAGCCGTGGCTCAGGTAAATGAGCAGCAGGCACAGTATCAGGATGGTCAGCAGAATCAGCAGCCCAGCAATGAGCAGATTCGTAAAGCAGTTGAAGACATCAATAAGAAAGCAAACTATTCTGATGTACAGTTCGGTGTTCATGAAGGAACGAACCGAATTACAATTAAGATTGTTGACAGAGAAACAAAGAAGGTTATCAAGGAACTTCCTCCCGAGAAGACTTTGGATATGATTGCCAAAGCATGGGAGTTGGCAGGTATCCTTGTAGATGAGAAGAGATAGGAGGAATCCATATGTCAGATTTAATGAGATTGACCGGTTTAAGTTCCGGTATGGATACTGAAAGCATTGTTTCGGCATTGGTTTCCGGCAAGAAGACCAAGGTTGATGAAGCAAAGCAGGCGCAGCAGAAGTTAGAGTGGACACAGGATGCCTGGAAGGATATGAACAGCAAGATTTACGGATTGTATTCCGGAAAGCTTTCCGCCATGAGATTCTCAACAGCATATAATAAAAAGTCCACAAAGACATCGAACAGTGCTTTGTCAGTGGTTTCGGGTGAAGGTGCTGTTAATGGTTCATATACAGCTAAGATTAATTCTCTTGCAAAGGCTGGATATCTTACCGGTGCTGAAATTTCTACCACAGACGGCGGAAAAGTAACCAAGGATACCAAGTTAACAGAGTTAGGCATTTCTGCCGGTTCTACCATTGGTATTCAGTATAAGGGTAAGACAACGCAGATTGAAATCGGCGAAGATATGACAATGGGTCAGTTTGTCAATAAATTAAAAGAAGTTGGCGTAAATGCAAGCTTCGATGAAGGCAACCAGAGACTTTTTGTCAGTGCTAAGGAAACCGGCGCCGCAAATGATTTCCTGTTTGCCGGTGGTGGCGCAAATTCTACCGATGCATTGAATAAACTTGGACTTACAGCGAAGGCAGGTTCTACCCGTATCAAAGGTAGTGACGCTGAGTTGGTATTGAACGGAGCTACTTTTAAATCAAGTTCCAATGTGTTTACTATCAATGGTTCTACCTACACTGTAAATGCGGTTGTGGATGAAGAAATTTCCATTACTACCGAGAATGATACCAGCGGTGTCTACGGTATGGTGAAGGATTTCTTAAAAGAATACAATGATGTCATGAATGCTATGGGCAAGTCCTATAATGCAAATTCTGCTAAGGGATATGAACCTCTTACGGATGAGCAGAAGGAAGCTATGACCGAAAAGCAGATTGAAGATTGGGAAGATAAGATTAAGAATTCTCTTCTTCGTAAGGATTCAACACTGTCAGGAGTCATGAACGCTATGCGTTCGGCTATGAACCAGGGTGTGGAAATTGACGGTAAAACATATTACTTATCGGATTTTGGTATTGCAACCGGTAACTACTTTGAAGTAGATGAAAATGAGCGTTACGCATATCATATTGATGGTGATTCGGAAGATGGACTTACTTCCGGTAAAACAGATAAGTTAAAAGCCGCAATTGCAGCCGATCCCGAATTGGTAACCAAGTTTTTCACTAAGTTGTCACAGAATCTGTATGACAATATGACAGACAAGATGGCATCTTCCGATTATAGCAGTATCTATAAAGTATACAATGATAAGAAGATGAAGTCAGATTATGATAAGTATTCAAAAGATATTAAAAATCTTGAGAAGAAATTATCAGAAGCGGAAGACAGATATTATAAGAAGTTTGCCGCGATGGAAAAAGCTATGGCACAGCTTAATTCCAGTGGAAATGCTATTTCAGGCTTGTTCCAGATGTAATTTTTACAATTATAAATAAGCAACTCCCTGCTTCTAACGGAGTGGGGAGTTTTCTATAAAAGACAATAAGGAGGACTGTCGTAATGGCAACCAATCCCTATGCAAAGTATCAAAACAGTAAAATATTAACTGCTTCTCCTGCGGAGCTTACATTAATGCTTTATGACGGCGCAATTAAGTTTGGAAATATCGCTATTGCAGGTATGCAGGAAAAGGATATTCAGAAGGCTCACACCAACATTGTTAAAGTGCAGCGCATTATCACCGAGTTTCGTTCCAGTTTAGACAGAAGCTATGCGGTTGCGCAGGATTTTGACAATGTGTATGTATATTTGCTTGAAAGGCTTTTGCAGGCAAACATTAAGAAAGATCCTGAAATTATGGAAGAAGTGGTTGGACATCTTCGCACCATGCGTGAAACATGGGTTGAAGTAATGAAGAAGAGCAAGGGTGGAGTTTAAGTTACTTTGCTTATGTTGTAAAACAAGGGAGGTCCTTAATTATGGATAAACAGTATATTCAGATGATGCTGGAAAGTTTACAGAAAAAAGAGCAGATTTTGAAAGAGCTGATTAAGAAAAGCGATGAGCAGAAAGATGTTTTATCTGCAGAAACGGTAGACTGGGATGCGTTTGATAATATTACAGTAGACAAGGGTGTGCTTATCGATGAACTTCTTAAGTTGGACGAAGGCTTTGAAAGTTTGTTTGAACGGGTAAAAGGACCGTTGACAGAGCATAAAGATATGTATAAAACGGAGATTGGTTTTATGCAAGCTACGATTCGTTCCCTGACGGAGAAGAGCACTGAATTGGAAGCACTGGAACAACGCAATAAAACAATGGTCGAAACCAGGGTCGCAGAAAGTCGTCAGAGCATCAAACAATCCAAATTGGGTTCTCAGGCCGCCATCGAATATTATCAGCGCATGAACAAAATTAATGTGGTAGATCCTCAGTTGATGGATAAAAAGAGCTAAAAATAAATGCGGCAACTTTACCTTTGTTTTTAGGGAAGATTGCCGTGTTTTTGTTTTAAAAGGGGGTTAGGGATGAAAATTCAATTTATTAACGGCGGTTTGGCGAATCAGGTGTTTCAGTATATTTTTGTTCGACATGCCGAACTTGCCAATCCGGGACAAGAGAAATGGTATTTTGATGATTCTTTTTTTGATGTGGTTGATATTCACAACGGATATGAGTTAGAGAGAGTATTTGGTATTAAAGCAAATCTTTTAAGCAAGTACTTTGAGCCTGATGTATGGGAAGAATTCATCCGTCTCAAAAAAGAAGGTAAAAGTGTTCCGCAGACGTTGAAAGATTTTGGTATGGATATTGCGATGTATGCAGAAACATCAAATCATGCACAGTTTAATCCTTTTGACGGACAAATCGTTACATTTTACAATGCCAATGAATTTCACCCTGATTTAACCAGATTGCAGTATCCAAACATTTATTATCATGGATATTGGATTAATAAGAATTGGCTTGCAACTTATCGGGAACCGATTTTAAAAGAATTAACATTCCCTGCAATAACTTTACCGTCTGCAATTGATTACGCCAATCGTATCTTAAGTGAATCGGTTGCTGCGGTGCATATTCGCAGAGGTGATTATATTGATATCGGCTGGGATTTGGGATGTACATATTATGAAAAAACAATTCGTGAGTTGAGCGAGAAGTATTCCGGGTTTAGTCTGTTTGTTTTTTCGGATGATTTGCCGTGGTGCCAAGAGCATGCAAAAGAACTTGGATTACATTATGCTAAAGAAGTGGTATATGTATCCGGTAATACCGGACAGAACAGTTACATTGATATGCAACTGATGAGCATGTGTCAGGGAATGATTATATCCAACAGTGCGTTCTCATATTTGGCCGCATTGATGAATAATCGTTTAACTTTCTATGCGAATCCTACAAGCAGAGAAATATAAGATGTCGAGTCGGAAACTGTAAAAGCCCGAAAAACGGTAGGTTTTGGCCTGTAGAAAAATATTTTAAAAATTTTTAAAAAAATTTCAAAAAAGGTATAAAGTATTTTCAAAACCCACCGATATATAATACAAGTAAACAAAATAAGTTACTTATTAACCACCGTAGTAAAGGAAATGAAGCGTACGGTCATTAAATTTACTACAACCATTATCAAACGAGTAGCAAGGATGCTACCGTAAATTCAAGGAGGAAACAATATGATAGTACAGCACAATCTTACAGCAATGAACTCAAACAGAATGCTTGGTTTAACATCAAGCTCACAGGCAAAGTCTACAGAGAAGTTATCTTCTGGTTACAAGATCAACCGCGCAGCAGATGATGCAGCAGGTTTGGCTATTTCTGAAAAAATGCGTAGACAGATCAGAGGTCTTTCACAGGCATCTGAAAATGCATCTGACGGTATCTCTTGTGTACAGACAGCTGAAGGTGCTTTAGCAGAAGTACACGATATGTTACAGAGAATGAATGAACTTGCAGTTCAGGCAGCTAACGGTACTAACATGAGTACAGACCGTGGTTACCTTCAGTCAGAAGTTCAGGCACTTAAGGATGAAATCGATCGTATCGCAGAATCTGTTACATTCAATGAGCAGAAATTGTTAGACGGTTCATTCACAGGCAAGCTTCTTCAGGTTGGTTCTGAAGGAACAGGCAACAACACTATCCAGATTGATATCGATGGCATGGATACTGCTACTCTTAAAATTGATAGTGTTAGTATTTCAGGTACAGATGGAACAACAGCTCAGGCAGCTATCGATACTATTAAGTCTGCTCTTCAGACAGTATCTCAGCAGAGATCTGACCTTGGTGCTATCCAGAACAGATTAGAGCATACCATCAACAACCTTGACAATGTAGTTGAAAATACTACAGCAGCTGAAGCTCAGATCCGTGATACAGATATGGCTTCTGAAATGGTTAAGTTCTCCAACAACAACATCCTTGCTCAGGCAGGTACAGCAATGTTGGCTCAGGCTAACCAGTCTAACCAGAATGTTTTATCATTACTTGGATAATCATTGCAAATACTATCACAAAGGTCGCGCAGTAATGCGCGACCTTTTTCTTTGTATCTAAAAAGCCATGAAACGCGGTATATCGAATTTCATGGCTTTATTTTTATAAACCGTATTTTTCCAGCTTTGTTTTTGCCGGCGCATAATCTCCGCAACTAAGGAAAAAGGTGCAGGCGTTTTTTAAATCGCCCATTGCTTCATAAATTAAACCGATATGATATCGTGGGAATGTATTGGTAGTATCTTCGCGCCAGTGTTCCTTGGCAGAAATTGCTTTTAGAAATTCTAAAATTGCTTTTAGAGGTTCGTTGTTGCGAATATAGATTAAGCCCATCAAACATAAAAAATCCGCAATGTGAGCATAATCGTTGTACACTTTTTCCAATTGCAAGGCATCCTTGTAACGGTGCAGACTAAGCAGCGTTTCACCATAGGCTACCGTCATAAGTTGAGCATAATATAAATCGGGACTTGGATTGTAGGATAAGCCTTTCTCGTAATATTGAGCGGCTGTTTCGGTCTTTCCTGCCATGGAGGCGGCTTGTCCAAGCTGGTGATAGATGTAAGGATTATCGGGCTCTTTTTTTAGTGCTTCCAATAGTAAGGTTTCGTTTCGCAATGCTTTCTTTTGGAGATTTTCAGGGGTATCGACATAACCGTCATGGTAGACAGTGATGGGAATCTCGCACCGGGCAATGGCACAACCGCGGTTGTCTCGCACCTGTTCATGGATAATGCCTTCGTAGTGGAAGTGTTTGCGGTGGAAGAAACGCTCTACCCAGTCGTCCATACAGGTGTCATCGTTATTCATTTGATTTCGACGAAGAATAACACCTACATAATGGTGGAATGTTGGTTCCATGAATTCCTGTAATTTTTGTATATCAAAATCCTCAACATATTCGTCGCAGTCCAGAACCAGAATCCAATCATGGCCGGCTTTGTCGATAGAGAAATTTCTTGCGGCGGAAAAATCGTTGCACCATTCGAAATCATAAATTTTATCTGTATATTTTAAGGCTAATTCTTTTGTTTTATCTGTGGAGCCGGTATCGATAACCACTATTTCGGCATTTAATTTGGAAGCTGCCGATAAACAACGATCAATTCTTTTTTCTTCGTTTTTGGCAATGATGCATATTGAGAAAGGCGTCATATAATTCTCCTTGCATTTATGATATGTATTAAAAAGTCATATAGATGATGTAATTATAAACTTTGTTATGAATAAATGATAAAAAGCTACTTAGTGAGTGCTTTTATTCTTGTTTGAGCAGGTTCAAAGGATTTACATTTATTATAATAATCCAGCGCTTCGCTTATGCGACCGGTACATTCATAAATGACACCGATATTATAATACGCTCTGTAAGTGTTGCTTCCTGTTACTTTGCAGATTCTATGTTTTGTTGCGTTGATAAATTCTTGAATGGCCATATCAAACATGGCATTATTCATATATATCAGACCCATCAGAAAACAAAAATCTGCATTTATAGCAAATTCATTGTAAACACCTTCTAAGCCCAATGCCTCTCTATAGCGTTTGGTGTACAATAAAGCATATCCGTAAGATTCCACCATGCTTTGTACATATTCCAAACGGGGATCTAAGTCATAAGATAATGCTTTTCCGTAGGCAAGCACGGCATTTTCATAGTCTTCCATCATAAAATATGCCTGCCCCAGTTGAAACATAAAGTAGGTATCGTCAGGATTCTTTTCCAATTCTTTTAAAAGTAAATCTATATTGCGCTTGGAGCGCTTTGCTCGGGTTTCGATATCTCCGGCATATGCCATGTGATCAAATTCTGCATTTAAGGTATAGTATGATGCGGTTTTATCAGTATCGTTTGGTACAATTTGCTCATGAATGCTGCCTTCATAGTGATACAGCTTTTTAGAGAAGAATCGTCCCATGCCTTCACGCACTGTTCGTGTTTCACCTTGTTGCGTATATGTATCAGTTCGATAAATCCGCCCAATCCCCCCGGGATTCTCTTTTATAGCCCGCTGATTCGCTTCTTCATCCCAAGCTGTCAGATATTCATCGCTGTCCACCGTAAGAATGTAGTCGTTACTTGCGTGCCTGATACACTCATTTCTCGCCGCGGCAAAGTCATTACACCATTCAAAATGGTATAATTGATCCGTGTATTTTAAAACCATTTCGCAAGTGTTGTCTGTGGAACCTGTGTCCAAAACCACAATTTCCTGTCCCAGCGACTGTAAGCGGCGCAGACATTCTTCCAAGACGGTACATTCATTTTTGGTGATAATACAGATTGAATAAGAAACCATAATTTTACTCCGTATTTTATGATTGTTTGCTTAGAAATATCTTATCATTTTCTTATAAAAAAAGGAAGAAGTAAGCGCCTATTTATTGACGCAAGGGTGAAAAAAAACTATACTATAAGAAGGGGAAATATGATTAGGAAAAGTAGGGGAAAGACATGAGAATATTATTTTACCGATGGGACACTTTTAACGAGGGTGTCATTGAGAAGACTTTGCGTGATTTGGGGCATTTCGTAAAGTCTGTCCGCGGAGCCGATTATTCAGATTATGATACAGAGGAGCAGATTGCGGCAATTGCCAGAGAAGTAGGGGAATATCATGCAGACATTCTTTTTAGTGTCGATTATTTTCAGACGGTGGCAATGGCGGCCAAAAAATATGATATTTTATATTATTCGTGGTTGTATCATTTGCCGCAATGGAGTTTGTTCTCTTATGCTGCACAGTTGCCCAATAACAGAATCATTACCTTTGATTCGGCGCAGATGCAGGAATTGAAGCAATATAATGTACATAGTGTGCAATATTTGTCTCTGGCGGCTGACAAGGAAATACTTAGCAATGCCTTGGCGGAAGCAACGCCGGAAATAATTGAAAAATATAAGGCGGATGTTTCTTTTGTGGGAACATTGTATGAGAGTGCAAATAATCTTTTTAACCGAATCTCGCCGGAGGCCAAGGAACGAGACACCTATAAGAAACTGATTCACATGATTCGCGAGAAGCGTTTTGCTTATGGTAAAGATGTATTATATCGCGGTGTTACGGATGAAATGGTGGAGTTTTTGGCAGAAGAAGTAGAGCATGGTGCGGATCATTATTTCTTTGCCAAGCAGGAGGAGATTGTTATTCAGTCTGTGCTTGCTCGTAAGATAACGGTGGAAGAGCGTAAAATGATGGCTCGAATCTTGGCGAGAGAATTTGATTTTAAGTTATATACCGTGTCCAATACAGATAAATTTCCGGAGATTCATAACTGTGGGCCGGTGGACTTCGTGAAGCAAGCTCCCCTTGTTTTTAACGGAAGTAAAATCAATATTTATGTAACGCCCAGAGCGATTCGAAGCGGCGTGCCTTTGCGCGTGCTGGAAATTATGGCTTGTCAGGGATTTGTGCTGGTCAATTACCAGGAAGATATTGCGAAAGAATTTGAAGACGGCAAAGAGCTGGTTATGTATCGGAGTTTAGAAGAACTTACGGAAAAGGTTCGTTACTACTTGGAGCATGAAGAAGAACGACAGGCGATTGCCCGTGCGGGTTATGAAAAAGTTTTACGGGAATATAACTACGCGGCAAAATTAAGAAAGATTTTTGAGCAGAAGCCTTCGGGTGTAATTCAGAATATGAAAAATATATTTTAATTTCAGAGGAAAGAGTCCTTTTATAAGGGCTCTTTCATAATAGAAGGAGGAAGTAAAATGAAGCGTTCGGAAGTAAACAAAGCAATCAAAGAAATGGAAGCTTTGGCTGCAAAGCATGGTTTTGCGTTGCCGCCGTTTTGCAATTGGACGGCAGAGGATTGGCAGAATAAAGGAAGCGAATATGATGAAATTCGCGATAACATGCTGGGCTGGGATATTACGGACTACGGTTTGGGCGATTTTGAGAAGGTAGGATTCGCCTTGATTACATTGCGTAATGGTAATCAAAACAATCCTAAATATAAGAAGGTCTATGCGGAGAAGCTTCTCATGTTAAAAGAAGGCCAGCATTCCCCCATGCATTTTCATTGGAATAAAAGCGAAGACATTATCAACCGCGGTGGCGGAACTTTGATTATTCATGTGTATAATGACAAGGATGGCGAATTGGATGATACGGATGTATTGGTAAATGCAGACGGTCGTTCTTATTATGTAAAAGCCGGCACCGGCGTAAAACTGCGTCCCGGTGAAAGCATTACCCTTTGGCCTCATCAGTATCATGATTTTGATGTGGAAGAAGGCACAGGAGATGTTTTAATCGGTGAAGTTTCAATGTGCAATGACGACAATACGGACAATCGCTTTTATGAACCGGTAGGACGCTTCCCGAAAATTGAGGAAGATGAGGCGCCTTATCGTCTGCTGTGTAATGAATATCCTGCTGCGAAATAATGATTTTAGGGATAAAATGTATAAAAATACGAAAGAGATTTCGAACATATCTTGGAAGTATGAGGTGTAAAAGGGAATGAAAAATGAAACATTGATGCAGTATTTTGAGTGGGACTTGCCGGCGGATGGCTTACTCTGGAAAAGATGCGCGGCTCAGGCTCCTAAATTAAAAGCGTTGGGAATTACCAAAGTGTGGCTTCCACCTGCCTATAAGGGAATGAACGGCATGAATGATGTAGGCTACGGCGTATATGACACTTATGATTTGGGGGAATTTGAACAGAAAGGCACGGTTTCTACCAAGTACGGCACGAGAGAAGAATATCTGAAAGCGGTAAAAGCTTTGCAGAAAAACGGCATAGAAGTTCTGGCGGATGTAGTGCTTAATCATATGATGGGAGCCGATGGCTGTGAGCGTGTAAACGCCTTGGAAACCGCAGAAAACAATCGTAATCAGTCTATCGGGAATATAAAAGAAATATCTGCGTGGACAATTTTTAATTTTCCGGGCAGAGCAGGGAAATATTCAGATTTTACATGGAACAGCAGTCATTTTAACGGCGTAGACTGGGATGAAGCATCAAAGCGTAAAGCAGTATATCTTTTTGAAGGTAAAAAATGGGATGCCCAGACCGATGAAGAGAAGGGCAATTTCGACTATTTAATGGGTGCCGATCTGGATATGGAGAACGCTGTTGTAAGGTCGCAACTGATTAAATGGGGCTTGTGGTATGAAGAAACCGTAGGTATGGACGGCTTTCGCCTGGATGCGGTGAAGCATATTAAAGCAGGCTTTTATAAAGAATGGCTTGATAAAATTCGTGAAAAAACCGGCAAAAACATGTTTGCGGTGGCAGAGTATTGGCATGCAGATTTGCGCCGATTATTGAGATATCTTGACAGTGTGGATCATTGTATGTCCTTGTTTGATGTACCTATGCATTTTAACTTTTATAATGCATCCAACCAGGGCGGTACCTACGATATGCGATATTTGCTTGATAATACATTGGCGGAGCATAGAAGTGACTGCGCGGTAACTTTTGTGGATAATCACGATACACAGCCGGGGCAGGCTTTGTGTTCTTTTGTTCAGTCGTGGTTTAAGCCATTGGCATATGCTTGTATTCTTTTTCGTAAGGAGGGTTTGCCGTGTATCTTTTATGGTGATTTATATGGTTTGCCTTCTCACAACATTCCGCCTATGGTGAATTTACGCAAGATGATTAAAATTCGTGAATTATATGCCTACGGAGAGCAGAAGGATTATTTTGACCATGAAAATGTAGTGGGCTGGGTCCGTATGGGAGCGGATGAATGGGAGAATTCCGGCATGGCGGTATTGCTGTCTGACGGTCCCGGAGGACAAAAGCGCATGTACATGGGTAAAAAATTTTCCGGTATGGAATTTAAGGATGTTATAGGAAAATGTACGGAAACCGTGGTAATCGGTGAAGATGGTTGGGGGGAGTTCCGTGTGGATGGCGGTTCTGTGTCTGTATGGGTTTCTGTGGCGGCATATGAATACCTGGAAACTGAGATTGCGTAGGGCTTGAAGCACTTTTATAATAATAAAAAGGACCGAGGGAAAACCATCGGTCCTTGTAAATATACAAAATAAAATTTATTCGGCTGTTTCCACGCCGTAGGTGTTCTCGGCAATGGTGTCATTATGGATAACGGTACCGGCATCGCAATACACGGTGTAGCTTTCGCTTGTATTGACAATCATGCCGCCTTCTAAGTGTAATACGGCAATATCTGCGTTATTGTAGACTACCGGATGGGTCTTGTCCCCTGCGCCTGTAATGGTGCCGCTGTTAAAATACATTTCGCCGGAGTTGATGACAACGATGCGGTCAAGCTCTTCTCTGGTGATGGTACAATCGTTAATTGTCATGACACTGCCGCCGTTATTGCTGTTCCAAATTGCAACATTGTCGGTGGTGTTCAGTACGGTAACATTGTTAATGGTAAGGTTGCCGTAATTAACCAGGGACTTGGAGTATTCGTCAGAAACCGTGTTGGTAATGCAACCGTCACCGTTGATTACCAAGTTGCCGTTGCAGGTAATGGTATCAAAACCTGCACCGTCTAAGGTAAAACCGTTTAAATTCAGAGTGATGTTTGAACCTACCGGAGTTGCGCCGAAACCGATATAATCGGCTGTGGTTTCAATTACCACCGGATTGGTGTCTGTTACGGAATTAAAGGCATCCTGCAAGGTTGCATAGCCCGTCCCATTGATTTTAAAAGGAGAATCGGTATATTCAAAGTAAATATTTACCGTTGTATCCTTTGTAATGTTGCCGGTGGTAAGCTTCCATGTGTTTTCATCCCAGGTGGCATTTGCTTTTTCATTGCTGCACTCTATGGATGCAAAGTCATAGAAGTTATGGTCCGGCGTTGTATTGTTTAGTTCTCCGTCAATATAGTAATTTACGGTTAAAGTCGGTTCTGAGCAACCGATAACGGTTGCAAATATAAAAGTTAAAACTAGAATTAACAAAAGTCTTTTGGCGTATTTCATATAATCCTCGCTTTGTATTTGCATTTGTTTATATCGCTGTTGCCAACAATATATATTTATTTTACACTAAATATGACATAAATAAAAGGGGGAAATTATGGCTTCCGTAAGTGTTTGTATGATTGTAAAAAATGAAGAAAAGGTTTTAAAGCGTTGTCTGGATTCCTTGCAAGGGCTCTGGGACGAGTTGATTATTGTGGATACCGGCTCTGAGGACAGAACAAAAGAAATTGCTGCGGCGTATACGGATAAAGTGTTTGATTTTGCATGGATTGATGATTTCAGTGCGGCGAGAAATTATGCTTTTTCCAAAGCTGCCTGCGACTATGTGTATTCAGCGGATGCGGATGAATATCTGGATGATACGAATCGGGAGAGATTTTTGCAGCTGAAAGAAAATCTTCTTCCGGAAATAGAAGTGGTGCAGATGTGGTATGTTACGCCGGAAGAGTATAATACTACGGAGAATTTTGAGCGGCAGTATCGCCCCAAATTATATAAAAGATTGCGCACCCCGGCGTGGATTGATCCTATTCACGAAATTGTGCGTATGGATCCTGTGGTTTATGACAGTGACATTGAGATCCTGCATAAGCCCCACGATATGCATGCTTCCAGAGATTTTAGGGTGTTTCGTAAGCATATCGAAAAGGGTTTGAAGCTGTCTGCCAGACTCCATACCATGTATGCAAGAGAGCTATTGATGTCCGGTGAAAAAGAAGATTTTGCCCTTGCGGCAGAGTATTTTAGAGAAAATAAGCAAGAAGCCGGCTCTTTGGGAGATACACAGCGGTATCAGGAAGCTTTATGTGTGTTGGCAAAGGCTTATCGCATGGAAGGAGCGGAGTTTGTCTTTTTGGAAACTGCATTGGACGGTATTGCCACCGTGCCCTGCTCGGAGATTTGCGTGGAACTGGGAATATTTTATTTCGATAAAAAAGAATACGAAAAAGCCGCAAGCTGGTTTGAAAAGGCAATGTATATGACTGCTCCTGCCTTGGTAGAAGCATCGGGTGGACAATGGCCGGAAGCATATTTGCATAAAATAGAAGCGGATGCATAGCATAAGCTAAAAAGGCACTTGTCGATATACAAAGCATCATAAAGTTTCGGTAAAACAGCTTGCATATATCCCTGTTTGCCATTAAAATGAATAACAGGTTCGGAATGGAAGCAGAATCTTTTCCGAAAAGGATTTTACAGGGAAATATTTTAAAAGAAAAGGGTTAAAAGCATGAAAAAATTAATCATTACCGGCGGAAACGGTCAGTTGGGCCGCGCCATCAATGAACTTTACAAGAATAGAGAAGATGTTGTGTGCATCAATACGGATGTGGATGAACTGGATATTACGGATTTGGCGGCAGTGCAGGCTTTTGTGGCAAAAGAAAAGCCCTACGCCATTGTGAACTGTGCGGCACATACCGCGGTGGATGCCTGCGAAGATCAGGAAGAACTGGCATACAAAATTAATGCAATAGGGCCCCGTAACCTGGCTATTGCGGCAAAACAGAACGATGCTAAGCTTATGCATATTTCCACAGACTATGTTTTTGCGGGAAATGCGGATAAGCCTTACCGTGAGTTTGACATTACCGGTCCTCAGGGTGTGTACGGAGCCAGCAAATTGGCAGGCGAGAATTTTGTAAGAGAATTCGCGGATAAATATTTTATTATCAGAACCGCATGGTTGTACGGCGACGGTAAAAACTTTGTAAAAACCATGCTTCGTTTGGCAGAAACCAGAGATGAAGTCAGTGTGGTAAACGATCAGGTAGGAAGTCCTACCAGCACCAAGGAACTGGCTAAGGCGATGGATGTATTGTTATTCACGGATAACTACGGTACTTTCCACGGCACATGCGAAGGTGTGTGCAGTTGGGCGGATTTTGCGGAAGAGATTTTCCGTTTGGCAGGCAAAGATGTAAAAGTGAATCGCATCACCAGCGAGGAATTTGCAGCTAAGGCAAAGCGTCCCGCATATTCCGTGCTTGATAACTATATGTTAAAATTAACAACGGATTTTATGTTTGCGGATTGGAAAGTGGCGATTGCGGAATATATGGAATGGTTGTTGGTGCAGGAAGATTAGTTGTCGGATAAGGAATGAGAGGATATTGCATCGTTTCATAAGTGAATTAGTGAAAATATGAATTAAGAAAGGCTGTGGGTTTTATGAACTCACAGCCTTTTATAGTTGCTTTATAAAATTGCTATTTTAAGGGATGATTACCAAGCAGTAAATCAATGCGATGATTACACCGAGAATTGCGCCGACCAAAACCTGAAGGGGGGTATGTCCCACGAATTCTTTTAACTTCTCATCATAATTTAAGTCGCTACCCATTTTTTCAATTACTTCCATCATTTCGTTCAATACCTTGGCCTGTTCGCCGGTTTCGCGGCGTACACCTCTGGCATCATACATAACGATGATGGCAAGAATTGCAGAAATGGCAAAGAAAGGAGAATGAATACCTTCGTTGATGATTACGGAAGTGGTAAGGGCACATACCGTGGCTGAATGGCAACTGGGCATTCCACCACTTCCGATTAATCGCTCTGCAACAAATTTTTTGGTAATGATTAAATGGATTATGGTTTTGATTACTTGTGCTAAGCCCCAGCTTAAGCCGGCGGACATTAATATTTCATTGTGTACAAGTTCATGCCAAAATGTCATATGTATAGCCTCACTTATTGCTCTTTTCTCATGCGTATATTGTTATACGCGGTTAAAAGACATTATACCCAAAATTCACAAAAAAAACAATATTAAAATGCAGATAGCACATTTCTTGAAATAAAAACACAACTATGATAAACTTGACCGATAGAGGATATGCGTTTATGGAAAGGTTTTGCTAAATGACAGAGAATGCCAATGTTGTAAAAAAAGGCAAACTGAATATAGATGTGATGGCGTTGCTTATGATCGTGACTCCTTTGATTTTGGCCGGCATAGTGGCGATTTATTATTATATTGTCAATGGAGGGATTGCTCCCGTTCCGGGGCTGAAATGGAATGATGAGGCGGCCTATTATCAGCTGATTAAAACCTGTATCACCACGGGACAGCCGGTGGGATATTGGGGATTTAACGGTAATCACGCTCTCGTGGGAACCGGCAGCGCATGGAGCCCTGCAATTATTTGGCCCTATGCGATTTTTGCCTTTGTTTTTCCCTTGTCCAAGGGCCTGGTTTATTTTGTGAATTTGTTTTACATTACTTTGGCCAATGTGATTTTTTATTTCTGTGTAAGGCCCAACCGTCGACAGTGTATTAAGCTGGCATTAGCTCAGGCTACTTCGGCGGTATTTATTGTATATTTGTCCGTGAATATGTCAGAACTTTTCAGGTATGCCATTGCAATTGTCCTCGCGGGACTTTTATACCGGATTATTTTTGGTGAAAGTTCCAAATTGATAAAATATGTGATTACGCCTTTGGTAATTGTGGGAGCGACGCAGGTGTATGTATTTTTTGCTTTTTGTGTGCCTGTTTATATTTTCGGCATTATGAAAAAAAGCAAATTATGGCAAAAGCTTGCGGTTTCGGTAGGCGCACTTGGGGTTGTGGCATTTGGCAGCTATTATCTGTTGCATTTGATTTCCAGCAACTATAACATTCATAAAACAGAAGCCCTGCTTGGGGCGGTAAAACAAATGGATATTCCCGGCGCTGTTTTGGCTTTTCTGAGAATGATGAAACAGGGAGCGGGAGATGTATTTCGGTTGTGGACCTATGTATATACCAATCCTTTGATTCCTTTTCATGTATTGTTTGCGGCACTTTTGGTACTTGTATCTGTGGGAATGGTTGTTGCTTTTATGATAAAAAAGAAGAGCAAAGATGCGGCAAATAAGGATGATTCAAAGAACACCCGTATATCTTTCGGAAAGGATGCCATACTTGCCATCATTGTGGCTTACAGCGTGGTTTTGTTCTTTGGAATGTATATGACTTTATACTCCATCGATCCTTTTACTTTTATGAGAGGAACCTATATTGTAGTGATTTTTGCCATGTATCTGTTGGCAATGATGGAAGGAAAATGGATATACAGGGGCTTGTTGTTATTGCAGGCGGTCAGTCTGTTTTTCCTGCCGGTAAACATGGATTATTATATGACCGGTCATTATATGGACAAGGCAGTTTATGCGGAATGGGATGCTTTGGAAGAAGCGTTTTCCAAGGTGCTGGTTGTGGATGAAACCAAAGGGGCCTGGGAAAATACCGTGGCGATGTACACCATGGAGCCGAAGGCGATTTGCGCCATGCCCGGTGGAATAGGCGTGAATTTTATCATGGAAGACGGCGTTTTGC
This sequence comes from Lachnospiraceae bacterium, assembly GCA_017624855.1. Taxonomy (GTDB): domain Bacteria; phylum Bacillota; class Clostridia; order Lachnospirales; family Lachnospiraceae; genus UBA3766. Next base: position 395,711 of record JAGAMF010000005.1, read on the forward strand.
CCGAGGAGGCGGAGTATCTGTTTGTGTCGCTGATTCCTGCTGCCGAACAGAGTACGGAGTGGATTGTTCGGGATTATGAGGTCTTTTATGGGCAGTATGCACAGGTTTTGGAAGACGAATATGTAGTTATCTATGATGACGGTGAATACCGCATTTATCAGAAAAATAAAAAGTAATATAAAAGACAGTTTTCGGCGAAGAAAACTGTCTTTCTTGTTTTACGAATAGGTGGGTTGCTTTATTCACCCGGCCATATCCAGTCGTATTTTATCTGCCAGTCGGCATATGTATTCACTGTTTGTGGGGCGTTGTCTGCCGGAATTGGCAGAATAACCGAACAATTCCTCGAAAGTATGTGTGTTTCCCCGTCGCCAGGATACTTCAATTGCATTGCGGATGGCCCTTTCAACCTTTTGGTCTGTGGTATGGTAGCGTTTTGCAATGGAAGGGTACAAAAGCTTTGTCACACTGGTAACGGTATTCATATCCCGTTCGGAAATCAGGATTGCTTCTCTTAAGTAGTGGTATCCCTTTAAGTGGGCGGGAATGCCCATATCCAGCATGATTTGGGTGACATAGCGTTCCAAATCGATGGATGACATTCGTTCGCGCATAATATAAACTCCTTTCTGCGACAAATACTGATAAGAAATGCCAACTACCGCTTAAAAATAACACAATTGTAAAAAACTGTAAACATGTAAATATCGCGCAACTTTTTTGTGAAAGTTTGACGGATAAAATCAATAAAAGGATGACGATATTTTCAGAATGTGGTATACTAAAGTGTATTTTTATGACATTTTATAAGAATGCTATGAAAAAATGGCTAAAATTTGCTTCCGGGGTAGAGTTATGCAGGAGAAAGTAAGTATTATTGTTCCGGTTTATAATGCAGAAAATTACATAGAGCAGACCATTGACAGTGTACTGGCGCAAGACTATACCAATTGGGAATTGCTGTTGGTGGAAAATGGCTCCACGGATCAAAGCGTGGAGAAAATTAAGCAATATACCGATGAGCGAATTCGCCTGATTGTCATGGAAGGCAATGCAGGAGCCGCCAATGCCCGCAATGAGGGTATGCGTCAGGCTAATGGGACTTATGTGGGTTATGTGGATGCGGACGATTTGTGGCATTCCAATAAATTGTCCAAGCAGTTGGCATTTATGAAGGAAAAGAACGCGGGATTTTGTTTTACAGGCTATGAGTTTGGGGATGAAAATGCCCGGGGAACCGGCAAAATTGTAAGAGTTCCGGAAACTTTGGTATATAAGCAGGCTTTATGCAATACCACGATTTTTACCTCGACTGTAATGTTTGATACAAGACTCCTTGCCAAGGACAAACTGTATATGCCCAATGTAAAAAGCGAAGATTCGGCTCTGTGGTTTCAAATCCTTCGTGACGGCGTGGTGGCTTACGGCTTGGATGAGAATCTGGTAACTTACCGCAGACCGGCCAATTCCTTGTCATCCAACAAGCTGGTGGCTATGCGAAGAATCTGGAATTTGTACCGTAAGCAGGAGAAGTTGAATGTTTTTTACAGCATGTATCTTTTCGTGGGCTGGGCTTTTCGTGCCGTAAAGCGCCGCGTTTAGTGAGAATAAATGTGAGTATCTTTTAGATAACTGAAATAAACAGGAGTGAAACTGTGGAGAAAATAGTAACCGTAGATGATTTGTTTAAAAGTGCATATAAGAAGATAAAGCCTCAATGGTGGGCGGCGTTCTTTGGTTGCGTGGTGATAGGGCTTTGCACCTACATGTATTTTATGACAAGCAACTTTTTGACCTACGATTCTATGTGGAATATCTATTCTGACCAGGATATGATTACTTCCGGAAGACAGTTTCTTACTTATGCCTGCGGTATCAGTTCTTTTTATGATTTGCCTTGGGTAAACGGCGTACTTGCCATTCTTTTTCTTGGGCTTGCGTCTGTGGTAGTTGTGGAAGGCATGGGGATTCAAAACAAGGTCGGCGCGGTTTTGGCAGCAGGACTTCTGGTGACATTTCCTGCGATTTCTTCTACTTTTTGCTATTCTTTTACAATTGATGGATATATGGTTGCAGTGTTTCTTGCGGCTCTGGCTTTTCTGCTTACAGATAGGATGAAATGGGGATTCTTGGCAGGAATTGTGTGCATGGGTGTGAGTATCGGTATTTATCAGGCTTATTTTTCTTTTACCATTATTCTCTGCGTGTTAAGGCTTTTGACGGATTTGTTGGATGAAGACCAAATGAAAAATATTTGGAATAAAATATGGCGTTATGTGGTTATGGGCGTAGGCGGTTACATCTTTTATTATGTGACATTGAAGCTTATGCTTCGAATTAAAGGAACGGAGATTTCCGGTTATCAGGGTACAGATAAAATCGAAAGTTTTTCGATTATGGATTTGCCTCAAGGTATCGAAAGGGCCTTTGAAAGCTTCAAAGAATTTGCATTGTATGCGAATGTGCTGACGACTACCAATCTGATGAAATTTGCTTTTGTGGCGGTTGTTATGGCGGCAGCATTGATGTATTTGATCTGTTTTGTAGAAAAGAAGCGTTATAAAAGTGTTATTCGCATTATTATGGTAATTGTGTTGGTGGCAATTATTCCCGTGGGGGCAACCATGGTAAATGTGTTGTCGCCGGCTACTTATTTTCATTTGTTAATGAGATTGCCTTGGGCTTTACTTTTTATATATGCGGTTGTATTGGCAGAGCGAATCGGTGTTGACGGTAAGAAGTGGCAGGTTGTTGCTAAAAAGATTTTGGCTTTGGCGATAACTGTTTGTGCAGTTGTGTTGATTTGGCAGTTTGGTGTAATGGCCAATATTGTGGCTTTTAACATGAACGAAAGATACGAGAAGACATATGCCATCTGCGTTCGCATGGTAGATCGTATTGAGCAGACGGAAGGCTATACAACGGGAACCAAAGTAGCTTTGCTTGGCGGCGTTTTGGATGCAAATTACTATCCGGATACAGATATTACAAGAGAAGATTTGGTCGGATATTTCGGCGCGGACGGAACCATGTGTATCAGTGATACGGAGAAGTTTGCGGAGTTTTCCAAGCATTATTTGAATGTAACCATTGAAACCATTCCCTTGACAGAGGAGCTGGAGTTGGCAGGTACCGAGGAATTTGCCAATATGCCAAAATTTCCGGCAGAAGGCAGCGTGCAGTTTATTGACGGTGTACTGGTTATTAAGTGGAACGGCTAGAAAAATATATAAAAGCGGAGAACGATATGTACGGTAAGGAAATGTATGAGTTCATAAAAAGAATATTTCCCATTTGCAGAAGCATCACCGGAAACGGTGTAAGGGAAACTTTGAGCATTATGCAGGAATATGCTCCGGAAATTAAGGTGCATGAGGTGCCCTCGGGAACGGCGGTATTTGACTGGACGGTGCCGGCAGAGTGGAATGTTGAAGACGCTTATGTGGAGAACGAAGCAGGTGAGCGGGTGATTGATTTTAAGGAAACCAATCTGTCCGTAGTGGGATATTCGCTTCCTATGGATGAATATCTGTCTTTGGAAGAATTAAAGAAAATTGTTTTTGTGGAAGAAAATCAGCCGGATGTCATTCCCTATGTGACTTCCTATTATCGGCAGCGTTCGGCATTCTGTACATCCAAGAATCGTCTGAATGCCTTAAAAGACGGAACTTACCATTGTGTAATTAAAAGCAGCCTGAATCCGGAAGGGTCACTTACATACGGTGAGGCACTTTTACCCGGTGAAAGTGAAAAGGAGATTTTGATATCCACTTATTTGTGCCATCCTTCCATGGCTAACAATGAGTGTTCCGGACCGGCGGTATCCTTGTTTTTATTCAATTATATAAAAGGATTGCCCAAGCGTAAGTACAGCTATCGTTTTATCTATATACCGGAGACCATAGGTTCCATTACTTATTTGAGCCGCAACATTGAATATTTGAAGAAGAATGTGATTTCAGGTGTTAATCTTTCCTGCGTTGGCGACAATGATGATTATTCATTTGTACAGAGCCGTTACGGAAATACATTGACGGATCAAATGATGCACAACCTTTTATCCTTCCATTATCCGGAATATAAGGCATATTCATTCTTGGAGAGAGGTTCGGATGAAAGACAGTTTTGTGCGCCCGGCGTTGATTTGCCGGTATGCTCTTTTTGTCGAACCAAATACGGTAAGTATGAACAGTACCATACATCGGCGGATGATTTGGATTATATTTCGCCGGAGGGTCTTGCCGGAGCTTTGGAACTTTTAATGAAGTATGTGCAGGCGATGGAGCATAATGAAGTGTATCGTGTTATGTGCCTTTGCGAACCCCAGTTGGGCAAGCGGGGACTTTACCCTACCGTATCCAAGAAAGGCTCTTATGATGCGGTTAAGGCTATGACGGATTTTATCGCATATGCGGACGGTACCAATGACTTGCTTTCGATCAGTAATATAATTAAACAACCTATGGATGTGTTGATTCCCATTGCGGAGAAATTGTTGGAAAACAATCTGATTGAATGTGTGAATAAAGAATAAAAATGCGGAGAAGAAAATGATTACATCGGTTTTAACTTATTTGGACAATGCGGCAAAACAGTATCCGGAGAAAATTGCCCTGGTTGAGTTGGAAAAGAAAATTACTTATGCGGATATGGCGCAGAGCGCCAAGGTGATTGCCACCAACCTGTTAGATAAAGCAGGCTCCGGGCGTAGGCCTATTGTGGTGCTTATGGATAAAAGCATGGAGGCTGTGATTTCCTTCTGGGGAATTTTATACAGCGGCAATATTTATGTGCCCATGGATGCCAATGCGCCTATGGAAAGAATCAATAAGATTGTTGATTTTGTTCAGCCGGAAGCGGTAATTATTGATGAAGGATTTGAGGATAAAATAGACGAACTGCATGTGGAGAAGGAGATTGTTTTTAGATATGAGACATTGACGGAAGGCATGGCAGATGAAGATGAATTAAATAAAATAAAAAGGGAAATCATTGATACAGACCCCGCTTATATTATTTGTACTTCGGGATCAACGGGTATCCCCAAAGGTGTGGTAATTTCTCATCGGGCTATCATTGATTTTACCGAAGAAGCTTCAGAAGTTATGGAGTTTACGGATCAAGAGGTTTTTGCCAATCAGGCACCTTTTTATTTCGATGCTTCCGTGCCCGATTTATACTGCACGGTGAGAAACGGTGCAACATTGCACATACTTCCGGCAAGTATGTATCGCTTCCCCATTCAGTTGCTGGAATATATAAAAGAGCATGAAGTAAATGCCATTTATTGGGTCCCTTCCGCATTGATTTTGGTGGCAAATTTAAGAGCGCTTCCTGAAGTAGATGTTACCTGCTTAAAGAAAATTATGTTCTGCGGTGAAGTTATGCCGGTAAAACAGTTGAATATGTGGCGTAAATATGTTCCGGATGCCATGTATGTAAATTATTACGGACCTTCGGAAACTACTTATGCAAGTACCTACTACATTATTGACAGAGAATTCTCAAAAGACGAAGCACTGCCCATTGGTAAGCCTGCCTTAAATACCGGGGTATTGGTGCTTAATGACGAGGATAAGGCCGCGGGCGTAGGTGAAATCGGTGAGCTGTGTATAAAAGGCTCCGGTGTAGCGCTTGGATATTACAATAATCCCGAAAAGACTGCCGAAGTTTTTGCGCAGAATCCTTTGAACAAAATGTACCATGAAATCATTTATCGTACCGGTGACCTTGTAAAATGGAATGAACGGGGCGAGTTGGAATATGTATGCCGCAAGGATTTTCAGATTAAACATCAGGGATATCGCATCGAACTGGGCGAGATTGAGCACGGTGCCATGAGTATAAGCGGAATGAAACGCGTATGCTGCCTCTATCATGACAAACGGCAGCAGATAGTTCTGATTTACGAAGGTGATGCAGACAAAGCGGATGTAAAAGAGGTGTTAAAGACCAAGGTTCCGGAATATATGGTACCCGAAATTATTCACCGTTTGGATGTAATGCCCATGAACGCCAATGGTAAAATTGACAGGGTGTTATTGAAGGAGCAGTATGGGAAATAATTTTGTATATGAACAAATCTATATTATAGGTTCCGGACAGTTGGCTTATGATTGTGCTTTAATCGGTAAAAAATATATAGATAATGTCAAGGTATTTGAATTAAAAGTTACCGAAAGTACTGTTTTAGAGAAGTTGTGTGAAAAAAGTCGGATTTTCTATACCACTGTAAGTACAGCCGGTCTGACTGAGTATTTAAAAAAAGAAAAGCATTCTACACTTATTGTCAGTGCGGCAAGTGTTTATCTTGTGCCTGAAGAAATTATTGGCATGGATAATTACACCATCATTAATTGGCACAATGCATTATTACCGAAGCATAAAGGACGCAATGCGGAAGTTTGGGCAATTTATGAAGGAGATGCAGCAACGGGAGTGACCTGGCACTATATTACCGGTCAAATTGACGGAGGAGATATTTTATGTCAGGAAGAAATTGCCATAACAGAAACTACTACGGCAATGAGTTTGTATCGACAACAAATTTCTTTGGGCAAGGAAATGTTTGAATCTTTTTGCGAAAATCTGTTGCGAGGTGCATGTGGTGCTTGCAAACAGGTTGATTCGGGAGAGGAGAGCATGCACTTTTCCAAGCAAAGACCCAATGGTGGCGTTCTTGATTTGACTTGGGATATTCACAAAATTTCTGGATTTTTAAGAGCCATGGATTATGGAAGCCTGCTTTTAATGGGTAAAATGAAGATTAAACTTCAAGATAAATTTTACGAATTTTACAGATATAAAATAAAAACGGCAGAAGAAAGCATTGAACATAGAGAAGTTATTGTGGAGGAAGGCATTTTAACCATAAAAGAGAAAGATACTATCATTATTATTAAAGGATTACAGGAGATACAGTAATGGATGTTTTAGCAATTTTAAAAGAATTAAAGGATGATGTGGATTTTGAAATTTCAAAGGATTTCGTAGAAGACGGATTGTTGGATTCCTTTGATATTGTAAATCTTGTGGGAGAACTGGAAGATAACATGGATATCGAAATCAGCGGCCGCGATATTGTACCGGAAAATTTTGTGTCAGTGGAAGCAATTGAAAATATGTTGGAGAAGTACAAGTAAAATTATGCAAGACTATATTTCTTACGAAAACATAATGGAGCATATTGAAGGAATTCAAAAGGGTGATATTGTCTATGTGGTTTCCGATATTCTGGATTTATCCGTTAAAGCCAGAGAACATAAGGAAAGAATGGACCTGAACCGTTTTATAGACAGTATTCTGGCAAAAGTCGGCCCGGAAGGAACGGTATTGATTCCTACTTTTCATTGGGGATTTTGCAAAGGGGAAGCATTTGATATTAAGCGAACCGCATCCAAGACCGGTGCTTTGGGCAATGCAGCAATTAAAAGAGCAGATTTTAAAAGAACAGCTCATCCGATTTATTCTTTTATGGTATGGGGAAAGGACCAAGAACAGCTTGTTTCTCTTGATGCAAAAGAATCTTTTGGTAAGGAGTCTGTATTTGGCTATCTTCACCGAAATGAAGCGAAGGCTTTGGTGATTGGCTTGCCAACAATGTCCGGTTTGACATTTGTGCATTATATTGAACAAATGGTGGGGGTGCCCTATCGATACAATAAGGATTTTACGGCCCCGTATATTGATGAAAACGGAGAGAAAAGCATCCGAACCTATTCCATGTATGTAAGGGATTTGGAGATGGACCCTCGTCATATAAACGGTTTTTTACCCTTGGGTGAGATGCTGGAAGAAATGGGAATTTCCGTTAATTACGAAGTGAACGGAATTCCGTTTCATGTTGTGGATTTAAATGCTATGTATCCGGTGGTGGAAGCGGATATTAAGGAAAATGATTCCCGCAACATGTATGTGTATAATCATTTGTCTTGATGTATTCGGTGGGAAATGGTCTCTGCATTGAACTAAGATGAAAAAAATGTTATAATAATAAGAATTACTTAGAATGGGGTAGTTCGTTTAATAAAGGTTTTTAACCATAAATCAGGAAAAGGATTTGTACAAAGATGAAGAGAATGGAATCGGTAAAGCGACTTGTGGTATTGCAGCTTACTTCTTTGAGTATGTTGGTTCAGGTCGTTGCCTATGCATTTATTTGGTTTAAATTTTATAAAGCAAGTATCGTATCGGAGTTTTATATTAAAGGTGACTTACTGGTAATTACCTTGTATGCCATATTGTTGATGTTTTTTATGTCCACATACGGAGGTACTAAAATAGGCTATTTGAAGCCGTTTGATGTATTTCTGTCTCAGACATTTGCAACTTTAATGGCAAATGTCATTGCGTATGCCCAGTTGTCGTTGATGAATTCGGGTTTGGTAGAGCCAAAGTATTTTTTAATTATGACAGGGGCACAACTGATTTTTAATTTGATTTGGGTATTTGTCAGTGATGGTTTTTATAAAATGGTTTTTCCTCCCAGAGAGCTTTTGCTGATTCACGGTGACCGTCCTATTGAAGATATTTTATATAAGTTTAGTACCAGAAAAGACCGTTATGTTATAGCAAAATGCATGCATATTAACGAAGGCTACGAAGCGATTCAGAAAGAAGTTATGGAACGATATGCAGGTATTGTTTTATGGGATATTCCTACATCCGACCGCAATGAATTGATGAAATTCTGCTATAACCGGTCCATTCGTGTGTATATGATGCCAAAGATTCCCGATGTTATTGTTATGGGTTGTGAAAAGATGCATCTTTTCGATACCCCCATATTTTTGACCAGAGAATATGCGTTGCGTGTGGAACAGAGATTTATTAAACGAACCATAGACTTGGTTTGCGCAATTTTACTGGTGATCATTACTTCACCCATCATGCTGGTAACGGCGTTGGTTATCAAGCTGTCCGACGGCGGACCGGTATTTTATAAGCAGGTTCGCTGTACACTTAACAATAAAGAATTCAATATTATTAAATTCAGGAGTATGCGTGTGGATGCAGAGAAGGACGGCAAGGCAAGACTTGCTTCAAAGGGCGACCCGCGAATTACTCCTTTTGGTCGTTTTATAAGAACTGTTAGAATTGATGAATTGCCTCAGTTGTTTAATATTATAAAGGGCGATATGTCTTTTATCGGTCCCAGACCGGAACGACCGGAAATTATTCAAGAGTATATAAAAGATATGCCTGAATTTTCATTCCGTACCAAGGTAAAAGCCGGTTTGGCCGGATATGCACAGGTTTACGGCAAATATAACACCACACCATACGATAAATTAAAACTGGATTTAACTTATATAGAAAATTACTCAGTGTGGCTGGATATTAAGTTGATGCTTTTAACTTTAAAAGTATTAATTACACCGGATAGTACGGAAGGTGTTGATAAAAATCAAAAGACTGCATTGAAGAATAATGTTGAGGAAAGTTCGGATGCAAATGAAGAATAAAAGAAAGGGGGCATAACCGGTGGAACAAGGCAGTAAGAATATGTTTTCTTGTAAATACGGCAATGAGCCGGCAGATTTGAAATTATTATTGATTTATTTTATAAAGCGAATCAGATTTTTGATTTATTTTACCGTATTCGGTGCCCTTATTTTTGCTTCGCTTTATTACATGAAGACTTTTGTTTTTGTGGATGAACACGAATATGTGGCAACAGGGGAATTGTATCTTGTTTATGCCGATGATGTTCGTTTGGATAATGTGTATATTAACGATTACACATGGCAGAACCTTGTAAAATCAGATAAGGCAGTGGAATATGCCATGGGTGAGATTTATTCCAATGTTACCGAAGAAGAGTTGCGGGAGTCCGTGACTGCGGGCTTGGTTTCGGATGTTCGTTTTGTTACTCTGACCGTAAAGACCAAGGATCCTGAGCTTTGCGTGGAGATTGCTCAGGCTTACCAGGCAGCAATCAAGAAGCTTGGTGAAGAGATGGTAGATATTGAAGCCATAACCGTTTTCACGGATGCGGATACGGCGGAGGAGGTAAAGGTTGACAATCGTATTGCCAGAATGGCCATAACCGGTGGTGTGATTGGATTTATCTTATCCTTTTTCTGGATTACTCTTCAATATGTGTTTGATGATTCCGTTTATGTGGCATCTCAGTTTGAAAGAAGATTTGGGGTTCCGGTGATAGGAATCAGCTTAAAAACTAAAGGAAATGAAACAATCAATGAGAATTTGGTAGGGCAGAAGAAACGAGTTGATAAGTCAAGATTGTGGGGACGACAGGCTATTAAGCTTAATTATGCCGTATTTACCAAGGGGTGTAAAAAAATTGTTGCAGCCGATACTTCTTTGAATGGTAAAACCGAGTTTGCTTTTGGCTTGTTAAGGGATGCCAAGCAGAAACTTGAGCAGGATGAGCTGCTTGCCATTGCTATGGGAAATATGAAGGAAGAGGATGCATTTTTTACATCTGACGATTATGTGTTAATGAAAGTTCCTTCCATAAATGAGGATGCAGAGGCGGTAGTGGAATGTGCCAAGGCGGACGGCGTAATTCTTATGGTGCAGGCGGGCACTCACAATGGTAAGCTTTTAGAGCGTGCCATGGATTTGTTGGTTAAGCAGAATTGTAAAATTTTAGGTGCCTTAATCTATGAAGGCGATGCATCTCTGTTAAAGATGTACTATTACGATCCGCTTTTATGGAAGAATACAAATCATCAGGATGAAGAAGCGGATGATGATGACTTTAAATTCGAAGATATCTTTTAGAATTTATGGATAAGAGGAATGCAATATGCAGCTGGAAATGTTGATTTCTTCGGTGAATGCCGTACCTGCCGAATTGACAACTAAAATGAATATACAGTGCGATGCGGTTTTGGTGAATCAGTGCGATATGGATGCGGATGAAAGCTTTACGCAGCAGAATCGAACCGTCAGAGTGTTTTCCCGCAATGAGCGAGGCGTTGGTAAAAGCCGTAATCTTGCGTTAAAACATGCCCAAGGCGATATATTATTGTTTTCGGATGAGGACATTGTATACAAGGACGGATATGTTTCTTTGATTTTAGATGAATTTGAAAAACATCCGGAAGCGGAGCTGTTACTGTTTAATGTTGAGGTGTGTCCGGAGCGAAAAACCTACTGGAATGAAGGATTTTTCCGGGTAAAGTGGTACAACTGCGGGAGATACCCTGCGTATAGTATTGCCGTGCGAAAAGAAGCTTTGGATAGAAGCAAAGTAAAATATTCCGAACTGTTTGGCGGCGGAGCCAAATACAGTAACGGCGAAGACAGCTTGTTTTTAAAAGAATGTGCGGACAGTGGCATTAAGATGTATGCTACAGATGTGGTAATCGGTAGAGAAGAAGCCAGAGAATCTACATGGTTTCACGGATATACTGAAAAGTTTTTCTTTGACAGAGGCGTTTTGTTTGCCTTCCTTTACGGAGGGCTTGCTTGGATCTGGGCATTGCGTTTTGTGTGCACCAAGAAAGAAATGCTTCAGGGAGAAATTAAAAGAAAACAGGCCTATCGTCTGATAAAGGCCGGTATTAAGCAGGGAAAAGCAGAAAAGAACCTGTTGAAAGGATAGTAGGAAGGGAGTGAGAGTATGGCAATCTATATTGTACTGGCAATTGTTACATGTGCACTTGCCATGCTTGTAGAACATCGGGAAACAGCTCCTGCTACCGACAATGTTTCATATCCGTATGTAGGTCTTACCAGGCAACAACTAAAAAATCGTACATTGCGCGGTGTGATTTTTTGCGCTTTGTTCGGCGTGTCGGCCTGCCGTATTGCCATAGGTCATGATTATTGGGAGTATACATCAATCTTCAGCCTTATTGAGCAGAACAGACATGTATCTACGGAGTTTGGTTTTAATTGGCTGGTTCGTATATGTCATTTCATATTCGGCGCGGATAATTACATTGTTATTTTTGCCATAGTTGCTTTTTTTACCATATTCTTTTTTATAAAAGCAATAAGTAATCAGGCGGATCATTTTGGATGTTCCTTCTTTCTGTTTATGGCATTTGGATATTATCTTTCCAGCTTTAATTCCATTCGCTATTACCTTGTTTTGGCGGTAGCTTTGTATTCGGTTAAATATTTGTTGAAAAAGGATTATGTCCGTTTCGTATTGTGTATTTTGCTGGCGGCACCGTTTCACATGGCGGTATTGTTTGTTTTGCTGGCATATCCCTTGGCTTTACTGAAATGGAATAAATGGAGCATATCGATTGTGGGAGTGTTTACGGCATCTTTACTGCTGTTTCCTAATGTGTATCGCAGATTGATTTTTATCTTTTATCCTTTTTACGAGAATTCGATTTATGATACCGGAGAGACATCCACTGTAAATATTGTAAGATGTATAGGAATTCTGGTATTTGCGCTGATTTATTATAAAAGTGCCCTAAAAGACAATCGAAGAAATATGTTTTACTTTAATCTGAATGTGGAAGCGTTGATTGTATATGCTTGTTGTTCCTTCATTCCTGTGGTATCCCGTATCGGTTTCTTTTTGAATATTTTTCATATATTCCTGATTCCGGCGGTTCTGCGCAGTATTCCAAAAAAAGGACAGCGCATTTTCTTTATGGTTATTGTTATTTTGGCGGGAATCGGTTATTATGCCTTGTTTTTACATTCTTGTAAGGATGACGGCACCAGAATTGTTCCTTATCTGAACTGGATATTGAACTGACAGAAGCGGAGAGAGAAATGGTTCATTTTACGGTAATTACGGTAACCTATAATGCCGGTGATAAGTTAAAAGAAACCGTAACCAACGGGTTGCGGCAAACATATGATAATTATGAAATACTCATAAAAGACGGTATGTCTACGGACAATTCTCTGTCACTGATACCGGAATCCGAAAAAATAAGGGTGGACATCCGTGAGGATAAAGGCATATACGATGCCATGAATCAGGCGGTAAAAGAAGCCTTGGGCGAATACATCATTTTCATGAACTGCGGCGATTATTTTTATGATGAACATGTTCTGGAAAATGTCGCAAAAGTCATTGAGGAGAATCCCGGGAGAGGCATATACTACGGGGATGCGTATTTTCGATTGAGTAAAGAAGTGATTCATATGCCGGGAGAGATTACGGATTTTGTGTGTTTCAGACATATTCCCTGTCATCAGGCCTGTATTTTTGCCAAAGAATTGTTTGAGGATAAGGCTTTTGATTTAAGTTACAAAATTCGTGCAGATTATGAATTCTTTTTACGGCAATACTATGAGAAAGAGATTCGACCTTTTTACACAGGTTTGGTCATTGCTGATTATGAGGGTGGCGGATATTCCGAAACCAAAGAAAACCGTCGCAGAGATAAAGAAGAACACAGAGAGATTACGAATAAATATATGCCGAAGAGTAAGGTGAGAAAGTATCGTTTTATTATGGTGATTACCTTGCAACCTTTACGGCATTGGTTGGCCCAGAGAAGCTGTTTTGCGGGGATTTATGACCGTATTAAAACAGCCATATATAAGAAGTAGCACAGAGATTTCTTGAAAGAGGAGTTGTCAATCATGAGAGTATTATGGCTATGCAACAGATGCTTGCCTGTTGTTGCTGCACATTTGAATATCGATGCGGGAAATAAGGAAGGATGGCTTGCCGGTCTTTCTGAGCGCCTTCTTGCGGAAAAAAATGAAGAACTGACTTTGGGCGTATGTTTCCCTGCTGGTAGGGAACTGGCTGAATGGAAGGGCGAGTATGAAGTCACTGCCTATGGTTTTTATGAAGATACTGCTAGACCGGAAAACTATGACGAAAATCTGGAAGTCAGAATGAAGGAAATCGTGAATGATTTCAAACCGGATATGGTACATATTTTCGGAACGGAATTTCCTCATACATTGGCTATGGTCAGAGCTTTTAACAATCCCGGCCGAACATTAATCGGCATACAGGGACTGTGTTTTGTGTATGCGGATGCTTATTTGGAAGGCTTACCCGATGAAGTAATCAAACGTTCCACTTTGCGTGATATGTTGAAAAAAGACAGTATATTGGATCAGCAGAAGAAATTTTACCGAAGAGGAGCGTATGAACAGAAAGCGCTTGCCGTGACCGGAAATGTAACGGGAAGAACGGATTGGGATAAGCACTATACCAAAGAATGTAATGCCAATGTGAAGTATTATTTTATGAATGAAACCTTGCGCTCCAATTTTTATGAGGGTGTTTGGGATTATAAAAATTGCGAAAAGCATTCCATATTCGTCAGTCAGGGAGATTATCCCATTAAGGGCCTGCATTTTCTGTTGCGTGCCATGAAAGATATTTTGGAAGAATATCCGGATACCAAGGTATATGTGGCAGGAAATTGCGTTACCGGTGATGACGGTTTTAAGAAAAAAGTAAAAATGGCATCTTATGGTAAATATTTGAAGGAATTAATCGAAGAGAATAATCTTGTGGATCACATTGTGTTCTTGGGGAATTTAAACGCTGAGCAAATGAAAAAACGCTACTTGGAAAGTAATGTTTTCGTATCTCCTTCGGTTATGGAGAATTCTCCCAATTCCGTGGGAGAGGCCATGATTTTAGGTGTGCCGGTAATTTCCACCAAGGTGGGTGGTGTGCATAATCTTTTAGAGGATCGAAAAGAAGGAATTCTCTATGAGCCGAAAAATGTGCAGGCATTGTCCAATGCGGTGATTAAAGTGTTTGATGCTTATGAATACGAAGATGCGTCCCGAATGCGTCCTATTCGCGTAAAGGAAGAAGAGATAGAAGAAATCAGAGCATATCCGGTAAATGCAAGAGAACATGCATTAAAAACTCATAATCCGGATACCAATTATTACAGATTACTGGAAATATATGAGGATATTTGTGCATGCGAGTAACATTTGTATCAAATTATATTAACCATCATCAGATTCCTGTTTCTGAGGTTTTATATGAAAAATGGGGCGAGGGATATCATTTTATCCAGACAGAACCCATGGAGGAAGAACGTATACAGTTGGGCTGGGATGTGAACAGCTGTAAGTTACCATATGTATTGGAATATGGGAAAGAGCCGGAGACATGTCGTCATTTAATTATGGACAGCGATATTGTTATTTTTGGTGGTACGGATGATGAAAGCTACATTCAGGAGAGACTGAAGGCCGGAAAAATCGTAATTCGTTATTCGGAGCGCTTGTATAGAGAAGGGCAGTGGAAGGCTATTTCACCCAGAGGCTTGCGAAAAAAGTATCTTGATCATACCAGATACGGGAAGGCCCCGGTGTATTTGCTATGTTCCGGCGGCTATGTAGCGGATGATTTTAACATTATAAAAGCATATAAAGGAAAAAGATTCCGTTGGGGATATTTTACTGCGTTCGAAGAAAGCTCCTGTGAGGAGCGCCGTAAATGGAAGGAAAGTGATTGTATACGCATTTTGTGGGCCGGACGATTTATCGGCTTGAAGCATCCCGAAGAAGCGTTGCAGGTAGCGGCAAACTTAAAAAAGAAAGGAATTTCTTTTAAGCTTACTATGGCCGGTGGCGGTAATATGGATAGTACCCTGAAGGAGTATGTATTAAAACAGGGTTTGGAAGATTGCGTGGAGTTCCCCGGATTTTGTAAGCCGAGCGAAATTCGCATGATGATGAAGACTTCCCATATTTTTCTTTTTACAAGTAATTATAGAGAAGGCTGGGGCGCGGTATTAAACGAGGCGATGAACAGCGGATGTGCGGTTGTTGCAAGCCATGCAATCGGTGCAGTACCTTTTTTGCTAAAGCATGAAAAAAACGGTCTTATATATAAAAGTGGCGATGTGGCAGAATTGACTGCATTAACCGAAAAGTTATGTCGTGATGAAGAATTGCGGTATAAGCTGGGGGAAGCAGCTTATGAAACCATTGCAACGGAGTGGAATCCCGTTCACGCGGCGAAGGCATTGATTGACTTGTGCGAGGAGTTGCTACAGGGAACTTTTACCTTCCGTGAAAGTGGGCCTCTTAGTGAAGCTAAGGTCATTAAACAGGGTAAAATGTATCGGTATTTGCGTAAATAAACGACTAAGAAAGGCAGGAGGCCTATGCAGGAATTAATTTCGGTTATTGTACCGATTTACAATGTAGAGAAATATTTGGAGCGCTCCGTGGGTTCGCTTCTTGGACAAACCTATCGGAATCTGGAAATTATTTTGGTGAATGATGGTTCCACAGACAGAAGCGGTGCTATGTGCGATGAATTTGCTGCAAAGGATAACAGAATTAAGGTCATTCATAAACAGAACGGTGGTTCCAGTAGTGCAAGAAACTTAGGAATTGAAGCAGCAACAGGAGATTATATCGGGTTCTGTGACAGCGATGATTATACGGAATCGGATATGTATGAGAATCTCCTTTCTGTTATGAAGCAACATGAGGATGCTGTGATTGCACAGGCTATGTCCAGTAATTATACTGATGAAGGAGTTTTGGTAAAAGGTCCCTATAAAGATTCCGGAAAAGTGAATTTCCTTACGAAACAGGAAATGTTTCGACTTCTGATGTTGCATGTGGGAGACAGCTCATTTTGTACAAAGCTGATTAAAGCGGAGTATATGAAGCAGTTCCGTTTTGAAGAAGGTCGGTTAAATGAAGATTTTGAACTGGTTATCAGGATGCTTAGTGGAATTTCCGGCGTATATTCCTTGGAAAAGAACGGATATAACATTGTATTGCGCGGAGGAAGCAATTCACGCAGTAAATTCGGAGAAGTATTTTATAATTCTTTGATAGAAAACAGCAATCGTGCATTTGGTTTGATGGAAAAGGAATATCCCGAACTGAGGGAGGAAGGAATCCGTTTTTGGTATTTTCAGAGACTGGATTATATGCTTCATATTCCCGTGTCATATATGAAGAAGTCCAATACGATATGTTGGGATATTATTCGGGATTTAAAGAAGGGAAGAAAGCAGATTAAATCGAATGCCTTTCTGACCAAGAAGGAGAAACGGAATCTTCTGATTCTCAGTTATGCTCCAAGGATGAGCAAGCGTTTTCATAATATTATAATGGTGTTTAAAAGAGCACTGGGTAAGGCGTAGCCTAAAAATAACACATGATTGAATGCGAAAAGATTTGTAAAGATGGTAGTTGGAAATGAAAGACAGAATATATGTATGCCATACTTTTTATCATGTATATGTAACCATGCTGAAAGAATTGGCTTTGCCAAAAGAAAAACAGGGAAAAGCAACCTTGGTTCTCAGCAAAATGTCTAATAATTTTGAGGGAATGAAGGCTCGTATTGATAAAACCGGATATTTTGAAGCGGTAGTGGAGTTCGATGAAAAAAAAGACTCTTTTTTTCCGGAGCTTGCAAAATATAAAGAAGACAAAGGCAATATTGTCTCAAATATGCTGTCACGTATCAGGTTTACCCGCAAATTTGCAAAATTGCAGGAAGCATATATGCCGTTGGATTTTAAGGAATACAAAGATATTTATGTATATTGTGATGCAGACCCCATAGGCACATATTTAAATCAGAAACATATCCGTTACCATGCATTGGAAGACGGATTGAACAGTGTTGCGCATATAGATCATGCACATTTTGATAATCGGAGCCATTTTAAGATGAAGGCTTTTTTCTCAAAGGTGCTGAATTTAATTTTTATACAGAATGGTTATGGCAAATACTGTATCGACATGGAAGTCAATGATATTTCGGCGATTGAGATTCCGTGCAAGTATTATGTCGAAGTGAACCGTAAGGCATTAACGGACCGTTTGACGCGAGAAGATAAGGATTTATTATTGCAGATTTTTATTCGCGATATGGATGCATTGCGCAGAAAAATGGAAGAGGGCAAGAAGTATGAAAAGAAAGTGCTGATTCTTACGGAACCTCTATGCACTATGGATGTCAGAGAACAAATTTTTAGAGATATAATTGCCTTATATGAAAAAGAGGCACAGGTATTTATCAAGCCTCATCCCAGAGACGAATTGGATTATGCAACTATCTTTGCGGATTACCCGCAATTTGAAGGTTCAATGCCTATGGAGATGTTGAATTTCTTTGATGATTTATGCTTTGATAAGGTGATCGGCGTTTTAACGGAGTTAAAAGCCGTGACTTTTGCCAAAGAAACGGTACGCTTAGGACCGGATTTTATGGACAAGTATGAGGACCCGGCAATCCACCGGCAGAATGAGAGGATTAACAATGGCTAAAATTTTGAAAAAAATGATGGTGTTGCTGGATGGCAAGCAGAAACGGACAATGGTATTGTTGGTTATTATGATGTTCATTGGAGCAATTTTAGAAGCCTTCAGTATTACTATGGTGGTGCCGGTTGCGTCCATCATTATTAGTCCGACTGCCATTCAGGATAATGAGTTGGTGGCATCCATTTATGAATTTCTTCCGTTCGAGTCGGAGAAAACCTTCGGTACGGCGGTAATGATGGCACTTATTGCGGCGTTTATTTTGAAAAATATTTATATATATTTTATGCAGAAGGCACAGTACCACTTTATATATACCAATCAGTTCCGTACATCGGAGCATATGATGAAAAATTATATGCGAAGAGGGTATGAATTTTTCTTGAATGCGGATACGGCAGTAGTACAGCGTACCATTACATCCGATGTAAATAATATGTATGCATTGATTCTGTCCGTTTTACAGTTAATCTCGGAAGTGATGGTTTTTATCGCGCTTTCGATAGTGCTTTTAAAAGAGGATCCGCTCATGACAATTTTTCTTGCGGTATTACTGGGGATAACTTTATTGATTATCAAAGTGGTCTTAAAGCCTATTATGTACAAGGCTGGTAAGGATAATCAGGATTATTACAGCAATCTTTTTAAATGGATTAATCAGACAGTAACGGGAATTAAAGAAGTAAAAGTGGGCGGCAGAGAAAAATATTTTATTGATACCTATAGAGGATATGGTAAAGGATATGTGGATGCCGTACAGAAGTACACCCTATATAACAATATACCCAAGCTGATTATTGAAACCGTCTGCGTAGCGGGTGTTGTATTGTATTTTCTTTATATTTTTTTGAGCGGACAGAGTTCGGAAGATGTCATGGCAATCATTACCGCTTTCGGACTTGCAGTGGCAAGATTAATGCCTTCTGCAAACCGCATTAATAACCAGTTAAACAATATTGCCTATTTTGAACCCTTCTTTATGAGGGTTTCCGATAATTTGCAGGTTGATATCAATGGTGAAAATACGGATATTTCATTTATGGAAGTTCCCAAAGAAAAGCTTTCTGTAACCAAAGAAATTGTTTTGGAAGGAGTTTCTTATAAGTATCCAAATACAGATAAATGGATTCTGAAAGATGCCAATGTCACAATCCCCGTTGGACAGGCCGTTGGTATTGTGGGAACCACGGGAGCGGGCAAATCCACTATTGTGGATGTTCTTCTGGGAATGCTTGTAATGCAGGAAGGAAAGATTACCGCAGACGGCAGAGATGTGTTTGATAAGAATAATTACAGAAAATGGCTCAAAAACATTGGCTACATTCCTCAGAATATTTTTATGCTTGATGACAGCATCCGTAAGAATGTTGCTTTCGGTATTCCCGATGATGAAATTGATGATAATCGTGTATGGGAAGTGTTAAAAGAGGCTCAGCTAGATGACTTCGTAAGAAGCTTGCCGGAAGGATTAGACAGTAGTGTTGGAGAACGCGGCATCCGTGTTTCCGGTGGTCAGAGACAGCGACTTTCCATTGCAAGAGCGTTGTATGAAGATCCGGAAGTACTGATTATGGATGAGGCAACTGCGGCCTTGGATAATGATACTGAGAAGGCGATTATGGATTCCATTAACCTCCTTCACGGCAGTAAGACATTGATTATTATTGCACATCGTTTGCAGACCATTGAAAAGTGCGATGCGGTATACCGTATCGAAGACGGCAAAGCGGTTCGCGAAAGATAATTTAGAAAAGTGTGTATAGCGGTAGCTGTACCATGGAGATGAATATGAAACTGAGTATTATTGTACCCGTATATAATATGGTATCCGGGGGCAAATTACAGTTCTGTATGGACTCCCTGTTGGCCCAGACCATAGAGGATTACGAGATTATTGCGGTAGACGATAAGTCTACGGATGATTCTCTCGCTTTATTAAAAGAATATGAGGAAAAACATCCGGACAAGATGAAAGTCATTGCTTCCCCCAATAATCGAAGGCAGGGCGGTGCCAAGAACTTGGGTTTGCGAGCGGCGACCGGGGAGTGGCTTGGGTTTGTGGACAGTGATGACTGGATTGCACCGGAATATTATGAGAAGCTTCTTAAAAGAGCTGAAGAGACCGGGGCAGATATTGTGGGATGTTACTATTCCATAAAATATGAGCACGATTATGAAGTGGGACAGGAAATACCCAGCGAATTGCAGGCATTGGAAGGTCCCATGGATGCGGAAAAACACGCCAAGGCAATTCTCACCCCGGGCAGTATGGTAACCAAGATATATAAACGCTCCATATTTTATGATAACGGTATCTGGTTTCCGGAGTATATTTTTTATGAGGACAATTGTGCCGGGGTGCTGACTATGTTGTATTGTAAGCACTTTGCTTATGTAAATGAGCCTTTGTATTACTATTATCAGCATAATGTATCTACGGTTCATCATGTCAGTGTGGAGAAATGCAACAACCGCCTGCAGGCAATGGAAATGCTTATGGCTGAATGCTATAAAAGAGGATTTCTTGAGGAATATCCGGAAGAGATTGAATATCGTTTTACGGAAATGTTTTATGTGAATACCCTGTTCACCTATATGATTGGTCTTCCTTTTTGCAAGAAGCGCATATCCTACTTACGCCTGCTTCGCGACGGAATCATGGCGTATTTTCCGGAATATGCCACCAATCCGTATTTTGATGAGCGCCAGGATGCAGAAGTGAAAAAACTTACCGCAATGCACTGTAAATCGCCTTTTAAGTTCTTCTGGTATTATACGGCGTTAACCACATACCGTAAAATCAGGAAGAAACTGAAAGGATATTGATAAGCTAAGATAATTCGGTAAAAGAAAGGTAATGACAAATGGAAAAATGTTCATTGGTAGTGCCTTGTTATAATGAAGAGGAAGCGTTGCCCCTCTTTTATGAGGCTACTGAGAAAGTAATTAAAGAAATGCCTTATTTGGAATTTGAATATATATTTGTCAATGACGGCAGCAAAGATAAAACCGCTCAGGTTATGAAGGAATTGGCAGAAAAAGATGAAAAAGTGCACTATGTGATTTTCTCCCGCAATTTCGGAAAAGAAGCGGCTATGTATGCCGGTATGAAGGAAGCAACGGGCGATTATGTGGTAATTATGGATGCGGATTTGCAAGATCCACCGGAGTTATTGCCTCAGATGTATGAAGCGGTAACCAAGGAAGGCTATGACTGTGCGGCAACCAGAAGAGTGGACCGTAAAGGAGAACCGGTAATTCGCTCTATGTTTGCAAGGCTTTTTTATCGTATTATGAATAAAATAGCCAAAATAGACATGGTAGACGGCGCAAGAGACTTCCGCTTTATGAAGCGTGTAATGGTGGATGCTATTTTATCCATGGAAGAGTATAACCGTTTTTCAAAAGGCATTTTTGGCTGGGTCGGTTTTGAAACTAAGTGGATTCCTTTCGAGAATCGTAAGCGTGTTGCAGGTAAAACCAAATGGAACTTTTTCAGCTTATTTAAATATTCCATAGAAGGAATGGTGGCCTTTTCAACAGCACCCTTGGTTTGGGCATCTTTTATCGGTCTGTTATTCTGTGTTATTGCATTTATTGCAGTGTGTGTATTGTTTGTAAGGGCCCTGATATTTGGAGATCCGGTAAGCGGTTGGCCTTCTTTGGCGTGTATGATTACCTTTTTTGCGGGATTGCAGTTGTTCTGTAGCGGTATCATTGGTATGTATTTGGCAAAGTCTTATCAGGAATTAAAGGGCAGACCCATCTATATTGTAAAAGAAAAGAAATAAGCATAGCGTCGTAGGGGAATCGAACTCCTGCGCTATGGGAAGGAAAATAAAAAATGAATGCAGTAGCAATTATTACCGCCAGAGGCGGCAGTAAAAGAATACCCAGAAAGAATGTAAAAGAGTTTCTTGGCAAGCCGATTCTTTTATATTCCATAGAGGCGGCATTAAACAGCGGTATCTTTGAAGAGGTAATGGTATCTACCGAAGATGAAGAAATTGCTGAATTGGCGCGAAAAGCCGGAGCAACGGTGCCTTTTATGAGGGGAGAAGAAAATGCCAACGATTATGCAACCACAACGGATGTGTTATTGGAAGTGGTAGCAGAATATGAAAAGAGAGGCAAGCATTTTGAATTCGGATGTTGTATCTATCCGACCGCACCTTTTGTTACTGCGGATAAATTAAAAGAAGGCATGGAGCGTCTGGCATCTTCCGATGCGGATACTTTGATGCCGGTGGTGCCTTTTTCGTTCCCACCTCAGAGAGGTATGGTGATTCGGGATGAGAAATTGCAGTTCATTCAACCGGAGCATGCGCTGACCCGTTCTCAGGACTTGGAGCATTGGTATCATGATGTGGGACAGTTTTATTGTTTCCGGACAGAGAATTTTAAGAAAAACAGAATTCTTACCGTGGGGAATGTGCTTCCTCTTGTGGTTTCGGAATTGGAAGTGCAGGATATTGATACAATTGCGGATTGGAAAATCGCCGAAATGAAATATGAAGCGATGATGGAGAAAAAATAATGGATGCTATGTTTGGCAGACTGTGGAATGCAGTAAAGAAAAAAGAATATGCTTTTCCTTTTTGGTCCGCTGTAATTGTGGGCTTGGTTACCCATATGTATCTGTTTACCAATAAGTTCCCTAATTCGGATGCCATGACCAGTTTCTATTTCGATCAGAACATGATTACTTCCGGAAGATGGTTTCTTACTGTGGTGTGCGGAATATCTTCCTACTATGATTTGAACTGGATAATCGGTGTATTGTCCGTATTGTATCTGGCGGTTGCCTCAGTGGTGGTTTCAGAGTTTTTTGAGGTGAAAAGCAATGCCGTGAGATGCTGTATTGGAGCCCTCATGGTTACTTTCCCGGCGGTGACGGCAACTTTTGCGTATTTGTATACCGCAGACGGTTATATGTTGGCCTTTTTATTGGCAATTTTAGCAGCTTATCTGACCAAGAAATATAAATGGGGATTTGCGGTAGGCGGCGTGTGCCTTGCGCTAAGCGTAGGCTCTTATCAGGCATATGTGGCGGCAACTATTTTAATGTGCCTGTTTTCTTTGATTATGATGTGCCTGAATAATTGCACTTTTAAGGAATTGTGGAGCAAGGCATGGCGTTACCTTGCCATGGGCGGTATCGGTGCCGGTTTATATTATGTGGCATTAAAGGTATTACTGGCAGTTCAGGGGAAAACGCTGGATACCTATCAGGGCATTGATGAAATGGGTAAGCTTTCTTTGAAAACCCTGCCGGGCAAAATGATAGATGCATATCATGATTTTGCGGCATTTGCCTTAAAAGGAAATGTCATCATAAACAATGGATTTTCTCTCTGTTGTGTGGTATTATTAATAGTGGTGGTTTGTGCAACCGCCTTATTTTGCTATATAAAATCCAAAGCTTTTAAGAGGTGGTATCATACACTTCTTCTTTTGGTGTTTGTGGGATTGATTCCATTTGGAACGAATATTATTTATTTTATGTCTTCCAATGTAACCTTCCATTTGCTGATGCGCTTGCAGTGGGTGATGTTTCCTATATTTGCGGTGGTGTTAAGCGAGAAGATGCTTACCATAAAAGCATCAAGCGATACCGCATCGGAAGAAAGTACGGTTCAAGAAGAATCGGTGAAGAAGGCCGGAAATAAAAAACCGGGAGTCAGCTTTGCTCTTATTGTATCCTGCATCGGTGTGATTGGGGCGGCAGGTTTGTCCTACCAGTTTATGCTTATGGATAATATTGCGTATTTTAATATGAATGAGCGATATGAAAAGACATACGCTTATTGTTTGAGACTGATTGACCGTATCGAGCAGACTCCGGGATATGAAACGGGAATGCCCATTGCCATGATTGGTGTGTTGGACGAGTCTAAGTATCCGACTACGGATATTACAGGAGATGTAACTTCAAATATTTCGGGAGCTACCGGAGATATGTTGATTTATAAAGGCGAGCAGTACGCGGCTTTTATGAAGCATTATTTGAATGTAACCATTAATCCTATTGTGGGAGATCAGATTATAGAGATTTACAATTCACCGGAGTATCGGGAAATGGACAGTTTTCCGGCAGAAAGTTCCATTCGGATTGTAGACGGAATTATGTACATTAAGACTGAGCCTATAGAATAAGAGAGGTATGCAAATGAGCACATTGTCGGTGATTATTCCTTCGTATAACGAGGAATCCAATATCGAGAGAACGGCCGAAACCATTGGAAGAATTCTTTCCGAAGCACAAATCGAATATGAATTGCTGTTTGTCAGTGACGGTTCATCAGACAAAACCTATGAGCTGGTTTGCAATTTGGCAAAACGGGATGCCCATATAAAAGGGCTGGAATTCAGCCGTAACTTTGGCAAGGAGGCAACTATTTTTGCCGGTTTATCCTGTGCCAAAGGCGATTGTTGTGCGGTAATCGATTGTGACTTGCAGCATCCCCCCGAGACTTTGGTAGAGATGTATCGTCTTTGGGAGCAGGGATACGAAGTAATCGAAGGCATTAAGTCCAGCCGAGGCAAAGAAGGGCTGATTCATAAAATGTTCGTAGGCATTTTCTATGGTATTATGAGCAAGCTCATGAAAATAGATATGAATGCCACATCGGACTTTAAATTGATGGACCGTAAAGTGGTGGATGCATTGCTTACCTTGAACGAAAAGAATACTTTCTTCCGTGCGTTAAGCTTTTGGGTTGGATTTAAATCCACCACTGTAACTTTTGATGTACAGGAGCGTGTGGCAGGCAAGAGCAAATGGTCTTTTACAAGCCTTGTAAAATATGCCATTTCCAACACAACCTCTTTTACCACGGCACCCTTGCAGTTTGTAACTTTTATCGGTGTGATTATGATTATCTTTTCCGTGGTTTTGGGTGTGCAGACCCTGGTAAAATATTTTATGGGAACGGCGGTGGAAGGTTTTACCACGGTAATTCTTTTATTATTGATTATTGGCGGATGCATTATGATAAGCCTTGGTATTATCGGACATTATTTGTCCCGCATTTTTGATGAAGTAAAGGGACGCCCCAGATATATTATTCGAAATAAAACAGATAATTTCTAAAAAGCATTGGAGTAGGCATGACACAGAAGGCGGTAAAGGCAAGACAATCGAATATGGAACTTTTACGCATTGTGGCAATGCTGATGATTATTACCTTACATTATCTGGACAAAGGTGATGTGCTGGGAGATTTTGCGGCTACAAGTACGATAAATCAGTACCTTGTGTGGATTCTGGAAGCCTTTTGCTATGTGGCGGTAAATGTGTATGTGCTGATTAGCGGATATTTCCTGGTGCAGTCGAAATTTACTTTTAAAAAGTTATTTGTGTTGTGGGCGCAGGTGTTATTTTATTCATGGCTCATTGCAGGTATCTTTTTCCTTGGCGGTTGGGCAGGTGCGGAAGCCAAAACTTTGTATGAGTTATTCTTTGTGGTCTTTCCGGTAACTGCGGGGCACTATTGGTTTGCTACGATTTATATTTTACTGTTTGCCGTATCACCGTTTTTGAATGCGGCCGTTGCCAAAATGAGCAAGGGGCAGCACAAGGCATGCATAGCGGTGCTTTTGGTAATCTTCTCGTTGTGGAATACGATATTACCTTTTACCATTCCCGTGACAGACAATGAAGGTATGGACATCGCATGGTTTGTGTGCATCTATCTGATTGCGGCATATATCCGCAAATACCCTGAATGCATGAAAAGCAAAGCCTATGTTTATACATTGGGATACGCCGGATGGAGCCTTTTGGTTTTTGTGGCAGGCATTGCCTTACTTTGGATTGACGGTATCGTAGGAAAGCTTGGAGGTTATGCCACCAATTTTTATGCATATAACAGCTTGCCGGTATTGGTCGCAAGCGTGTGCCTGTTTATGGCATTCTTAAAAATTGAAATAAAAGGCGGCAGAATAGGTAAATGCATCAACCTTATCGCGGGAGCTACTTTTGGCGTGTATCTGATTCACGAGCACAGATATATCCGCTATTTGTGGCAGCAGTGGTTGCATGTAACGGATGCGGTAAATGAACCGTGGTTGTTGTTGCACCTGCTTGGAAGTATTTTAGCAGTATTTGCAGTATGCACATGTATCGAACTTGTTCGTAAGTGGCTGTTCGGTCTGATTACGAACCGTAAGTGGTTCAACAATATATTTTCGAAATTTGCCAAAGCAGAGGCAAAAATAAACGGAGATGCAGAATGAATGCAATAAAAAAGGCGGAGGAATGGATACAATCGCATAAAAAACTTTTGGTGTGTATCTGCGCGGTAATTCTCGCGGCACTTCCTTTTTTGCATGTAAACAGCGGTGTGGAATATACCGATACCGGATACAGCTTAGGCAATTATGAGAATTTTGCACAAGCCAAAGGGACCTGGGCGTTGGCTACTTTCCTTGCCAATGTGACAGGGTGGCTTTTTACCAAATTGCCTTTCGGACATACCATGTTTGGTATGCAGGTGTATTGTAATGCGTTGTTAAGCGTAATTTTGGTGGTTGCGTTTTTAAAGCTAAAAGAATATTTTCCTGCCCGTTATGTTTTTATTGGAGAGTTGCTTGCATGGGGCTTAAGTTGGTGTCCCAGAGTGATTTTATATAATTACATGACTTATCTCTTCTTTGTGTTGGGTAGTCTTGTACTGATACACGCAGTTAAGACCCAGAAGAAAAAGTTTTTCTTTTTTGCGGGACTGCTTCTTGGAATCAATGTGCTGGTGCGGTTTCCCAACCTGACCCAGGCGGCGTTAATCGTGGTGGTAATTTATGATGCCATTCTTCGCAAGAAAACTTTTAAGAGCACGATGCAGTGCATCGGCATCTGCGTATTGGGATATGTGTCCGCTCTGCTGGCCATGCTTGGCGCTATCGCACTTTTCTATGGCGGAAGCGAATACTTTGCCATGATTAAGAGCTTGTTTGCCATGGAGAATACGGAAAGTTCTTATTCCCTGGTAAGCATGATAAAAGCCCCTCTGGAAGCTTATATGGATCAGATAAAATGGCTGTGGGTATTTCCCGTGGTAATTGGTCTGGGAATGTTAATTTACCGCTTCTGCAAGAAACCTGTTTTAAAATACATGTTTAGCGGTGTTTTTCTTGCGGGAATTCTGGCCTTGATTCTGTATTATTATAAAATCGGAATTTTCTGGCGTGATTACAACGATTATCATTGCTTCAAATTCTGGGCGGTGGCGTTTGTTTTATTTGCTCTTGGTATGGCGGTTTATGTCATGTGTAATAAAACCGCAAGCCAGTTGGAAAAATGCATTGCGTGTATGGTGATTGTGATTGTGGCAATTACTCCCTTGGGCAGTAATAATGCCCTGTATCCCGTATACAACAATCTGTACATTGTGGCACCTTTTACATTTGCCATGAGTGTAAAATACATCGGTAAAAAGAAAGCAGAATTTTTATGGCCTGCTAAAATAGCGTTGACGGTTATGTGTATCGCTCTCATGGTACAGAGTATGTTGTTTGGTTGGACATTTACTTTCCGTGATGAAGGGTTCACCACCGGAATCGATACAGTGATTACACAGAACCGCGTGTTAAAAGGAATGCGCACTACTTCGGAACGGGCGGCTCTGATTGAAGAATTGTCCTTGTATGTATATGAAAAGGAACTGTGCGGAAGGGAAGTGCTTCTCTATGGAGAGATTCCTTTTGCATCCTATGCCTTGGAGATGCCTTCTGCGTTAAGCAGCAGTTGGGCGGACTTGGATACGGTATTAAATCGTGACGGGATGAAAGCGGAGATGGAGGCCATGGATGCGGAGCCTGTGGTGATCATTGCGGCAGACCGTTACGAGGATTTGTTAAACAATCCGGATACGGATAACGAGAAAGCGTTGCTGATTGCGGAATATCTTCAACAACATGATTATCGGGAAGATTTCCGAAATGATAAATTTGTAGTATATCTTCCGCAATAAAAGTGGATAGAAAAGATGGAGGCGAAACATGATTCGTTTTAATGTACCCCCTTATACGGGAAAGGAACTGGAATATATCAAAGTTGCTGTCGAGAATCAGAAGATTTGCGGCGACGGTGAGTTTACGGCGAAGTGTAACAAATGGATGGAGCAGAAAACAGGAACCACAAAGGCTCTTTTAACTACATCGTGTACACATGCTACGGAGCTGGCAGCAATTTTGGCAGACATTAAGCCCGGTGATGAAGTAATTATGCCGGCATATACCTTTGTGTCTACTGCGGATGCCTTTGTGTTAAGAGGCGCTACTGCGGTATTTGTGGATATCCGTCCCGACACCATGAATATGGACGCTGACTTAATCGAAGCGGCAATTACAGATAAAACCAGAGCCATTGTTCCTGTACATTATGCAGGTGTATCCTGTGATATGGACAAAATAATGGAGATTGCAGAGAAATATAATCTTGCGGTAATCGAAGATGCTGCTCAGGGGATCATGTCTACATACAAGGGTAAGGCACTGGGTACCATCGGCGACTACGGTTGTTTCAGTTTCCATGAGACCAAGAACTTCTCCATGGGTGAAGGCGGTGCATTGCTCATACGCGATGTGGATAATGTGGAGAATGCAGAAATTATCCGCGAAAAGGGTACCAACCGTGCCAAGTTCTTCCGTGGACAGATTGATAAATATACCTGGGTAGAAAAGGGTTCTTCTTATCTTCCCAGTGAAATGAACGCGGCATATCTTTATGCGCAGCTTGAACTGGCTGAGGAAATTACCGCAGACAGAATGGCTACTTGGAATCGC
Source organism: Lachnospiraceae bacterium (assembly GCA_017624855.1). GTDB lineage: Bacteria > Bacillota > Clostridia > Lachnospirales > Lachnospiraceae > UBA3766. The sequence continues at coordinate 424,670 of JAGAMF010000005.1, forward strand.
TACAATGAGGCTTTTAAAGAACTTGCAGAAGCCGGCAAGGTAGAACTTCCTTTTATTCCGGAAGAATGTACCCATAATGCTCACATGTTTTATTTAAAGTGTAAGGATTTGGAAGAGAGAACTGCACTAATCAGCTTTTTAAAAGAAAACGATATTCTTGCGGTATTCCATTATGTACCTTTACACACGGCGCCGGCAGGCTTGAAATACGGTCGTTTCCACGGAGAAGACAAATATACCACCAAGGAAAGTGAGCGTTTGGTAAGATTGCCTCTTTACTACGGTTTGGAGCCGGAAAAGACAGATTATATTATTGAGAAGGTAAAAGAATTTTACAAGTAAAAAAGAAAGGGGAAATGACGATAATGAAGCAATATATAAAGCAACATTGGTTTGAATATATATATGCGGCTATATTAATATTCGCAACTGCGATTGTCATATCCCTGATGTTTGGTTATGGATTCAGTACAAATGATGATGCGATGTTAAGGAATATTGTGAATGGAAATTATACAGGAACGCCGGATGCGCATCTGATTTATATTATGTACCCCTTGGGATTCATTTTAAAATGTTTATATGAACTCACTGCCGAAGTGTTTTGGTATGATCTTGTTATGACAGGAATGCATTATGTATGTTGGTTTATGATCATGGTCAGACTCGGTAATCTGTTTCAAAAAAAGGTAGATAAAATCATATCGGTCACATTGGGATTGCTGGGATTGATTGTAATTGATTTATCTTATCTGGTTATGCACCAATATACAATTTTGGCAGCATTGTTGGTTTCCGTAGCAATTTTTTGGCTTATTACCGCGAAGCACACAAAAGGAAGTGTATATTGGTATGAAATGGCGATTGTCCTTGTTTCTTTGATTTTAAGTTTGTGGGTTCGCAAGCAGGTGTTTTACTTGGCAATGCCACCGGTATGCTTGGCGATCGCCTTAAAAGCTTACTTGGCGCACAAGGATAACGGCGAGAAAAAAGTCATGATGAATAAGCTTGTATTTATTGTGATATTAAGTGTGCTTGTTTTGGGAAGTTTGGGTGTTGAGAAAGTAGCATACAGTAGCGAGGAATGGAAAGATTTCTTGGCATATAATGACGCGCGAACCACTATTTATGATTACTATGGAATTCCGGCGTATTCGCTTCATGAAGGAACATATACCGATTTGGGATTAGATGCGGGGGATTGGCTTGCTATTGATGCCTATAACAGTGAGTTGGTATATGATTTAAATCTTGATAAAATGCAGGTGTTGGCCGAAAAATCAGAACAAATTTGGATGGAAGGTTTTCAATATACCAGCATATCAAGAATGATGATTTATGCGGTTGTTAATGTCTTTTATCACAATCCTGTTCAACCAATCGGTATTATATTGACATGTTTGTATATTATAACATTATTACAGTGTTATAAAAAAGATAAAAAACCAGAGTTTGTTGCGACGATTGTTTTGTTGTTATTTCAGTTTGCGGTAGTAGGATACTTTTCTTGGCAAGGAAGATTTTTAGAAAGAGTCTCGTATGGATTTTATTTTATTCAGATGATGTATTTGTTGGGAATGATATTGCCCTATGCTAAAGAAACAGAGCATGCGAAAAAGAAAAGTTTACATTGGTGTATCATCTGGGGGCTTGTGTTGGTATTCTTGTTTGGAACAACCGGTTTATATCAAGTCCGAACAACTTTGGATGCCAAAGAACGGCTGAACTCCAAGTGCGAAAAGTGGGAAGCGATTAACGATTATTTTGAACAAGATACAGAGAATTTTTATTGTATCGATACAAAATCCTTTGTTTTTTCATCTGAGTTGATGTTTGTAAGTGATGATATTGAATCTTCCAATATGATACGCTTGGGAAGCTGGGTTCAATACAGTCCTTTGGACGAGCAACATAATAATGGAGTCGATAATTGGTTGGATAAACTTGTTGCAGGCGAAGGATATTATGTGCAAGATGCGATAAAAGGCATGGATTGGATAAATTATTATTTATCTCAAAAGGGCTATACGGCAGAGGCAAAAGTAGTTGATACTATTGTAACTGCGGACGGGACGGTATATGAAGTAATCAGTCTGGAACAGTAAACAAATTAAGGAAGTGGTTATTTTGCAGAAAGTAATAGAGAATCAAAAAATATATCTTCGTAAAATGGAATATTCCGATACGGAAAACATTGTAAAATGGCGCAATTCCGATTTCGTCAGAGAGCATTTTATCTATCAGGCTCTTTTTACCAAGGAAAGCCATGAGCATTGGATTAAAACCATGGTAGAAACCGGTAAGGTTGACCAGTTGATTATCTGTATTAAAGGAGATAACGAGGCGGAGGATGTTCCGGTAGGGAGCGTTTATATCCGTGATATCGATACAACTCACAATAAGGCGGAGTATGGCATTTTTATCGGAGAAGAAGCAGCGCGAGGTTGCGGAATCGGCAGCATGGCGGCTGCATTGATGATTGAATATTGTTTTAAACAGTTAAAATTGCATCGTTTGTTTTTGCGGGTGTTTGCGGATAACGCACAAGCCATTCGCAGCTATGAAAAAGCGGGCTTTGTAAAAGAAGCCTATCTGAAAGACGATGTAAAAATTCAGGGAGAATACAGGGATATTGTGCTGATGGGCATATTAAATCCGGAGGATAAAGTATGAGTTTAGTTAGTTTTGTAATCCCCTGTTACCGTTCCGAGAACACTCTTCCGGCGGTAATTGAGGAAATTAATGTTACAATGGAGAAGTTAACCGGTTACAGCCATGAGATTATTCTGGTAAACGATTCGTCACCGGATAATACCATGGGAACCATACGCACATTGTGCGGTCAATATAAAAACATTACCGGTATCGGTCTTGCCAAAAACTTCGGTCAGCATGCTGCTTTGATGGCAGGTATGCGCCAGGCCAAAGGTGATATTGTGGTTTGTCTGGATGATGACGGACAGACACCTGCCGATGAAGTGGATAAGCTTTTGAATAAGCTGGATGAAGGCTATGATGTGGTTTATGCAAGTTACGGTAAAAAGAAACACAGCCTGTTCCGTAATTTCGGCAGTAAGGTAAATGAGTTAATGACCCGGGTTATGTTGGGAAAACCGAAAGAGTTATATATATCCAGCTATTTTGCGGCAAAGCGGTTTATAGTGGATGATATGCTTCGATATGAACATTCTTATGCCTATGTAATCGGTTTGGTGTTAAGAGCCACTAAGAACATCGCCAATGTTGAGGTAAAACATCGTTCCAGAACGGAAGGAACATCCGGTTATACATTAAAGAAGCTTTTGGGTTTATGGTTTAACGGTTTTACAGCCTTCTCCATTAAACCGTTGCGTATTGCTACGATAATCGGTACCATGTGTGCCGGCGGAGGCTTTTTATACGGTATATATACCATTGTAAAAAGATTGTTGTTGCCGGATATTCAGGCAGGATTCTCAGCATTAATGTCCATGCTGGTTTTTATGGGGGGCATGATTATGTTGATGCTGGGCTTGATTGGAGAATATGTGGGCAGAATCTATATCAGCATGAACAGTTCGCCCCAGTATGTAATTCGCGAAGTGATTAAAACGGAAGAAGCAGAGAAACAGTAATGAGTGAAGCAAAACACGCCTCTAAAAACAGAATAATGAACATAATTTCCGGCGTGATTTGGCTTGCGTTATTGTTGCTCTACGGCGGAGCTTGTACTTATCTGTATTATATGCAGACCCAGTGGACCGGCGGACAGACTTTTGAGTCCGATTTGACTTTTCATATCGATATGGCACTGGACGGTTGGGGATACAGCGTAACGGCCATTGTATATAAACTGTTGTATTTTCTTCCTATGCCGGAAGTGTGGGTTGCCTTGTTTTTGGCGGTATTTACCGTTGGGGTGATTGCTTATACCGCTTATGCCTTAAAACCATACATTGACAAAGCTCCCGTAAGAATGGCGATAGCGGCAGCAGTAAGCGTGGCCATGCCCTTTTACATCGAGGCAATACAACGGCAGAGATACATCGGTTATCAATCGCCTTCCATTTGGCATAATTCAACCTATACGGTAATGAAATTGTTTGCAACGGTAGCTCTGTTTTTGTGTTTTGCAATAGCAAGGGAATATCATGAAAAATTATCCTGGAAAAAATGTGTGGGATTTGCAATTTTGCTGGCACTTACCACAGCCACTAAAACCAGTTTTGTGGCGGTATTCGCACCGGCGGCTTTGTGCATGTTAATTGCCGACGGCTTAAGCGGTGTTCCCGTAAAAAGACTTTTGGCGGTGGCATCCACCATTATTCCCACCATTCTTGTGGTGGTATTTCAGGAAGCGGTTTTATTTGGTGAAGATACCGGAAACGGTATTGTTATAGAATTTGGCTATACTGTATTTTTGCGTGCGGAGACTCCTCAGTATACCATGATTTTATCGGCATTGTTTCCTGTGTTAATCTTTTTGTTTAACATCTGGCCGGTATTAAAAGATACCATTCAGGATATAAAGCAAAAGAAAAAAGGTCTTACCCACAGAGAATTTCTTTTGTCTTGGACTATGTGGTTCTTTGGGGCATTGGAGCTTTTATTTTTAAAAGAAACCGGTGCAAGAGTCAAAGATGGCAATTTTATGTGGGGATACAGTTATTGTCTGTTTGTGATTTTTATAATGAGTTGCGTGTACTTGGTAAAAAATATAAAGAGCGACACTTTTATGAAAGGCAATAAGGTTGCTAAAATTATATACGGATGCGTGATGGGTGGCATTTTGGGCTATCATGTGTATTGCGGAATTTATTTCTTCCTGCAATTGTTGGAAGGAACCACTTATTTTATGTAGAAGAGCAACGGAGAGGATATTGTTGTGTTAAAAGAGAAAAAAGAAAAAATAATATTCATAGGCGTTGCGGTGTTGTCGGCAATACTTATACTGTGCACAGCGTTAATCGGTACGAAGAAGTTTTACCCGGTAGAAGTGGAAGCACATAAAACACAGATTCTGTTTTTAGGCGACAGTAACATTGCTTATGATTTTGAAGGGAAGGATATTCCGGAGCTGGTGTATGACCGTTTGGGAGTTACAACTTATAACGGTGCAATTGGCGGAACTTCTGCGGCCAAAATCAATACAGAGAATTATTTTGATGACCGGGGAGATATGTTTTGTTTGTATAATATAACAAAGGTTATGGAAAGTGGTGATCACAATGCGGTTGCGGATTACTATGGAACCGGTTCGCAACGTGAAAAAGAGGCTGTGGGAAAGGTTATGATGTTAACCGATCTTAGGCTGGAAGAAGTGGATTATATTGTTTTATCGTATGGCTTGAATGATTATACAACGGGAAGGCCGATTTATGCGGAAGATCCCTATGCAGAATATACATATGCGGGAGCATTACGAGCGGCTGTTGAAAGATTGCAGAAATTGTGCCCCAATGCGAAAATTATTTTATCATCCATAACTTATTGCGTGTTCATGGAGGGCGGAGAAGTGGTTATGGATGGATATGAGCGAAATTGGGGTGGAGGCACCATTGAGGAATATCGGGATGCTATGAAACTGGTATCATCAGAATACGAAAATGTGTATTTTATGGATAATTTGGAATATTTGGGAATTGGAAGAGATAATTACGAGCAGTATCTCAGAGATGAAATGCATCTTAATGAAGCGGGCAGAGAAATATATGTAGATTATCTTGAGGAAACGATTAATGGAATTGAAGGAGAATTGTAAGGACAATAGAATAGTGAAGTACCTTCGCCTTGTTGCCATGGCAGTTTTGGCCGGTATAGGAGTTGTGCAGGTGATATTGGCTGTGGCTTGGGCTGTTGCTAACGGTAGCCATATACAAGGCTTTTATGATTCCTCTGTTTACTTGTCCAATGCGATAAACGGTGTTAGCGACGGTTGGCGCTTGGCCGGATATGCATGCGTAATAAAGCTTTTTATGTTGTTAAAAGGCATCTTAAAAGAGTACTATGTGATTGGGATTTATCTGTTTCAGGTGACGGTGAGTCTTTTCTGTTTTGCAGAAGGATTCCGTTGTGCGGCAGTATATCTTTTTGATAAAAAAATAAGCCTTAAGAAGGCGTTACTTTTTGCAGGATATATAGTAACAATTCCCATTGTATGGCAGATGCAGTTTGCAATCCTGCCGGATGCAATTTGCCTGGCATTGACGGTTTTGCTTTTTGCGCAGTTAGTCAAGTTGTTTGGTGCCAAAGAAGGATTTTGCCTACCGGCATTGCTTGTAATCGGTGTAAGCATTTTGTTGCTTGGTGTTTTTCATCGTCATTATTTGTATGGTGCGCTGGCAATGGCTTTCGTGGGAGCTTTTATCTTATTGATAAGACAGATTAAGAAAAGCTATCGCAACCGTAAAACATTATTGACTGCATTTATGTTATTGGTAAGTATCATTGTGCTTCCTATGGTTGCAGAAAAAATCAATCAGGCAGTGCCGAATAATGGTGCTTATGCAACATACAGTATGGCAGCAGATTTGTGGAAGCGGTTTGTGTTTCCGGATCTGCACGAAAACTATCCTCATTACACAGAACGAATTACTGCGATTTTGCCGGATTATGCAACAGAAATTTGCGATGAGTACTATGAGTATTATATGAATAGTATTGGTCTGATGATTGAGATTGCCAATCCGGAAGAAGCTGAATCGATATATTTCGAGATGGCAAGAATTGGTTTTGCACTACATCGCCGAGATATGATTAAAAGTGCAGTAAAAGAAGCGATAGGGTATTGTTTTATTCCTTTTGCCATGGAAAAGTATATGTACAATAACGGTAATTCCTTATACGGACACAATTATATGAAAATGTATGATTGCAATCCAAAACTTACTGCAGTTTATATGCATGTAGGAATGAACGGCTTTATGGTAATGGCAGTATTGGGATGCATAATGTTTCTTGCAGAAGGAATCAGTCACAAGAATCTTTGTAAAAAGCGCATGCTGGCGTTGGGCTGGTGCGCGTTATCCATAGGAATGGTTACCGCACCTATGATGATTTTTGCTGTGGCAAAATTTGATTATCGTATAGGGTTGTTTTCGGTATTTGTATGGATTGTATTGGCTATGACAAGTATCTATAAAGTGGAAGAATAGGAAATAGAGAAGGCATGAAAGAGAAGTATATTAAAGCAAAACCTAATATTGAAAAAGTTGGAAATATTTTATTACAGGTTGTATACGCTGTGCTTTTAGCATATGTCATTATCAATATTTCGGATTCATCTCAGGAAATGTATCAGACGTGGAAAGATGTGGAAGCCTCCAAAGCGCTGGCGGTATTTGCAATATTTATGTGTCTTGTACAGCGGGTGAAATTACTTAACTGGCAAACGATTGTTTATTCTGTAATATACTGGCCCTTGGGAGTTTGGTTTTTGAAAACACATATGTATGGAGAAACCTTAGAGATGGTTTACGAAAATCGTGTATGGTTTTACTGGATTCTCGGATTGGTGATTGTGGATATGCTGGTATATCGTAAGGTAAATAAGCTTGTGGATTTTAAGCAGAGTGCGTTGCTTGTTTATCTTGCCATGGCAATTTTTATGCTGACATTTAGGCACGAAAGAGGGGATCCGTTGGCATTGGTTTTGCCTATGTTTGTTTTCTATATGATTCCTATATCGAAAGCAGAATGGGCGAAAATTCAGAATGCTTTTTGCAACGGATGGTTGATTGCTTTTATTATTATTGTATATCGTTCTTTTACATTGAATCCGTACGATAGCGATCGTTGGTATGGAAGTTTCTTGAACATAGGTGCGTTCAGTATGTTTTTGGGTTGCGTATTTGCTGTGGCTTTTTTCAGGATTCTTCAAAGTAAAGAAAAGTATGGCAGAAAGAGCATTGCTTATGTGGCAAGTTGGATTTGGCTTTTAGTAACAACAGCGATTATGTTGTTGGTTAATACCAGAACAATGTGGCTTGGTGTTGCATGTATGATTACAGTTTATGTTGTTTTTGCAGGAAAAAAGAAAACGGCGAAAGAATTGTGGACAAGAGTGGGGCACATTGCTGTTGTGTTGGTAATTCTGCTTATTGTTGGTCTTGTTGCTATGAAGATTGCATCGGAAATGGATGTAGAAAAGCTAAGAGATACCATTACTAACAGGTATTTGCGGGCACCGATAGAATATTTCATCTTATCAGCAAGCGGCATTGCTCAAAGAGTTAGTGAGCAGATGACGCCGATTAATACTGTATGGGATAATATTTATATCTTTTTAAATGAGTTTTCATCTTGGCGAGTGGCGATTTGGTGTAAGTTTGCAGAGTTCTTCTCCTTTACAGGAAATCCTTCAGCAGGTATGGATGTAAACGGTTATCTTGCAACCAATGCTCATAATCAGTATGTGCAGGTGGTGTACGAATATGGCTTCCTCGGCGGTGGTTGCTGGTTTTTATGGATGATATATATCACAGTAAAAGGAATCAAAGATTATTTTAAGTCTTGGAAGAGTGAACAGATATTGATTGTGCTTTGGATGTTTACATTGTTTGGAATGTTTTGGGGAGAAATGGCCAATTTCTTCTATCCGGAAATGTATGCAACATTAATTCTTTTTTATCCGCAGATTGTTCGGATCAAAGAAGAATCTGAAAAAGGCAGAAAACTTTGTTTTGGATTAAATTTATCTAAGAAAAAGGAAGAACAATCAGAATAAGAAGGACGGCAAAATGAACAAGAAACACATATCAGGTGCGATGTTAATTCGAATATTGTTATTGATTCTGTTGGATTGTATATCCGTAGGAATTGCTTCTTTTATGGCAATTTATGTACGCTTTGACTTTACTTTTTCCTGGTTGCCGGAAGTATATCTGGAAGCCATTATGCGTATGGTTGGCATCAATATTCTTGTTACATTGATTGTATACTGGTTTTGGAGATTATATAAAAGTGTGTGGCGTTATGCCGGTGCAACGGAACTGATTAACATAGCAGGGGCGGTAGTGACCTGCTTTGTTGTCATGTTAATATATTTAAAGGTATTTAAGTTTGGCATGCCTCGTTCCTATCCGGTGTTTTATGCATTTTTCCTTTTTGTTATGACGGTGGCAATTCGATTTAGTTATCGTGCATTGCGTATCGTTAATATGAAAAGAAGAAATATGACTCATGGCGTAGAGCAGAAGCGGTGCATGATTATTGGTGCGGGTTCTGCGGGAAATACCATGATAAAAGAAATCGAAACAACAGGATATCTTAGTATGAAGGTATGTTGCGTTATTGATGATAACCCCGGGTGCTGGGGAAAAAGACTCCGTGGTGTACCTATTGTAGGCGGTCGCGAGAGCATACAGGAGGCGGTACAAAGATATGCCATTGATGAAATTGTAATAGCTATTCCTTCCGCAAGCCCCACACAGATTCGTGAAATTGCGGAAATATGTAAGGAAACCGGATGCAAGATCAGAACTCTTCCGGCTATTTATCAGTTAATTAACGGTGAAGTAAATGTATCAAAACTTCGTGAAATTGATATCGTGGATTTATTGGGAAGAGATCCGGTGAAGGTCAGTTTGGATGAGATTATGGATTATGTCAGCGGAAAGACCGTTATGGTTACCGGGGGCGGTGGTTCCATCGGTAGTGAACTTTGTCGCCAGATTGCAGCTTACCATCCGAAGAGATTAATTATCGTAGATATCTATGAAAACAATGCCTATGACATTCAGCAGGAATTAAAAAATAAGTTTCCCGAACTCGATTTAAAAGTGCTGATTGCATCGGTGAGAAATACTTCCAGAATGGATAAGATTTTCCAAGAATTAAAACCTCAGATTGTCTATCATGCAGCAGCGCATAAGCATGTTCCGCTGATGGAAGACAGCCCCAATGAGGCGATTAAAAATAATGTTTTTGGCACATATAAAACTGCTATGGCAGCAGATAAATACGGTGTGGAGAAGTTCGTGTTGATTTCTACCGACAAAGCAGTAAATCCCACCAATATTATGGGAGCTTCCAAGCGAATTTGTGAAATGATTGTACAGTCTATGAACCGTAAATCCAAGACGGAATTCGTGGCGGTTCGTTTTGGTAATGTACTTGGCAGTAACGGTAGTGTAATTCCACTTTTTAAGCGTCAAATTGCGCAAGGTGGTCCTGTAACTGTAACCCATCCGGAAATTATCCGATATTTTATGACCATACCGGAAGCGGTATCTCTGGTATTGCAGGCAGGCGCATATGCCAAGGGTGGTGAAATCTTTGTTCTGGATATGGGAGAGCCGGTAAAAATTCTGGACCTGGCTAAAAATATGATTCAGTTGTCCGGATATAAAGTTGGTGAGGATATTGAGATTGTCTTTACCGGTCTTCGACCCGGAGAGAAAATGTACGAAGAGCTTCTCATGAGCGAAGAAGGATTGAAAGAGACAGAGAATAAGTTGATTCACATCGGTAAGCCTATTGAGTTTGATGAAGAGAACTTCGATGAAGCACTGAAACGATTAAGAAGTGCAGCGGAAGGCGAAGCCGCAGATGTGCGCAATATTGTAAAAGAAATTGTACCTACTTATCATCCTGAGAATGTGTAGGGAAAATATACGAAGTAATATATGTAAAATTTTGGTAACAATAATGAAAAGAGGCAAAGGTAATGGGAAAGAAAAGAATTTATTTATCTTGCCCCACCATGCATGGTGAGGAATTACAGTATATACAGGAGGCATTTGATGCCAACTGGGTAGCGCCTTTAGGACCCCATGTGGATGGATTTGAAAAAGACATGGCGGCTTATACCGGATGCGGACATGCGGCGGCATTAAGTGCGGGTACGGCAGCGGTTCATCTTGCACTGAAATTAGCGGGGGTGAAGCAGAGGGACAGAGTTTTTTGTTCAAGCCTTACCTTTTCGGCTACATGTAACCCTATTTGCTATGAGAAAGCAATTCCTGTTTTTATTGATTCGGAACCCGATACATGGAATATGTCTCCGGATGCATTGCGAGAAGCTTTTAAAAAGTATCCCGATACCAAGGTAGTGGTAGTGGTGAATCTTTACGGCACACCGGCAAAACTGGAAGAATTGCTGGCAATTTGCGAAGAATACGGTGCGGTTTTGATTGAAGATGCAGCGGAATCTCTTGGTGCAACCGTAAACGGTAAGCAGACGGGTACCTTTGGTGAATTCGGAATTTTCTCTTTTAATGGTAATAAAATTATTACAACTTCCGGCGGTGGTATGCTGGTAAGCAATAACGAAGAGAAAATTAAAAAGGCCAGATTTTATGCCACACAGTCCCGTGAGCCGGCAAGACATTATGAACATAAAGAAATCGGTTATAATTATAGAATGTCCAATGTGGTAGCCGGAATCGGCAGAGGGCAGTTGAAGCACTTGGATGAACATATTGCGCTGAAAAAAGCGATTTATGAAACATATAAAGAGGCTTTTGCGGATATTGAAGCCATTACCATGAATCCTTTGGGTGGCGATGAAAATCGGCCCAATTATTGGTTGTCCTGCATGACCATTGCAGAAGATTGCAAGGTGAAGCCTCTGGATATTCTGGTGGCTTTGGAGCAGGAAAATATTGAATCAAGACCGATTTGGAAACCCATGCATTTACAGCCTGTATTTGAGGGATGTGAATTTTTTGCACATAACGAATCGGGAATTTCCGTATCGGAGGATATTTTTAACAGAGGTTTGTGTTTGCCCAGTGATATAAAAAATACCAAAGAAGATATGGATTTGATTATCGGAATTATCCGCAATTTGTTTGTGTAAGAAGGATACACTTGGCTTTTGCCTAAAATAGCGATAATATTTTATATGTTGTTCAGTGAAAGGAGTATTGATTTGAAAGATATTGTACTGTTCGGTGCCGGAGGATCTGGACGCGAGATTGCCTTTTTAATTGAAAGAATCAATAGAACCGAAAAGAAATATAATTTGTTGGGATTTGTAGACGACAATGAGAAAATGTGGGGACAGGTATTAAACGGCGTGCCGGTCTTGGGTGGAACAGAGTGGTTGATTGAACACAAAGATTCCGTTTATTGTAATGTTACGATCGGTTTGATGGGGCCGCGTGTGGCTGTTTGTGATAAGCTGGAGGCTGCAGGAATAATGTTTGAAACCTTAATTGATCCAACGGCATCAATTGGTCCTGATGTTATAATTGGTAGAGGTTGTATTGTAAATGAACATTGTGAGTTGCCCGTAAACATTCGTGTGGGTGATTATGTTTTTTTAAATAGCGATACTTGTTTGGGACATGATGACATTATTGGAAATTATACAATCTGTAATCCGCATGTAGTGATCTCCGGAGCTTGTGAAATTAGTGAGAAAGTTATGATTGGTGGAATGAGCTTCTTGGTTCAGATGGCTAAGGTTGGTGCCGGGGCTGTAATTGCTCCCGGAAGTGTTGTTTATGGTCGTGTAAAGGCAGGCAATCATGTTATGGGGAATCCTGCAAGAAAAGTGAATTTATAAAAAGGAGTAAATGTATGGATATTAAGAGTAAAATTATCGAAATTGTGAGAGAATTTGCTGAGAATGTGCCGGATGAAACCGGTATAAATTTGGTTGAGCGAGGTATCATTGATTCAATGATGATTATGAATTTGTTAACTTCTTTGGAAGATGAGTTTGATTTTGAAACAGAAGTAAAAGATATTTCGCGGACTAATTTTGAAAGTATAGATAAGATGGCAGAAATGGTGAACCGTTATATCAATAAATAATGGAGGATAGCTGTGATGATAACTAATGTGGCACAATATTTAGACGAAACGGTGAATAAATTTCCTGATAAAATAGCATTTGTAGATTCTAAAAGAAGCATTACATTTGAAACATTAAAAATAGAAGCGGATAAAGTGGCTACTGAAATATGTAATGGTGGTTATAGGAAAGAACCCATAATTGTTTTTTTGGAAAAGAGTGTAGAGGTTGTTTCTACTTTTTTGGGAATAATAAAAAGCGGAAATTTTTATTCTCCGATTGATGTTAATATGCCGGTTGCAAGAATAGAGAAGATTATTGATACATTGCAACCTAAGGTTATTATTACAGATAGAAAAAATTCAAAGATTGCGAATGAATTTGCAAAGGGCGTACCGGTTTTAGAATATGAAACATGTATGGAAACTAATGTAGACTATGGTTTATTATCTGATGCGAATGATAAGATTTTGGATTCGGATTTGGCCTATGTTTTGTTTACATCGGGCTCCACAGGTATACCTAAGGGAGTTATGATTTCAGAAAAAGGATTGATAGATTTTGTAGAATGGGCTACAGATTATTTTAAAATAAATGAAGATTTTATTTTTGGTAATCAAACTCCTTTTTATTTTAGTTTTTCCATATATGAAATTTACCTTACCATTAAAAATGCGGCAACCACATTCATTATCCCCCATGAGTTGTTTTCATATCCGGGAGAATTAATGAATTATCTTTTTGAACATAGCATTAATACCATTATTTGGGTGCCTTCGGCGTTATGTATGATATCTACATTTAGAGCATTAAAAGCACCGTATTTGCCTGAACTAAAACGAGTGCTGTTTGGAGCGGAAGTTATGCCTGCAAAACAATTAAACAGGTGGATTTCAGCATATCCCAATGTTGAGTTTTATAATTTGTTTGGCCCCACGGAGGTGACAGATACATGTTCGGCATATAAGATTGAACGCCAAATAAATGACAATGAAGCAATCCCTATTGGAATATCTTGTCAAAACAAAGAAATGCTGTTACTGAATGAGGACGATGAATTGGTAACGGGAGATGAAGTGGGAGAAATCTGCGTTAGAGGTAGTGGCATGGCTTATGGTTATTATAATGATGAGCAGAGAACGAAAGAAGTATTTGTTCAAAATCCATTAAATAACAGATATTCTGAAATAATATACAGAACAGGCGATTTGGCGAGATATAATGAATTGGGTGAACTGATTTATGTCTCAAGAAAAGATTTTCAGATTAAACACATGGGGCAAAGAATTGAGCTTGGTGAAATCGAAACCGCTATAGCGTCGATAGATGGTGTGGAAAGATGTTGCTGTTTATATGATTCTAAGAAATCAAGAATTTTTATGTTTTATTTGGGTCAAATTGAGAGTACTGAATTAATTGAAAAACTGAGAAATATTGTTCCGCATTATATGGTTCCCAACAGAAGTATAAAACTGGAAGAAATGCCTTTTAATTTAAACGGCAAAATCGATCGTGTTAAATTAAAAAGTGAGTATATCGATTGATTATAGATATGGAGGTTGAGTATGGAAGCAGTGATAGCAATTTGTTTAGGCGTGTGGATTATGTTATCGGGAATAATTTGCTCGTTGTATATGAAGAATGACAAGAAGAGAGAGGAGAACGAATGAATATATATTTAATCGGCATGCTGGTATCTTTTATAATATACATTGTTTTGGGTTTTGTTATCAGTAGAAAAGTTAAAAATGCAAATGATTTTTATGTTGCGGGAAGAAAAGCTCCGGTATTCTTAATAGTTGGTTCGATGATAGCATCCTATGTAAGTACCGGTATGTTTATGGGAGATGCCGGTGAATATTATAATGGTCTCTTTTCACCGATGACAATTCTTGCGACCATGCAGGTTGTAGGATACATATATGGTGCTGTCTTTTTCGGGCGCTATTTGCGAAGAAGTAAGGTTATTACAATTCCTGATTTCTTTGGAAGACGTTTTTGTTCGGAAAAAGTTAAAACATTGGCAACAATTACATCAATCATTACAATGATGGTGTATTTGTTGTCTGTTATGCAAGGAATTGGAACCTTGATGAATGTTGTAACCGGTGTAGACTACAATGTTTGCATAGTAATTGCTGTAATTGTATTTGCAATTGTGTCTATTACATCAGGGGCAGCAGGCGTTTTAATTACTGATACGATAATGTTTAGCGTGTTTACAATAGCGTTGGTAATATCGGTATTTGTGATAACTGGAGAGGCCGGATCCTGGGGGTCAATTGTTGACAGATTGGTTCACTTTACGGGAAAGCAGGGACTTCTTTCTTGGGCCGGAAATACTGATTATTTGTATTCAACAGGTGGCGCAAATGTTTTATGGGGGATAATATATGGAGTTGTTTGGATGTCTGTGTGTATGGTTGGCCCATGGCAATCCAGTAGATACATTATGGCGAAAAACGAACATACAGTCATTCGTTCAGCATTCTATTCTGCTTTTGGAATTTTTATGTTACAGCTATTAGTGGGAATTGCGGCGGTAACGGTTAATATTTTTAATCCGGAGCTGGAAAGCGCATCCCATGTACTGATCTGGGCATCTATGAATATACTTCCCAAAGCAGTAGGCGTAATATTATTGACCGGGGTACTGGCGGCAGGAATATCTTCTGCAACAACCTTTTTGTCGTTAATCGGATCATCGGTAGCAAATGATATTTATAAAGGAAAAGGCGATGTGATTAAAGTTGGGCGAATCGCAATGGTTTTAGCTTGTTTCATTGTCCTTGTTTTGGCTGTGTTAAATCCGCCGCAGATATTTTGGATTATGTTTTTTGGTGGTTCTATTGTGGCAAGTTCCTGGATGCCTGTTGCCGTTGCAAGTATTTTGAGCAAGAGAGTGACCAAAGCAGGAGCTTTTTGGGGAATGTTAATGGGATTCTTAGGTTGTTTTGCTATTAAGCTCTATGCTTCAATATCGGGAGCAACTTTACCGGTATATTTAGACTCTACGGTTGTGGGTATGGTGTTGAATGTTTGCGCTATGATAATTGCAACATTACTAACAAAGGTAACTGAGGAAGAGAAAAAAGCAAAAGCTGTATTGATGGTGGTTCCCGAGGAGGAAAAAAATCCAAAAGATGTACGAATTACTATGAATTATTTAAAGGCGACAATTATTCTTGGAGCTGTTATTGCTGTTATTTTGTTGCTTGTATGGGCGATACCGGTGATGAAAGCGTTGTAAAGTTTGTTTATACATCATAAAAGAGAAAGGAGTAGAGGATATTATGTATCGTAAAGTGCTTAAAAGAATCTTAGATATTGCGTTGTCTTTTACTGCTTTAAGTATTCTCTGGCCTGTGATTGCAGTTGTGGCAGTTCTGGTTAAATGTAAGTTGGGAAGCCCGGTGATTTTTAAGCAAAGACGGCCGGGTAAAAACGAAAAAATCTTTGAGATGTACAAGTTTAGGACAATGACGGATGCGAGGGATGAAAATGGTGATTTACTTCCTGATGAAGTTCGACTTACCAAATTCGGAGAATTTCTTCGTTCTACCAGCTTAGATGAATTACCGGAGTTGTGGAATATTTTAAAAGGTGATATGAGTCTTGTGGGGCCAAGACCTTTATTGGTGCAATATCTTCCTCTATACAATGAAGAGCAGAAACATAGGCATGATGTGCGTCCCGGGCTGACCGGATGGGCGCAAGTCAATGGCCGTAATGCCATTAGCTGGAAAAAGAGATTTGAGTATGATGTGGAATATGTGCGGAATTTATCTTTTGCTATGGACATAAAAATTGTTTTTTTAACAATAAAAACAGTTTTAATCAAAGAAGGTATATCTTCTGAAAACAGTGCAACTATGGAATCTTTTACCGGAAATGAGGAAGCATAATGCAAAGTGATTTTTTATTTTGTTTTGATGCATTATTCCGGCGTGCATAATATGTGTTGAACGAATGATTATTTAGAAAAGTTGGAGATAAAGATGAATATTCTTTTTGTGAGTCTCTTGAAATTTAAGACCTTGGAAGAACGAAATATTTACACGGATTTATTACGGGAGTTCGTTAGAAACGGGCATCGCGTAGATGTGATTTCACCGACAGAACGGAAGTATGGCGAAAAAACGCAGATTTTAACAGATGGGAAGAATAATAGGATTCTTTGCTTGCGGATAGGAAATATACAGCAGTGTAATATTATTGAGAAGGGTATTACCACTATATCTTTGGAGCATCAGTTGATTCGTGGTGTGAAGAAATATTTTTACGATGTAAAATATGATTTGGTATTATATACAACTCCTCCTATTACTTTTGGCAAGGTGGTGGAGTATATTAAAAAAAGAGACGGTGCGAGAAGCTATTTGCTGCTTAAAGATATATTTCCTCAAAATGCAGTTGATTTGAACATGATGTCAAAGAAGAGTCCGATATACAAATATTTTCGCAAAAAAGAGATTGCATTATATAAAGGTGCGGATGTAATCGGATGTATGTCAGAAGCAAATGTGGATTATATACTTCGTAATAATAATTTTTTAAGTGGGGATAAAGTGTGTGTCTGTCCCAATGCAATAGAACCGCAAGATATAGAATTATATGATAAAGCGAATTTGAGAAAAAAATATAATTTACCTGAAAATGCAAGAGTTTTCATGTATGGTGGAAATCTTGGAAAGCCGCAGGATGTGGACTTTATTATTAGATTGTTAAAGTATAATAGTGATAAAACAGATCGCTTTTTCTTGATATGTGGTGGCGGTACTGATGCGTGGAAATTGGAAGAGTATATAACTAAGGAGCAACCTCAAAATATAAGATATGTGCCGTACTTACCGAAAGCTGAGTATGATGAGATGTTAAAGGCATGCGATGTTGGAATGATAGTGTTGGATCATCGGTTTACCATACCTAATTTTCCTTCGCGATTATTGTCATATTTGGATTATGCAATGCCGGTTGTGGCTTTTACGGATGTGAATACAGATATTGGTAATATTGTGGTTGAAAATGGATTTGGATGGTGGGCAGAGAGTAATAGCGAGGAGATTTGTTCATCTGTTTTCGATAAAATATGTGCAATACCCGAGCCTGAGTTGCTTACAATGGGAAGTATTGCAAGAAAATATTTAGAAGAGAAGTATAGCGTAAAAAATGTAATGAAAGATATGAAAGTATAAGGTGTTATTGGCAAGAGGGACGGAATTATGAAAAAAAAGCTGATGATTCTGGGTGCCGGTGGGTATGGTAGAGTAATTGCGGAGTGTGCTGAGTTATCCGGACAATATTCAGAATTTGTATTTTTGGATGATGTTGAACCGACAGAGCAATTATCCTATCCATATTATGGAAAACTTGATAAGGTTTATGATTATGTAGATGAATATGATATTGCGATTGCAATCGGAGATGGAAGAATAAGAGAGTTTTGGATTACTGAACTTGAAAAAAAAGGCGCTAATCTTCCTAACATTATTCATCCCAATGCTACAGTAAGTCCGGGAGCAAAATTGGGGATTGGAACGGTGGTTATGCCGGGAGCTGTTATCAATACAGGGACATTAATTGGAAAGGGAGTTATTGTTAATACAGCATCATCAATTGACCATGATTGTATTGTTGGAGATTATTGTCATGTTGCAGTGGGAGCACATTTGTGTGGAACGGTTATATTGGATACGCATATATGGGTAGGTGCAGGAAGTATAGTGATTCAAAATATTCGTGTGTGTAAAGATTGTATTTTGGGTGCGGGAACTGTGATCGTTAAAGATATTGATGTTGCAGGAACATATGTTGGTGTGCCGGGAGTTAGAAAATAGATGATGGATAGAAATATGCTTTTCGATAGAGAAAGGCATATTTTTTTTGACGATTTAGGACATTGGTGTTATAATATACAAGTTAAAATAGGGGTGTTGCGTATAATACAAAATATCTTGATAAAACAATGCTGAGATGAATAGATAGATGGATTAGAAAAACAAGAGGTTTAAAATGAAGATATATCAGATAAATGTCGTTTGTGGTTATGGTAGTACGGGCAGAATTGCAGTAGATCTCAGTAAGGTTGCGGAGAAAGAAGGGCATGAATGCAGAATCGCATACGGCAGAGGTGACGCACCTGAAGGAGTAGATGCAATCAAAATCGCATCGAAAGTCGAAGTTTACGCTCATGTGTTAATGACACGAATCTTCGACAGGCATGGTTTACACTCCAAAAGAGCAACAAAACATCTTATTAGGGATATTAAAGACTACAATCCGGATGTGATTCATCTGCATAATATTCATGGGTATTATTTGAATTATGAATTGTTGTTTGCGTTTTTGAAGGAGTATAAAAAACCGGTTGTATGGACAATGCATGATTGTTGGGCTTTCACGGGACATTGTTCATATTATTCAGAGGTTAATTGCGACAAATGGAAGGAAAGTTGTGGAAGGTGTCCACAGAAGAAAACATATCCGACCAGTATTTTTATGGATGCATCAAAAGGACAATTCATTCGAAAAAAAGAAGCTTTTACAGGAATAGACAACCTAATTATCGTAACGCCATCCAAGTGGCTAGAATCTGAAGTTAAGAAATCTTTTCTGAGTAAGTATGAAACAATTGTAATTAATAATGGAATTGATTTGAATGTATTTAAACCAACTGTTTCTGATTTCAAAGAAAGATACAAACTTCAAGATAAAAAAATTCTATTGGGCGTTGCTAATGTATGGTCAAAAGGAAAGGGACTTGAAGATTTTCTTAAAATAGCGGCCATGCTTGGAGAACAATGGAAAGTTGTAATTGTTGGCATTGATTCTAAATTGGCGAAAAAAATCCCTAAAGAAATTCTTGCCATTCCGCGAACATCTTCAGTGAAAGAGCTGGCAAAAATATACACAGCTGCTGATGTGTATTTCAATGCCAGTGTGGAAGAAACAATGGGATTGACTACAGTAGAGGCAATGGCCTGTGGAACGCCAGCGGTTGTTTATAATAAAACAGCAGTACCGGAAGTGGTGACAACTGAAAGTGGAGTTGTAGTGAAAGCGGGGGATTTGAATGCAGTTAAAGAAAGCGTAGAAGCAATTGCAAACAATGCTGAATGGATAGAAAAATGTAGAAGACAAGCGAGTAATTATTTGCCAAAGAGCAAGTATGGACAGTATATAGTTTTATATCAGAAAATGTATGAGTAGAGTGAAGAGGGAAGAACAATTTAATATTTCAAAAATATGGGTATTAAAAGCATTTGCTATTTTTTGCGTAGTTTGCGCTCATTCGGTAGGAGATTATGAGGGAAAAGTAGGAAAACTAATAATTCGAATAATGGATATGGTGGGAACAATGGGGGTGCCTGTTTTTTTTATACTTTCCGGTTATTTATTTCATCCTGAAAAATACACATTTCATGCGTTTTGGAAGAGTAAGGTAAGAAACATAATAATGCCGTGGGTATTTTGCGACACACTAGTTTGGTTGTATGTTGTTTTACGCAAAGGTGGTATTTCGTTATGGGAATGGGTTAAGTTTCTGTTGGGAGTAAATCATTCTACATATTATTTGACGGTATTGTGTTTTCTTTACCTCCTGTTCTGGTTAATAAAAAATAAAAAAGTAATAGTGGTAGGAGCTGCAACGGTTTCATTCGTTTGGCTAGGGATGATATGTTCCGGAATGTTAGATATTTCATATACAATTAACTATTTAAATCCGCTTAATTGGATGGTATATTTTTCTGTCGGTATTTTATTACAGAATGTTTCACATGATAAAATTTTTGGCTTTTGCAAACGATGTATGCCTCTTTCGATGTTTTTGCTAGCGGTTAGTATGGTTCTACATCTTAGAAATGATTGGGAGTGGACATATTGGAGTGGATTTTCATTGGTTAATTTATTTTTAAGCACAATTGTTTTGATGGGAGTGGCTGATTTAAAAATATGGGAAGGGAATAAGTTGTTTCCTGCTATAGGTAAAATGTCGTTTTCTATATATTTATAAAATCACCTATTTGTCGGTGCAGTTAGAAAAGGAACAGAGTTGTTTGATGTTGAGATGCTATATATTACAAGACCATTTATAGTAATCGCAATAATTGTGGCGGGAATATCTATTTTAAATTTTATCAACATAAAGAGTAATGGTAAAATTGATATTATAATGTTGTTATTAGGAGCACGGAGACATAAAAGGTATTGAAAAAATGAAGGTATTGTTTATAACGAATATTCCATCACCCTACAGAGTTGCTTTTTTTAATGAATGGGGCAAACGATGTGATTTAACAGTTCTTTTTGAAAAAAGCAATTCTGATGAACGAGATGAAAAATGGCAAAGTGATATATTTCGTTATTTTAACGGAATTATTTTGCCCGGTGTTCGAGTGCGGGTAGATCAAGCTTTGGCAATGGGAGTTGTTAAGTTTTTAAAGAATAATAAATTTGATTGGATTATAGTTTCTGACATATCATCGCCTACCGGATTGTTGGCAATATCGTATTTAAAAAGAAAAAGAATACCATTTTCAATAGAAGGTGACGGGGCATTTGTTCCGAATAAAGAATCGTGGATTAAAAAGAAAATTAAATCATATGCAATCAGTGCGGCGACATCGTGGCTATGTACTTGTGATGAGCACGAAAAGTATGTATTACATTATGGAGCAAAAAAGGAGGGTATATATCGCTATCCGTTTAGTTCTGTGCGAGAAGAAGAAATTCTTAAAAATCCATTGACAAAAGAGCAAAAAGAGGAAAAAAAACGACAGCTGGGAGTCACTGAAAGGAAAATGATTCTGTATGTGGGTCAGTTTATACATCGAAAAGGAGTAGATGTTTTGGTAGAAGCGTCGAAAATGCTAGGGGATGACATAGGCATATACCTTGTGGGCGGTAGTGTGCAAGAATTAAGCAATTTGGTTTCCGAATGGAGGTCTACGGTCCATGTTATTGATTTTTTGACGCAGGAGGAATTGAAGGAATATTATCAGGCCGCGGATGTTTTTGTTCTGCCAACCAGGGAAGATATTTGGGGGTTGGTAGTAAATGAGGCTATGGCAAATGGATTACCTGTTATTACAACAGATTGTTGTAATGCAGGGAAAGAGATGATAGCGCAGAATGCTGCAGGAAGAATTGTTCCTATAAGTGATGCAGAGAAACTTAAAGATGCTATAAATATTATGCTATATCAAGAGAATGTAGACAGTGTTTCAAAGTTTTCCTTGAAGTGCGCTAATATGTATACTGTCGAAAAAATGGTGCAGTCGCATATGGAAATTGGGGAACAACTTAAACTTAATATTCTTTTTTGCGGTAGTTTTATTCCTAATAATTTGGAATACGCTGAAAAGTATTGTTCGGCTGCAGGAAACCGATTTCAAAATAATTTTATTAAAAATCTAAAAAATTTGAATTACTGCGTTAGGGAAGTGTCATATATCGGATTCCCGATATCTTTAAGCACAAAAGAAGAACTTATAAAAATACATTCGGAAAAGGTAAAATACCATATCAAAGAAAAAAATGTATTTTCTACACTGGCTCATTTTAGAAAGAGTATCATTTCTCGAATGAAAGGATGTAGTAAGGTGATTAGCTATAATGTTGTTTATGCATGGTTGGGATTGCCGAGGTGGTGTATCCGAAATGGTGTGAAGAGTTATTTGATATTGGCTGATTATAGCGACATAACATGTTATCACGGGATTGTTAAAAAAATATACGCATATTTACAATTGAAGAGTATACAAAGGTATGATGTTGTTATTGGCCTGTCAAATAGGACGAGGCGATTTTTAAGACAAAACCAAGAGTTTATTGTGATGCATGGTGGGATTGACAAAGCGTTTTATGATTATTTTGAAGAATTATCTATAAAAAATGTTGAAAAAATAAAAATTATGTATTCGGGATTGCTTAATAATGTAACAGGTGTCGATCTGTTATTAGAGGCGTTTCATAATATAGCAACAAGTAATGTAGAGTTGCATATTACGGGAAAAGGGCAATATCAAGAATTAGTAGAAGATAATTGCAGACAGGATGATAGAATAATATATGATGGATTTCTGGAGTATGAAGAATATATGAATCTGCTAAAAGATGCGGATATACTTGTTAATCCCAGAAATATGAATCTGCCTGAAAATCAGAATAATTTTCCTTCCAAAATTCTTGACTACTTAGCTGCAGGAAAAATTATTGTATCTACCAGTTTTCCCGGAAGTGAAGAATTCAAAGATGCCATTATATTTGTAGAATCTAATGAAGACGCAATATGTAAAGGCATAGAGGAAGCTATTATACGGCTAAAAAACCGAGATGTCTATTTTGATATTTGCAGAAAAAAAGCAAAAGAATATTTATGGGAAGAACAAATTAATAAAATATTAGCTTAGAGAGATGGAGAAATGAAGGAAATCAGACTTTCAATTATTATTCCTGCGTATAATGCTGAAAATACAATTTTAAAGTGTATTTCAAGTGTTGTTCAGATTGATTTTGCTGAATGGGAAGTATGGATTATTGACGACGGCTCGAATGATAATACATATGAAGTATGTATGAATGGTATACAGGATGAGAGAATTCATGTTGTAAGACAGGAAAATCAAGGAGTGAGTGCGACTAGGAATAAAGGGATGCGCTTAGCACAAGGAGAGTATATAATTTTTGTGGATGCAGATGATACGATAGACATTAAAAATCTTTCCGAAAATTTACGGGAAATGGATTTGAATAAAAGTGATTTGGGCTTTTTCGCGTTGGAGTATGTCAATGGTGTGGACCAAAGTATAAAATGTATTGCGCCGCCGGACAAATATGTGGGCACTCAAAAAGATTTTTTACAAAAATTCTTAATAAATTTTATGGACACAGCGCTTTTGTGCGGACCTGTAAATAAAATATTTAGGCGTAATATAATAATAGATAATGATATTTGTTTTAATGAAATGATGAATTTGTACGAAGATATTTTATTTGTTTTTACTTATCTTCAGTATGTAAGTATGATATCATTTCACTCTGATATGGTATATTATTATCATCATGACACAAGTGGTTTGTCGGGAAAGTATAACGAACAATCTTTCTTTTGTTTGCATGTACTGTATAACAATTTGAAGAAATGTATTGTAGAGTGGAATTTATCTCGGGAACAGGAAAGATATATCTATTTTTATGTTGCTGCGTTGCTGATTGGAAGTGTAAAAAAAATAGCTACAAACAGTAATTTTTCGATGAAAGAAAAGAAAGAAAAGATAGATAACTCACTTCAACAATTCCATTGGAGAGACGAGATGAAAATATGGCATGTCAGAAGAATTAAAACAGCAGTGGCTATCATGTTATTGCGATGCAAATGCTATGGTCTTCTAGTGAAGTTGTGTACAATTATAGGGTAGGCATTTTGTAATCAGATTTTCTTTTACTTTTTACGAAAGGGGAAAAGAACATGGTAATCGCGTTGATTATAGATCGATTTGATTCTAATAATAATGCAAACATAAAGATAGCGCTTAACATTGCGAGGCAACTATCGCGAGAACATCAGGTATATGTTTATGGGCAACATGATTGTTCTTCGAATGGGTTAGCAAATTGTGAATATGAGGACAATGATTGTATATTTTATGCATATGAAGCGAAGTTTGCGAAGAAGGTATATGAGGTAAAAAAGTCACTGGAGGGAAAAGGGAGAATTAAAACTTTGGGTGTTTTGCTGAGACACCTGGATGTCGTTTGTTGTGTTGTATTGAATAGAATATTGTATTTTTTGACAGAAAATACATTTGAAATGTATTCGACTAGAAAGAATCTAACTGAGTTTGTCGAAAAGAAGCATGTGCAGGTTTTAATTGCATTTACCGAGCCAAAGGATACAATTAAAGAAATTATTAAGATAAAAAATGTTAAAAAAATATGGTATCAATTAGATCCGTATTCTTTTAATGTTTATGAAAAAAACAAAAATAGGTCGCGTAGACACGAAGAGAAGTTTATAAAAGGGGTAGATTATTCATTTGTAACGAAGCAGATATACGATGAATATTCAAAATGTGCATTACAAAAATATATTGATAAATTAAGAGTTGTTCAATTCCCGAATCTTGTTAAATTTACTGATTTAAAAAACGAAGCAGTATTTAGTAGAGAAAGGATCAATTGTGTATTTGCGGGTACTTTTTATTCGGGGATTAGAAATCCGGACTTTTTGCTTGAGTTGTTTTCAAAAATGACGAATTCGGATATTATTTTACATCTCTATGGTGGAGGATGCGAAGAACAAGTGAAATCTTATGCTGAAAAAACTCCGGATAGGTTGTTGGCTCATGGAAGAGTTTCGTTGGATGATACTAATTTAATTATCAGACAAGCGGATATCCTGGTCAGTCTAAATAATACAAATGCGAATCAAATGCCGAGTAAGATTATTGAATATATTAGTACAGGTTTGCCTATTATTAACATATGTAAGATAAAGGATTGTCCGACACTGAAAGTGTTGAACAAGTATCCTTTGGTGTATAACATATTTGAAGAGGAACCCGTGGATATTTCTTCGATAGAAAAGTTTATTTGCGAAAATGTTGGCAAACGGATAGAATGGGATTATTTATTTAAGGAATATTATGAATATACGCCGGAGGCGGTGGGTGGAGAGATTGAAAAAGTGCTATAAAAAGAAAAGAGGAAAAAAATGCGAGTATTATGGAAGTGTAATATTCCATTGCCGGAGATTGCTTTAAAAGAAAATGTGACTAAGAGTAATGCGGGCGGCTGGCTGGATGGATTATATCAAAAAATGAAAGTAGATTCTTCAATTGAGTTGGGGATTTGTTTTCCGTGTGAGAAAGAGTTAAAGGGAAATATTAATGGGGTAGAGTATTACTCTTTTATACCGAAGGGAAATGGGAAAAAAGATATCAAAGAAATGAAAGAAAAATTTAAAGAAATTATTTCTGAATTTCAGCCTGACATGATTCACATTTTTGGTACGGAATATTCACATACATATGCGTTGGTAGAGGCATATGGAAAAAGGGAGAGAACATTGATTCAGATACAGGGTCTCGTATCGGTTTATGCCAATCACTATATGGCAGGTGTACCAATTAAAACGCAGCTGGGTTTATATCCTAAAGATTTATATTATTGGGATATGCTTGTTGTTCAGAGAGAGAATTTTAAAAAACAAGGAATTTGGGAATGTGCTGCCATAAAAAATGTTATGCACATTATAGGTAGAACAGATTGGGATAGAGCATGTGTTGAACAAATCAATCAAAATGCTAATTACTATTCATGTAATGAGAATTTAAGGGAGTGTTTTTATGAGGACGAGTGGAGTGCTGATAATATTCAACCGCATTCGATTTTTGTGAGCCAGTGTTCATATCCAATTAAGGGATTACACCATGTTCTTATAGCTGCGGGTATATTAAAGGAACAGTATGGTGATATTCAAGTAATTACGACAGGAGAGAATTTTTTGGAGAAAAAGAATTATAAGAAAACAGCATACCAAAGATATTTGTCGGAATTGATTCGAGAAAATAATTTGGAAGAAAATGTATGCTTTATGGGAAGTCTTTCTGATGTCGAAATGAAAGAAATGTATTTAAAATCCAATGTTTTTGTTTCAGCTTCATCAATAGAAAATTCTTCCAATTCCATTGGAGAGGCAATGCTGTTGGGGGTTCCGGTGATAAGTTCATATGTGGGAGGAATTGCGAACCTACTGAGGAACGGGGAGGAAGGGATCCTTTATCAACCGGATGCACCATATATGTTAGCATATTATATACGGCAGTTATTTGAGGATGCAGATTTGGCAAAAAGGATGTCAAAAGCTGCCCGTAAGAGAGCGTTTCAAACACATGACAGAGATAGAAATGTGATGCGAACCATAGATATTTATAATAAAATAATGTTGGGGAATTATGATGCAGAGAATTAAACAAAAATTAAGAGATTGGTTCGGAAAAGAAATAGTGTATGTGCGCATCACTATCAGAATTTTAAAGCGCATTATTAAAGAATATTTAAAAAAGAATAATTATAAATATCCACATATTTTGCAATTGCCCATAACATATAAGTGTAATTTCGATTGTGTTATGTGTGGCATGAAAAAACAAAAAGAATTGAAAGATTTTTCGGCAGATGAGTTGGGAATAATTCTTGAAAATCCTTTGTTTAGTAAAATTGAATCCGTTGGTTTGAATGGTGGGGAACCATTTTTGAAAAAGGATTTAATTGAATGTGTTGATGTTATAATAAAATCATGTCCCAGGTTGCAACAAATTGATATAATTTCTAATGGTTATTGCACTGATATTATCATCGAAAAAATGATAGCAATTAAAAAGATGTGCGTTCAAAATCATATTAGAGTGGGAATCTCTTTCTCATTAGATGGGATTGACGATATGCAGGATTTGATGAGGGGGAAAACAGAAGCATATGAACATTTGATGGAAACATATCGAAGAATAAGAGAAAATACAGAACTATATTGTGATAGGTTGGGATTTGTATGCACCATTACAACCTATAATATTTCACGAATAGGTGAAGTGGAATTGTGGGCGAGGAAGAATAATGAGAGTGTAAGTTATAATTTGGCAACCATTCATAAAAGAATAACAAATGAGGATAAATATAATGATTTTTCAGTGTTAATTCATCCGGGGAAAAAGATGCTGGCACAGGAATTTTTCTATAAAAAATTTTTAGAAACAAGAGAGGAAAAATATTTTGCACTATTTCTTTATTTGAAGGAAGGCAAGCGATATGCGTGTTGCGATTTTGAACATGGAAAGGGTGTTACACTTACACCAAATGGGGGCATAGGGTATTGTGCAACCTTTAGTAAAGAGATTGGTAATGCATCTTTTGAGTCGGCAGAAAAACTTTTTGTTAATAATAGAAAATATAGAGAAAAGGAATTGCTTAAAAGTTGTTCGGGATGTTCGCATTATATTTATGGATTATCAATTAAAGGTTTATTTAAATTGCGTAAGGAATTAGTAAATGAAACGATTAGAAAAAGATAGTAAAAAGAATATAATGATTATTGGCTGGTATGGTACGGAAACATTAGGCGATCGTGCTATTTTAGACGGAATTTTATATTTGCTGAATAAAATATATCCTAAAGCTCATGTTTCGGTGGGCAGTTTAAAGCCCTTTTTTACGGAGAGAACATTGTATGAAGATAGGGATTTATATGCGCAAACAGCACCACAAATCTCTATTGATATTTTTGATGTTCGCGATTTGCGGCAATTGCGAAGAGAAGTGCGCAAAAGTGATATTGTGATGATGGGGGGAGGCCCCCTGATGGATATTGACGAAATGTATATAATTAAGGATGCATTTTGTTATGCAAAAAGAAAACGAAAAAAAACAATGCTTTTGGGGTGTGGTTACGGACCACTTAATCGTCCGGATTGTATATCTTGCTGTAAGAAAATATTACAAAATTCTGATGTTTCTATTTTTCGTGATGAATTTTCGCGAGATTATGCAATGAAAATATGTCAGAGAGATAATATTATTTATTTGCCGGATCCAGCCATATTTTCGGTATTGCAGTATAAGGAATTACATCGAAAAAAGAATGCAAATTATATTGCAGTTAATGTGCGCGAATATGCAAATGTATATGGAGAGCAAAACTTTTCGTATATTAGCGAGTTGATACGAAATCTAAATAAATTGGACAAGAAGATTATATTAGTTCCGATGCATTCTTTTTTTTGGGGTGGAGATGATCGAGAGTTTTTTATTAAAATACTAGATGAATATCAGATGAAAAATGTAGAGTATGTACATCAACCATTATCGTTAGAGGAGTTATATGAATTATATATGAATGCAGAAGGTTGTGTAGGTATGAGATATCACTCCATTTTGATTCAAACTATTTTGAATGGAAGGAATATAGTAATTGATTATTCCGGAAAAGATGGAAAAATACAGGGATTTTTTGCACAATATGATAAAAAACATTTTTATTATGATAAAATGGTTGATGCTGGAAATTATAGAAAGTTTGATTGGCATACAAATCTATTGACAGAAGAGTCATTTGATTTTGTGTTGAGTAAAGAATATGAAAAAGAATATATCGAGAGAATCAAAGAGTAGAAGTAAAGCTAAAGCTAGTATGCTAACATTAATATGTAAACTGGTTAGTTCTTTTGTTGCAACGATAACAAATATAATTTTAGTAAATTTAATTATTAATGGATACGGTCCGGAAGTGAATGGACTAACATCATCGTTGAATCATTTTGTAACAATGTTTTCAGTGTTAGAAGGTGGGATTACTACAGCGGCAATTGTTGCATCATACAAACCTATTATAGATAAAAATTATGAAGAACTAAATTCGATTCTGTCGTATACTAGGAAATTTTTGAATAAGATTGCCGCAATTTTTGTTATAACATCATTAGTGGCGGGCGGAATATATATAGCATTTATTGATAGTCCGGAAGGATATTGGATGACTTGGTGGATTGTTTTTTTTAGCGTTATTACCAGTTGTATATCAATGTGC
The DNA here is from genome assembly GCA_017624855.1 of Lachnospiraceae bacterium. Taxonomy (GTDB): domain Bacteria; phylum Bacillota; class Clostridia; order Lachnospirales; family Lachnospiraceae; genus UBA3766. Next base: position 453,976 of record JAGAMF010000005.1, read on the forward strand.
ATTATTCCCCAATATACAATTTTGTTGCATGGTTTTAATGAAGAATATATAATTTTATTTATTAATACCATAATTAAAATATTCACTTTTTTGATATCACTGATTGTTGTTTTAAACCATGAGCGTATTCTGTATACATTTGTAGCGAATTTGTGTGGTGTCATTTTAAATGTTCTTATTTTGCATTGTTATCAGAAAAGCAAATATCCTCAAATTAACTATAATGCAACGGCTACAAAATTAGTGCACGGAACAAAAGATGTTGCGTTGCAAAAAGTTTTAAATATTATTTTTGATTTTACAGATGTATTTCTTATTTCTATTGCTATTTCGTTGACTATGGCGAGTGTGTATAATCTTAATAATCAGATATATAGTTCAATATATACGATTGTAATTGCGGTTATACTGGCGCCAAATAATTCAATTGCTATATTGTTCCGCGAAGATAAAATGCGTTTTAAAAAAGTGTTTGAGACATATAGAATAGTAGCTTATATAGTAATTGCGGTACTATTAACTACGACTGGTTGCATGATAAAAAGTTTTTTTGAACTATATATTTCTGTAGATGTGCAAGTTGAATATTTTAATCCGGTTTTGAATATTTTATTTTTTTCTTTTTTCTTTTTGCGAGCTGTATCTTCAATTTATGGTGGGGTAATTAATTTATCAGGACAATTTTGCTTGCAAAATAAGCAATTGATTATTGCAATGATTACGAATATATCTATGTCGATACTATTGATGATAAAATACGAAACAATAGGAATTATTGCAGGTTCTGTGCTGGCTATGATGATTATGCTATTTATGAATATGAAGCAGGCATGTAAATATGTGATACAACGTTCTTTTCTGCGGGAAATTATTTTAGTTATCATATATTATGCTGTATCTGCTATTTTAGTGTATGTGGGCGGTGATATAATAATCGGTTTGAAAATCACCAGTTATTTACAATGGGTGAGTTGTGCTTTGATAGTAATGTCTTTGTCGGTGGTTTTTTGGAGCGTTTTTTCGTTGCTATTTCAATATAAACAATTGAAAGAATTATTTATATATATCAAAAAGTATATTCATAAAAAATCTCTGAGATAGTAACGTAATAGAATAAATATAAGGGTGTATTGTAGGTGTAAGGCTGTGTGCTAGAGTCTTCGGAAGCGAATGTAATAGCATAAAAGATGGAGAATTAAGATGCGTATTTAATACCTTTGACATTTCCTGAGTTTTGGGTAGTCGTGACACTATAGTCAAGTTTGGTTATATTGTTTTGTTTGCTTATGTGGGGTTAATGACAACAAAGAATATTAATTCGTATGCATTGCAAATTGGAAATAATGAATATAATGCGATGACATACCTATACTTGACACTTTGGCAGAAGGAAGAAACACATGAAATGGTACCTCAAAAGTTTATTCTAATAGCATGGATATTAGAGAATAAGGAATGTTGCCAGCAAGTTGAAAAATATCGTTTCAAGAATATATGTGGTTAAAGTATATAAGATATGAGCAATATGTCTCGTATAATGATTTTGTAGAATTATGGTTAGGTAATGAAGAAGAAATATTACAACAATTGGAGGATAAGCGATGTTTAAAGGAAAAACTTTATTAATCACCGGAGGAACCGGTTCTTTCGGTAACGCGGTATTGGACAGATTTTTGGCAACGGATATCGGAGAAATCCGTATTTTTTCCCGTGATGAATTAAAACAGGACGATATGCGTCACTTTTATCAGAGGGAATATCCTGAGTACAGCAATAAGTTAAAATTTTATATCGGTGATGTTAGAGACCCTCAGAGTATTGCCAAGGCAATGCGCGGTGTGGATTATATTTTTCATGCGGCAGCATTAAAGCAGGTGCCTTCCTGCGAATTTTTCCCCATTGAAGCGGTGAAAACCAATGTGTTGGGAACAGAGAATGTATTGCAGGCTGCTATCGACGCAGGCGTTAAGAAGGTAATTTGTCTTTCTACAGATAAGGCGGCGTATCCAGTAAATGCAATGGGTACTTCAAAAGCTATGATGGAGAAGGTAATTGTGGCTAAGTCTCGAACCATTGATCCGGAAGAAACAAGCATCTGCTGTACCCGTTACGGTAATGTACTTTGCTCCAGAGGTTCTGTTATTCCTCTGTTTATCAGCCAGATTAAGGAAGGCAAACCTTTAACCTTAACAGAGCCTTCCATGACCAGATTTGTTATGAGCTTGGAAGAAGCGGTAGAGCTTGTGGTATATGCGTTCCAGAATGCTGAGAGCGGTGACATTATGGTACAGAAGGCACCTGCGTGTACCATTGAAGTACTTGCACAGGCTGTAAAAGAATTGTTCCATGCCGATAATGAGATTAAGGTAATCGGTATTCGCCACGGTGAGAAGATGTATGAAACCCTTCTGACCAATGAAGAGTGTGCCAATGCCATCGATATGGGCAACTTCTATCGTGTGCCTGCGGACAAGCGTGGCTTGAACTATGATAAATATTTTACCGACGGTAATTTGGAGAGAGCGAAGTTATCGGAGTTTAATTCAAATAATACTGAGTTGATGAATGTAGAACAGGTAAAAGAAAAGTTACTGACCTTAAAATATATTCGTAATGAAATTGCAGCATGGGAGAATCGATAGGATGAAAATTCTCGTTACAGGAGCCAAAGGCTTTATCGGGCAAAATTTAATTGCAGAGCTTCGCAACAGAGATTACCGGGATATCTGTGCATTTGATGTGGATACGGATATTGCTTTGTTGGATGATTATTGCAAGGATTGTGAGTTTGTTTTTAATCTTGCGGGCGTGAATCGTCCGAAAGATGAAGCAGAGTTCATGGAAGGAAATTTCGGGTTTGCCACAACTTTGATGGAAACTTTACGCAAGTATAACAATACTTGTCCCATTATGAATGCATCATCTATTCAGGCGGCTTTGGACAATCCTTACGGCAGAAGCAAAAAAGCCGGTGAGGATGCTTTGTATGCCTATGGACAGGAAACCGGCAGTAAAATATATATTTATCGTTTCCCAAATGTGTTTGGTAAGTGGTGCAGACCGAATTATAACAGTGCGGTTGCGACCTTCTGCCACAATATTGCCCATGACCTGCCTATAAAGGTAAATGACCGTAGCGTAGTGATGAATCTGGTATATATTGATGATGTTGTAAATGAACTGATTCAGGCTATGGAAGGACATCCTCATATCAATTTGGATGGATATTGTTTTGTGCCTACGGTGCATACCATTACTTTGGGTGAGATTGTTACCTTGATTTATTCTTTTAAGGAAAGTCGTAAAAATAAGTCAGTGCCTTGTATGCTGGAAGGCTCTTTTGAAAAGAAGTTATACAGTACTTATCTTTCGTATCTGCCCACCGATCAATTTGCATACCCCTTGGATATGCATGTTGATGAAAGAGGTAATTTTACGGAGATTCTCAGAACGGTGGATCGTGGTCAATTCTCGGTGAATGTATCCAAACCCGGAATTGAGAAGGGAAATCACTGGCACCATACCAAGAATGAAAAGTTTGTGGTAGTAAGCGGTAAGGCGTTGATTCAGTTTCGTAAATTGAACACGGATGAAATTATCGAGTATCATGTGGATGGTGATAATATTCAGGTAGTGGATATTCCTACCGGATATACTCATAACATTATAAATGAAGGTGATACGGATTTGATTACTTTTATGTGGTGTAACGAATGTTTTGATCCGAATAGGCCGGATACTTATTATGAGAAAGTAAAGAGGGACGCACATGAATAAATTAAAAGTAATGACCATTATCGGAACCAGACCGGAAATCATTCGTCTTTCCGAAGTGATCAAAAAATGTGATAAATATTTTGACCAGGTGTTGGTACATACCGGTCAGAATTACGATTATACCTTGAATCAGATTTTCTTTGAAGATTTGGGACTTCGTCAGCCGGACTATTATTTGGATGCAGTAGGCAGTGATTTGGGCGAAACTATTGGTAATATCATTGCTAAAAGTTATAAATTGATGCAGGAAGTAAAGCCGGATGCGTTTCTTGTGTTAGGTGATACCAATTCTGCCCTTGCAGCCATTTCAGCAAAGAGATTAAAAGTGCCTATTTTTCATATGGAAGCAGGAAACCGTTGCTTTGATGAGAATCTTCCGGAAGAAACCAACCGCAGAATTGTTGACCACATCGCAGATGTGAATGTATGTTATTCCGAGCATGCAAGAAGATATCTCAATGCGGAAGGTACGGCAAAAGAGCGTACTTTTGTCAGCGGTTCTCCTATGGCAGAAGTTCTCAGTGCCAATATGGATAAAATTAAGGCGAGCAAGGTATTGGAAACCTTGGGTTTGGAAAAAGGGAAGTATATTCTTTTATCTGCTCATCGTGAAGAAAATATTGACAATGAAAAGAATTTCTTTAATTTGATGAATGCGGTAAATGCTATGGCAGAAAAATATCAAATGCCCATTATTTACAGCACACATCCCCGCAGTAAGAAGTTTATCGAGGCGAGAGGATTTAAGTTCCACCCGCTGGTTAGAAGTTTGCAGCCTTTTGGCTTTTCCGATTACAACAACTTGCAGTTAAATGCATTCTGTGTGGTTTCCGATAGCGGTACATTGCCGGAAGAATCAGCATATTTTAATGCAAAAGGCATGCCGTTCCCTGCTGTATGCATCAGAACTTCCACAGAGCGTCCTGAAGCTTTGGATAAAGGTAATTTTATCTTGGGATGCATTACGGAAGAACAGGTATTACAGGCGGTAGATATTGCTACGCAGATGGTTGAATGCGGTGATTTGGGACTTGAAGTACCTAATTATGCAGATGAAAATGTCAGCACCAAGATGGTAAAACTGATTCAGAGTTATACCGGCGTGGTGAATAAGATTGTTTGGAGAAAAGAATAGGTTAAGAATGAAATCTGAAAAATGCAAAGCATTTATACAAAAAATAGTATATATGATATGTTTTATGTGGCCTATTTGTGCCGATTGGGTATGGGAAACACAGTATTGGCAGTATGGAGTGATTATACAAACACTGCTGAGTGTTTCCGTATCTGTGGCAATTTGGTTTAGTTTGTCATGGAAAAAAGAACGGCCGTGGAAATATTTAATCTGGTGCGCCGTATGTGCAGTTGGCGGTGCAATCGGATATTATATATGGAGTAAAAATCCGGGTAGTATATTCAAGGGACAATATATATCCGGTATTTTTGCTGTATTGGCAGTGGGTGTTACATTACTTCGTTTTTGGACAGACCGCAGTATCATTAAGGATAAAATTAAGAAAATGCCCTTTTTCTTCTGGCTGTGGGTGGCTATGTCGATTTACATGTTGTTGTCACGGCATGAAAGTATCTGGCCCGGCTGGTATCTGGTTTTATTTGGAACTTGGTATTTGGCGCCTACATCCAAAGAAACGGATAAAGTGTTAATTCGCAGTATGGCGGATGCTATCATTCTGGGATTTGTGATTTTACAGGCATTTGCCTTTGGTTTTCGACCTTTTGACGAAGTGCGATATCGAGGTATGTATGACAATGTAAACCTGCACTCAATATTCCTTGCGGCAGTATACGCTATGGTTTTGTATCGTCTGTATTTGGCGTATACAGAGAATGATAAGTGGAAAATTGTAAAAAGAGTAGCATACACATTTTTGGCAGGCGCAATACCGGTGCTTATCTTTTTTACATTATGCAGAACTACTTTGATTGTAGTGGCAATGGTAATTTTGGCATATTTTATTCTCCTGCTAAAACAATTTGGTTGGAAAAAAATTATTATTATAGGGTGCTCTCTTTTACTGAGTTTGGCAATTTGTGTTCCGGTTGTATACGGTAGTATTCGTTATTTACCTACGATACTTCATCATCCAATTTGGTGGGCTAATGAGTACAGCGAAAGTAAAGTACATTCTTTTGATCCATGGAATTCGGAAAAGTATATTTCTTGGGATGAATTTGCCGAGGTTGCATTGGGGCGTTTCTATATCCCGGTTGAAAAAGAAGAACCCGAGATGTCGGAAGCGATTACTCCTCAGGCAGAAGGAATGCTGTCCGAAGAAAGTACAGATGTACCGGAAGATGAAATTGTTCCGGAAGAAAACAGTGTAGCAGAGACTGGAACAGAAGAGCCGGCAGATACTGTTTGGTACGGAGAGGATGTGCTTATTCCGGAAGGTTGGACACTGAATGATGTCTTGCAGCAGGAATATTTGAATGACGCGCAGGCGACAGATTCCGTGATTGTCAGGTTGTTTATTTGGCGACAGCATATTGATAACTTAAATATTATAGGTCATAAATCGTCGGAAGCATATGAATTCCATATGACGAAGGATAGCTTTGTACAACATGCCCACAATGTTTTCATACAATGGGCATATTGGTATGGCGTGCCGGCAGGTATTTCTTTTATCATTCTTACGGGTGCGATTTTGTTTGTGCCAATAAAAAGATTTTGGCGTGAAGGTCGTGCGGATGATTTGATGGTTGTACTGGTATGGCTTTCTTTTGTCGGTATGGGTATTGCGGAATGTGTAGTATATCCTGCGCAGGTTATATTGATTTTGGCATATCTGGTGCCGCGGGTACTTTTGACGAAAGAGTAAGATTGGTAAAGAAATACAAGAAGGACACTCATGATTTTTTCAAGTTTATTTTTTATATTTGTATTTTTGGTGGTGGTGTTGGCTGTTTACTATGCCTTAGAGCCATTACCCATTATATTTCGTAACATATGGTTGTTTCTGGCAAGCTTGTTTTTCTATGCATGGGGCGAACCGAAATTCTGCCTCGTAATGCTTGGAAGCATCGGCCTAAATTACATTTGGGGTTTATTGGTTGACCGGTTTCGGGATTCCAAGGGAATTAAGGCATTATTGGCAGTGGCCGTGGCAAGCAACCTGATTGTTCTTTTTATTGTAAAATATTTAAATTTTACCGTCAGTATTGTGCATTCGGTGTTCGGTGAAATTTTTACCATACCGCAGATTCTTTTGCCTATCGGTGTGTCCTTTTATACCTTCCAGGCGATTTCTTATGTGATAGATGTATATCGCAAGGACGGAGAAGTGCAGAAGAATCCTTTGAATGTAGGTTTATATATTGCGTTCTTCCCCCAGTTGGTAGCGGGACCTATTGTGAGATACGATACGGTGGCAAAGCAGCTTACCGGGCGTAAAGAAACCGTGGCGGATTTCGCGACCGGTATTGAGCGATTTCTTGTTGGTTTTTGTAAAAAAATCCTGATTGCCAATACGCTGGCTGTTGTGGCGGATGCTTCTTTTGAATCTGCCAGAATGGGTTTTGATTTGGGAGCAGATTTTGCATGGCTGGGAGCGCTTGCTTATTCCTTCCAGATTTTCTTTGATTTTTCGGCTTATTCCGATATGGCCATCGGCCTGGGCAAAATGTTTGGATTTCATTTTAATGAAAACTTTAATTATCCCTATGTGGCAAATTCTGTGGCGGATTTTTGGCGCAGATGGCATATTTCTCTCGGCTCGTGGTTCCGCGATTATGTTTACATTCCTATGGGCGGCTCCAGAGTAAAAATGGGACGGCTTGTGTGGAATACTTTTGCGGTATGGATGCTGACCGGTATTTGGCACGGAGCTAATTGGACTTTCATTTTATGGGGCTTTATGTACTTTGTACTGATTGCTTTCGAAAAAGTAACCGGATTACCGAAAAAGTTGAAATCTGCATGGGCAAAAGGCATTTATCGAGTTGGTACTCTTTTGGCGGTGCTTTTCGGCTGGATTATTTTTAGGAGCGCTACACCCGGAACGGTAATTCGTTATGTAAAAGCAATGTTTGGTTTGGGGCAAGGCGGTTTGCATGATGACCGGGTGATTCTGTATTTAAGTGAGAATTGGCTGTTTTGGATTGCGGCAATTCTTTTAAGTATACCTATGTATGCCGGAATAAAAGCTTGGGTGGCAAAACATCCTAAATTGGAGAGCGTATGGGCGGTTATAAAGCCTTTTGCGCTGGTTGGACTTGCATTGATTACTGTCAGTTATTTGGTTATTAATGCATACAATCCTTTTATTTATTTTAATTTCTAAGAGGTTGTAAAAGTGAAGAAAATCACACAGTATCTGTATATAGGTTTGTTCCTGCTTATGATTGGCGGCGGTTTTGTTCTGAATTTCGGTAATCTTACTGAGGCAACAAAGGAAGCGGTGGAAGAGTACGATTACGATGCGTGGAGCATTATCATCGAAAATCGCTTCAATGACAATTTTTGGAACCGTTATGGCTTTATCGAAGTGAATGGCACGGTTCATAAGATTTTAGGGCAAAGACAGATGAATGGAATGGTAAAATTGAATAACGGGAAGCTGGTATCCACGGTTGAATATCGAGATGTATCCTATAGTGCACAGAATGTAATTGATTTTTATGCAAAATTGGAAGAAATGAATGTTCCGTATATATATATTCAAGCACCATATGATATCTGTAAGTATGATTCACAATTACCTGCGGGAATAGAGGATTATTCCAATTATAATGCGGATGTTTTTTTGCAATTATTGTCTGAAAATAATGTTCCGAATATGGATTTAAGAGAGTGTCTGCATGAGGATGGAATGGACCATTATGATTCCTTTTATAAGACGGATCATCATTGGACAATTGAAACTTCTTTTTGGGCATATACAGAAGTGGTAAACTGTATTTCTGATATTCTTGGAGAAGCACCGGACAGTAAGTATCTAGATATGGGAAATTACACCAAAACCACATTAGAGGATGCAGTTTTGGGAAGCAACGGTAGAAAAACAGGTATTGTTTATGCCGGTTTGGATGATATAACAATGTTAGTTCCAAATTTCGAAACGCAAGTAGATTTAAGTATTCCTGAGAAAGATTTATATCGACAGGGTGATTTCGAGGATGCATTTATGTTTTATGAAAGGTTGGATGGCAATAATCTTTATGAAATGTTGCAGTATAATGTTTATATGGGACAAGATTATGCCTGTGCAGTTGAGACTTGCCAGAATGCACCCGTAGATGCTAATATATTGCTGATTAAAGATTCATTTGCTCGACCCGTTTCAGCGTTTATGGGGACGGTATATTCTGAGGTTCATTGTATCGATATGCGGTATTATGAAGGTAATATCGAGGAATATATTCAAAGTAATGATATTGATATTGTTGTTATGATGTATAATCCATATATGCTAACCAATGAAGGCGCATATAAATTTGAGTAGATAAAAGGACAACATTATGGATAAAATAGCAGTTTTGATTCCTTGTTACAACGAGGCAAAAACAATTGAAAAGGTAGTAAAAGATGCAAGGGCTGCTTTGCCGGAAGCAATTATCTATGTGTATGATAATAATTCCACTGACGGTACCGCTCAGATTGCGGCGGATGCCGGAGCGGTTGTGCGTCATGAGTATCAGCAGGGTAAGGGAAATGTAATTCGTACCATGTTTCGTGAGATTGATGCCCGTTGTTATATTATGATAGACGGAGATGACACATATCCTTTGGAATTTGCGAGAGAAATGGCAGATGCGGTGTTGGAACGAAATGCGGATATGGTAATCGGCGATCGTTTATCATCTACCTATTTTCAGGAGAACAAGCGTCCGTTCCATAACTTTGGGAACAGTTTGGTGAGAGCCGGAATCAATAATCTCTTTGGTTGTAAAATTAAAGATATCATGACAGGATACCGTGCATTTGGCTATGGATTTGTAAAAACTTTCCCTGTATTGTCTAAGGGATTCGAAATTGAAACTGAGATGACAATTCATGCGGTTTCCAATAACATGGCAATTGAGAATGTGGTTGTAGAGTATCGTGACCGCCCTGAGGGCAGTGAATCCAAGTTAAATACTTATTCCGACGGCTTTAAAGTAATTATGACCATGATTAAGTTATATAAAAATTATAAGCCTTTTGGATTTTTTACTCTTTTGGCTGTGTGTTTGGCGGCACTTGCAACCGGTTTTATGGTGCCTGTGTTGATTGACTATGTTCAAACCGGTTTGGTAGAACGTTTCCCTACATTAATTGTATGCGGATTTGTGCTGATGGCAGCAATTCAGTCTTTCTTTGCAGGAATGATTTTATCGGATATGACCATAAAAAATCGGAGAGACTTTGAGTTCAGAAGAAATCTGATTCAAAAAGATTTAAACAAAGAAGGATAAAGATAAGTAAAATATTTATTCAGATAAAAAATAAGGTGGTGTGCTTTATCAGATATTTTTTCTGTGTTGTGCGGCTGCTATGCTTAGAATATTATTTATTTGTCGGGATGTGTACTTGACAATTTAAAATGTTCTTGCTATAATTAACCTATACTTATAGTGTGTTACTCATTTGAGGCATTAACTATACATAACAGGATGTGTTTATGTATGTTGATGTCTTTTTTATTTAATCGGCCGATAAAAGATACGGCAAAACATAACATTCCGAATTAAAAAAGAAAAGGAGACGAATAAAATGAAAGACAAAATTTTTGGTGTTCTGCAACGAGTGGGACGCAGTTTCATGTTACCCATTGCAATTCTTCCGGTAGCCGGTTTGCTTCTGGGAATTGGTAGCTCTTTTACCAATTCGAGTACAATTGCAATGTATGGATTGGAAGGAATGTTAGGAGAAGGAACGGTTTTATATGCGATACTTACAATTATGAGTGCGGTAGGAAATGTTATTTTTGATAATCTGCCTTTGATTTTTGCGGTAGGAGTTGCCATCGGTATGGCTAAGAAAGAGAAAGAAGTTGCTGCACTTTCAGCAGTGATTGCATATTTTGTGATGCATATATCCATTAATGCCATGTTAAAAATAAGTGGACAGATTCTCGCTACAGGAGAACTCGCAGAAGGTGTTTTGGATGGGACCATTGCGACCGCGTGCGGAATTCAGTCTTTGCAGATGGGAGTGTTCGGTGGCGTAATTGTAGGGCTTGGTGTGGCAGCTTTACATAATAAATTCTATAAAATTCAGCTTCCCAATGCATTATCTTTTTTTGGCGGCACAAGATTTGTACCGATTATTTCCACGGTGGTCTATATGTTAATGGGTATTTTGATGTATTTTATATGGCCTATGGTACAAAACGGAATTGTAGCATTGGGCGGTCTGGTTACCGGATCCGGCTATATCGGAACTTTGATTTTTGGTCTGATTAAAAGAGCGTTAATTCCGTTTGGCTTGCATCATGTATTCTATATGCCTTTTTGGCAGACTGCAGTAGGCGGGTCAATGGAGGTCGCAGGCCGGGTGGTTCAGGGTGGCCAGAACATTTTCTTTGCACAACTTGCTGATTCTGCAAATATCGCGCATTTTAGTGCAGATGCCACAAGATTTTTCTCGGGTGAGTTTATTTTTATGATTTTTGGTCTTCCTGGGGCGGCGTTAGCTATGTATCATTGCGCAAAGCCTGAAAAGAAAAAAGCTGCAGGCGGTCTTCTTTTATCTGCATCATTGGCATGTATGGCTACCGGTATTACTGAGCCCTTAGAGTTTTCATTCTTATTTGTGGCACCTGCATTATTTGTTGTACAGGTAATTCTTGCAGGAACTGCATATATGATTGCACATATTCTCAATATAGCCGTAGGTCTTACCTTTTCGGGTGGTTTGTTGGATTTGTTCTTTTTTGGTATTTTGCAGGGAAATGAGAAAACAAGCTGGTTATTGATTATTCCTGTGGGTATTGTATATTTTCTTTTATATTATTTTATTTTTAAATTCATGATAAAAAGGTTTGATTTAAAAACACCGGGACGCGAGGATGATGACCGGGAAACAAAGCTTTATACAAAAGCAGATATGAATGCCGGAAAAGAAAAGACGGAAGGTAGTGCCGAAGTTATCAAAGACGAACTTAGTGAGTTGATCGTAAAAGGGTTGGGGGGAAAGAAAAATATCAGTGATGTCGATTGTTGTGCAACCAGATTACGTTGTACGGTAAAAGATGCTACAATAGTCAATGATGGACTCCTTAAAGCGACCGGGGCTTCCGGTGTTGTGCACAGTGGAAATGGTGTACAGGTTATTTATGGACCGAGTGTAACGGTGATAAAATCTAATCTGGAAGATTACCTTGTGATTGCTCCCGATGAGTTGGCAGAAGTCGAAGATGTGGTAAAGGACGAAACAGTGGTAGTTGCGGAAACGAAAAAAGAAAAGAAAGTAATACAGACTATAATCATCTCCAGCCCGGTAAATGGCATGGCTGCAAATTTGTCAACAACACCGGATGAAGCTTTTGCGCAGCGTATGATGGGTGACGGAGCGGCAGTAACACCTGAAGATGTTATAGTTTATGCACCTGAAGATGGAGAGGTTGCTTTTATCTTTGATACAAAACATGCCATTGGCTTTTTGACGGATTCCGGTGTGAGTTTATTGTTGCATATGGGTATTGATACCGTTAAATTAAACGGGGTAGGCTTTGAAACTTTGGTAGAAGTTGGTCAGAAAGTAAAAAAGGGTACACCTTTATTGAAAATGGATTTGGCGTATCTAAAAGAAAATGCACCTTCTTTGGTATCGCCAATTCTGTGTACGGAGTTGGATGAGAATCAGAAGGTACGTCTCTTGACGGAGGGAGCAATAAAAGCCGGAGAACCGTTGTTTGCAGTAGATATACTAGAATAGAGTGAAAAAATACGGAGAAAATGCAGATCATGTTTAGGATTAAGAAAGTTTTAAATCACAATTCCGTCATCGCGATCGGTGAAGGAGACAATAAAGAATATTTGGTAATGGGTAAAGGAATTGCCTTTGGAAAAAAAGTAACCGAAAGAATTGAAACCGGAACGGAAAATACGGTTTATTCGCTACATGAACTTAATACAGACCGAGGTGCAGCATCGGATATTATAAAGACCGTTTCGCCTGAGTGTCTGGAGCTGGCAAATGAAGTGTTAAACAGAGCAGAGAAGGAATTCGGACAAATTGACCGTAGCATTTTGTTTCCTATGGCAGATCATATTGCATTTGCAGTGCATCGAATCCGTAATAACGAACAAATCAGCAATCCGCTGACAGAAGATATTCGTATTCTTTTTTATAAGGAATATAAGGTCGCAGAATGCATGAAACAACTGATAACCGATATGCTCGGAGTAGAAATTGATGAGCATGAAATAGGTTATATTGCTTTGCATGTGCATTCTGCGATTGAAGAGGAAAAAGTATCACAGGCCATGCAGGTGGCCCGTGCGGTTAGAGAATGTATTTCTCTTGTAGAGAAGCAGACCGGTAAGAAAATTGATGTTATGTCATTATCATACAATCGTCTGATGAATCACATACGTTATATGATTGCAAGATCTTTGAGCGGAGAAAAATTAAAAGTCAGTATGAATGATTACATGGAGATTAAATTTCCCGAAGCGTATAAAATGGCAGTGAAAGTATGTGATGAAATAGAAAAGAATTTAAAACTAAAGTTGGAAAATGTGGAAATCGGATATTTGGCAATCCACATTGAGCGTGTCATGGACAATGAATTAAGCGAATAGAAGAAAGGAAGAACCGTATGAAATCATTTAATTATATTATTACAGATGAAATTGGAATTCACGCAAGACCGGCAGGTCTTCTTGTAAAGGAGGCAAAAAAGTACACCAGTAAAATTGTATTGTCTGCAAACGGCAAAAAAGCTGAGGCTACAAAATTAATGGCCGTTATGGGATTGGGTGTAAAAAATGGTCAGGAAGTGGAAATTATAATTGAAGGCGGAGATGAAGATTTTGCCTTCGAAGGTATGAAGCTTTTTATGGAACAGAACCTGTAGGAGGTGCTGATTATGCAGTGCTTAAAAGGAAAGTCAGTATATAAAGGAATTGTCAAAGGGCCTGTAGTCGTATTAAAGCAAGATGAATATCAGGTACGTCGTAAAAAAATAGAAGATACGGAAGCGGAAATTTTGCGTTTGGAACAGGCAGTAGATAATGCAAAAGAACAGTTGCAGAAATTGTATGATAAGGCTGTTGTGGAAGTGGGAGAAGCCAGCGCAGCAATTTTTGAAGTACATCAGATGATGATGGAAGATGAAGATTATATGGACGCCATTCATAATATGATTCGGACGGAGGCGGTAAATGCGGAATATGCCGTTCGGGTTACCGGTGATAATTTTTCGCACATGTTTGCATCCATGGATGATGATTATATGAAGGCAAGAGCTGCCGATGTGGAAGATATATCCAATAGAATGATTCGCAATTTAAGCGGTCGGGGTGATTTGGATTTGAGTGCGGGAGAGCCTGCTATTATTGTAGCAGAGGATCTGACTCCAAGTGAAACGGTGCAAATGGATAAAGATAAAATTTTGGCGTTTGTTACAGTGCATGGCTCTACAAACTCTCACACCGCAATTCTTGCAAGAATGATGAATATTCCCGCATTGATTGGAGTCCCTCTCTCTATAGAAGATGTAGAAAGTGGAATGACTGCAATTGTAGATGGATTTGAGGGAAGCGTAATATTTGATCCTGATGCACAAACTTGTATAAAAGCCGAAATAAAAATTGCGGAGGAAGGCGAAAAGCTGAAACTTCTGCAGGAATTAAAAGGAAAAGATAACATTACTTTAGATGGTAGGCAAATTAAGTTATATGCCAATATCGGTAGCGTGAGTGACATTGGGTATGTATTGGAAAATGATGCCGGCGGGATTGGATTGTTTCGTAGTGAATTTCTATATCTTGGTAAGAACGATTTTCCGACAGAGGAGGAGCAGTTTGTGGCTTATCGCCAGGCTGCTCAGATGATGGCAGGCAAAAAAGTAATCATTCGTACTTTGGATATCGGTGCAGACAAGCAGGTTGACTATTTCAATCTGGGAAAAGAAGATAATCCGGCGCTTGGATATCGTGCGATTCGTATCTGTTTAAAACAGCCGAATATTTTTAAAACACAGCTAAGAGCATTGTTTAGAGCATCCGTATATGGAAATATTTCAGTGATGTATCCAATGATTACATCCGTGGAAGAAATAGAGCGTATTTTTGAAATTGTGGATGAAGTAAAGCAGGAATTGGAGGCGCAGGAAATCCAATATAAAATTCCGGAACAGGGCATCATGATTGAAACACCGGCTGCGGTTATGATTAGCGATGAGTTGGCTGAAAAAGTGGACTTTTTCAGTATTGGAACCAATGATTTAACCCAGTATACACTTGCTATTGATAGGCAGAATGAAAAATTGGATGATTTTTACAATCCTCATCACAAGGCAGTTTTAAAAATGATAGAGATGGTAGTAAAGAATGCGCATAAGCATGGAAAATGGGCAGGAATTTGTGGTGAGTTAGGTGCGGATTTGAGTTTGACGGAAAAATTTGTGCGTATGGGCGTCGACGAATTATCGGTAGCACCTTCCATGATTTTAAAGTTAAGAAAAATAATTAGGGAAATGCGTGTTGAACCGTAAGACAAATAAGAGATAAAAATAGCGTAGCAGCCATTAAGACTGCTACGCTTAAAATTTGACTTTTGGGTCACGTGCCACCTTTTTATATTATTTAATTAATCTTGCGTTGATGAATGAAGAAATTCGTTCTGCAATCATGCGACGACCTTCTTCGTTGGGAGTAATACCGTCTTCCAACAGATATTGGTCTGCGGTTTCGGCGTTGATGTTAATGCCATAGTAATTATCCACATAGGAGACACTGTAAATTTGGGCTTGGGTTTGTAATGTAGTTAAGCATGTGGGCAGATTGCCGTGGCCTAAGTCTGCGATATCACAACCTTCTCTTGTTCCGTCTTCCAGTGTTGCGTAGCAGAAGGTAGGAGCAATTAACATGCATTGCATATTGGGATAGTTGCGAGGGTAGCGTTCGAAGCAACCTGTAAAACTTCCCTCCATGGTGGTTACATCAAATATATCTTCGGGGTTATTGATTGGATTTGTTGCCAAATAATCATGTCCGTCATAATAGATTAACAGTAAGTCGATATCATCGTAATCAATGGTTTTTGCCAGTTCTATCGTTTCAGCATAAGCCTCTTTGTCGATGTGTTCCGGCAAATATTGCATCGCCTCTTCCTGCATGGTCCAGTCTTTGATCTGAATACTGTTGGAAACCCAGAAAAAGCCGAATGCATCCAGGGCGCTTTCTTCAAGATTATCCATCTTTTCATGTTGTGCTGCTAGATAGGAACCTTTAAAAGCACAGTTATATACGGTAGCGCCGGTTTCTTTTTCAATTATTTCAGCGATGTTGACTCCGCCTTTGTCATAAGCCAAAGTGTCATTTCCCAGCATTAAAATTTTAAGCTCGCCGTCGTAATTATTGTCCGGCAAAGTGGAAGGATCCATAAATAAAATGAAATCTTCGGTTTCGGTATCCACATTGATATTGGGATCGACAATAAACTCTTCACCGCGATTCCAACGGATAATTTGTATAAGGCCTACAATAACAACAATTAAAATGGCCAAAGCTAAAATTGCGGGAATGACCCTGCTAAAGTTAATTTTGCGTTTTGTTTTCTTGGGGGTGGATTCGTTGTTTTCCATAAAATCTCTCCTTCCCGTTTGTTAGTGATATTGTTATCTGTCAACTAGAAGATTATTCTACTATTCTTTTATAAAAATGTCCAGTCCGAACCGATAAGCGGTTATTTCCTCTGATATCGGGACACATAAGAGCTTTTAAGTTTTTGCAATGAAGTCGGATTATGGCATTGTTCCAGCAAAAGCTCCCGCTCTTTATGTTCGCACCGAATATAACTGTCATAGCTTACGGAAAGCTCGGTTAAGTTATTGTCACAGGCAGGACAAACATTACGATGACCGCTTAAAATATGTATTCTTTTACAAAAAGGGCAAAAATGAAGATACAACATAAGAAAAACTCCTTCTATAGGTATAATTTTGTCTCATTTGTATCTTGCAGTTTGCTGTATTGTTTTGTGTATTATTTTACTTTATATCATTTGTTGCTTTAACATTATGTCATTTTTTGCGGTACAAGTCAACACTAAAAGCCTAGTCCTAACCAATGCTGCGCCAGCTGCGTCGGAATTCTCCGGGAGAAATTCCTTCCACTTTTTTAAAAAGCCGGGCAAAGTAGTTGGGGTCATTGACGCCGCAGTCCAAGGCGATTTCTTCAATGGAACGGTCGGAAAAGCGTAGCAAATGTTTTGCATGGGTGATGCGTAGCTGCTGTAAATAAGTATTGACGGTACAGCCGTATTGTTGCTTGAAACGGCGGGTTAAATAATATTTATCGATATAAAAGAGCCCTGCCAAATCATCAAGGCTTATGGAATCCCGAAAATGGATTTCCAAATATGCTTTTATATCTTTCAGCAGGCCGGCTTTGGCGGAAGTTGCTTTCTCGGCTTCCTGCTGTTCGCAGTCGTGCATAATCAATGCCAGCAGACCCATGATTTTTTCCGCTATCATCATGTCGCGGACCAGACTTTCGCCGGCGGCGGTTTCCTGTAACTCTGTCAGCGTTTTCTCATAGGCATTGATATAATCCGGATGAAATACCGGAGCATTGTTGCGTTCCCGGAACTGTTCATGGATTTTGTCTGCGTTGTTACCGTAAAAGTGTACCCATTGCAAGCTCCATAAATCTGAAGAAGTACGATGGGAATAATTATGGTTGCAATCCAAGAAAACGCAGTCGCCTTTTTTTAATTGATAGGTTGTGCCTTCATATTCCAAGACTCCGGAGCCGGATTTGATATAAAAGAAAAGGTAGGAGTTCATACCTAAACGACGGCTGGTGTGTATCTTTAATGCCTGTAAAGTGCCGATTTCCTGTAAGAAAAGCAGGTTGTTTTTGGCGAAAGCAGAAGGCGTGTACAATATTCGGTTTGAATTTACCATATTGTCCTGTGCGGAAGAAAAATTCATAAATACACCTCTTAAAAATCGCGATTTTACGAAGTTTTCAATATTATATCATAAAAGTCAATATTGTGCTAGTAAAACGCAAAAATGCCACTACATAAGTGATGGTGAGAAGGGTAAAATAGCAACTGTGGTATTCGGTTGTACCGCGAAGAATAAGAAAAGAGGATATAACAATGGCAAAAAAAGCATTGATAACAGGTATTACAGGACAGGATGGCTCTTATCTTGCGGAGTTTTTATTGGACAAAGGATATGAAGTGCATGGTATTACCAGACGCTCATCCATATCCAATACAGGAAGAATCGATCATTTGATAGCAGCGGGAAGTATTAAACTCCATGATGGGGATCTGACGGATTCATCTTCTTTGATTCGTATTATTCGTATGGTGGAGCCGGATGAAATCTATAACCTGGCAGCACAGTCGCATGTGCAGGTATCCTTTGATGTGCCGGAATATTCCGGCGATGTGGATGCACTGGGCGTGCTTCGTATCTTAGAAGCGGTAAGAATGTTGGATTTAACCAAGAAAACAAGAATCTATCAGGCATCTACTTCGGAATTGTACGGTAAGGTGGAAGAAGTTCCGCAGAAGGAAACCACACCTTTTCATCCTTACAGTCCTTATGCTGTGGCTAAGCAGTACGGATTCTGGATTACCAAGGAATATCGTGAAGCCTATGGCATGTTTGCGGTAAACGGCATTCTTTTTAATCATGAATCGGAGCGTAGAGGAGAAAACTTTGTAACCCGTAAAATCACTTTGGCGGCAGCGCGCATTGCAGAAGGTTTACAGGACCATTTGGAACTTGGCAACATGGATTCTCTTCGTGACTGGGGTTATGCCAAGGATTATGTAGAGTGTATGTGGATGATGTTGCAGCATGATACTCCGGAAGATTTTGTTATAGCAACGGGAGAACAGCATACCGTAAGAGATTTTACGGAAAAGGCATTTGCGGCTAACGGAATTACAATCCGTTGGGAAGGCAAAGGTCTGGATGAGAAGGGATATGATGCCGAAACCGGAAAGATGCTGGTGTGCGTAAATCCCGCGTGGTTCCGTCCTACGGATGTGGATAATTTATGGGGTGATCCTACTAAGGCAAAGACAGTTTTGGGATGGAATCCTCAGAAGACTACTTATGCCGAGCTGGTTCGTATTATGGCGGAACATGACAGAGCATTGGCTAAGAGGGAAGCGGCATTGAAGAATGCTTCGCAAGCATAAGTATATTTTTATAAAAGAATCAGCAAGTATATAAAATTGCTGAAAAACATTAAAAAACAAGCGGAGACAGAGACATGATGGATTTAAACGCAAAAATATATGTGGCAGGACACAGAGGAATGGTGGGCTCTGCCATTGTAAGAGAATTGGAGCGTCAGGGGTATACCAACATTATTACCAGAACGCATAAGGAATTGGATTTGTGCCGTCAGGAAGCGGTAGAGGCATTTTTTGCCGAAGAAAAGCCGGAATATGTTTTTCTTGCGGCGGCTAAGGTTGGCGGAATTGTGGCTAATCAAAGTGCTTTGGCGGATTTTATGTATGAAAACATGATTTTGGAGATGAATGTGATTCACTCGGCATGGAAGAACGGTTGTAAAAAACTGGAGTTTTTAGGGTCTTCTTGTATTTATCCCAGAATGGCACCTCAGCCCATGAAAGAAGATTGTCTTTTGACCTCCGAATTGGAAAAAACCAATGAGGCTTATGCTTTGGCTAAAATTTCCGGTTTGAAGTATTGCGAATTTTTAAATAAGCAGTACGGAACGGATTATATTTCGGTAATGCCTACCAATTTATACGGTCCCAATGATAACTATCATCCCACCCACAGCCATGTGTTGCCGGCATTGATTCGTCGTTTTCATGAGGCGAAGGAAAGCGGTGCGCCTTTTGTTACCTGCTGGGGTGACGGAAGTCCTTTGAGAGAATTTTTATATGTGGATGATTTGGCAAATCTTTGCGTATTCCTGATGAATCATTACAGTGGTGACGAAACCGTAAACGCAGGAACAGGCAAAGAATTGTCCATTAAGGAACTGACGGAGTTGGTAGCCAAAGTGGTTGGTTACGAAGGCGAAATTCGCTGGGATACTTCAAAACCCAACGGCACGCCCAGAAAGCTTTTGGATGTGTCTAAGGCCAAAGCATTGGGCTGGACTTATAAAACAGAGCTGGAAGAGGGAATTCGCTTATCTTATGAGGACTTTTTAAATAATCCCATGAGAGCGGAGCGGTAATATAAGCAAAGTTGCGTCTGTATATTTTATGACGGACGAATAATGGAAGATGAGGAAAAAGAGTATGAATATAGTATTACTGTCGGGCGGTTCCGGTAAGCGGCTGTGGCCCTTGTCCAATGATATACGTTCTAAGCAGTTTATTAAAATTTTTAAAAAGGAAGACGGCGAATATGAATCCATGGTACAGCGTGTGTACCGTCAAATTCGTCATGTTGATTCGGAGGCAAAGGTTACCATTGCGACTTCAAAAACGCAGGTGTCAGCCATTCATAACCAGTTGGGAAAAGAGGTAGGGATATCGTTGGAGCCTTGCCGAAGAGATACTTTTCCTGCCATTGCGTTGGCAACGGCGTATTTGCATGATGTATTGGGCGTTTCGGAAGAAGAGGCGGTAGTGGTATGCCCTGTAGATCCTTATGTGGATGAAACATACTTCCATGCTCTTAAAGACTTGGGCGAACTGGCAGAGAAAGATGCTGCCAATCTGGTGCTTATGGGCATTGAGCCCACTTATCCCAGTGAAAAATACGGATATATTATTCCGAAAAGTGCCGATCATGTCAGTGAGGTGGAAACTTTTAAGGAGAAGCCTGATGCAAAAACCGCAGAAGAGTATATTTCCCGTGGTGCGCTTTGGAACGGTGGCGTATTTGCCTATAAATTAAAATATGTGTTAAATCGTGCGCATGAACTCATTGATTTTCATGATTACTATGACTTGTTTGACAAATACGAAACCTTAACCAAAATCAGCTTTGATTACGCCGTGGTTGAGAAGGAAGAAAGCATTGCCGTTATGCGTTTCGCGGGAGAATGGAAGGATTTGGGTACCTGGAATACCTTGACGGAAGCTATGGAAGAAGCGGTTGTGGGCAACGGCATCATGGATGAAAGCTGTGAAAACGTGCATGTGATTAACGAATTGGATGTGCCGCTTTTATGTATGGGATTAAAAGATGTGGTGGTATCCGCAAGCCCTGATGGTATTCTGGTATCGGATAAAAATAAATCAAGCTACATTAAGCCCTATGTGGATGGAATCGATGGGCAGATTATGTATGCGGAGAAGTCATGGGGAAGCTATCGCGTGCTGGATGTGGAAGATGGAAGCATGACCATTAAGGTTACCTTGAATGCAGGGCACAAAATGAACTATCACAGTCACGAAAGAAGAGATGAAGTGTGGACTGTTATTGCGGGAACCGGTAAAACCATTGTGGACGGTATGGAGCAGCAAGTCGGTGTGGGCGATGTGATTACCATGCAGGCCGGTTGCAAACACACCATTATTGCCACCACGGAGCTGAAACTAATTGAAGTACAGCTTGGAAAGGAGATTTCCGCGGAGGATAAAATAAAGCATGAATCCGAAGAATGAGGATAAAATCAACAAAGAGAATATGGTAGAGCCTTTTCTTCTGAAACCTGCTTGTAAGGATTATATATGGGGCGGAAAACGACTGGCGGCGGAATACGGCAAGGATTACGGCGTTTCACCTCTGGCGGAAACTTGGGAGTGCTCCACACATCCGGACGGTGTTAGTGTGGTGAATAGTGGTAATTATAAAGGTTTAGGGTTGGATGAATTACTGGAAATGCATCCGGAACTGTTGGGGACCCATCCTGCTAAAAATTGCAGTACCGGACAGTTGCCGATATTGATAAAGTTCATTGATGCCGCTCAGAGTGCATCGGTTCAGGTCCATCCTGATGATGCATTTGCCAAAATTTACGAAAACGGACAACGCGGCAAAGCGGAGATGTGGTATATCCTTGATGCGGAAGCGGATTCGAAGCTTATATATGGATTTAATCATAATATGGCTCGGGAAACGGTAGAGTCAGCATTGAAAGACGGAACCATTGAGCGGTACCTGAATAAGGTCAATGTCCGAAAAGATGATGTTTTTTATGTGGAACCGGGAACCGTGCATGCAATCGGTGCAGGTATGGTACTTGTGGAGATTCAGCAAAATTCAAATCTGACTTATCGTATGTACGATTATGACAGAAAAGACAGTAACGGAAACAGACGGGAATTGCATGTGGACAAAGCATTGCAAGTGATGAAGTATAAGGGAGACAGTAAGCCGCGGCAACCCATGCGTGTATTGAAATATCAACCCGGATGCGCGGTGGAACTTTTATGCAGATGCAAATATTTTCAGGTAGAGAGAATGCTTTTGAATGCAGATGAAAAATCACCGCGAACGATTTTTCGGATGGATTCTTCTTCCTTTGTTGTACTTGTATGCCTGGAGGGTGAAGCGAGGCTGCTTGGGCGAGAATTTTTAAAATTAAAAAAAGGCGATTGCTTGTTTGTACCGGCAGGAGAGCGAAACATATGCATGGAAGGGAAGGCGCAGTTTTTAAAAATAAGATGTTAAGGAATCCGAAGTTGTTTCGGATTCTTTTTTATTTCGGTAAATTTTCTGTTAAAAGGATACAAAGAAGATACATATTTTTCCATATAATTTAGAAGAAAAAATATTGAAAGGAAGAATTCATCATGCTATAATGCTACATGATGTTAAAATGCAGATAGAATGCAGTAGTAGTGTTTAAATTTAACAAAGGATTGGTAAAATGGCTAGAACAGATTTAAATTTAGAAGAATTGGAATGGTCGGATGACGAAGAGTTTGATGTAGATGAAGAAACTCTGGTTCGTTCTACGGTAGAAACTTTACAGGCCGGACAGGTTGATAGTGTGGATGTGGAAGCAACGAAGGTCATTCCTACGGCAGAAATTAACGAACAGATAAATGCAGAGAGTTCGGCTGATATTCAGGAGCTTTTGGACATTATTGATGCGCAGGAGGGCGATACTCAAATTATGCCTGATTTGTCTTCGGTAGCGATAGATGCGCCTGAGGTTGAAGAAGATTTTTCTGCAACCAAAGTGATTCCTGCTGCAACAGTGGCATCGGCTGTTGAATATGAGGATGAAATTGCATTGACAGAGGCGGAAGCAGAAGAATTGGGTGATTTGGAATATCATGACGAAGAGCCTGAGGTTATGCCTAAGGAAAAACCTGCGCCCAAGACACATCCCGGTCAGGCGCGAAACACTTCTGCAAATAAAAGTGCGGGAAATAAAGCGTCGGTTAAAACCGGTGACGGAAGGAATATCAAAGTGCAGAAAAAGAAGAAAAATGCGTTTCAGCAGTTTATTTTAAATCTTCAGTTGATGGATGCGGTAATCGCACTTGTAGGTGTGCTTGCTGCGGTTGTTTTGGTGTTTGTATTTATTTTCTGGAATGACAACAACAATAAAGTAAAAGATTTGGGTGAATTTACATCTATCGGTATGCAACTTAGCGAACTGGATACCATCGGTCGTAACGGAATCAATCGTATTGTGTCTACCAGTGGCGGAGATGTAGTAGGAGAAGCGTTTATTCCTTCTGAATCCGGCGGTGAGGAAGAAGCAATTATGGTTTCTGTAAGCTTTACTTCCATTGAAAGGGATTTAAAGATTAAGTTCTCGGATAAAGTCAATGAAAAGCTGATTGAAGGATATGCGTTTGAATTAGAGGCAGTTACACCTTCTAATGAAACTTTGACATGGGTTGACGAAGATAAGGATGGTATGATTTACCAAGAGGGACTTGCTCCCGGCGCATACATGGTTACCATTAAATCGGTGGAAGATTTCTCATTCCCTTCCGATGCAACCAAGGTTATGGTTAAGGATAAGATTTCATATCAGGTAATCAATGTGCTTGATGAGATTAAAACGGAAGACGAAATTAATGTTGCGGTAGAAGATACCGAAAGCAAAGAAAATATTGATGAGGAAACGCGTCTTGCAGATACTGTAAAATGGGTTCCTTCTGAGAAGAAAGTCAGCTCGGGAGCTGACGGATATGCGCCAATCGATAAAGCGACCATTACAGATCCGCAGACGCTTGTTGGAGCGGCTTTGGGCGGATTCCGTAAGGTAAATTCTGTTACAATGAAGGTTGGCGAAGAGAAAACCATTACTCTTTCCAATTGGACCGAATCCGAGAGCGCGACATATACTTATACATGGGAGAGTAAGGATACATCTAAAGTGTCTATTACATCAACTAACGGAAGCAGTGCTACAATAAAAGCTATTGCAGAAGGTGAGGGGGCTGTAGTTACCTGTAAGATAACCATAGTTCCGGGCGATGGCTCTACTGCAGAACCGCAAGAACAGACATTTACCGTAAATGTAGAAGCTGCAGCATCTCCCGAAACACCTGTACAGGCTTATGTAACCGGCGTTACATTGGATAAGGCAACAGCAGAAGTTACTATGGGCTCTACTGCTACATTGGTTGCTACAGTAAACGGAGATACCGGCTGTGATACTGCGGTAACATGGACAAGCAGTAATGAAGCGGTACTTAAAGTGGCAAACGGTGTGGTTACACCTGTAGCGGCAGGCGAAGCAACCGTAACGGCAACTACCGTAGGAAAAGATGCAAGCGGTAATCAGCTTACCGCAACCTGTAAGGTGACGGTTAAGGCAGCGGCCACAGCTGAATTGGCCATTAAATTAAAAGCATCTACCTCAGAAATTAAAGTTGGTCAGAAATATACAATTGAATCCACTGTGGAAAATGCAACCGACGCGAAGAAGATTACTTATGCTGTTGATAAGAAAGAAATTGCAACAGTGGATGATAAGGGTGTGGTTACCGGTGTTGCCAAGGGTACGGCGGTAGTAACCGTAACCGTAACCGACAACGGCAAAACCGCGACCGCGACATGTGCAATTACCGTACAGCCTGCCGGAGATTTGGCTATTAAATTAAAAGCTGATAAAGCAGAAGTTCTTGTCGGTGAGAAATATACCATCGAATCAACTATTGAAAATGCAACGGATGCGAAGAAAGTAACTTATGCCGTTGATAAAAAAGAAATTGCAACAGTAGACGATAAGGGTGTGGTTACCGGTGTTGCCAAGGGTACAGCGGTGGTAACCGTAACCGTAACCGATAAAGGCGTTGACGGCAAGGATAAAACTGTAACCGCTAAGATTACCATTACGGTAAAGGCAAATCCCAAGAAGGATACAACAACTCTTCTTAAGGATGCAAGCGGCAAACAGGTATATGTAAAAGATGCAAGCGGCAATTATGTACAGGCAAAATGGGCAGATTACTATACTGCTACAGAATTCTATATTCAGGCTGAGCCTACCTACACTTATTACGGATGGCAGACCTTAAACGGTAAGACCTACTTCTTTGATGAAACAGGTAAAAAGGTTACCGGCGAGCAGGTTATTTCAGGTGTGAAGTATAACTTTGCAAGTGATGGCTCATTATCTATGAACGGTGGCGTTCTGGGTATTGATGTAAGTAAGTGGAATGGAACCATTGACTGGAATGCAGTTAAGAACTCAGGTATTTCCTTCGTAATTATTCGTTGCGGATACCGTGGTTCGGCTACCGGTGTATTGGTAGAGGATCCGAAGTTTGAGTCCTATATTAAGGGCGCAACCAAAGCAGGATTAAAAGTTGGTCTCTACTTCTTCTCTCAGGCAATTAGTGAGAAAGAAGCCGTGGAAGAAGCCTCAATGGCTATTTCCTTAGCAAAGGATTACAAGATTTCATATCCGATTTATATCGATACGGAATGGACCAGCGGCGGTCGTGCTAACAGTCTTAGTAAGGAAACCAGAACAGCAGTATGTAAAGCATTCTGTGAAACCATTAAGAGTGCCGGATATACCCCCGGTGTATATGCATGTAAATCATGGTATCAGGATTCCTTGAATGTAAGTACTTTAAACGGATATAAGATTTGGCTTGCTCAGTATGCGTCACAGCCCACATATTCAAACAGATATGATATGTGGCAGTATACCGATAAGGGTAAAGTAAACGGTATCACTACCAATGTTGATATGAACATCAGTTATTTGGGATATTAATAAGATAAATTAAAAGAGCGTGGCGGAAAACCGCTACGCTCTTTTTTGTATTGGTAACCTTTGTTAAGAAATGCAAATACGGTGAAAATAAAAAGGTACACTTTATTGTGTACCTTTTTATATAAATTATTTATTTTTATAGTAATTTACAACTTTCTTAACTGCTTTGATGACATCCTCCACATCCTCGTTGGTGAGAGAGTAATATAAAGGAATGCTCATAATTCTGTCATATAAGTGTTCTGCATTGGGGCATAAGCCTTTGGTATAGCCAAGCTTTTCATAATAAGAATGGTAATACACCGGCATGTAATGCACTTGGGGACATACATTTTCTTCCCATAATGCGTCAAAAAACTCTCTACGGTTACAGCTTAAAAGATCTAAGTTAAGCTGAATAATATACAAATGCCTTGTGGTTTCCGATTCGGGAATTTCTTTCTGAACAATAATCTCGGGCATATTGGCAAATGCTTCGTTGTATTTATGAACAATTTCATCACGACGCTTGGAAAATGCAGGAAGTTTGTTTAACTGGCTTGCAATTAAAGCTGACTGGAAATCCGTAATGCGGTAATTATAGCCTAACTCAACCTGTTCATTATACCAGGGGTCATCTGTGGGATGAACCATTTCATCCATATTTCGTGTTATGCCGTGGGTGCGCAAGCGCATCAGCTTATGATAAAGTTCTTCGTTGTTTGTAAGAATTGCACCGCCTTCGCCGCCGGTAACGGTTTTTACGGGGTGAAAGCTGAATGTGGTCATGTCCGCAATGCTTCCTACTGCCTGTCCTTTGTATTTGGTGCCGATGGAGTGAGCTGCATCTTCAATAAGAATTAGATTGTGCTCCTTGCAAATAGCACGGATTTCATCCAGCTCTACTGCCTGCCCTGTAAAATCTACCGCAACTACCGCTTTGGTATTTGGGGTAATGTGTTCTCGGATGGACTGCGGTGAAATGTTGTAGGTCTCCGGATTGATATCTGCGAATACGGGTTTTGCACCGCAATATAAAGCACAATTGGCAGATGCTGCGAAGGTGATGGGAGTAGTAATTACTTCATCTTCTTTTTGAATATCTGCGGCCAAACATGCTAAGTGGAGAGCGGCAGTTCCGTTGCTTACGGCTACGGCATATTTTGCTCCGGTGATTTCACATAATTTTTTCTCGAGATTAGCGGCCATGGGACCACAAGTGATTAAATCACTTTTTAAAACATTGGTTACAGCCTGAACATCCGCATCATCGATGTATTGTCTTCCGTAATAAATCTTTTTTTCTCGAACGGGAGTTCCGCCGAAAATAGCAAGGTTTTCCATATTTATACCTCATAAATTATATATTTCAATATAAAAATATAATTAGCATAAATGCTAATATCCAACTCTTAATATTATAAGCCATGTTGACAAGGGTTTCAATCATTTTCATTGTTTTTTTGTCTGTTACTATGTATAATGGCAATAGGGAAAGAGGTGTAAAGAATGCTTCAGATTTTATTGGCGGTCTTTTGGCTGTTGGTGATACCTTTTGGTTGTGGCGTTTTTTTGACAAAAAAGATGCCTCGGGAACAACAGAGTTTAGGGAATATTTTTTTGAACGGCTATCTTGTGATGATAGCCTTGTTTCAGTGTGTATATTTGTGTTTTGTTTTGCTGAAGAGTAATGATTTTAATTTACTGTCAATTGTGTTTGGGATAACGGTTGTTATTTTTGCATTATGTTCGACATGGCTTGGCAGGGATATTGTTGTGCCTTGTGTAAAATGTCTGAAAAATAAAGATGCTTTATTGCTGAAAACAGTGTTTGCGGTAATTGTGGCGGCTCAATTGGTGATGCGCCTAATGCAGCAAATCTATGACGGTGACGATGCCTTTTATATTGCTACCGCTACGGCAAGTTATGCCAGCGGCACCATGAATCGGATTCAGCCTTACACTGGATTTGTAATAGATGGTTTGGATATGAGACATGCTTTGGCGGGAGCACCTATATGGATGGCATTTTTATCCAAGGTCACTATGATACATCCCGCAATTATGGGGCACAGTGTACTGTCTCTTATTATGATTGTACTGCATTATTTGGTAATTCTTGGCTCGGGTAGTGTGTTGTTCAAAGAGAAGAAGCAGGAGAAATATTTATTTGCATCGCTGGTAGGTTTTTTTAATATTTACGGATATGTAAGCATTTATACTGCCCAGACATTCTTTTTGACACGAACCTGGCAGGGTAAAAGTATATTTGCAAACCTGTTCCTGCCCGTACTTCTTCTTTTGCTGTTGCGAATCGGTGAAATAAAACAGAAAGAAAAGGTGTCAAATTTATATTATATTTGGGCGGCAATCATTTTATTCGGAGCAGTTTCCATGACCACCATGGGTGTGCTCATTGCTCCGGTACTTTTTATGTTTGGTATTGCTTTCCTTGCGATTTATCACAGAAATCCTAAGATGTTTTTTAAAGCGCTTTTTGCCTGCGTGCCGGTAGGTTTGGTGGGACTTTTGTATTTTATTTTATAAAAAGGGAGATTGATAAAGATATGAGTACTTTTAAAATAAAAAACCGTATCATCGGTGAAGGGTATCCGGCCTATATTATTGCAGAAATGTCGGCAAATCATGCGGGTAGCATCGAACGCGCGAAAGAGATTATTCGTGCTGCGAAGGCGGCGGGGGCAGACTGTGTGAAAATTCAGACTTATACACCGGATACTTTGACTATTGATTGCGATAATGAATATTTTGCCATTACGGAAGGCACCTGGAAGGGGGAAAATCTGTATGGTTTGTATGGTAAAGCATATACTCCTTTGGAGTGGCAGGCGGAGCTTTATGCAGAGGCAAAGCGCATCGGAATCGATTTTTTTTCTACACCCTTTGATAACGATACGGCAGATTTTTTAGAAGATATGGGGATGGAATTTTATAAAATTGCATCTTTTGAAATGATTGATTTGGATTTTCTTCGTCATGTGGCGGCAAAGCAGAAGCCTATGATTGTATCTACAGGAATGTCCACCTTGGAGGAAATGAAAGAGGCTGTAAATGCCATTTATGAAACGGGAAACCGACAGTTGGCACTTTTAAAATGTTCCAGCGCATATCCTGCGGTATCGGATGAAATGAATTTAAAAACCATTCAGCATATGAAGGAGGTTTTTGATATTCCTATCGGTTTATCAGATCATTCCATGGGGTCCCTTGGAGCGGTAACGGCGGTAGCGCTGGGGGCATGTATTATTGAAAAACATTTTTGCCTCGGTAGGGAGATTGAGAACCCGGATGCTTCTTTTTCCATGACGCCCGAAGAGTTTAGGCAGATGGTGGAAGATGTAAGAGCTGTGGAGCGAGCTATGGGTAAACCTACCTATGGTATGGCACCTTCCGAAAAAAATAACATGGTGTTCAGGCGCTCCTTGTTTGCAGTGAAGGATATTAAAGCGGGAGAGGTCTTTACTTCCGAGAACATTCGCAGTATTCGCCCCGGCTATGGTTTGAAGCCGAAGTTTCAGCAAGATCTTTTGACTATGACGGCAGGTAAAGATATTAAGAGAGGCGAGCCTTTAAGCTTTGAAGCAGTTCAAAAAGGCGCCGTGCTCTTTTTAACCAATAACAGTAATACAGATAGTTTTTATAACAGATTAAAAGCATGTGAAGAAAAGGTATATCGTTTTACCAATAAGTTGACATTGGACATTATAAAAGCGATAGAGCCTTCCTTTGTGATTAGTTTTAACTATAAACATATTGTGCCCGCAGAAGTGTTGGATTACATGAAGGGACGCATTGTAAACCTTCATACCTCCTACTTGCCTTATAATAAAGGTGCAGCGCCCAATTTCTTTTCCTTTTATGAAGATACTCCGAAGGGGGTAACCATTCATGAAATGGCACCGGGGTTGGATGAAGGCGCAATTCTTTTGCAACGCTTAGTGGAGATGAAGGCGGAGGAAGAAACCTTTGCAAGTTCGTATGATAAGCTTATGATGGCCATGGAGAAACTTTTCTTTGAGCATTGGGATGCCTTAAAAGCAGGTAATGTTAAGGCTGAGGAGCAAGTTGGTGAGGGCACATACCATACCTCTCGCCAGTTAAAGGAAATAAGAGATAAAAGTGATTTTACCTGGAACGAAAATATTGCGCAGGTATTGGATAGAGTAAGACAGGATAAAAAATGATAGGAATCAGAGCAGACGGAAACAAAAAAATCGGAATAGGTCATATTATGCGTTGTATGACCGTGGGAGACGCAATGAAGCAGCTGGGGGAAGACGTGATTTTCTTTTTGGCGGATTGTGACTGCGTATCTTTGGTAGAAAGCAGAGGATTTCGTTGTTGTGTTCTGGATTCGTTATATGATGACTTGAATTCCGAAACGGAAAAAGTGATGGGCTTATTGGATGAATTTCATGTGAATAAGTTGCTTGTTGATTCTTATTATGTGACGCCGGAATATCTTAAGGCATTAAGCGAAAAAGTTGTCATTGCCTATTTGGATGATATGGATATGTTTGAATATCCTGTTGATGTTTTGATTAATTACAATGTGTTTGCTCAAGCTGAGGATTATCCCTATGTGACAGAGGATACGCAGTGTTTAATCGGTCCGAAATACGCGCCTGTGAGAAAAGAGTTTGCCAATGTATGTGCATCCGAAAATAAAGAGGTGGAAAATATTCTTATTACCTTAGGGGGGAGCGACCAATACAATCTTTCCCTAAAAATTGCAAGGGTTTTGCTTGAATGTACAAATTGCAGATTGCATGTGGTGTGTGGTCCTTTTAACAGGAATCGTGAAGAATTGGTGGAGTTGGCCGAGAATAATGAACGGGTTCTTTTACATGAGAATGTAAAAGAAATGTGGAAGCTGATGGAAGACTGTGAATTGGCAGTGTCGGCAGCCGGGTCTACCATGTGCGAGCTGGCAACGGCCCGTGTGCCTGCCATTACATTTTCTTTTGTGGATAATCAGCAAAAAATTGCAGAAGCTTTTGGAGAAAAGAATGCTGCTGTAACTGTGGGACATTACGAATGTACTAGGGAACCGGAATTTTTGAATGACATAAAAGAAGCGGTGACAAAGATGATTTCTGATGCGGAAT
This sequence comes from Lachnospiraceae bacterium, assembly GCA_017624855.1. GTDB lineage: Bacteria > Bacillota > Clostridia > Lachnospirales > Lachnospiraceae > UBA3766. The sequence goes on from JAGAMF010000005.1 coordinate 485,133, forward strand.
TTCGAGAAAGTGTCGGAAAGAATGCTTATAAATTGGTGGATGGCGCCGGGGCGGAAAGAATTGCACGAGCTATCATGGAGCGAACGAGATAATCGGATATAAAATTATGTGAAAGAAAGGAGTGACACAATGGTTGGCGCAGAAGGTTCTGTTTTAATGATGTTAAAATTATATGGTGGCAATATGAGCCTGATGTTGTTATTTGTTGCTTCTTTGATTTATTTGTGGATTACGGACAAAAATAAAGGACGGAAGGCAGTGCTTGTATATACTTCCGTTGCGGTTTTGGGCTTGTTTTTCTTTCCCTTGTTTTCATATTTCGTAATAGATATTATGGGCGAAGAAGAAATATATTACCGTCTGCTTTGGGCATTGCCCATGGGCGTTGTGATTGCTTATGCGGCAGTGAGATTTTTGAGCGCAATAAAAAAGAAATGGTTGCAGGCAATATTGTTGCTTTTATTGTGTGCGTATATTGCCGTAGGCGGTCATTTGATCTATAAAAGCCCGCAGTTTAGCAGAGCCGAGAATATATATCAGGTGCCGGATGCGGTGGTTCAAAGCTGCGATGCCATTGTAGTGCCCGGCAGGGAAGTTATGGCGGCGTTTCCGGCGGAGTTAGTACCTTATGTGCGCCAATATTCTGCGTTTGTGGTAATGCCTTACGGATATGATTCTCTTGTGGAACGCTGGGGACTGGGCGAGGACTTGGAAGTGGAAATGAGCAAAGATGTTTCCGATGCTAAGCTTTTATCCGAATTGGCAATGGAAGAAGGGTGCCATTTCCTGGTTATAAACCAAAACCATGTTATTGCGGGAGATTTGGCCGATTACGATTATACGCTGATTCTGCAGGTGGAAGGATATGATGTGTATAAATACGATTATGCGGATTTGCGAACGGAGTTTTAAATCCGATGCTGTTAAAAAAGTGGATTTTCCTCTGGTTTTATGATATAATGCAATGTGATATGCTATGCATTGCAAGAAAGATTTAAGGAGACAACGAATGAGAACATATCTTGTGACAGGCGGTGCCGGTTTTATCGGTTCCAATTACATTCATTACATGTTTGAAAAATACGGAGATGATATTAAGATTATTAATGTGGATGCTCTCACATATGCCGGTAATTTAGAGAATTTAAAGGCTGTGGAGAATCGTCCCAACTATACATTTGTAAAAGCTGATATTACGGACAAGGATGCCATCGGCAAAATTTTTGCGGAGAACGAAATCGACAGAGTTGTGCATTTTGCGGCAGAAAGCCATGTAGACAGAAGTATCCGTAATCCTGAAGTTTTTGTGAAAACCAATGTAATCGGAACTGCGGTTATGTTAAACTGCGCCAAGGCAGCTTGGGAATTGCCCGAAGGTGGTTTTAAGGAGGACAAGAAGTTTTTACATGTATCTACGGATGAAGTGTACGGCTCTCTTCCCGATGATGAGAATGCGTTCTTTTATGAGACTTCTCCCTATGACCCTCATTCTCCTTACTCAGCAAGTAAGGCGGGGTCTGATATGTTGGTAAAATCTTATATGGATACTTATAAGTTTCCTGCAAACATTACCAACTGCTCCAATAACTACGGACCTTATCAGTTCCCTGAAAAGTTGATTCCGTTGATTATCAACAATGCTCTTCAGGGCAAGAAGCTTCCGGTTTACGGAGACGGTAAGAATGTTCGTGACTGGCTTTATGTAAGAGACCATGCCAAGGCTATTGATATGGTACAGGAGAAGGGTAAGCTTTTCGAAACATACAATGTGGGCGGTCACAATGAAAAACAGAATATTGAAATCATCGAAATTATTCTGGAGACATTACAGGAAATGCTTCCTGATAACGATCCCCGTAAGGCTTTGGTAAGCAAGGACCTGATTACTTATGTGGAAGACCGCAAGGGTCATGACAGAAGATATGCCATCGCACCTGATAAAATCAGAGCAGACCTGGGTTGGGAACCCGAAACAATGTTTAAGGAAGGTATTAAGTTGACCATACAGTGGTATTTCGAGAACGAAGACTGGATGAAGAGAGTCACCAGCGGAGATTATCAGAAGTACTACGAAGAAATGTATCAATAAAAATGACAATGGGGACGGTGAACGCCGTTCCCATTCAGTGCGTATAAAAGGAGAGAAAAAATGAAGGGAATTATTCTTGCGGGCGGTTCCGGAACCCGTCTTTATCCATTGACAAAAGCAATTTCCAAGCAGATTATGCCGGTGTATGACAAACCTATGATTTATTATCCTTTGTCTATTTTAATGCTGGCAGGAATACAGGATATTTTGATTATTTCCACACCCAGAGATTTGCCGGTTTTTAAGGAATTGTTCGGCGACGGTTCGCAATTGGGTCTTCGCATGGAATATGCCATTCAGGAATATCCCAGAGGCTTGGCGGATGCTTTTATTATCGGTGCGGATTTTATCGGTGATGACAGTGTGGCGTTGATTCTTGGAGATAATATTTTTTATGGACAGAGCTTTTCCAAGGTGCTTCGTGAAGTGGCATCACAGGAAAGCGGCGCAACTATTTTCGGTTATTATGTAAGAGACCCCAGAGAATATGGAGTTGTAGAATTCGATGAGAGCGGTAAGGCGTTGTCCATCGAAGAAAAGCCGGAACACCCCAAGAGCAATTACGCGGTTCCGGGCTTGTATTTTTATGATAACAAGGTAGTTGAAATTGCAAAGAATGTGAAGCCTTCGGCTCGCGGTGAGATTGAAATTACCAGCATCAACAATGAATATTTAAGCCGCGGTGAATTGAATGTAAGAACTTTGGGGCGTGGTTTTGCCTGGCTGGATACCGGAAATCATGATGCGCTTTTGGATGCGTCGGATTTCGTGGCAGCGTTCCAAAAACGCCAGGGATTATACATTTCCTGCATTGAAGAGATTGCCTATAAGCGTGGTTTTATCACAAAAGAGCAGCTTCTTGCGTTGGCAGAGCCCTTGATGAAAACACCTTACGGACAGTATCTTGTTGAGGTGGCAAACGGATTATAAAACAGAGGAGCAACAATGGATAAGAAAATACGAAACGCAGCCATTGCTTCCGTGGTAATCGCCGTGCTTCTTATACTTGCTACCGTGTTTGTGGTAAACGGAGTAAAAAGCGGCAGTTTTTCTCAACAGCAGGTTTCTGCGCCTCAGAAAGAAAGTGCAACAGAACCCACATCCGAAGAAAACGGTAAAAGCTTCTTGAACGATCCGGCATTTTTAGATGAGTATCAGCCCTTTGCGGGAGAAGAACGGGAGGAGAGCGAAAACAAGCTTTCTCTTTTGGTCAGTTCCGTGGAACGCGATTTGCGTGTGATGATTATCGATGAAAACGGATTTGCGGTAGAAGGCGAAAAGTTTTATGTTACGGTAGACGGTATCGGTGATTACAAGGATTTGGACGGAGACGGTTATATCTATATCGGCGGAATCAAGCCCGGCAGTTACTATGTATCCTTAAAAGAAACCGGGGACTATGTTATGCCTGAGCCGGTAAAGGTAAGCGTAAAAGACAAAATTGAATTTGCCAAGCTGGAGGATATATCTTATCTGATTAAAACGGAAGATGAGATTGATGCCGAGTTGGAAGATACCGCAAAACATGAGGTGGATGCCGATGATACGGAGTATACCGATGCATGGGACGAGCAGCAGGGCGCGGTGCTTGGTATTGATGTATCCAAGTGGAATCGCAACATTGACTGGGAAAAAGTAAAAGAATCCGGTGTGCGGTTTGTAATTATCCGTTGCGGATATCGTGGTTCCAAAACAGGTGCTTTGGTAGAAGATCCATATTTCAGACAGAATATAAAAGGTGCTACGGATGCCGGTTTAAAAGTGGGAATATACTTTTTTACACAGGCAATTACTCCTGCGGAAGCCGTGGAAGAAGCGAGTATGGCATTAAAGCTGGTGGAAGGGTATGAGCTGGACTATCCGATTTTTATTGATACGGAAGGTTCGGGCGGCCGTGCCGACAGTTTGGATACGGAGACCAGAACCGCCGTGTGTGAGGCCTTCTGCGAAACCGTGGAACAGGCAGGCTATGAGGCCGGTGTATATGCCAGCCGCAATTGGTACTACAATAAAGTGGATGACGATGCGTTGTCCGATTATATTATTTGGGTGGCGGAGTATCGCAAAGAGCCCTTATATACAGGCAAGTATGATATGTGGCAGTATACTTCTTCCGGACAGGTGGATGGCATTGAAGGACGGGTGGATTTGAATCTGTCCTACATTAACCGTTAGCGAAAGAACTGCTGATATAAAAGATATATAAAACAGAAAGAGGATGAAAAATGGGTAAATTTCAGGTAGAAACCTGCGAAATAGAAGGATTAAAAATTATTACACCTACCGTATTCGGTGATGAGAGAGGTTATTTTATGGAGACCTATCAGTATGAGGACTTCAAGGCAGCAGGCATTGATGTGACTTTTGTACAGGACAATCAGTCCGCATCCAAGAAGGGTGTATTGAGAGGCTTGCATTTTCAGATTAACTATCCCCAGGATAAGTTGGTGCGTGTAATCAGCGGTGAGGTGTTTGATGTGGCGGTAGACCTTCGAGAAGGCTCTCCCACATACGGACAGTGGCACGGGGAATTATTGTCTGCGGAGAATAAGAAACAGTTTTTTATTCCCAAAAATTTCGCCCATGGCTTTTTGGTGCTTTCGGATTATGCGGAATTTTGCTACAAGTGCACAGATTATTATCATGCAAACGATGAAGGCGGTTTGTTGTGGAGCGATCCCGAAATCGGTGTAAAATGGCCTATTCCGGAAGGCATTGAGTTGACAATTTCGGATAAGGACAAGAAATGGGGCTCCATTAAAGACTTAAAAAATAACAGATAAAATATCCTGAAAGAAGGGAAACAGATATGGCGGGAAAAGTGACTTCTGCAAAAAAAGGCTTTCCTAAGTGGCTGGGAATTACTGCAATTATTGTAATCGCTGCCATAGTAAGCGGAATTATTCTTCTTCATCACAATCCCTTGGCGGACCAGAAAGAAGAAGTGGTAAAAAAGGTATTTGCCTGCGGAATTATTTTTGTTTCGGTAATCGGAATTACAACTTTATATGATAAAATTATGGTTTTGCCTCAGGAATTATGGCAGAATCGGAAGCTGATTTGGAAGCTTGCCAAAAACGATTTTAAAACAAGATATGCAGGTTCTACCATGGGGCGTGTGTGGGCCTTTGTACAGCCTGTGGTAACCGTGTTGATGTATTACTTCGTATTCGGTGTGATTTTTCCGGCGAGAGCCCAATTGGTGGCAAGCGGAATTGAGGCACCCTATGTAATCTGGTTGACGGCAGGTCTTGTGCCTTGGTTTTATTTTTCGGAAGCCTTGGGCAACGGTACATCGGCGCTGATGGAGTACAACTATCTTGTAAAACAGGTGGTGTTTAAAATCAGTATCCTTCCCATTATTAAAATTATTGCAGCTACATTTATTCATGTAGGTTTTGCGGGGATTATGCTGGTACTGTATTTCGGCTATGGTTTCGCACCGAGTGTTTACCTGTTGCAGTTGGTATATTTCAGCTTCTGTATGTTTATTTTAGTGTTGGCAATCAGTTATACTACTTGTGCGGTTGTGGTCTTTTTTAAGGATCTGACCCAGATTATACAGATTGTGTTACAGGTTGGTATGTGGGCAACACCCATTCTTTGGGATATTACTTATTTGCCTGAAAAGTATCGCATTTTCTTTAAGCTTAATCCGGTATACTACATTGTAAACGGATACAGAAGTGCGTTGTTTGAACAGCAGTGGTTCTGGGAAGATTTTTATTCCACTATGTATTTCTGGATTACCACGGTAGTGATTTTTGGAATCGGAACCCTTGTATTTAAACGCTTAAAAGTACATTTTGCGGATGTATTGTAGAAAGGTTTTATTACGGAGTACACATGGAAACAAATAATAAAGAGTTTGAAAACGAATTGAATAAAAGTGAACGCCCGGTGGCCATTTCAGTAGAGCATGTCAGCAAAGTATACAAGCTTTATAAAAAGCCTGTTGACCGCGTTATTGATGCCATGCATCTTGCACCTTGGAGAAAGGTACCTGAGCACCATGCCTTGGAAGATGTGAATTTTAAGGTTTATCAGGGAGAAACCGTGGGTATTATCGGAACAAACGGTTCCGGTAAATCTACCATTTTAAAAATTATCACCGGCGTTTTACACCAGACCAGGGGAAATGTGGATGTTAACGGTCGTATTTCGGCACTTCTTGAATTGGGTGCGGGATTTAACCGGGAATATACCGGTATTGAGAATATTTACCTTAACGGTACGATGATTGGTTTCAGCAAGGAAGAAATCGATGCAAAACTGCAGTCCATTCTTGAATTTGCGGATATCGGGGATTTTGTTTATCAGCCGGTAAAAACTTATTCATCCGGTATGTTTGTGCGTCTTGCTTTTGCGGTGGCAATCAATATTGAACCGGAGATTCTGATTGTGGATGAAGCTTTGTCCGTAGGTGATGTATTCTTCCAGGCGAAGTGTTATCGTAAGTTTGACGAATTTAAGAAAAAGGGTAAAACCATTCTTTTTGTAAGCCATGATTTGAGCAGTATTGCCAAATATTGTGACCGAGTAGTTCTTTTAAACAAAGGAACCAAGCTTGGCGAAGGCAGCGCAAAAGAAATGATAGATATCTACAAGCAGGTATTGGTTGGGCAGTATAACGAAAAAGACCCCGAAGCCATTGAAGAAACCAAGGTGAATATCGATAAGGGAATTAACCCCGATCTTTTGGAATATGGTTCCCGTAAGGCGGAAATTACAGAGTGCTTTGTGGTGGACGATCAGGGGAAACGCACCAACGCAGTGATAAAAGGTACTGTTTTTACCATCCATATGAAGGTAAAATTCTTCGAGAGAGTGCAGGCTCCTATTTTTGCTTTTACCATAAAAAATGCAAAAGGAACGGAAATTACCGGTACAAACAGTATGTTTGAGAGAGCCTTTATGGAGGCCGTGGATGCAGGCGTATGCAAGGAAATTACCTTCACGCAGGAAATGAACCTGCAGGGCGGTGATTATCTCCTTTCTCTGGGATTAACCGGATATGAAGGCAGTGATTTTACGGTATATCACAGATTATACGATGCTATGAATATCAATGTTATTTCAGACAAGGATACCGTGGGATATTATGATATGAATTCCAAGGTGGAAGTCATGGATGCCAAAAAGGAAGGGGCCAAGAACGACGATAATATCGTGCAGATGCCTCAGGCGAAGTAAGGAAAAGAATGTGTAAACAGTTGCGTGTAACCGTAACGGAGCGGAGTTAAGATGCAGGAGCAAATCGGTAAGATTATTCTTGATAAAAAACATTATCCCGGTGTGGATTTATATTGTGACGGTACCATTGAAGATGAAATTCTGGAGATTGTGCAGAAGGAAAAGCCCGAAAACTATCGTAAAATCATAGAAGAGCGGGCGAGCTGGCCGATTTTTTATCATCTTTCTTCCATGCGCGAAAACATTGTGGATTGGTTGCCCATCGGCAAAAATGACAAGGTACTGGAAGTGGGTTCCGGTTGCGGCGCAATTACCGGTGCTTTGGCAAGAAAGGCCGGAAGTGTAACCTGTATTGATTTGTCCAGAAAGCGCAGTATGATTAATGCATACCGCCATCAGGATATGGACAATATTTATATTCATGTGGGCAATTTTAAGGATGTTGAGAAGGATTTGGCCTGTGATTACGACTATGTCATGCTGATTGGCGTATTTGAATACGGCCGTGGCTATATGGGGTCGGATACGCCTTATGAGGATTTTATGAATATCCTTTTAAAGCACTTAAAAAAGGGCGGTCGCATGGTAATTGCCATTGAAAATAAGCTGGGCCTGAAGTATTTTGCCGGATGCAGGGAAGATCACTCCGGCAGATATTTTGACGGAATAGAGGATTATCCTGCAGGTGAGGGTAGTGCGAGAACCTTTTCACGCCCCGGTTTGGAAAAAATCATGAAAACCTGCGGTGTGGAGGAGTATTCTTTTTATTATCCGTATCCGGACTATAAATTCCCTACTACGGTTTTTTCGGACGATAAATTGCCTAAGGTGGGTGAATTATATCAGAATATCCGTAATTTTGACCGGGACAGAGTGCAGCTTTTTGATGAACAGAAAGCATTTGATATGGTTATCCGGGAAGGTATGTTTTCCCACTATTCCAACTCTTATATGGTAGTAATCGGGCCGAAACCGAATATTGTATATGCGAAATATTCCAATGACCGTGCGCCGGAATATTCTATTCGCACGGATATTGTAAAAACTGAGACCGGCTATGAAGTCATCAAATCGCCTGCGTGTTGTGAGGCGGAAAAACATGTGTCCAATATGGAGACTTTGGGAGATGCGCTTAGAAGCGTTTACACCGAAGCAGGTCTTGCGTTAAATAAATGTACACGAAAGAATGTTTTGATTTTTGAATATATTGAAGGCATTACTTTGGAAGAAGTGTTGGATGAGTGTCTTTGTGCCGGTAAAAAGGAAGTATTTCTTGCGTTGATTGATCGCTATCGCAAGGCTGTTTCTCGGATTGCCGAGGCGGATGTGGCAGACTATGATTTGATTTTCCAGAATATTATGGTGAATGGAGATACTTGGACCGTAATCGATTACGAATGGACTTTCGAGAGAAAAATCTCAGCAGATTTTATGTTTCGTCGTGCTCTCTATTGTTATTTTGCGGATCGTAAAAATCGTGAAGAAGCCAAAGAATGGCTCAAAGAGCATTATGCTTCTGAGGATTTGTTTGCCGAAGATGCATGGAGCAAAGTCATCTTGGCGGAACAGGAATTCCAACAGTATGTACAGGGTGGATATATGGCAGCATCTCAATTGCGCCATGCAATCGGTAATCCGGTATATTCGTTGGATTACTTACTGGACAAAGTGGGCGCATTGAGCAACCGTATTCAGATCTATGAAGATAAGGGAAACGGTTTTTCGGAAGAAGCATCGTATTATATCGGTAAAATAGCCAGAGTAGGCGATTTCTACGAGTTTGATATAAAATTAAATCAAGATTTAATAAATGTCAGAATAGACCCTTGCGACAGACCTTGTATTGTTAATGTGGAATCAGTTGTTTGCGGTGGGGAAGAAATCGCGTCTTCCCTTGCAGGAAAAGGAAAGAACGGCATGGGGGCTCATAATGGAGTTCGCCTTACGGACAGTTCGTTCTTCTTTGGAGACAATGATCCTCATTTCCGTTGGAATGTAGAAGGATTGATTAAAAAAGGATGTACCTCATTGAAGGTTAAATTGCGAATCGAATATCTTTCGCCGGAAACCGCGCAAAGATTAATGGCCGGTTTCGGCCTGAAACGAAAACTTGGGAGTGGTAGATAAGAATGCCTAACAGTCTGAAGCGTAAAATTCAAAACTTCATGATTGAGCGTTGTTATAAAGAATACAGCAACGAATTAAAAGCACAGCAAAATGCTTATGATGCCTATATGCGTAAGCAGGAAGAAGAATTGCGTAAAAACTATGACAACAAGACACTTCGCCTTACAGGACGGGTAATTACCGGACCGGAATTTGCCAAAGTTGTAGCTGATGCGGCCGGTGTATCGGAAGACATTCTTGTGGTTGTGCATCCGGAAGGGGTATTGAATCCGGTAGCATTGAAGGCGATTTTAGCATATTTTGAAGAAAATCCCCGGTGCGTGTTTTTGTATGCGGACGAAGATGTCTGCATTGGTGAAAAAGGAGATTTGGATGCCTTTAAAAGAAGAGGGGTTAAATTATCGGAACGCTGTTGTCCGAATTTAAAGCCGATTCCTTCGCCGGAAACTTTTATGTCCTATCAGTATTTTGGGAACATTTGGGCAATTCGTACCGAACTCTGCAAAGAAATCCAGGGTATAAATACATCCGAATGGCAGGAATTCGTATATGATTTTCTTTTAAAAGCTTGGGAGAAATGTGGTAAGAAGCCTGAAAACGACGGAATTGGCCATATTTCTGAGATTTTATTTCACAAATTTGAGGAGCGTCGCAAGTGGGATGACGGTAAAAGTTACACCCGCGAGGAAATGGAGAAAGTTCTTCGTGATGAAGACTTCGTGGAAGGCGCAGGCCGTGATTTTTATGAGATAAAAGAAGCGCATTGTAAAAGAATCGGCAAGAACTGCAATATAAAGCAGGAAGATGCATACTTTTATCCGGTGTACGAAGTGGAAGATGCCCCGAAGGTAAGCATTCTGATTCCCTCAAAGGACAATCCGGAAGTGCTTCGGAAGTGTATTTCTTCCGTTTATGACAAGAGTACTTATAAAAATTATGAAATTATTGTAATCGACAATGGCAGCAACGAGTCCAACAAGGCAGCAATTGAAGAAATGAAGGGGGAATATCCTTTTACTTATTTGTATCGGCCTATGGAATTCAATTACTCTGCCATGAATAATATAGCGGCCGCAGAGGCAAAAGGCAGTGTTTTACTGCTTCTGAATGATGACATGGAAGTGGTAACCGCGGATTGGCTGGAGCGTATGGTGGGCCAGCTGATGCAGGAAGGTATCGGTGCGGTGGGGGCTAAGCTTCTTTACCCCGATTCTACGCTGATTCAGCATGTGGGCGTTACCAATGCGGTGGACGGTCCGGTACACAAGCTTTTACGAAAGGATGATACCTTTTCTTATAATCACGGAAGAAATAAGTTGATTTACAATGTAATTGGCGTTACAGGTGCCTGTTTAATGGTGCGTAAAAGTGATTACGACAGGGTTGGAGGTCTAAAAGAAGACCTGCGGGTTGCTTACAATGATGTGGATTTATGCTTTTCCTTATATGAGTCGGGATTGCGCAATGTTATTCGCAATGATGTGATTTTATATCATCATGAATCTTTGAGCCGTGGCGCAGACATTATGTCGGAAGAGAAAATGAAGCGTCTGAAATGGGAGAGAGATTATTTATATAGTCGGCATCCACAGTTTTATTGTAAGGACCCTTATGAAGGTGCCAATAACAGCGGCGGTGCGGAATTCGGTGTGCAGATGCAACCGGACTACGATAAAGCAAGAACATCAAAAGACGGTGTGTCGGTAAGCAAAACTGTCTACGAAACATATCCTGCGGGAATTTATGTGGGATTTGATCGCATTGAGAAAGATATGTTTATCAAATCCAACGGCAAAGATGTGTACATTATTCAGGGATATGCCATATTGCCGGAGGCGGACAACTGCCGTTATCAATTTGATATGGTGCTGAAAGGTAAGGATGTAACCTATCGCTTACCGATTATGAAAAAACTTCGCCCCAATATGTCGGCAGGATTTCCAAATGCAAAGAATCTGGAATTGTGCGGCTTTTATTGTTGGGTTACTGCGGCGGAATTGCCGGCAGGAGATTATGGAATCGGCATATATGCGGCAGATTCCTGCTCCCGTCAGAAGATATATCAGGATACCGGACGGGTGCTCACCATAGAGTAAAACATAAAGTGGAGAAAACCATGGAAAATGAAAAACAGTTGCAGGAGCTGGAATTTTATAAAGATGAGCTTCGCAAATTAAAAGAAGAGAATATTGAACTGGCATCCAAGATTACCACATTGGAGGCGCAAAAAGGAGAAGTCGAGCAGAAACTGGCTCAAATCAAAGGAAGCCTTCCTTGGAAACTTTCCAAACCGTTGCGCTTAATCCGCGTAGGTTTTATACGGTTGAGTTACTATAAGTCACCCAAGAAGATTGCCCGTAAAATTCGTAATAAGCGCTTGGAAAAGCGATCTCATAAATACTTTGGAACCCAGTCTTTACCGAATGAAACCGAGCGTAAAGAACAGGAATCCTGGGCATTTAAGGAAGAACATAAAATCTCTATTTTGGTGCCTTTGTACAATACGCCGGAGAATTTCCTGCGGGAAATGATTGATTCCGTTATTACCCAGACTTATAAAAGTTGGGAGCTGTGTCTTGCGGACGGTTCCGATGCAGAGCATGCCTATGTGGGCGAAATCTGCCGGGATTATGTAGCAAAAGACAGTCGCATTGTGTATCATAAATTGGAGAAAAACGAGGGGATTTCAGGTAATACCAACCAGTGTTATAAGTTGGCTACCGGCGATTACATCGGCTTATTCGATCATGATGATATTCTTCATCCTTCCGTGCTTTTTGAATATGCGCGGGTGATTGAAGAACAGGGAGCGGATTATGTTTATTGTGATGAGGCTACTTTTACGGGTAACAGCATCAACAATATGATTACCTTGCATTTTAAGCCGGATTACGCAATCGATACTCTGAGAGCCAATAATTATATTTGCCATTTCAGTGTGTTTAAAAAGACACTTTTACAGGAAACGGAGTTGTTCCGTAAGGAATGTGACGGAAGTCAGGATCACGACATGATTTTAAGGCTTACAAGCATTGCCAAGAAAGTGGTACATGTGCCTCGCATTTTATATTATTGGCGTGCGCATGCCGGCAGTGTGGCAAGCAATATCAATGCCAAAACTTATTGTATCGATTCGGCGAAAAGAGCGGTTTCCGATCATTTGCATCATTACAATATTTATAATACGGCAATTACCAGTACCAGAGCTTTTGAGACGATTTTCCGCTTGCAGTATGAATTGACAACAGAAGGTATGGTTTCCATATTGATTCCCAACTGCGATCATGTGGAGGAATTGCGCAAATGCGTGGAGGCAATCCGCAGAAAGAATTCATATGAGAATTATGAAATTATTGTAATAGAGAACAACAGCAAGGATGAGGAAACTTTCAAGTATTACGAAGAAATCGAAAAGGATCCCAAGGTTCGCATTCTGAAATACGAGGGTGAGTTCAATTATGCGCGCCTGAACAATATTGCGGCAAAAGAAGCCAAGGGCGAATTTTTACTGTTATTAAACAATGATGTGGAATTCATCAATAAGGATTTTATAAAAGAGTTGTTAATGTATGCCCAGCGTAATGATGTGGGTGCGGTAGGTGCCAAGCTTTTATTCCCGGATGATACCATTCAGCATGCCGGTATTATCATCGGACTCGGTGCCCACAGAACCGCGGGACACATTCATTATAAGGATGAAAATACACATATCGGTTACATGGGTCGTCTGTGCTATGCACAGAATGTGTCTGCCGTAACCGGTGCGGCGCTTATGGTAAAAAAGGCCGATTATGATGCGGTAGGCGGCTTGGATGAAAAGTTTGCGGTGGCATTAAATGATGTGGACTTCTGCCTTCGCTTGCGAGAAAAAGGCCTGTTAAATGTGTTTACGCCTTTTGCGGAAGCTTATCACTACGAATCCGCATCCAGAGGTTTGGATACCGTGCCGGAGAAAGCGAAGCGTTACGAGGAAGAATGTGGGTTGTTCAGAGAAAGATGGAAGGAGCTTCTTGATAAGGGAGATCCTTACTACAATCCGAATTTTACCTTGGACAGAAGCGATTATTCGTTGAATGTGCCGAAAAAATAGGTATAATCCGGTAAAAAATGGGAAGTTTGCAGATTTAATCTCTCTTGAATATTCTGCTGACTTAGTGTAAAATTTTTGTTGGCGAGTAACCGGATGGTATGCATTGGGTAACTCTCATAAACGATTAAAATTCTGTGGGAAATTGGGGAAATGATTATTTTACGGGGCTAACAATGCCCGAATTCAGATTAGGAGGCAACTTATGAACTACAAAGAGCAGTATCAGTTCTGGCTTGAAGATGATTATTTCGATGCTAAGACCAAGGAAGAATTAAAAGCAATCGCAGGGGACGAAAAAGAAATCGAAGACCGTTTTTATCGTGAATTGGAATTCGGTACCGGCGGTTTAAGAGGCGTTATCGGTGCAGGTACCAACAGAATGAACCTTTACACCGTGCGTAAGGCAACTCAGGGTCTTGCTAATTATATTTTACAGATGGGAACACAGGATAAGGGAATCTCCATTGCATACGATTCCAGATTTATGTCTCCCGAATTTGCGGATGAAGCTGCGCTTTGTATGGCAGCCAACGGTATTAAGGCATATGTGTTTGATGCGTTAAGACCTACTCCCGAACTTTCTTTCTCCGTGCGCTACTTAGGATGTACCGCAGGTATTGTTATTACCGCAAGTCACAATCCTCCCGAGTACAACGGATATAAGGTATACTGGGAAGACGGCGCACAGGTTACTTCTCCCAGAGATGTGGACATTATCAACTGCGTAAAAGCGGTAACAGATTATCATACCGTAAAAACCATGGATAAGCAGGCTGCTATTGATGCAGGTCTCTATATTACCATCGGTGCAGAAGTAGATGACGCATTCATCGCAGAATTAAAGAAGCAGATTATTCATCCCGAAGTAATCAAAGAAGTTGCGGATGATATCAAGATAGTATATACACCTTTTAACGGTACAGGTAATGTGCCTGCACGCCGTATTTTAAAAGAAATCGGTTTTAAGAATGTATATGTTGTACCTGAGCAGGAAATGCCGGATCCTAAGTTTACCACATTGGATTATCCCAATCCGGAAGATCCCAAGGCTTTCACTCTTGCATTAAAACTTGCAAAAGAAGTTCAGGCTGACATTGTGCTTGCAACAGACCCTGACGCTGACAGATTAGGTATTTATGCATACGATACCAAGAGCGGCGAGTATGTTCCTTTTACCGGTAACATGTCAGGTATGTTGATTGCGGAATATATTTTAAGCCAGCGTAAGGCTATGGGCATTATGCCTGAAAATCCTGCATTGGTTAAAACCATCGTAACCACCAATATGGCAGATGTAATTACCAAGGCTTACGATGTAAAAATGATTGAAGTATTAACCGGATTTAAGTATATCGGTGAGCAGATTAAGTGGTTTGAACAGAACAATACATATAATTATGTATTCGGTTTGGAAGAAAGCTACGGATGTCTTGCGGGGACCCATGCGAGAGATAAGGATGCCATTGTAGCGGTTATGTGTCTCTGCGAAGTGGCTGCATGGTGCAAGAAGAATAACAAGACCGTTTGGGATATGATGGTTGAAATGTACGAGAAGTACGGCTATTTCAAAGAAGATTTATATACCATTACCATGAAGGGTAAGGACGGTGCTGAGCAGATTGCTGCCATTATGGAGAAACTCCGTGCAAATCCTCCCAAGGAATTCGGTGCTTGGAAGGTAAAAGAAATGCGCGATTACAAGAGCGGTAAGACTGTAAATCCCGAAACCGGTGAAGAGGGCGAAACAGGTTTACCTACTTCCAATGTTCTTTACTTTGATTTATCCGATGATTCATGGTGCTGTGCAAGACCTTCAGGAACAGAGCCTAAGATTAAATTCTACATGGGCGTGAAAGGTAACAGTCTGGAGGATGCAAGCGTTAAGGTTACAGCATTGACAGATGCGTTAAAGGCTAAGCTTGACTAAGAGACAGCCTGATATAGAGGTGTACCGATGGGAAAGAAAATGGATTCCATTGCAAAAACAAGAAGATACTTACGGAGAAACGGTTTGAAAAGAACCGTTTCTGCCGTTATGGAGAGAATCAGTGCACCAAAATATGAAGAATTTAATTTTTCTCCTTTGACAGAGGAAGAAATAAAGAATATTAAGGATTATACTTTTAGTAATCCTGTTAAAATAAGCATTTTGGTTCCGGCCTATCGTACGAATCCTGTTTTCTTTCGGGAATTGTTGGATTCAGTAACTGAGCAGTATTATCCCCATTGGGAGCTGGTGATTGCGGATGCCAGCGGAAATAATGACTTAGAGGCAATTGTGGAGGAGTACAGAGAAAAGCTTTCCGAAGAAAGCAGTATCGTTTATCTGACGCTTGCCGATAACAAAGGAATTTCCGAGAATACCAATGCGGCGTTGGAAGCTGCCACAGGAGACTATATCGGTCTTCTGGATCACGATGATGTGCTGACGCCGGATGCTTTATTTTTTATGGCAAAAGCAATTGTAAACAATCATCCCATATTGCTTTATTCCGATGAGGACAAGACGGATGCGGAGCTGAAAACCTTTTATGAACCGCATCGAAAGAAAAAGTTAAATCTTGATTTAATTATGACAAATAATTATATTTGCCATTTTTGTGTAATGCGGGCGGATGTAATGAAGAAATTAAAATTCCGTTCGGAGTTTGACGGTGCCCAGGATTTTGATATTATTCTTCGTTGCATAGCCGAATTAAAAAATGATGCAGAAGCGATACACATTCCCCGTATCCTGTACCATTGGCGATGTCATGATGAATCTACCGCGGTAAATACGGATTCTAAGCAATATGCATATGAGAACGGCAGATATGCGGTAGAAGATTTTATCTTAAACAGAGGCTGGAAGGGCTCGGTAGAGCACATGCAACATCTGGGCTTTTACAGGACGGTATACGAGCCGGATCTTTTCGCCAACCGTGAGGATGTGGGCATTATTGCCGGACCTGTATGTAAACACGGTAAAATAATCGGCGGCGCAATGAAAAAAGACGGTACCGTTATGTATGCCGGTCTTCCCAAAGGTTTCAGCGGTTATATGCACAGGGCATCTCTTATGCAACAGGTGGGAGCCGGTGATGTACGCAATATGAAAGTTCGTCCTGAATTGCAGGAATTATGGGATAAAGAAGTTGCTGCCAAAATAAAAGAAAAGCATTGCGATTATGTGCAGATAAGCATTGCGTTTTGCGAGCAGGCGGCATTACAGGGATACAAAATAGTGTATGACCCTCAGTTTAAGGCATGATGCGTTGTTTTTACGGCAAAAACATGTATGACTGCGCGAGTTAATGAAAGTCAATGAAATCCAACGAGATTCAACAAGGAAAGGAAGACGGTGTGAGTAAAACAGCGGTTGTAATCCCAAATTACAATGGAATAAAGTTTCTTTCAGACTGTCTGAATTCTTTAAAAAAGCAGTCGGTACAGGATTTTGAGGTTGTTGTGGTGGACGATTGTTCTTCTGATGACAGCATAAAAGAAATTGAATGCAACTTTTCTTGGGTGAAATGTGTCAAAAGAATAGAGAACGGTGGATTTGCCGTTGCCGTAAACGATGGAATTCGTTATGCCAAAGAAAACGGCGCGGAATATATTGTTCTTTTAAATAACGATACTGTTGCCGAGGAACATTTTATTGAGAAGCTTGTTGCCGCAGTTGAAGGCGACAAGAATTGTTTTTCGGTTCAGGCAAAGATGCTTTCACTAAAAGAGCCTGAAATAATTGATGATGCCGGAGACTTTTATACGGTGTTGGGCTGGGCTTACGCCAGAGGCAAAGGAAAAAACAACTCCAAATATAATAAAAAAGGAAGAATCTTTGCGTCTTGCGGCGGAGCGGCAATCTATCGCGCGGAAGTTTTTGATAAAATAGGGTATTTCGATGAAACGCATTTTGCATATTTGGAAGATATAGACATTGGGTATCGTGCGGGACTTTTCGGATATTATAATTTATATGAGCCGGAAGCTGTTGTTTATCATGCGGGCAGTGCTACATCCGGTTCCAGGTATAATGAATTCAAAATTCGTCTTGCTGCAAGAAACAGTGTTATTTTAATTTATAAAAATCAGACCGTTCTGCAAGTAATCTTGCATTTTGTTCCTTTGACAGCCGGATTTTTGATAAAACAGCTATTTTTTGCAATAAAAGGATATGGGAAAACCTATCATAAGGCTGTGTTGGAAGGGCTGAAATTATGCAGTACTCCGGAGATGAAGCAAAAGAAAATCGGTATTGTAAAAGGACATTTTGCGGATGCATGTAAGCTGGAATGGCAGCTTTGGGTGAATGTTCTTAGGAAAATATTGCAATAAACTTGAAATTTTTGTAACAATATTGTAATATTAGAGCGGTGTGTAGAAATATAGGTGATGATTATGATCAAGGATAATCAGAGATATTTGAATCGTATCCATGTTCTTTTGGATGCATTGGTTACGATTGTATCATATATTGCAGCATGGTGGCTTCGTATTGTGGTGTTCCAGAAACCCGGTGAAGGTGTTTTAGCACCGGAAGCTTACTTCGTTGCACTTATTGCATTAGTACCCGGATATTTGGCAATGTATACCGCTTTGAATTTGTATAAGTCAAAGCGTTATTCCAGTGCAAAGCGGGAATTTTTTGATGTTATAAAAGCAAATTTAATAGGATTACTTATTTTCTTCGTTGCTCTGTACATTATCAACGAGCCGGATTTTTCCCGTTCGGTAATTTTTATTTTCTTTGTGATCAATGTTGGATTAACCATATTGGTTCGAAATACCATTCGTGTATTTTTACGCCAGATTCGTAAAAAAGGCTACAATGTAAAGTACATTGTTTTAGTAGGTTATTCCAGAGCGGCAGAAGAATATATCGACCGTATTATTGCCAATCCTCAGTGGGGTTATGTGGTTCGTGGTATTTTAGACGATCATATTCCCGCAGGTACTCTGTACAGAGGCGTTAAAGTATTAGGCCGTATTGATAACTTGTATTATGTATTGCCGGAAAATAAACTTGATGAAATTGCGGTTACTCTTTCATTGGAAGATTATGACAGACTGGAAGAAATTGTAGGTTTGTGTGAGAAGTCAGGTGTACATACTAAGTTTATCCCTGATTACAACAGCGTTATTCCCAGCAGACCTTATACAGAAGATTTGTCAGGACTTCCGGTTATAAATATCAGAAGAGTTCCTTTGACCAATACATTAAATTGGGTTGTTAAAAGAGTTGTTGACATTATCGGTTCGCTGGTGGCATTGGTAATTTTTTCACCTGTTATGCTGATTGCGGCTATTGTAATTAAATGTTCCGATGAGGGTCCTGTTATTTTTAAGCAGGAGAGAGTCGGACTTCATAATAAAACCTTTCAAATGTATAAGTTTCGTACCATGGCGGTACAGAAACCGCAGGAAGAAAGCAAGGCGTGGACGGTTAAAAATGACCCCCGCGTAACCAAGTTTGGTAAATTTTTGCGCAAGACAAGCTTAGATGAGATTCCTCAGTTTTATAATATATTAAAAGGCGATATGAGTCTTGTGGGTCCCAGACCGGAACGACCGGTATTTGTGGATAAATTTAAGGAAGAGATTCCCCGCTATATGATTAAACACCAGGTTCGTCCCGGACTTACAGGATGGGCGCAGGTTAACGGCTATCGAGGAGATACTTCCATCCGTAAAAGAATAGATTGTGATATTTACTATATTGAAAACTGGACCTTCGGTTTTGATATTAAAATTTTATTTATGACCATATTTAAAGGATTTATTAATAAAAATGCGTACTAATGGAGGATATTATGAGTGCACAACAGAGTGGTAAAAAAGGCGGAAAGAAAAGAAAGGTAAAAAAGGGTAAGATAGTCCTTTTACTTTGCGAAGTAATCATTTTGGTGGTTGCGGTAGCTGCTTTGGCTATGGTTTTCAAAGCTACTGACAAAGAAAAAGGTATGACCAAGATTGAAATTGACGATCCTGAGGTAAATACAGGTATAGGTAACCAGTTTAATGAGAACGAAGATTTACAGAAATATACCAATATTGCATTGTTTGGTGTAGATGCCCGTGGATCTAATCTTACAGCAGGTACTCGTTCCGATACAATTATGATTTTATCCCTTAACAATGAAACCGGAGAAGCGAAACTGGTTTCTGTATATCGTGATACCTACTTGAATTTAGGTAATGATGTATACAACAAATGTAATGCGGCATATGCAAAGGGTGGTCCCGAGCAGGCGATTTCCATGCTTAACTTGAACCTTGACCTTTACATAACCGATTTTGTTACGGTTGGTTTTAGCGGTTTAATGAAGGTTATTGATGCTGTTGGCGGTGTTGAAATTGATGTAAAAGAAAATGAAATTAAGCATTTAAATAACTATCAGGCATCCATGTATGCTACCGAGGCGGAACCCAATAAATTAACAACAGACTATGTTCCCGTTACAGAGCCCGGTTTACAGACCCTCAGCGGTTATCAGGCAGTGGCTTATTGCCGAATCAGAGCGGTTGGTAACGACTTTGGACGTACAGAGAGACAGAGAAATGTGCTTCAGGCTGTATTGAACAAAGCAAAGAATGCAACTCCCGATCAGTTAAATAAAATTGCAGAGGAAGTATTCCCCTTGATTGCTACTTCTATGGAAGTAGATGAAATCCTTGGCTTGATTGCAAATGTTTCAAGCTATGAAATCGTAGGAAGCTGCGGTTTCCCCTTCGATACCAATATTACCACCGGTAAAATCGGAAGTAAGGGTAGCTGTGTCATTCCCATGGATTTAACCACAAATGTTGAATTACTTCACGAATATTTATATCCCGGTGTAGAATATACTCCTTCCCCGGAAGTATTGGAATACAGTGGCATTATCGAAGCAGATACCTCACCATATGTAGGTACCATGTCTAAGGATGAAGAATTAGATTAAAATAAACAATGAAGGGACCCGAAATCAAATGGGTCCCTTGTTTTAAATTGTAAAAAGGCTTAGGAGGCCATATGCAAAAGCCAAGTGTAGATATTATTATACTAACTTATAAACCGCAAAAACGGTTGATGAAGGTAATTGATTTACTGGAAAACCAGTCTTATCCCGTAAATCAGATTATCATCATGAATACGGAAGAAAAGTACTGGAATACATTTTTGTATGGTGAAAAAATATTAAAAACCCAGGAAAATATAGTGGTTCATCATTTGTCAAAAATGGAATTTGATCATGGCGATACCAGGAGGAGAGCGGTAAAGCGGTCAAAAGCGGATTATTTTATTTGTATGACCGATGATGCGGTGCCGGCAGATGAGAATCTGGTGGCAGAGCTTTTGAAACCTATTTTAGAGAAAAAAGCAGAGTTTTCCTATGCAAGACAATTGCCTAATGAAGACTGTGGAGTAATCGAAACTTTTACAAGAGGATTTAATTATCCGGAGGAAAGTTGCGTTAAGAGCAAAGAGGATTTGGAACGCTTACAGATTAAAACATATTTCTTCTCAAATGTATGTGCGGCATATACCAGAAGTATATATGACGAACTGGGCGGTTTTGACGACTGCGCGATTTTTAATGAGGATATGTTTATTGCGGCAAGAGCCATTAATGCGGGTTATCGTATTGCTTATGCGGCGGATGCAAAAGTTTATCATTCCCATAATTATAAAAACAGCATGCAGTTTCATCGCAATTTTGATTTGGGAGTATCTCAGGCGATGCATCCGGAAATTTTTGAAAATATATCTTCTACCGGAGAAGGTAAAAAACTGGTAAAACTTACCATTGAATATCTAAAAGAACAGAAAAAGAAACGATATATACCTAAATTAATTATTTCCAGCGCTTATAAGTATATAGGATACAAATTAGGAATAAATTATAAAAGACTTCCTCAGAATATAGTGTTGAGATGTACACTGAACAAAGAATTCTGGATGCGTCAGAGTATTCGGACGGCGACACAGAATATTGACCCTTACAGAGGGTATGGAATGTCTGCGGACGAGCGTAAATAGGAGGACTTTTATATGTGTGGAATTGTGGGTTATATAGGAGAAGGACAGGCGGCTCCCATTATATTGGACGGACTGGCCAAATTGGAGTACAGAGGATATGATTCTGCCGGCATCGCAGTTTATGACGGTGAGCAGATTCGTATTAAAAAAAGTGTAGGACGACTAAAAATACTGGTGGAACTTACTCATAACGGTGAAATGCTCCCGGGGAATTTGGGAATCGGGCATACAAGATGGGCAACCCACGGAGCTCCTACAGATGTTAATTCACATCCACATTACAATGCGAAGGAAACCATTGCGGTAGTTCATAACGGCATTATAGAAAATTATATTAAATTGCGAAATAAAATGGAAAGCAAAGGCTACAAATTCGTATCGGATACGGATACGGAAGTGCTTGCGCATTTACTGGACTATTACTATAAAGGAAATCCATTAGAGGCCATTACCAAAGTAATGCACAGAGTGGAAGGCTCCTATGCTCTGGGTGTTGTTTTTGCTGAGCATCCGGATCGTATTTTTGCGGTTCGTAAAGCAAGTCCCTTAATTGTAGGCCAAAATAGTGAAGGTTGTTTTATTGCATCGGATGTACCTGCGATTTTAAAATACACAAGAACCGTTTATTTTATGGAGAATCAGGAAGTTGCCTGCTTGCAGAA
Source organism: Lachnospiraceae bacterium (assembly GCA_017624855.1). GTDB lineage: Bacteria > Bacillota > Clostridia > Lachnospirales > Lachnospiraceae > UBA3766. The sequence goes on from JAGAMF010000005.1 coordinate 507,299, forward strand.
GAACAAGCTTACCTTTTATTCAGCAGATGAAGAAGTACTTCATAAGGAACCCGTTACCATTGAATGGGATGCACAAGCTGCTGAAAAAGGCGGCTATGAGCACTACATGTTAAAGGAAATGTACGAACAGCCTAAGGTTTTGGAAGAAACCTTGCGAAAGTGTATTTCTCACGGCGACATTCGAATTGATGAGTTAAAAATGTCAGAATCGGATTTTAGGTCAATCAATAAAATTTATATTGTTGCATGCGGTTCTTCTTATCACGCCGGCGTGACCGGAAAATATGTAATAGAAAATATTGCAAGAGTATCCGTGGAAGTAGATTTGGCATCGGAATTTCGCTATCGAAATCCAATTATTGACGATAAATCTTTGGTAATTGTAATCAGTCAGTCCGGAGAAACAGCGGACAGTCTGGCGGCAATGGCAGATATGCGAGCCAAAGGCATAAAAGTTACGGGCATTGTGAATGTGGTAGGCAGCAGCATTGCCCGCGATGCAGACTATATCATGTATACCTGGGCCGGACCGGAAATTGCCGTGGCAACAACCAAGGCATACAGTGCGCAGTTAATGGCACTTTATCTGTTTGCAATGAAGCTTGGAAAGGCCAAGGGAACCATTGATTCGGAAGTGTTTTCCGGTATGCTGGAAGATTTGAAACTGCTTCCGCAACAGGTGGAGTTTCTTTTATCCAATCGAAGTAAAATACAGAAATTTGCCAATCGTTATATTGGAGCAAAAAGTATATTTTTTATTGGGCGTGGCATTGATTATGCAATCTCTTTGGAGGGCTCATTAAAGCTGAAAGAGATTTCTTATATACATTCGGAAGCTTATGCGGCCGGGGAATTGAAGCACGGAACCATATCCTTAATTGAAGAAGGAACGCTTGTGGCCTGTGTGGCGACTCAGGAGCATTTATATAAAAAGACCATAAGCAATATGGTGGAGGTAAAAGCAAGAGGTGCCTTTGTACTGGCGGTTACCAACGAAGGCAATTATGACATGGAGAAGGAAGCGGATTATGTCATATATATTCCCAAAACCAATCCATATTTTGCCAATACATTGGCGATTATACCGTTACAATTGTTCGGATATTATGTGGCTGTGGGAAAAGGTTGTGATGTGGATAAGCCCAGAAATCTGGCAAAATCTGTTACTGTAGAGTAAAGCCCGGCGGCACTTAACAGAATGTGTATATTATCATCACATATTTGTCACAGGCTGATTTTATAGTGGTATTCAGGGATGTGTTCGGGAGACTACTGTAAAAGGGAGGATTTTTATGAGCGAAGAAAATGTGAGAGAAAAGAAAAAAGGCGGTTTTGCACGCAAATTTTTTACAAGCGTAGGCTTAGGTATTGCTTTTGGTATTTTTGCGGGAATCGGCTTTTTGGGAGTGAAAATTGTTTATGATGTATTGCCTGTTGATGAAATGTTAATTTCGGCAGGTTTAAAAGAAGCGCCGGAAGTTGAAGAGCCTACACTTACCCTGCAGTTTGCGGAGTGCGGCGTGTTAGTGAGTGAGGCTAATGCTTTGGCAATTGCTGATGAGGGTGTATCCGGGGAAATTTTGGATGTTCCGGAAGTTGTAAAACAGACCATGCCTTCTATTGTGAGTATTAACTTAACCTCGGATGTGTCTTACCACGGAATGAAGCAGGAAGTAAAGTCTGCCGGTTCCGGTATTATTGTTGGGCAAAATGAAAATGAGTTGCTGATTGCAACCAATTATCATGTTGTTGAAGGCGGCAAAGAAATCAAAGTGCAGTTTTGTGACGGTACAGAAGGGCTTGCTACCGTAAAAGGTCAGGATATTCCTATGGATTTGGCGGTTATGTCTGTAAGTTTGGAAGAATTAACCGAAGAAACCAAGGATCAAATTAAAATTATTCAGTTGGGCAATTCAGATGAATTGGTAGTTGGAGAGGCTGCCATTGCCATTGGTAATTCATTGGGATACGGTCAGTCCGTAACCGTTGGTGTCATCAGTGCCTTAAACCGTGAAATGGTTCTGGAAAACGGAGAAACGGGAATTTTTATTCAGACGGATGCGGCAATTAATCAGGGTAACTCCGGAGGTGCCCTTTTAAATACCAAGGGAGAATTAATCGGTATTAATTCCAATAAGATGGGTGGTACCTATGTGGAAGGTATGGGCTATGCCATTCCCATTACGACGGCAGAACCTATTATTTCGCAGATTATGAACAAGGAAGAGCTGGTAGCGTTACCGGATGAAGAGCAGTCTTATCTTGGAATCAGCGGAGCGACTCTTACAAGCAGTATGGCATCTCAGCAGGCTGTAAGACCGCCCTTGGGCATTTATGTTGCATCTGTTGTAGAAGACGGACCCGCAGAAAAAGCAGGTTTAAAACGGGGCGATGTTATTACCAAATTTGAAGGCAATTCCCTTGCAACAATGGAAGAGCTACAGGAATATTTGGCGGCTTATGCAGCGGGAACCACAGTAACCGTTACTTATGAGCGCTTAGAAGACGGCGAATATGTAGAATACGAATGTCAGATTACCTTAGAGAAAAAAGATTCATAGAAGAGGACAGACAGAGGAGACTTATGAGTAAAGAATTTGAAGAATTGGATCATGAGGATATGGAAAAAGAAAATTTCACCGACGAGAAAAGCGATGAAGTTGTAGATTTGAGAGAAGAAATCCATACAGACAAAGAGGACAGCGACAAAAAGGATGACGAATACGAGGATGTTTGTTTTATGTGTCGTCGACCGGAGCATGTTGCCGGTAAAATGTTTAAGCTTCCCAACAATATCTGTGTATGTAACGATTGTATGCATAAAACCATGGATACCGTCAGTCAGTACGATTATCAGGGTATGTTAAACTATCCCGGCATGGGAATGGGTATGAGTATGAGTCCGGAAGAATTTAATAAATTTTCGGAGCAGTTTCCCGGCATCAGTTTTGTGAATTTGACAGATTTACAGGGGCAGGGAGGAATTCCCAACAAACAGAAATTAAAAAAGAAAAAAACTGCCGAGGAGAAGAAAGAAGCACCGGTGATCGATATTAAAAAAGTTCCGGTTCCCCATAAAATCAAGGCGAAATTGGATGATTATGTGGTAGGTCAGGAGCAGGCCAAGAAGATTATTTCCGTAGCGGTATATAACCATTATAAAAGAGTTGCCACAAACACCATGGACGAAATTGAAATCGAGAAATCCAATATTTTAATGATTGGTCCCACCGGGTGCGGTAAGACCTATTTGGTAAAAACACTGGCGAAACTTCTCGATGTGCCTTTGGCCATTGCGGATGCTACATCTTTAACGGAAGCCGGTTATATTGGTGATGATATTGAAAGTGTGTTAAGCAAGCTTCTTGCGGCAGCAGGAAACGATACAGAGAGAGCGGAGCAGGGTATTGTTTTTATCGATGAAATCGATAAAATTGCCAAGAAGAAAAACACCAATTCCAGAGATGTCAGCGGTGAGTCTGTACAGCAGGGAATGTTAAAATTATTGGAAGGTGCGGAAGTGGAAGTGCCGGTTGGAGCCAACAGCAAGAATGCCATGGTTCCCCTTACTACTATCAATACCAGAAACATTCTGTTTATCTGTGGCGGAGCATTTCCCGATTTGGACGAAATCATCAAGCAGAGATTGTCAAAACAGACCGGAATCGGTTTTAATGCAGATTTAAAAGACCGCTACGACAAAGAGAAAAACATCTTAAAAAAGGTAACTGTGGAGGATATTAAGAAATTCGGTATGATCCCGGAATTCGTAGGGCGTCTGCCCATTATCTGTACCATGGACGGCCTTGGCAAAGACATGCTGGTGAATATTTTAAAAGAGCCGAAAAATGCTATTTTAAAGCAGTATCAGAAGCTTCTGGAATTGGATGAGGTTCAGCTTCTTTTTGATGATGATGCAATGGAAGCCATTGCAGAAAAGGCTATTGAAAGAGATACCGGTGCAAGAGCGTTGAGAGCGATTATTGAAGAGTTTATGCTGGATATCATGTATGAAATTCCAAAGGATGAAAATATCGGTACCGTAACCATTACCAGAGATTACATTGAGGGTAAAGGCGGTCCCCGTATTGAAATTCGTCAAAACAGCAAGAGTACAAAATCATCACAATAAACGCATGTCATGAAAATGTAACGCATATATTTTAGGAAATGGGTTTTACGGAGTCCGGGGATGGATTGCAGAACAAGAATTGTTTCCGATGATTATGCGGATTTAATCGTGGATTTTGATTTAGAGGAAGAAAGTTTAAATAATACCGCAGGGGACTTCTGTTTCTATCAGATAGAAGACAACCTGCGGATTTTTTATGCCAATAGGGAAGAGTTGCCAAAGTTATCCCTATCGGAATATCGTTATCTGTACCTTCCGGTATGTTACGGAATTATGCAGAGTGGAGATATAAGTGAGGATAGGAGTTTTAATACATCGGCATTGGAAGAAACCGGAATTCTTCGGGTACAGCGTCCACCTCTGGCATTGACGGGAGCCGGTTGTATTTTTGCTTGTATTGATACAGGAATAAACTATACCAATCCGGCATTTCGTAGACCGGACGGCAGCAGTCGCATATTGGCAATTTGGGATCAGGAGAATCAGGATGGGACTCCGCCGGAGGGATTTTTATACGGCAGTGAATATAGAAGAGGAGTGATAAACGAAGCATTAAACAGCGATAATCCTATGGATATTGTGCCTGTCAGAGACATTACGGGACTTCATGGAACTGCTTTGGCAAGTATTGCAGCGGGGAGCAATATTGATGAAGGAAATACTTTTCTTGGGGCTGCGCCGGATGCGGATATAGTCGTGGTAAAATTGAAGCAGGCAAAGCCCTACTTACGGGAATATTATATGGTGCCGGAAGGAACACCCTGCTATCAGGAAACGGATATATTAACTGCGTTAAAGTATATAAAAGGCTTTGCCGAAACTTTTAAACGGCCGGTGTGTATCTGTATGGGGCTTGGAACTTCCTATGGTGATCATGGTGGAAATTCATTATTGGAAAAGTACATCAGTCGGTTGAATACCTTGCGAAATATTGCTGTGGTGTTACCTGCGGGAAATGAGGGAAATGCCGGTCATCATTACCGGGCAGTTTTTAACAAAAATGAAGGTGCTTTGTTTCGGAATGCCGAAATTAGAGTAGGAGAGGGTACGAGCGGTTTTGTTTTGGAAATTTGGGGAAGTGTTCCCGATTTTTTCAGGATATCCGTAAGGTCTCCGGGCGGAGAGGAAATTCGTGATATTTCCTTTCGGTTAAATTCCACCAGAGTGTATGATTTTGTGTATTCTTCCACCAGAATTATTGCGGATACCCTGTTGGTGGAGCAGATTTCAGGACAACAATTGGTGGTTTTGCATTTTGAGAATCCTACACCGGGAATATGGACAATAGAGGTACGGGCGGAGGAGGTATCCACCGCTGCAACCTGTGATATGTGGCTGCCAATCAGGCAGTTTATGAGTGGGGATACATATTTCTTAGAGCCTTCTCCCTATATTACAATAACGGCGCCGGGAACGGGGCGATATGCCAATTGTGTGGCAGCGTACAACGGTGAAACGGGTGGTTTGTTTCAGGAATCCGGCAGAGGGTTTACCAGAGAGGGCGGAATAAAGCCGGATTTTGCGGCTCCGGGCGTGGATATACCTTCTGTGGTGGGGAGAATAAGCGGTACGGGAGCTGCCGCTGCTTTGGCAACCGGTGCTTATCTGCAGTTTATGCAATGGGCGGTTATTGAGGCGAACAGTCCCTTGGTAAACGGAGTAGAAATTAAAAATTATTTTATCCGCGGAGCAAGAAGAGAAGAAAGTTTGAATTGGCCCAATCGGGAATTGGGATATGGTAAATTAGACATTTACTCAACCTTTGAATTACTTCGTCGCTTATAATTTTTGACACATAAAAAGCCAATAAATAAAAGGGTTAGGGCGTGTTTTTAACATTTCTTTTTGATAAAATTATTAAAAGTGCCGATTTTAAATTAATTTTAAAATCGGTCTTTTCTTTTACAAAAACATGTGCTATATTCGTGACTACCTTCATAAAAAGCCTGTCTGCAGCAGGTGTTCAAGGTCTTTTACGGGTACTCCGTGTCTTAGGTAATGATTCTGCATTACCGCAAATTTCCATGGAAAAATATTATGTAATTTAAGGTGCCACCTTTTTGATGAAAGGAGATTAAATTATTGAAAAATTTTATGGTAAAGAAGAAAAAATTAAGTTTGGCATGTTGCGTGATTTTGATGCTTGCCTTGTGGGGAATTCCCTTTGTGGTACAAGCAGAAGAAATTGTGCAGGTATATGAATTAAAACATAAACATGTAGCGGCTTGCGAGGTGACGGGATACGAAACAAGGAGTGCTTCGTCCTCATCGGGGCCTAGTATAACTGAAACGGATACCTGTGATAAATGTGGCGGGACACATCACAAATATCGTTTTACGGCAAGTTGTACCTGTGGCAAAACGTGGAGTCGTACGGGCCATGCTTGTGTAAACAGTCCTTACGGCAAAAATCAGGGAAGCTGCTCCAATTATTCCAGAGTGAATACGGATACTTCCCATTCCCATCCGGTAAAGCAATACGGATGCGGAATGACGGATGAAAGCGTAATCGGAAAAGTGTTGGTATATAAGGATACGCTTTTGCCGGCACAAAGCGTGACTATGTGGGCAGAGACAGAAGGGGATTTAGAGAATATAAACATTGCGTGGGCAGATTCGGAAGACGGGAATATGCTTACAGTAGATGAAAATGGAAGTTACTCCTTGTATATAGCTTATACGGAGAATGGTATTGATTATATGCACAACACCGAAGTAAGTGTTGACAATATTGATAAAGAACCTCCTAATGTAAGTGATATTTCCGCAGATGTTACAGATTATACTTCCGGAGATATAGTGTTATCCATAAGCGCAGAAGATACTATGGGTTTGCCTGATAATTGTGTCAGTTGGAATGATAACGAATTCGGAACGGAATATACATTTACCGTATCTGAAAACGGAGTATATGATGTTACGGTAAAAGATATGGCCGGTAATACAGTGGTTCGAAGCATTGAAATCAGTAATATTGACAAGCAATCTCCGGAAATTACCGATATTGTAAAAACACCTGTACCTTGGTATTCGGGTAAGCTCACTTTGACGGTAGAAGCCAAAGATATAGGAAATGGAAATGATGGTTCCGGCTTGGCAGAAGAAGCATATTCTTTTGACAGAGGAAATACTTGGACGAATCAATCATATTGCGAGGTTGATACTCCGCAGAAGGTATTTATATGTGTGAGGGATGCTGTGGGGAATATAACCTCCAAAGAAGTAGATTTGGCTTATGATAAGAAGCCTGTCAATGATAAAACACCATCGGATCATGATGACGATAAGCGGCCGGTATCTGAGAATTCTGAACCTGTTCCTTCCGAAGAAGAACCGGTTGTGGAAGAACCTGTATCAGAAGAAACGGAATCGTTAAATGAACCGGAACCGGTAACCGATGAAACCGCGGTGGATGAAGAAAACAAACCGGAAGAGGTATCGGAGCTTATTTCAGAAGTTCCGTCTACTACCGTTGATACCGTAATCGTAGAAAATGAAGATCTCTTAACTGAAAAAACACCGGAATTAAAAGAAGTAAAAGAAGTTGAGAAACCGGAGAATGTCAAGGTGACCGTAGTGGTTGTTTCGGCTTCCCTGGGTGTGATTGGTCTGGCTGCGTTGTTTTTTATAGGGTATATTTTTCTGTTGATGTGCAAGGTTTATGAAAACGACAATGAAGGTAAAGAGAAATATATCGGAAGTGTTAAAGTTACTTTGCGTAAAAACGGTTTGGCCGTAAAAATCAAAGACAGATATTTGATGAAGACTAAAAGTAGGAATTTAAAATTGCGCTTGCCTAAAATTCTGGTAAAGCGGTATAAAAATAAACCTATAAGAATTACTGCCGGTAAATCCGTGATTGAAAAATATGTTGAAGAAAAGATTGGTTTCAGCTTCCGATTATAAAAAAATGGGAGAAAATAGATTTCTATTTTCTCCCGGGAATTTATTTGAACAGTTTGTTTTTCATAAAGAAGATTGTTACCAACAGACCTAAAACAAGAGAAGCAACAACGATAATTATGAAGCCAAAAGGACTATCGGCAAAAGGCATGCCGGCGGATGCTACATTCATACCGTAAGCACTGAAGATCATGGTCGGAATAGAAAGTACAATGGTAACAATGGCCAGGGTTTTCATGACGATATTCAGGTTGTTGGAAATTACGGAAGCAAAGGCGTTGGTCATACCGTTTAAGATGCCGCTGTAGATGTTGGCCATCTCAATCGCCTGTTTGTTTTCGATGATAACATCTTCAAGAAGTTCTTCGTCTTCCGGATATTTTTTGAAACGTTCATTTCGGAAAAGTTTTTCCATAACCACTTCGTTGGAACGTAAGGATGTGGTAAAGTATACCAAACTCTTTTCCAACTTCAACAGTTCAAACAAAGCACTGTTTTGAGTGGATTTGTGAAGGTTGTTTTCCAATACTTCACTTTGACGTTCAATGTTACGCAGATACTGCAAATAAAGAGATGCCGTGCGATACAGAATCTGCATCATAAAACGGGATTTCATTGATGTATTGAAGTCGCGGACTCTTCCGTCTACAAAAGTGCGGAGAACGGGACTCTCCTCTATACATACAGTAATAATGATTTTTTTTGCAATAAAAATAGACAAAGGAATGGTGTCATACAATTCCTTCTCTGTATCATCCTCAATGGTGGGAATATTAACCAAAACCATCGTATAATTGTCCTCGTAAGCAAGTCGGGAACGTTCGTCGGTATCCAATGCAGATTTTAAGTCATCTGCATCGATAGAGAATCTTTGTGAAATGTCAAGAATTTCACTTTCGGTAGGGCGGATCATGGAGATCCAGCAACCCTCAGTAGGTGCGTCCAGAGTGCGAAGACTCCGACCTTCTGAAAAATAGTAGTGTACCATTTCTAACCTTCTTTCCATGCCGTGTGGGCACAAAAAAAGAAGTTAGCCCATCAGCATTCTATAAATTGTTAAATTAGTGTTTGCGTGATAGGGGTCCGCGTCCATTTTCATTACCTCCTTAAAGTGATATTTTAAGTATATTTCCCGTTAAAGAAAAAGTCAACTCTGTGTGCGGAAATAAACTAAAAAAATAAAAGCCGTTGCAACAACATCCCATAGATTCATTTTTGGAAATGTTGCAAATGCGGAGCAATCGTTGTATACTTAAAAAAGTTGTAAATTCTAAGAATGGAATGTTTTAACCCAAAAGAACAAAAATGAAGGAATTAAAAAAACGAAAGTTCAGATATGAAAATAAATACATTGTAAATTTTACGGAATTGGAACTGTTGCGTCACAGAATCGAAGGAATCTGCGAAATTGACGAATATGCCGAAAACGGAGAGTATCATATTCGTAGTCTGTATTTTGATGATTACAGAGGGGCTTCTTATTTTGACAATGAAATCGGCGTGGATCCCAGAGAGAAGTATCGAATTCGCATTTACAATTGCAGCTCGGATGTAATTGTATTGGAGCGTAAAATTAAGGTAAACGGCAAGATTTCCAAGGACAGAACACCAATAAACAAAGAGATTTTGGATGCTATTATGGAGGATAGGCCGGAGGATATAAACTTCGGTGAAGATAAGCCGCTGTTGAATCGTTTTTTACAGGCTTACGAATCCAAACATTTACGGCCTAGAGTGATTGTAGACTATATCAGAGAGGCATATGTATCGGAGATTGATGATATCCGCATTACTTTTGACAAAGAAATCTCTTTTTCATCGGATGTGAACGGATTTCTTGACCCGGATTTGTTTTTACAACCGATTATGCCGGTGGGTAAAGAATTGTTGGAAGTTAAATTCACGGAATTTCTTCCCAAGTATGTGCATCAGACCCTTAATCTCGGTAAGATGCAACAGTCTACATTTTCAAAATATTATTTGTCTGAAAAAACACGGAGAGAGGTAGAAGGATAAAATGACATTTCAGGATATGTTTAAATCATCGATTATGGAGCAGTTTCAAATTGGCAACCTCGGTATAAAAGAGGTACTGATTGCGTTGGGATTTTCAGTGCTTATGGCATTGTATTTGTTTGTGGTATATCGCTTTTTTGTCAGGAAATCTCTGTATAATTTGAACATGAACATTGCCATTGTGGGAATGACTATTGTAACGGCAGCAGTCATTTTAACCATTCAGTCCAATTTGGTATTGTCCCTCGGTATGGTGGGTGCGTTGTCCATTGTCAGATACAGAACCGCGGTAAAAGATCCCATGGATTTGTTTTTCATGTTCTGGGCTGTGGCAAGCGGAATTATGTGCGGCGCAAATCAGTATGTTCTGAATCTTGCCGTAACGGTAATTCTTACGATTGTTGTGTTTGTGTTGGCGCAGATGCCTTCGGCAAAAGCCCCCTATGTTTTGGTGATTAATGCGCAGAGTAAAGATGCTGAGGATGATGTGGAAGCAGTGTTAAAAGAATGTTGTTCTTATTACAAGGTAAAATCCAGAAACATTTCCAAGAAGGCAGTCAGAATCATTATTGAATTGCGTACAAAAGATCCGAAACAGGTCAGCGATAAAATTGCGCAGATGGATAAAGTATCCAATCTTTCGCTGTTGACTTATGAAGGTGATATTGTATCTTAACAGAAAGTCCTTTGTGTATGCAGAAGGGGATTGGTAATGAAAGTTAACGGATTGAAAAAGGCAATGCCCGCGTTACTTCTTTTGATTGTAATCAGTTTGGGCGGAATGGGATTATATTTTATTCATGTCAACGAAGAGACGCTGTACATTTCTCATGAGAGCGGTATGTACAGTGGCTCTTTTGATTTGTCTTTTTTTACTTTTGGTAAAAGTGATATTTTTTATACGCTAAACGGACAGGCCCCCGAGCCGGGAGAAGAGGGGACCTATGAATATACAGGGCCTATAACAGTTGAATGCTTGGAAGATACGTCTACGCTGTCTGTGCAGGTTTGTTGCATATATGATAGCGGTAATCGTTCGGAGGTCTATCGCAGAGATTATATTTTAGATCCGGCGGGAGCGGAGCGTTTTACTACGGATTATGTGGTGTCCATTGCCGGTGATGAGGCGGCATTGTTCAGTGATGAGGAAGGTATCTTCGTAAGAGGTAATCAATTCTATGAGTATATGGAGGCACATCCGGAAACCAATCTTTTGGCAGAAGTAGTTCCGGCAAATTACTATGAGGATATTGAAGTGCCGGTACATGCGGCAATCTTTTTGGGAGATGGAACCCAGATTATCGACCAGAATTGCGGTATCAAAGTATACGGTAATGTAACCAGACAGCATAATCAGAAATCCTTCCGTTTGTATGCCAGATATGATTACGACGAGGTGAATGAATTTTCTTATCCTTTCTTCGAGGATTTGTGTACTTATGAGGGTAAGGCACCTATTACCGAATGGCAGAGGCTGTCTTTTCATAATTCGGGAAATGATAACGATAACGGCTATATTCGTTCTGCGCTAATGGGAGATTTGGCAAGACAGTCCGGATATCAGGATACTTTGGGGGCCGAAAGTGTAACGGTGTACATTAACGGTAAATACATGGGTGTATATTGGCTTCAGAACACTTATGATGATCGTTATTTTGAAGAACGCTACGGAGATTATGAAGGCGAAGTGGCAGTGGCAGAAGGTACCTTAGGTACCATGGATGTATCTCTTGCAGAAAGTAAAACTGAATTGGTTGCAGCAGAAGATTACAATGCATTTTGTGAGTGGCTGTTCGATGCGGATGTGAATAATGAAGATGATTGGCAGAGAATATGTAATACCATTGATGTAGATAATTTTGCACACTATTTTGCTTTGGAATATTATACCGGAAATGTGGACTGGCCCCAAAATAATGTAAAAGTATATCGCTATATTCCCATGGAGGGAGAAGCGTATAGGGAAGGTACAATTTTTGACGGAAGATATCGATACCTATTGTTTGATACAGATTACAGTATGGGATTGGTGGTTTTTGGATTTTATGGAAATGATGCATCGACTAAAACATTATGGGATTTTAAGCATACCAATGAGCATACAATAGTATTTAGTAAATTGTCTGAGCGAGAAGAATTCCGTGACTTATTTGTGGGGAAAGTAATGTTTCTTATGAATGAAATCTTTGTGAGGCAGAATGTGTCGGATCAGATGTATGCATTGAATGTGACTCGTCACCTTGAATTGCGTTACATGATTGAGGAAACGGATATTCTAAAAGACTCTATCTGGGAAGCATGGGGCGTTGGACGCGGTGACATGGCCCAAACCGAGCAAGAGTGGAATGAAATTTTAGCTTATGTAGAGCTACGACCGCAGTATGTGATATCAGAGATAAGCTACGATTTATATGCGGGGGCTACTTTTAATCTTAAAGTATTAATGGAGCATAGCGGCAGTATACTGATAAACGGAATGGATGCAGGTGAATCTTATGAAGGCGTGTGGATGGATAATATTCCACTGGAAGTATCCTGTGCCGAAATGCCCGGAGTTGTTGTTAAGGGCTATACTGTGAACGGTATTTTTGTGGAAGGAAAGACACTTTGTTTGGAATCGGAAGACTATGCGCAATATGGTGCCGATATTACCATAGTTCCCGTGATAGAGATTGTAAGTCAGCAAAGCCTTGAAGTGGTCGCCTTCAGAATCAATGATTCTCAGGATTATGTTGTATTGCAGAATACCGGAAATGTGGCCTTGAATCTGAACGAATATGCTTTGGGAGATGATGAAGATTCCATGTCCGGTAAAACATTGCCGGAGGTAATGCTGGCACCCGGAGAACAATATACGGTCTACGGTGCAAAATACACCGGCGATATGGACACAAAGGGAACGCAGGTTTCTTTCTCATGGAATGACGAAGAAAAAGTTTGTCTCTATCATGAAAGCACGGGAATTGTTGTATATTAGAATGTGATTTCGCATATATTGCAGTAAGAATAATATGCGAGGCATTTCTTGAAAGCGATAACGGAGAAACTTAAAAACATAAAAATAAGCAAGACAAAAGCGGCGTTGATTATGGGAATCGGTGCCGCTTTTGTAGTATGCGTATTTTGTCTGTGGGGCAGAAATGAAGAGGCGGCACTGGAAGCATCCAATATGTGCGGCGACCGGAAACTACCCATCTATTGTGTGGAAACCGAAGAGAAAGTCATAGCCCTTTCTTTTGATGCGGCTTGGGGAAATGAAGACACCAAAGAGATTCTGGATATTCTTGAACGACAAGATGTAAAAGTGACATTTTTTATGACAGGAGGATGGGTGGAAGCCTATCCCGAAGATGTAAAATTAATTTATGAGGCCGGTCACGATTTGGGAAACCACAGCGAGAACCATTTGAACATGTCTCAGTTATCTATGGCAGAAATTGAGGAAGAAATTATGCTGGTACATAACCGGGTAAAAGACATTACCGGTTATGAGATGTGTCTGTTTCGACCGCCTTACGGTGATTATGACAATGATGTGATTACCGGAGTGGAAAATTGCGGATATTACGCTATTCAATGGTCAATCGACAGCCTCGACTGGAAAGACTACGGTGCGGATTCCATTATCCAAAAAGTAACCTGTCATAAAAATCTGAACAACGGAGCGATCATCCTTTGTCACAACGGGGCCAAATATACGGCGGATGCTTTGGAAGAAATGATTGTTAACCTAAAAGAGCAGGGATATACTTTTGTAAAAATATCAGACTTGATTTATCGTGAAAATTATCGCATGAATGTAAACGGGCAGCAGTGCCCCTGTGATTAAGCGGCAATATAAATCCGAATGACAGCATAGGCAGAATTGTAGGAAATAAAAGAAATATATATTGACAAAAAATAGGGAAACCACTAATATGTAGGAGTAACTAAATATCAGATATACGCTAGGGGTGCTGATTTGCTGAGACGGAAGCCACGGGCTTCTAACCCTCATTACTTGAACCGGATAATACCGGCGGAAGGAAGCAGTTTATATACAAATTCGTTCGAATCCGGATTTGTATGTTTTGATTCGAGAGTAACCTCCTGCGTATGCAAAGGAGGTTTTTTTATGTCATTCTTTTTTACGGCAGAAGAGTATGACGGAGTAACATCCTACCTGCCCACAACTGCGGGCTATGCGGTGCTGATTCTCGTTATGGTGGCAATCCTTCTGATTGCCTGTTATTTTAACGGTAAGAAAAGTGCACGCTTAAGCACCAAGCAGCTGGCATTTTCAGCCATGGCTATGGCCCTTGCAGTGGTAACTTCCATGATTAAATTATTCGAGTTGCCTATGGGTGGTTCTGTTACTTTGTTTAGTATGCTCTTCGTAGTATTAATCGGCTTTTGGTTCGGTCCGAGAGCCGGCCTTATGACCGCCATTGCATACGGATTTCTCCAGTTGATTCTGGAGCCTTACATTATTCATCCGATGCAAATGATGGTGGACTATATCTTTGCCTTTGGGGCATTGGGATTATCCGGTATTTTTGCCAACAAAAAGCATGGGCTTTTGATTGGTTACTGGGTAGCGGTATGCGGCCGCTTTGTATTTGCCTTTTTATCCGGAATGATTTTCTTTGGTTCGGCAGCGGCAGACTACAATATGTCCATACCGGTTTATTCCGCGGTTTATAACGGCTCGTATCTGCTTGCGGAAGGCATTATGACTACCATCATTCTCTGTATACCGCCGGTAAACAAGGCGTTGCAGAAGGTAAAAGACATGGCCTTGGCAGATCGTAAGGTTAAGAAACAAGCCACAACGGAAGAATAAAACAGAATAGTGAAACAAATGACTCCCGAAACAATATAAACGGGCAGGTTACTTTTACCCTAATTTGCCCTGTTTCCTTTGCTTCGGGAGTTTTTTTACCGATTATTTACCGTCTTTGCTTGTAATGAATTGTAAAATTGAGTATACTAGTGCAGTGAGTGGATTTATTCCGTTTTGAATGTCCGAAAGATAAGGGCAGTCGGGAAATATAAAATCCGCGTTGGAGGAATATGAGCTGGGAAAATAAAGTTCGCAAGGTAGTACCCTATGTTCCGGGAGAACAGCCGAAAGCGACAAACATTATTAAGTTAAATACAAATGAGAATCCTTATCCGCCTGCGCCCGGAGTGAAAAAGGCTATGGAAGAATACACCAAGCGTTCGGAAGAATTGCGTCTGTATCCGAGTCCTACCGTTGAGAATCTGGTGCGGGAGTTGGCGGATTACTATAAATTGCCGGAAGATCAGATTTTCGTTGGTGTAGGTTCCGATGATGTTTTGGCAACAGCATTTTTAACCTTTTTTAATTCAGAGAAGCCTGTGGCATTTCCGGACATTACATACTCCTTTTATGAGGTGTGGGCACAGCTTTATAACATTCCTTATGTCAGAAAGCCTCTGGATGAGAATTTTAAAATTGTGCAGGAAGATTATTTCGGAGAATTCGGCGGTGTTATTATTACCAATCCAAATGCGCCTACCGGTATTGCCGAGAGCCGGGATTGGGTTGAGGAAATTATCCGCAAAAATTCGGATTGTGTGGTAATTGTGGATGAGGCTTATGTGGATTTTGGCGCAGAAACATGTATTCCCCTGATTAATCAGTATGATAATCTTTTGGTGGTGCATACATTCTCCAAATCGCGCTCTTTGGCAGGTTTGCGTGTGGGCGTGGGAATGGGTAGCAAGAAGTTAATTAAGTATTTGAATGATGTGAAGTTTTCTGTTAATTCTTATACCATTAATCGTCCTACTTTGGAGTATGCGGCACTTTCCCTTCGTGATGAAGCTTATTTTAGAGAGTGTGTAGATAAAATTTGTGCAACAAGAGCATGG
Source organism: Lachnospiraceae bacterium (assembly GCA_017624855.1). Taxonomy (GTDB): domain Bacteria; phylum Bacillota; class Clostridia; order Lachnospirales; family Lachnospiraceae; genus UBA3766. Next base: position 523,227 of record JAGAMF010000005.1, read on the forward strand.
ACCATGGAAGAGTTGGGTAAACTTGGTTTTACCATGACCGACAGCAAAACAAACTTCCTCTTTGCAAAACATGAAACCGTGCCGGCAGAAGAGTTGTTTGAAATGTTAAAGACTAAGGGCATTTATGTGAGATATTTCAAGGCTCCCCGCATTAATGAATATCTTCGTATTACCGTGGGAACGCAGGATGAGATGGAAACACTCGTACAGGTATTAAAAGAATATTTAGCGAAAGCGTAAGAATAAAATTGCTTTGAAAGAAGGCATAAGACAAGTGCAATGCGCAAGATAGGTTATAATCGTAAAAAGCCGGAAAGGAAACAATATGGAATTTATTAAAAGTATGTTAAAGGGTGTGGTTATCGGCGTAGCCAATATTATCCCCGGTGTCAGTGGCGGCACCATGATGGTTGCCATGGGTATCTATGATAAATTGATTCATTGTATTACCCACTTTTTTAAAGAATTTAAGGAAAATATCAAATTTTTACTACCAATCGGTATCGGTCTTGTACTGGGACTTGTAGGACTTTCCTTTTTGATTGAGCCTGCTTTTGAACATTTTCCCCTTCCTACCAATGCGTTGTTTATCGGTTTGATTGTAGGTGGACTTCCTGCTATTTTTAAGAAAGTAAAAGGCAATAAATTTAAGTTCGGCTATATCTTCCCGTTGTTAATATTCTTCGTTGTAGTAGTGGGAATGGCAGCCATGGGAGAAAAAGAAGGTGTGGCAGCGGATTTGACTTTTACCCTGTGGAATGTTATTAAGCTTTTTCTGGTAGGTGTAATTGCATCGGCAACCATGGTTATTCCCGGTGTCAGCGGTTCCATGATGTTGTTGCTTCTTGGTTATTATAACCCGATTATCGAAACCATCAATGCTTTTATTAAGGCACTGATGAAGTTTGATGTGCCGGTATTGTTGGAGACTTGCGGCGTATTGGTGCCTATGGGTATCGGTATTGTGGTAGGCGTTATCGGCATTGCCAAGTTGGTGGAACTTATTTTCAACAAATGTCCCATGTATGCATATTGGGGTATTATCGGTTTAATTGTGGCATCGCCTTTTGCCATTCTTCTGGTGGCGGAATTGGGAACCATAACGGTGCTTAGCGTTGTAATCAGTATTATTACTTTTGCGGCAGGATTCTTTGTTGCAATGAAATTGGGTGATTAATGTGGAAGCGTATACGGATTTTGCAAGTGTGTATGACACTTTTATGGATGAAACCCCGTATGAAGAATGGGCGGAATTTATCCATAAGTTGATAAAAGAATATGGTATATCCAAACCCGAGACCAAGAAAAAAGCGGATGATGTTGCGGATAAAAAAAGTAGTTCCCGCATTGAAGAAGGAGATGCTGTATCGGAAGCAGAGAATCTGGATTCCGAGCGCAATCTCGTGTTGGATTTGGGTTGCGGTACCGGAACCTTAACGGAGCTTCTGGCTCAAAAAGGCTATGATATGATTGGTGTGGATTATTCTCAGGAAATGCTTAACATTGCCATGAACAAAAAGGAAGCATCCGGCCTTGAGATTCTCTATCTCTGTCAGGATATGCGGGAGTTGGATTTATACAGTACCATAGGCACAGTTATCAGTGCATGTGACTCCGTGAATTACCTTCTGGAAGAGGAAGATGTAGTGGAAACCTTTTGCCTGGTGAATAAATTTCTCTATCCCGGCGGTGTATTTATTTTTGATTTTAATACGGTTTATAAATACGAGCAGGTAATCGGAGATACCACCATTGCGGAGAATCGGGAGGATTGCAGTTTCATCTGGGATAATTTTTATCATGGGGAAGAATGCATCAACGAGTACGATTTGACCATCTTTGTAAAAGAGGAGGGAGAGTTGTTCCGTAAGTTTACGGAGACTCACTACCAGAGAGGTTATACCTTGGAGGAGATGGTTACCTTTGTTAAAAAAGCAGGTATGGAATTCGTAAAAGCCATCGATGCGGATACCCACGATGCGCCTACGGATACCAGTGAAAGAATTTATATTATTGCGAGAGAGCAGGGAAAACGATGAGTGATTATATTGTAAGAGCAACGGCAGCAGATGCGCAGATTCGTGTGTTTGCAGCCTATACCAAGGATATGGTGGAAGAAGCAAGAAACCGCCACAATACCAGTCCCGTAGCAACGGCAGCCTTAGGAAGACTTATGACTGCGGGGGCCATGATGGGCAGCATGCTAAAAGGGGAGAAGGATTTACTTACCCTTCGTATCAATGCCAGCGGCCCCATTCAGGGAATTACGGTAACGGCAGATTCCAAGGCAAGGGTAAAAGGATATGTTGGCAATCCTGATGTAATCCTGCCTGCCAATAAAGTAGGTAAGTTGGATGTGGCCGGTGCGGTAGGAATCGGTTTTATGGATGTCATTAAGGACATGGGCTTAAAAGAGCCCTATGTGGGACAGACCGTGTTGCAGACAAGCGAAATCGCTGAGGATTTGACCTTTTATTTCGCAAATTCCGAGCAGGTGCCTTCTTCTGTCGGTTTGGGTGTTTTGATGAACAAGGATAATACCGTGGCGCAGGCCGGTGGTTTTATCATTCAGCTTATGCCTTTTGCAGGAGAAGAGGTAATCGCGAAGCTGGAAGAGAATCTGAAGGACATTACCAGCGTAACAACTTTGTTATCTGAAGGAAAAACACCGGAAGATTTAGTAGAGATTCTGTGTAAGGACTTAGACCCGATAATTAACGATAAAATGGATACCGGATTCTATTGCAATTGTGATCGGGCAAGAGTAGAGAAAGCCTTAATCAGCATCGGAAAGAAGGAAATAAAAGAGATGATTGATGAAGGCAAGGAAATCGAGATGAACTGTCATTTCTGCAATACTTCGTATACCTTTAGTGTGGAAGAGTTGAAGGAGTTGGCAAAGAAGTCGAGGTAAGAGTAAAAGATGTACCCGGATACGGGATGAGGTGGTTAAAAAGATATCTTAACCGGCAATATGAGAGTATAAATAAGTGATGGACACCTGAATGTAGCGATATGCATTCAGGTGTTTTTTACTTCATAGGAAATTCCTATGAAGTAAAATAAAATGCGCAGCTCGGGGGGCGGAATATTGTTGCTTTGCAACACCGCTGGCGCGCGAAGAATGTGCAAAGCACATTCTTTGTTCTGTGTGAAAATGCCCACTTATGGAAAAACAGGATACACTTATGGAAATCGCATTAAAAAAAGCAAAATGGAAAATATGATAACTGATGCAACATTTGATAACTTATGCCGGCATATGTTTGCGGATTGTAATGCAAAAGGAGGAATTCATGTAAATAATTAAATGGAACGGAACCTCTATGGCGGCTCCGCATGTAAGTGGTGTTGCAGCATTAGCATATTCGGTTAATCCTCATTTATCCGGTTTACAGGTTAAAGAACTAATTACGGAACAATGTAGTGATTACATTGTTAAGGCTCCAGGTGGTAAGGTATATCATTGTTTAAATGCTGAAAAAGTTGTAAAAGAAGCCTTGAAAACTTCAGGAAACACGCCGGTTGTCGGTGAAAATACAGGTGTTGTATTAGGAAGTGTGCATTCAGCTTATGATGGTGAGGCGATTGTAGGTGCTCAGGTATGTGCATATAAATATTCAAGTTATGACGGTAATGTTGGTAATGGTAATTTGGAGGATTATCAATATATTACCCAAACTGATGATGAGGGAGAATTTTCGCTCGAATTAGATCCGGGAAAATATCAAGTTATTATATATGAAAGTAATTATAAACCATTGGTTATCAATAATGTGAAGGTGCGAGAAGATAAAGTAGAATATTTAGAAAAAGTTTTATATCTAAATTCATCTGGGACAACAGAGGCGGAGTTTAAGGGGAAATTGGTTGATGCATTGAATGGTAGTAATGTTGAAGGTGCAGAAGCTATATTTCGTTCTGGATGGAATAATTACTCAGGGAGTATTGTTAAGGAGCAGATTTTTACGGATGCAAATGGTAAATATAGCATTAGCATGCCGGTAGGGTACTATACTATTGAATTCAAAAAAACAGGGTATATTAATTCGTATGTTAATATTATAGTGTGTGACAAGTTGAAGGATATTCAAAGAGCGGTTATTTGTCCGGAATTAGATGAAAATGAGGTAAGAGTAGTACTAACTTGGGGTAATGCGCCGCAAGATTTAGATTCCCACCTGAGTTTGATTGCGGATGATAAAGAATATATTCACATATACTATGCAAATAGTTTATTCTATGATTCGGAAAATGAAAAGATATATTTGCTAGATGTGGATGATACAACTCAATATGGTCCTGAAACAATTACATTTTACACCGATAACTCTAATATTGATGAATACAAATATTATGTGTATAATTATTCTGGAGGGTACGCTGGCGATGAATTATCTTATTCCGGTGCACGAGTAACCGTATATTATGGAAGTCAAACTTCCGAAACCTTTCATGTGCCAATAAATCAGATGGGTAGGACATGGAATGTGTTTAGTATTGTTGATGGAGAGATTGTGATTGAGAATACAATTACGCCATGATTTCACAGAACAGAAAGAGGACGAGTATATGAAGAGAGATAGAAAAAAGATTATTTTCACAGTAACTGCCGGTGTAACATTAATTATTTTATTGCTGGCTTGTATTAAAATATTTCATCTGAACTCGGTGAGTAAAGAGCAGAGGATATTGTTTGTTATGGCAATTACTGATGTGACGGAAACTACTGAAATGATATGCGTAGATAATGAAGGTAAAATGTATTCATTATTTCCGAAAGAGAAAATAGTAAACCAAATTAGTGATGGTTCAATTTATAAGGAAAAAGTTGTAGGACATGTATCAAAAATAAAATTGGATTATTATTATGATAAATTTTGTCAACTGGATGAAGAGATGTTCCTTGAAGCAAGGGGGGGAGGAGGAAATGATTTTTCGCTTTATTTTTCTTATTATGGTGTAAATTACGCCGGAGACTCTCCCGAATTAGTAAAATTAGGCGATACCACATATTATGCAGATGATCCGGATGCGGAAGATATAGTGCAATGGATGAAGAAGTGGAATTACAGATAATTAAGACATAAATAGTTGAATTACATATTAAGAGACCAAAGCACTGTTGTACTTTTATGTACAGCGCTTTGGTCTCTTTTAAATTTAGGAAATAAAGTAGGTGTTTAAGAATGTGACATTTTATACCGATAACTCTAATATTGATGAATACAAATATTATGTGTATAATTATTCCGAAGAGGATACTGGAGAAGAGTTGTCTTATTAAGTGACAAGAATGGCGGTTGTAGTGAGGAGGTTATCATGCAAAGAATAGTAAAAATAATATTATTAATCTTTTGTTTTTCACTTCTTGTTATATCAATGGGTTGTAATTCGCCATCAGGAATTACAGAGGATGATGAACCTACAATCCTTTTTGTAATGTCGGAATTCGTTTCGGATAAAGAAGGAAGCGCAATTATTTATGTGGATAATAAAGGAAATATATATTATGACTATATATATGAGCCGTTACTTACTATGCTGGAAGAGGACAGATATGTTTTTGGTGAGATTGTAGGGCATGTTCCGAGTGAGGAGGCTATTCGTTATTATAATAAATTTTGTAATATATCTGAGGATGCAAGGCTCGAACAACTAGATATACATGGTGCGCCAATGATTGGTACTCGTCAAATCTTCTATGGTTTAACATATGGAGAAACCGAAATAGAGACAGTGAGATTATGGTGTTATGGCAGTGGTGTAAGTATATTAAATGATGAAGATGCCAAGGAAGTAATTCTCTGGATCGATTCATGGGAGTGGGAATTAGATAAGGAATACTGGGATGAAGAAACACAGCAATGGTATCCTAATCCGAAAAGCAGTAAGTTGGATAGCGCCCATTGGTATTTTGAAGAATAATGTACAAGATTGATAATAGGATATAAAAATAAGAGACCAAGTGCTGCTATGCTTTTATGTACAGCGCTTTGGTCTCTTTTAAATTTAGGAAATAAAGTAGGTGTTTAAGAATGTGACATTTTACACCGATAACTCCAATATTGATGAATACAAATATTATGTGTATAATTATTCCGGAGGGAACAGCGGAGAAGAATTATCATATTCGGGTGCCCGAGTAACGGTATATTATGGAACACAGAAACCAAAGGAGTACTATGTGCCCTTTGCCCAATCCGGTAGGACATGGAATGTATTTAGTGTCATTGATGGAGAAGTGGTAGTAAACAATTCAATTTCAGAATAATGTGCAATATAACAGTAAGGAGGTCATTATGCAAAGAATAGTAAAAATAATATTATTAATCTTTTGTTTTTCACTTCTTATTATATCAATGGGTTGTAATTCGCCGTCAGGAATTACAGAGGATGACGAGCCGACAATATTGTTTCTCATTTTAGAATACGATCCCGATATGGAAGGATATGCGGTTGTTTATGTGGATAATAAAGGAAATATATATTATGATTATTTATATGACAAATTTATTCCCTTGTTGGAAAGTGGCACTTATGAATTTGGTGAGATTGTAGGACATTTACCGAGTAAAGAAGTGATTAGTAATTACAACAAGTTATATAAGGTGTTGGATGAAGCAAATTACGACATTGCAGATGTGCAAGGTACACCTCCGGGAGGACCGGTTCAGACTTACTATACATTAACTTATACAGAAGGAATTAATGCAAAGGAAGTATGGGATTATACAGAAGATATAATGATAATGAATAATGAAACAGCGAAAGAAATTATTCTTTGGATGGATTCATGGGAGTGGGAACTGGATAAGAAAGGCTGGGATGATGAAACCCAGCAGTGGTATCCAGATCCGGATTACAGTAGATTGGAATATGTGTGGTGGATATTTGAAGAATAATGATGTATTTATAATATAATACATTATAATTTTACAAATTACTGAAATGCAATAAGAGACCAAAGCACTGTTGTACTTTATGTACAGAGGCTGTGGTCTCTTTTATAGTTATGAAATTAATTTTATAATTCAGGCGGTCTCTTAATCCATCACTGCATCTGCCTTCACTTTCGCTTTCTCCAGCGACACCTTAATCGCCTCCAACAGCACCAGAGAAGTGTATTTTGAGTCATCGGAATATGTTACATTCTCTACGGACTGCTGACTGATAATCTGTTCCGTTAAAGCCTGAAAAGAGGGCTCCACCAGAGGATACATGGTTTCCACATCTTCGCTCAGATTGGTCAGTTCAATGGAATTAATGTTATCCGCATCCACCATAACTTCAACATCCACCGTTTGGCTTCCAAGATGAATGGAGGTAGTGTATACACCGGGAATATATGTAGCATCGGATTCGGATACAGAAGGAACGGGAATCTCTTCCTGTACTTCTTCGGTCCCATTTTTATCGGGAACAAACATAATAATCAGTAAAACAATAAATAAAATACCCAGAAGGGCAAAGATTCCGCTATATATTATTTCTTTCATACGAAGTACAACAATTTTGGTTTTATTATTCATAAGCGCCACCGTTTCCTTTTTTATGTTTTAAGTCTATTCTGAAATTGTCAAAAATATACCTTGCAATCGTGATAAAAGGGTGGATTGCTTAAGTGCAAGGGAATTTATGCAGATTACGGTTTTTCTTGTGGTTTCCGGCAGAATATTTTATAATTATAATGCTGTGTTATTTTGTTTTAGAGACAAGAAGAAGACACAGGTCTACTCTGATAATTCGTTGAGCGGATTTACTAAGGAAACAGATATAAAAGGAGAACAGAAATGAAATTTACCAAGATGCAGGGATGCGGGAATGATTATGTATATGTAAACGGTATCACCGAAAAGGTGGAGAATAAAAAAGATGTAGTGCCTAAGTTAAGCGACAGGCATTTCGGTATCGGCGGCGACGGCGTGATTTTTATCAATGCTTCCGACAAGGCGGATTTTGAGATGGAGATGTACAATGCGGACGGCTCCCGTTCTCAGATGTGTGGCAACGGAATCCGTTGCGTGGGAAAATTTGTATATGACAAAGGCCTTACGGATAAAAAGGATATTGCAGTGGAGAGTTTTGGTGCGGTGAAATACTTAAATCTTACCGTAGAGGACGGCAAGGTATCCAAGGTAAAAGTGGATATGGACGAGCCTGAGCTTACTGCGGCCAAGGTGCCGGTAAAGTGTGATAAGGAGCAGGCAATTATGGAGTCTGTGGAAGTAAACGGCAGAACTTATAAGATGACTTGCGTATCCATGGGAAATCCCCATGCCATTATCTTTGTGGATGAAATTACGGATGATATGGTTTGGGTGGACGGCAAGGCGCTGGAAGTGCATCCTTGTTTTCCCGAGAGAGCCAACATTGAATTCGTACAGGTGATAGACCGCAATCATATTAAGATGCGTGTTTGGGAACGCGGCTCAGGAGAAACTTTTGCCTGCGGTACCGGAAGCTGTGCCTGTGTGGTAGCCGGCGTATTAAACGGACTGACCGACCGTAATGTAACCGTTTCCCTTCTCGGCGGTGATTTGGAAATTGAGTGGAAGGAAGAGAATAACAGAGTGTATATGACCGGACCTGCGGTGACGGTTTTTGAAGGCGAAGTTGAGATTTAGTCGGTTCGGTTTAAATAAAGGACAGAATAATTTTATCTAAATTTTGTTTTAACCCATAAAAGTGTAAAAGAAGAATCGTATCTATAATAGCCACGGTTCGGAAAGGGGAGCTATGACCCAGAGTGAATTTGAGGCAAGTGTTGCCAAAATAAAACGGGGTGACAAAGAGGGCTTAAAAGAAATCTACGAAGCCTATATCAGTTACATATATACCATTGTCCTGGGCGTTGTGGGAAACCGCGAGAATGCGGAAGATGTCACTTCGGAATTTTTTATAAAAATATGGACTGTGGCGGATGCCTATCAGTCAAACGGTGCCCATAAGGCATGGCTTGCTACCATTGCAAGAAACATGGCCTTGGATTTCCTTCGGAAGAACAAGCGCGAGATTCCGACGGAGGAATTTGAGGAAGATGTAAGCCTGTCGGAAACGCCGGAAGAGGAAGTGGTAGGCGAGATGTCCGTACAGGAGGCATTGTCTACCCTAAATGAAGCCGAACGGCAGGTGGTGGATATGAAAGTGTTGGGCGAGATGTCTTTTAAGGAGATATCGGAAAGCCTCGGTATCCCAATGGGAACCGTAACCTGGCGTTATCAGAATGCCATAAAAAAATTAAGGAGGTGCGGCTATGAGTAAGAATTTCGAAGATGCTTACAAAGCAGAAGTACAACAGAATATTCCCGACTTATGGAACCGCATCGAAAGCAGTTTGCCGGAGAAAACGCCGGTGGTGGCAGCAGAAACAATGGCGCCGGAAGTAAAGGCAGAGACAATTGCGTCTGCCGATAAGCGTCAGAATACAAAGAGTAACAGGAAAACAAAGAAGAATCCGTATGCATGGATAAAATGGGCATCTCTTGCAGCTGCGGGATTGCTGCTGGTGATTTTGACTCCTACTGTGTTGGGAATCGGAATATTCAGTCTTATATCAGGTAGCAAAATGTCCTCTGATATGGCTGCAAACGAGTCCTGTGCGGAGGAACCTCAGTACGCGGCAGATGCCGAAGAAAACATGATGTATGATGCTGATGGTATGGAAGGCGGTTTTACCATGGATTCCGTAACAGAAGAAGCTGTTCAGGAAGAGATGGCAGAAGATGTTGCCACTCCGGAATCAGGAGTGCAGAGTACACCGGAATCGGAAGGGAAGGAATCTGTGGCGGAACAGGAAATGGGAGAGCAAGAGTCTGTTTCGGCGGAGTCGGTTTATGGTGAAATGGTTGCCGAAGGCTTAAAGGCCAAGGTAAGCGGTATTATTACAAGCTCCGATGGTATTTATTATCGCGTAGACCTGTACTTTGAAGGCGAGGACAAAGAAATTGCTAATGAGCTGTTTGGCAATGATGATTGTTATAATGGAGATGAATTGGTGGTAAGGGTATATTATGACATTACTTTAAAACCGGAAATGCTGGAGGAGTATACGGTTACCATTTACCGCGTGACTACAGAAAGTTCCGGTGCGGAAGAGACCTATCTCCAATATGCGGCGGAATTGAATTAAATAGCTGAATTAAAACAAAACGCAATATTGTTGCAATTATACGAGAAAATTGCCCTGCTAACTGTTCTTGCGGAGCAATATGGTGGTAGAAAGCAAAGCTAAACAAGTGTATAATTAATATGTGTTTTTGTGTGCTTTTATATTAAAACTCATAAAAGTGAAAAGAGGAATTGAAATGAAAAAAGGAATTATGAAAAAACTTCCGATTATACTGTTGCTTACAATGTTATTAACAGGACTTGTAGCCTGCGAAGACATTGTGAAGGATGCGGACAGATTTGATGTGGAGTTAAAAAGTGGGTACGGAAACAGCGTAGAGATAGGGTGCTACGCTCCTTTTTATGTGGAAATTACAAATAACGGTAAGGATTTTGAAGGTGCCGTACAGTTGATTATTCCCGGAGCCGACAATCATAATGTAATGTATGAAAAGGAATTGTCCATCCAGCAGGGAGCTACGAAAACCGTGGAATTGGTCGGCTTTGTAGAGCGGGTTACCAGACAGGTAAAAGTTGCCGTAGTGAATAACAGCGGTAAAGAAATCTGGTATTCTTTGGAAGGATGTACCACACAGTCTAATTTAAGAGATGTTAATGTAGGTATTCTCAGTGATGATTATTCTGCATTAAGCTATATGGACCATAAGACATTTTATGGAACTTCGGATCTTTCCACAAAGATTTTTGAACTGAATAAGGATACTATGCCTTCGGACTGGCGCGCATTGGATATGCTGGATGTTATGGTTATTACCGATTACAGTACGGACCAACTCAGTGAAGAGCAGTTAATGGCGTTGACTATGTGGGTCGATAACGGTGGACTGCTTATGGTAGGTACCGGAAGTACATCAAATAAATCTTTATCGGCATTAAACGGAAGATTGTTTGATGTAGAGGTGGGTGACTTGGAAACCCATAATACCAAGTACGGATTAACCGTAACGGATTTTAATTATGGTTATAGCAATGACAATTACTACGATCCTTATGCGAATGATGCATATTATACATATTACGAAGATAATTTTTATCTTCTCAGAGACGATTTGGAAGACATTTTTATGGGCGAATTCAAAACCGATTATGGCTTTGATGATTCATATGATACTTGGGACAGTTATTGGGAAGACAGTTTTTACTGGTATTGCTTTGGAGCTTATTATGAGATTTATCTGAATCTTTCAGGAGAAGATATCGGGGCCAACAGCAAAAAGATTTCAGATATGGATTATGTGAAGGCTTCCGTATTATCCTTGTCCGGAGCGATGCTTGATCGAAGTGAAGTAATATTCAGCGGTGATGACAGTAACGGAAGCACATATCCGCTGGCTTATGTATTGTCTCAGGGTGACGGCTATGTGCTGCTTAGTTGTGTAGACTTTACCAAAACACCGTTAAGTAACTTTGAAGGAAATTCTATGGTGTTTATTCATTGGGTTGAGTCCTTAATCGGCGAAAAGTGCTATAACGAATCTTTGGATTATTCAGGATATACAAACGGCTACTACAACAACAGTATAGACTATAACGAAAGGGAGATTTTCACCGGAATCGGAATCGCTACGGTACCACCTATATTGGTATATCTTGGTATTTTATTCCTCTATATTGTTTCTATTCTGGTTGTTTATCTGATCTTCAGACATAAGAAAAAGACTATGAATCTGTGGGTGCTGTATCCTGTTGTGGCAGCAGGATTGGCCGTTTTAATTTTCTGTATCGGTTTTTCTACCAGAATTTATCGTCCGGTAGTAAACGGAATGACATTAATTGAGCCCAACGGCGGTGTCCTTTCGCAGAAAACCTATACATCGGTTACGGTGCCGGGAAATAAAAGCTATGAAGTGGGATTTTCCCCCATGCAAAGTGCAGAGTACATGAGTGACAACTATTCATCGTATTATGATACAAGCGATGAAATCGATTGGAGCAGATATGATGTGGGTTACAGATACAGTTATGAATCTGTGGATGTAACGCTTGGTGAACAGGCGGCAATGAGTAATGTGCATTTTATGTTGAATGCGGCTACGCCGAGCACAAGAAATATTGTTATTGATTCGGAAAACGGTTACATATCGGGAATGACTGTGACCAATAATTTCGGATGCAAATTGGAAAATGCGGCATTAATCGTAAACAATGATGTGTATGTAATCGGTGAAATGAAGGATGGTGATACGATTAAATTTTCTTCATTACCGAAAGAAACGGAAATGAATTTTTACAGAGATGGTTTGGGTTCCGTTTTAATGCAGCAAGAAGATAACGGAATGTGGCTTCTCGGGTTGATGTTAGGTTCCGTTTCCGGTGCCTACGATGACTATATTTTTAAATATCGTGCTTTGAATTCTTTGACAGAGTATATTGACAGATATGAAGGTCCTGAGGTGGTATTTGTGGCAATTCCTACGGAATCGGTATCTGCACCTATTCAGGGTTCAACGAATTATTCTGAGCGTCGTTTGGAAGTCATTTATATGGAAATTGACACCTATGGCAATCTTTTGATGGGGTATTAGTTAGAGAGCGGAGGAATTTAATTATGTTGGAAATCAAACATTTATATAAAAGATATGGCCGCTTTCTGGCCTTAAATGATATGAACCTTCATGTTGAGCAGGGAGAACTGTTCGGTTTTGTAGGTTCCAACGGTGCAGGTAAAACCACCACCATGCGTATTTGTGTAGGCCTTTTGGAAGCAACTTCCGGTGAGGTATATATCGGCGGTCAGGATGTGTTGCAGAGTCGTAAGGCCATGAGCGAACGCATCGGTTATGTGCCGGATTTCTTTGGTGTGTACAATAGTTTCAGTGCCTTGGAATATTTGGAATTTTTTGCATCGGCATATGGTATTTACGGCGACGAAGCAAAGAACCTTTGTCTTGATTTGTTAAAACTTGTAAAACTTTCGGATAAGGCAAATGCGGATGTTAACGGCCTTTCCCGCGGTATGAAGCAGAGAATGTGCCTTGCCAGAGCCCTTGTGCATAATCCGGATATTTTATTCCTGGATGAACCTGCCAGTGGTTTGGATCCTAAGGCACGATTTGAATTAAAAGAAATTTTAAAAAATCTTTCATCCATGGGTAAAACCATTGTAATCAGCTCACATATTTTACCGGAGTTGGCAGAAATGTGTACCAGCGTCGGAATCATTGACAGAGGACATATGGTATTAAAAGGTACCATTGATGAAATTCACAGAGCGGCAGCACTTTCCAGCCCCTTATTGATTACCGTGGCGGAAGAGGGCGTTGACGATACCTTTGCTTTCTTACAGGAGATTCCCAATGTACATAAGGTTACCGCTCAGGGAAATCGTTTGTCTGTTGTTTATGACGGTAACCGTGAAGATGAAACCGCATTGCTTAAGCAAATGGTGAATCGTGATTTGCCGGTATATTCTTTTAACAGACAGGAAGGCAGCTTAGAGAGCCTGTTTATGCAGATTGTAGGCAAAAATAAAAAGCCGTCCGGAAAAGGAGGCCAAAGATGAAAAAAACAATAATCAAAAACGCAGTTTTGCGTAAGGATATGTTGCTTGATATGAAAAAGCCCAAAGTGGCTGTTATCATGTTGCTTTTTAATGTGCTTTTGGGACTGGTATCCTTGCCTTTTTTGGGAAGTACGCTTCTTTTGGCCGAAGGGTACAGTTACGGTGCAGCAGACTTATCATACCGTACCATGATTAATATGTTTCTCGTATTGGTATGGTTAGAGACAATAGCAATCTTTTTCCTGACACCGGCGCTGACAGCAGGGTGTGTTTCTATCGAAAAAGAACGCCAAACCATGGATGTGTTGCTTACCACAAGAATGTCAACATGGCAGATTATTTTAGGAAAATATTTCTCCTCCATTATGCTGGTGATTATGTTGTTGATTTCCGGATTGCCGGTGATGTCTTTGGTATTTATTTACGGTGGTGTAAGTCTCTGGCAGTTGTTTTTAATATTACTGGTGTTGATTGCCACAACCATGTTTCTGGCAAGTTTCGGCGTGTTCTTCTCTGCTTTGGTGAAGAATACTATTGTATCGGTAATTTTGACCTATATCTTTTTGGGTGTGTTGCTCAGTGCGACTTTCAGTGTTTCCCTTTTCGGAATCGGAATTATGGAAAACATCAGAGATACTTTGGAGTGGGAGTATAACATTACCACCAACATAAATGGTGACGGTTTTATCTTTGCCTTATGGCTGAATCCTTTTGTGACCATATTCGACAGTACCGCTCAGATTTTCGGTTACGGCGATGAATATTTAACAATTAACGGAATGGTCACCTTGGGTGAAGAAGGAGTTTTTTATTCCATGACAGAGAAAAATATTTTTCTGAATTTATGGTCTTTATGCAGTGTAATTGTACAGTTGCTTATTGCGTTTCTTTTACTGCGTTGGTCGGCACATCTGATCAAACCGGTGAAGAGAAAACCGAAAAAGTTTAAGAGCAATTTAAACGGCGTAAAGCGAAGCAATAAAGCTCCTGTTGCAAACAAGGAAGCAACAACGGAGGCAATGCCGAGGACAGTAGCGGCAGCCGAACCGGTGGCAGCGCCGGTATCGCTCAATAAGCCGGAACCGGTTGCGAAAGCGGTGCCGAAAGACGAAACCGTGGCGGAGCCTATTGAGGCAGTGATGGCGAAAGAAGAAACCACATCAGAGGCGGTTTCGGACGCAAGTGTACCGGATAAGGACACAGATTCAGATGCAGGAAATGAGCAGTAATGTTTCTTTAAGGAGAGAATAAATGAGTCAGGACCGAATTATATTGCAGTTTATACAAAAAGTGCGCAGGCGTTTGTGCAGAAACGTGTTTGTGCAAACCATGCTTTGGGCTTTGTTTGCGGGTATGATTGCGTGGGGGATTTTTAATTTTATCGCGTTGTTTGTGCCTTTTTATGCTGCGGTATTTTACGGCTTCCTGGCTTTTATTGTTTGTCAGATTGTGGGAATTATTGTTGCGATAAAGAGATATCCGAATCTAAAAAGCACAACCCTTAAAATTGACAGCAAAGGCTTAAAAGAGCGTGTAACCACAGCCTATGAATTGGCGGGTAAAAACGATGTCTGCAGTCAGTTGCAGAAAAAAGATACCATAGAGAAAATTCACGGAATGCATATTCGTAAAAGTTTTCCGTTGATTATAAAAAAGCGAATGTATTTTATCTTGTTTGCGGCTTTAATTTTTATGGTGACTACGGCAATGATTCCGGCAAAAACCAAGCAGGAAGCCAGAGAAATTCATGCCTTGGAAGAACAAATCGAAGAAAAAGAAGAAGTGTTGGAAGAAATGGTGGAATCCATTCAGGAAGAATATGATTTAACCGACGAGCAGATAGAAGCTTTGAATAACTTGCTGGATGAAGCAAAGAAGGAATTGCAGGATGCCGAGTCTCAGGAAGACATGGCGAAGGTGCAGGAGCGATTTGAAACAAAGCTTCAGGAACAGTTTATCAATCCTCTCGAACATCAGAAAGAAGCGCAGGCCATAGAGAACAGCCTGCAAAATATGATGGAAGGCAATGAGATGACTGCGGAAGAACAGCAGGCGGTTGCGGAGCAATTGCAGCAGTTGGCGGAAGATGCCGAGAATGAATACCTTAACGAGTTGGCGGAGCAGATTATGGAGGAGCTTGAACAAAACGGTCAGATTTCACCGGAAACGGCTCAGGAGTTACAGCAATATCTGCAACAGTATATGCAGGATCAGCAAGGTCAGGTGGGCATGCCTCAACAGGGACCGCAAGGTCAGCAGGGACAAATCACCATTCCTCAGCCCGGGCAGCAAGGTCAATCCGGTCAGCAAGGTCAGTCCGGTGAATCCGGAAGTGAAGGAGAGAGCCAGGGAGAAGGCGAAGGTGAAGGTCAAGGCTCCGGCAGCGGAGAAGGTCAAGGTTCCGGCAGTGGAGAAGGACAGGGCGAAGGTCAAGGTTCCGGTGGCGGCACCGGTTGGGATGAAGGAAGTCAATACGCACCGGAAGTGGAAGGTGCATCCAATGGTGAGCGCGTAATGATTCCCGACGGCAGTTTGGAGAGTAATGAAAACCTTACCGGACAGTCCAATTCCAACGGAACATCTTATTTAACCCAGTCCGATCAGACCATCGCGTGGGAAGGAGAATCGGTAGATTACAATCAGGTAATCGGTGAGTATACCAATCAGGCATACACCGGAATGGAGAGCAGTAACATTCCCGATTCCATGAAAGAAATTATTAAAGAATATTTTACGGAGTTAAATCAATAAATCCAAAAACGGAGGCAACTATGGTACAGAATGAAAATGAATTGAGAATGATGATAGAGAAATTAAATGCGGCAGAGGCGGAAATCGGCAATGCCATTATCGGACAGAAGCAGGTAATCCGTCAGGTTTTACTTGCCATGCTTTCCGGCGGCAATGTATTGCTGGAAGGTGTTCCGGGACTTGGTAAAACTCAGTTGGTAAAGGCGGTGGCATCGGTATGCTCCATGGAGTTTTCCAGAATTCAGTTTACTCCGGACTTAATGCCTGCGGATGTTACGGGTACCAACCTTATCGTAAAAGAAGACGGACGCAATGTGTTCCAATTCCAGAAGGGACCTGTTTTTGCCAATTTGGTATTGGCGGACGAAATTAACCGTGCCACACCCAAAACCCAGTCGGCACTTTTGGAAGCCATGCAGGAGCATACGGTAACCGTAGGTAACGAAACCTACGCATTGGCGGAGCCTTTTATGGTATTGGCAACCCAGAACCCCATTGAGAATGAGGGTACCTATCCTCTTCCCGAAGCGCAGTTGGACCGTTTCCTGTTTAAGATTCAGGTGGATTTCCCTAATATCGATGAATTAAAGCAGATTATGGATATTACCGTAACTAATAAAAAAGTAGAATTGAAACCGGTACTTACCGGAGAAGATATCATTGCCATGCGAAGTGCAATTCGTGATATTCCCATGGCGGATGCAGTGGCTGAATTTGCATTAAAATTGGTGGTGGCAACCCATCCCGAAGTGGCCGGTGCGTCGGATTATGTAAAGAAATATGTAAGTTGCGGAGCCAGCCCCAGAGCGGCTCAGGCAATCTATCAGACTGCCCGTGCAAAGGCGTTGCTTGAAAATCGTTTTAATGTGTCTTTTGACGATATTAAGTCGGTAGCTTACCCTGCCCTTCGTCATCGTCTTGTATTAAGCTTTGAGGCATTGGCAGACGGTGTATCCTCAGATGAAATCATTGGACAGATTATAGATTCCGTTAAGGTGAATTAAGTAAAAGGAACCTTGCCCGGCAAGGATTTAGGATTTGTGAATGGATAAAATATTTGACAGCGAATTTTATTCAAAATTACATACATTGCGCATGTCCATTGCCATGCGGCTTGCCGCGGGAATGAGTGGCGGAAGAAAATCCAACGCAAAAGGTAATTCCGTGGAATTTTCCGATTTCCGGGAATATCAGTTGGGAGATGATATCCGCAGAATCGATTGGAATGCGTACGGAAGGTTTGACAAACTCTATATCAAGCTTTTTATGGAAGAGAAGGAAGGTATCTTTCAGATTTTTGTGGATACCAGTAAATCCATGGATTACGGTGCTGCCCATAAGGGTGTATGCGCATTACGAATTGCGGCGGCGTTGTCTTATGTGGTATTGGAAAATTCCGACAGGCTCTATTTAAACCTGATGAAGGAAGGAAAGCTTGAATGTCCTAAGAGTTATACCGGTAAGCAGGCGTTTTCCAAGGTGATTGATTATCTGGAAAATGTGAAGTTTGACGGCGCGGGAGATTTGTTGTCTTCCGTTCATCATAAAAAGTTTGATAGGCGCGGTATGTCGGTATTGATTTCCGACGGTTACAGCGAAGACTTGGAAGATGTATTCCGATACATGAAATTTAAAAATCAGGATATTGTCTTTGTTCATGTGCTTGCACCTGAGGAAAGAGACCCTTCTTTTGAAGGTACGGTGAAGTTAATTGACAGTGAGACTATGGGAGATATGCGGATGACCATGAGTGCGTCCATGTTAAAATCCTATAAAAACAGCTATCGTCGGTTTATCCGTGACACAGAGATTTTATGTAAAAAATATTCGGCGATTTATATTCCGGTAAGTTCGGATGACAGCCTGGATGCGTTGCTTTTTGGAGCACTTGCCAAAATATCGCCGAGAAGGTAACAAATAGTAGGAGAACAATAAGTGAAATTATTACATTTATGGCCTTTGTTTCTTTTGTTGTTGATTCCGGTCATTATCATTATGTATCTGTTGAAACAGAAAGCAGTGGATACTCCCGTATCTTCGCTGTTTCTTTGGAGAGAAATGTACCGCAACGTAGAGGCCAATACACCTTGGGAAAAATTAAAAAAGAACTGGCTTTTAATCTTGCAGATTCTGACTTTGATTGTGCTGGTGTTTGCCTTGACTTCCCCTTATATTTTAAGCGGAAGCGTAGGGGCGGATCATGCCATCATTGTTATTGATAACAGTGCGGGAATGAATGCTTCTTACGATGAAAACAATACCCGTCTTCAGCATGCCGTGGAAGAGGCACAAGATTATGTCAGAAGCTTAAAAACCGGAACCGGAATTTCCATTATCACCAGCAATAACAAAGCGACATTGGTACTAAGTAATTCCGATGATAAGAGCCAGGCTTTAAATGAATTAAAAGCAATAGAACCTACCTATGTGGCCGGAGATTGTACTCCGGGAATCGAAATGGTAAAAGCCATGCAAACCCAGTGGGAAAGCGTGGAAACCGTGTGCTTTACCGATACCAATGTGTCCATGGAGCAGATACAGGGATATATTGTAGATATGTATGTGCCTGTGGAAAATGCCGGTGTGGAATATGTGGGACACGGCATGAATAACGGTAAGCTTGTGGTATTGGCTAAAATTGCCAATTACGGAGCCGAAGAACGCGTAATGGATGTGAATCTGTATGGGGATGATGAACTTTTACAGATCAAAAGCGTAATCGTGCCCGGCGGCGAATCACAGGTTGTTTATTTCGACAAGGTGGATTTTGCAGGTAAAGCATTAAGTGTTGAGATTACAGGTCAGGATGCCATTAAAGAAGACAATATCTGCTATGATGTGTTGGAAGATGAACAGATTACCAAAGTTTTGTTGATGACGGAAGCCAATGTGTATTTGGAGAAGGCATTGATGTTGGTAGATGGCATAGAAATTACCAAATCCAATGATATTGCTTCTTTTACGGATTTTACAACTCAGGAATACGATTTATATATTTTCGACGGTATGGTGCCGGATGTGTTGCCCGCGGAAGGCAATATGATGTTTATGAATGTGGAATGTGATGCGTTGTATGAAACCATATCTCCCATGGGAGGAGTAATGGTGGCTACCGCGAAACATACCGTTACGGAGTATTTGGAAGATTTAACTTTTGGTGTAAGCAGTGTATATGCTTTAGAGAAACCGGAGTGGGCAGAAACTTTCTTAAAAGTGGGAGATGCCACGGTTGGTTTTATCGGTAAAAAAGATGCTCAGACTGTCTGCGTAATGGGATTCGATTTTCATAACTCAGACCTTCCCTTAAAAATGGAGTTCCCCATTTTAGTTTACAATATGGTGAACGAATGTACTTCTTCGGGACTAATCGGTGAGACTGTGGTAAATGCGGGAGATACGGTATCCGTAAACGGTAAATTGAATGTAAAATTGCCTACAATGATTATGCCGGACGGCTCAAGAGAAGAGTTGGGGGATTATCGTATAAATTATACCAATACTTATGCTTTGGGTGTTTATGAAGTAGAACAGAACCAGAACGGCGAAATGGTTAAAAGTGCCTTTGCCGTTAACTTCCCGGCGTCGGAAAGTAAGGTAACCCAGGCTCCTTTAGCGGTAATGGGAGAAGATTCGGAAACGGTAAAAACCACGGTTACGGGTATGCTGGATTTGCGAAATCTGATTATCATCATTGCATTGGGTCTGTTGGGAATTGAGTGGATTGCATATATCCGCAGATAAAGGAATTCGACCAAACTGTACAAGAAGCGTACGGTGCGGTGTTGAGGTGTAAAAATGGATATTTCTTTTGAAAGACCGATTTTTTTACTGCTGATACCGGTAGTAATCGGTTTGTTGATTTTTTCCATGCGCTATATGATTGCGCAAAACAAGAAAACAAGAATCAGTCAGGTTGTGGTGCGCTGCGTTTTAGCCATGGCTCTTATTCTTGCGCTTGCGCAGGTATCTTTAAAATGGGTGGGACGGGATGTTACCACCATTTTTCTCGTGGATGTTTCCGACAGCGTCAGGGAGCAAAGGGAAGAAGTAATCCGTTTTGTCAATGATGCGGTAAAAGAAAAAGATAAGCATGATTATATCGGTGTAATTGCATTCGGTAGCGATACCCGTGTGGAGCAGTTTATTTCGCAGGATATCTCGTTTGCGGAATTCCAGACGGATGTGTCTACGGAGGCTACGGACTTGGAAGAAGCCGTAAATATGGCTTTGGCAGAAATGCCGGAAGATTCCGCAAGGCGCATTGTTTTAATTACGGATGGCAATGAGAATGAAGGAAGTATTCGCAATACGGCATCCATGGTAGTGGCGGCAGGTTGCGATTTTGAAGTAAAGAAGCTGGAAGAAAATATTGCCAATGAAGTGTATGTCAGCGACTTGTCCGTACCGGAAGAGGTGGGCGTTGGCGAGAATTTTAATATTAATGTGGAAGTAGAGAGCAATGTCGCGTGTCAGGCTGTGGTAAGCCTGTATTCCGGAAGAACATTAAAAGGGCAGCAGACCGTAATGTTACAGAGCGGAACCAATCGCTTTGTTTTTATGGATACCCAGACGGACGAAGGCTTAAAAACCTATCGTGTTACGGTAGAAGCCAAAGAAGATACGGTATCCATTAACAATGAATTCTCGGCTTACACCAATATTGAAGTGGAATTGCCCATTCTTGTGGTAGAAGGAAAAGACGGTCAGGCCACGGAGTTTAGAGGGATTTTAGACAGTATCGGTGTGCAATACGATTGCGTTACACCGGCTACGGTGCCTTCAAATCTTTCAGAGTTTACCGAGTATTCTGCCATTGTTTTTGTGGATGTGTATGCAGATGATTTAAGAGAAGGTTTTATGGATAATCTGCAAACCTATGTTAAAAATTATGGCGGCGGATTTATTGTAACCGGCGGTGGAAACAGTTTCGCACTGGGTAATTACAGAGATACGGTAATTGAAGAAGTATTACCTGTAAAAATGGATTTGCAGGGTGAAAATGAAGTGCCGGTTATGGCAATGCATATGGTAATAGACAAATCCAGCAGTATGTCTGACGGTAACGGTATTATTATAAATTTGGATTTGGCCAAGGAAGCGGCCAATGCTGCGGTGGAAAGTGTCAGAGATACGGACTATGTGGGAGTCATTGCTTTTGACGATACCTATGACAGAGTGGTTCCCTTACAGTTGGCAGAAGATAAAACTGCCATATCCGATGAAATTTTCTCCATCAGCTTAGGCGGCGGTACATCCATTTACCCCGGTCTTCTCGCGGCGGCTACGGATCTCAGTACTTGTGATGCCCAGATTAAGCATATTATTTTATTGACGGACGGTCAGGACAGTTACGGTGATTACGAAACCTTAAAACAAACCATCAACGATGCGGGAATTACCCTTTCTACCGTTGCCATAGGTACAGGCTGTAACGAAGTTCTTTTAAAAGATTTGGCAGAAAGTTGTAACGGTCGATATTTTTATACGGATATTAATACGGATATTCCCAGAATTTTTGCCCAGGAGGTATTTTTATCCTCCAATACATATTTGGTGAATGAAGAGTTTACTCCGATTGTAACCTCCAATGATGCCATTATTCGTAATGTGGTGGTAGACGGTTTACCTACCTTAAAAGGATATGTGGCAACCACGCCCAAGGACAGAAGCATTCAATTGCTGCAGTCTCATCAGGGCGACCCTATTTTGAGTTATTGGCAGTATGGTTTGGGTAAAACTGTGGTTTGGACTTCGGATGTAACCGGTGAATGGTCCGGAAATTATTCCGGTTGGGAAAAAACACAGTTGATGTGGCATAATATTATTCAGTATGTAACCCAGGATATGGGTATGGAAGGCGCCTATGTGGAAGTGAAGCAGAACGGAAGCCGTTCGGAGATTCACTATACTACTGAGAATTTTAGCGGTGAGACCACAGTAACGGCTATGGTTTTCGATGACGAGGGAAATGCCAAGGAAGTGGAATTGGATCCGGTAAAACCCGGTGAATACATTGCGGCTATCGATACGGCAGAAACCGGTGTATATACCATTAATGTGCAGCAAAAAGAAGGTGAAGAAATTGTCAGCAGTATGAATACGGCGGCAATTAACCAGTATTCTTTGGAATATCGCTTTTACCCTGACAATACTCTTATGGAGGAGTATGTTGCTTCAGTAGGCGGCAGGATTATTACAGAGGCTTCGGAAGTTTTTGATACGAAACCGGAGCATGTAAAGAGCCGTTGGAATCTGTCTACCATTCTGTTGGTTGTGGCAATTGTTTGGTTTATATGGGATATTGCAGTCAGAAGATTCCACTTGGATTTATCCAAGTTGGTACCGGTGGAAGCAATTAAGCGTAAAAACGAAAGCCGTAAGGCAAAGAGTGAAGAAAAGCGGCAGGAAAAGATACAGCGGAAAGCCGAAAAGGCAGAAGCAAAAACCGTGGAACGAAATGCTGCTTTGGTTGCCGGTGAAATGATGCAAGGCAAAGCCTATGGTAGCAGTGAACAAAACAGTAGAATGGTTACTACCAATTCGGTTTCGGGTAAACCGAGAAAAGAAACTGTGAAAACCGGTGCGCAGCCTAAAAAGCAGCCGGAGCAGGCGAAGCCTGTATCACATGAGAATGTGGCAAAACAGGTTGCAAAGAGTAATAATGTGAGAGTATGGACCAAAGGTGGAGGCGAAGTAACTGCCAAGCCTGTGGTGCAGAAACCTGAACAGCAGAATATTCAAAAAGAGAATAGCATAAAGAAAAATAACAGTAATCAGAAGGCACCTAAAAAAGAATTATTAAATACAAGTGCACTGTTAAAAGGTTTAGAAGAGGAAGAATAATATGGCAGAGGAAAAGCAGATTGGTAAAGAGAATCAGGAAGGCGTAGAAAGCGTCGAAACTTCCGAAGCGACTCCTACGGAGAAGAAAGCCGCAGAGAAAAAAACTACGGAAAAGAAGACTGCGGAGAAGAAAGCGGCAGAGAAGAAAACGGCAGAGAAGAAAACTACAGAAAAGAAACCTGCCGAAAAGAAGACTACAGAAAAGAAACCTGCAGAGAAAAAGACAGCAGAGAAAAAGTCGTCAGAAAAGAAAACAGTGAAAAAAGACGGTGATGCAGAACCGGTAAAAGCAGAGCCTGAAGTGAAAGCGGCTCCTGCGGGTGAGTCTAAGTTACAGCAGCAGGTAGATGCGGCATACGATCATTATGAGAAATATGGTTTGCCGGTAGAGAATGCAGGTACCAATGCTCAAAAAGCTGCGACAGGTAATGAAAAGAAACCCAAGAAGAAAAAGGTATGGATTATTATTTTAATTATACTTCTTGTGTTAATGCTTCTTTTTGGTGGTTTGATTATAGGTGCTGTGTTGATTATTCGTGGGTTGACGGCAAAAGAAGATGTTGTCACACCGGGGGAAATCGTTTCGGAAATTGTGACGCCGGAAGAGGAAGATGTTCCTGCGGATGAAGGAAATCAAAACACACCGGGATTTACGGGAAGCAACACCAATACCAATATTTCTACCGGTGAGTTATCTGAGAATGCTACGGAATACGAAGGCAGGGTAGGTACCGGTGATTACAATTATGGTGAAGCATTACAGAAGGCTATTCTCTTTTATGAGATTCAGCGTTCCGGAGATTTGCCGGAAGAAACAAGATGTAACTGGAGAGGCGATTCCGGACTTACAGACGGTGCGGATGTTGGATTGGATTTAACAGGTGGTTTATACGATGCCGGAGATCATGTAAAATTTAATCTCCCCATGGCATACACTTCCTCTACTTTGGCATGGTCCGTATATGAGAACTATGACAGCTATGAGGAAAGCGGACAGCTTGTGTACATTATGGATACCATTCGCTGGGTAAATGATTATTTGATAAAATGTCATCCGGAAGAGAATGTATTTTACTATCAGGTGGGTGACGGTTCCATCGATCACTCATGGTGGGGACCGGCTGAAGTTATGCAGATGGAGCGTCCCGCGTATAAGGTGGATTTAAATAATCCCGGCTCTACGGTATCTGCAGGTGCAGCGGCTTCTTTGGCTTCCTGCTCGGTGATTTTTGCGGATGAGGATCCGGAATATGCCAAGGAATGTTTGGAGCATGCAATTCAGCTGTACGATTTTGCGGCATCAACCAAGAGTGATGCAGGCTACACCGCAGCTAACGGCTTTTATACTTCCCACAGCGGCTTTTATGATGAGTTAACCTGGGCAGCAGCCTGGTTGTATATTGCTACCGGTGAGGACAGTTATCTTACGGATGCGCAAACTTATTTTGCGCAGGCGGATACCAATCCCAAGTGGGCACATTGCTGGGATAATGTTTCCATTGGTGCGGCTACCGTTTTGGCAATTGAAACGGGCGATAAGACCTATTCTCAGTTTGTGGAAGAAAATCTTGATTTCTGGACCACAGGCTTGAACGGAGAGCGTATTACATATACACCGCAGGGACTTGCTTGGTTGGATTCATGGGGGTCTCTCAGATATGCGACGACAGAAGCTTTTATAGCGTTAACATACAGTAAGTCCGATGTATGTCCGGACAGTAAAAAGGATACCTACTATGATTTTGGTGTATCTCAGGTAAATTACGCTTTGGGAGATACCGGAAGATCTTA
Source organism: Lachnospiraceae bacterium (assembly GCA_017624855.1). Lineage (GTDB taxonomy): Bacteria > Bacillota > Clostridia > Lachnospirales > Lachnospiraceae > UBA3766. The sequence goes on from JAGAMF010000005.1 coordinate 548,245, forward strand.
TTTAATCGGATTCGGCGAAAACTATCCCCAGAATCCTCATCACAGAACTGCGCAAGGTTCATACAGCAATAATATGAATGAGCCTTCCGAGGCAAGACATACTTTGTATGGAGCTTTGGTGGGAGGACCCGATTCCAATGACGGCTATCAGGATGAAGTGTCCAATTATGTGAATAATGAGGTAGCTTGCGATTACAATGCCGGTCTGGTAGGTGCGTTGGCAAGCCTGTACGAGGATTTTGGCGGACAGACACTGGTGAATTTCGGTGCGGTAGAAGAAATTCCCATGGATGATGTTTATATCGATGCCTGCGTGAATGTAACCGGAGATAATTTCTTAGAAGTAAAAGCTTATGTTACCAATGTATCCGCATGGCCTGCAAGAACCTTGGATCAGGTAACAATGCGTTATTTCGTGGATTTAAGCGAAGTATATGCAAACGGCGGTACAGCCAATGATATTTCCATAAATACAAATTACAGTCAGGGAGGAAATGCCGTAGGTATTATGCCTTGGGACGAAGAAAATCATATTTACTTCGTAGAAATTCAGTTTGCGGGAGAGCCTATTTATCCCGGCGGACAGAGCAGCTATCGCAAGGAAGTGCAGTTTAGAATGACATCTTCATCTTCATGGGATAATGCAAATGATTTCTCTTATCAGGATATTGCGGGAACCAATGGCGGAAGTACGGTAAGTGCCGTGCATATGGCTTTGTATGAAGACGGAGAATTGATTTTCGGTTCCGAGCCGGACGGCGAAAGCGTAGCAGTAACACCTTCCACTGAAGGTGATAATTCCGGAGGCGGACAGCAGAATACAGACAATGGTCAGAGTGGTAGTCAAACCACTACACCGGCAGGTTCCAATACGGTAAGTGGTAACGGTTTAACCATGACGATTGACAATCAATCCAAGAGCGGAAGCGGTTCAAGCATGTCTTACTTTATTACGGTAAGAAATGACGGAGACGAGGCTGTTTCCCTGGGTGATTTAGAGATTCAATACTTCTTTACCAATGAAGGAAATAAGACGGTTAACTTTTATTGTGATTATGCGAGCCTTAACGGTAGCACACATACAACAATGACTGATAAAGTCAATGGAAACTTTTCAGCTGTTTCCGGCAATAAAACAGGCGCAGATACGCAGTTATCCATTACCTGTGACTCCAAGGATGCGCTTCGCCCTGGAGATGAATTAACCATTCAGGTTAGAGTAGCAAAAGAGGATTGGAGCAATTTCGAATTTGGTAACGATTATTCTTCCGGCGGTGCTGATAAAATTGCTGTATTATGCGAGGGCGAGCTTCTTTTGGGAAGTCAACCGTAAAGATAATAATACTATTGTTAAAAACTAAAAATATTACCAAAAAATACTGGATTTCTTTTCAAAGTGTGGTAAGATATGTATAGGTCACAGAATGTTCACATTTAAATTAGAAATATTTGATATTCTGTAGCCGTAGGGGAAACGGCGTCGAGCCGAAATTGGTAGAACGATTTGATTTTGTGGAAAAAGAACGCAAGTGGGGACTTGAAAGGAGGATATCAGTGAAACACACATATGAGTTATCAGTGATTATCAGAGAATTATTATCAGGAAATAAAAAAGCATTTCAGGATCTTTATGAGTTGACCGCAAATGATTTCTATTTTCATGTAAAAATGATTGTTAATAACGATATGGAAGCAGCAAGACTTATTGTTAAAATTTATAAAAGTATGGCTATGCGTCTTGACCGTCTTCAGAAACCGGAAGATGCCGTATCATGGATGAATGGCATTATGTACGGACATCTTATGGACTGGATGAATGTAAATTGCGGAACCATGTTAATGGATGAGGAAATGGGTAGATTTGATAAAATGCCTACAATTCCCGTAGTGGAAGGCGGAACTACCATGTTTACCGAAGCCGAGACTGCAACACTTGCCGCAAATTATATTTCTCAGCTTCCCGAAGTTCATATCATTACTGCTTTGGCATATTTTTATGACAATATTGATTTGCAGGAGACTGCACAGTTGCTTCAGTGCGATGAAACAAGAATTACAACCAGAGCAAAATATGCGGTACGTTTGATTGAAAGCTATTGCAAAGATTATGCAAAGCAGAACAATGTGGAGATTCAGACAGTAGATACACATCTTGTATTGCTTGCATTTGTACTTCTTGCCAAAGAGGCTGTATTGCCCGGTAAGAGAGAGTTGTATTTTGACATTGCTCAGGCGATTTCATAGAATAGGCTTTTTTGAAAAGTATATAGCGAAGTGAACCAACAGACCACTTTTATCAAGGGTTTTCACCTTGGTAAGAGTGGTCTTTTATGGTATACTGATATATGTTCCGGATACGGAAAAAGGAGACGATAAATGGCATTACAATTTTGGTTTGGAGCATCAGGCTCCGGTAAAAGCGTTGGTGTGCAGGAAACAATTATACAGCAGGCATTGCATAACCCGGACAAGAATTATTATTTGATTGTACCGGATCAGTTTACCATGCAGACGCAGAAACAGATGGTAAAAATGCATCCTGACGGAGGAATTTTAAATATCGATGTATTAAGCTTTGGCCGTTTATCCCATCGTATTTTTGAAGAAGTGGGAAAGGATGACCGCTTGGTACTGGACGATACCGGAAAATGTCTTTTACTTCGCAAGGTTGCCGAAAAAGAAAAGGCAAATATTCCGGTTTTGGCTGCCGGGTTAAAATATCCCGGATATATTCAGGAAGTAAAGTCCGTATTGTCGGAATTTATGCAGTATGGTTTAAAGCCGGAGGATGTAGAGACACTGGCAAATTATGCACAGGCAAAACGCCCGCTGTATTTGAAACTGAAAGATTTAAGCATTGTTTACGCAGCCTTTTTAAAAGAGTGCGAAGCAAAGTTTATTACCAAGGAGGAAACGCTGGATTTATTGACAGAGCGTTTGCACCTTTCTTCTCTTGTGCCCCAAAGCACCTTTGTTTTTGATGGATTTACGGGCTTTACCCCCATCCAGAATAAGGTAATAGAGGAATTGATGTGTCTTGCCGAAGATGTTGTTGTGACACTGGAAATGGATAGCAGATACAGTCCGTATCGCTTAGAAGGGGAGGATTTTCTTTTTCATCTTACAAGGCAGACCGTGTATTCTTTGCAGAACATTGCGCAGAAAAACAATATTCGCTTAAAAGATGATGTGACATTAAGTGAGATTCCCGTAAAAAGGTTTGTGGACAATGAACAGATGTCGCATTTGGAGCGGAATTTATTCCGGGAAGAATGTGATGTATATGATAAAAAAGGTGATTCCATAGAAATTGTTAAGGCTGCAAATGTGCGGGCGGAGTGTGCCCATATGTGCGAGGCTATGTTCAAATTAATTCACGAGAAAAAATACCGTTACAGAGATATTGCGGTTGTAACCGGAGATATGAACAGATATGAGATGCCTTTGCGCCAGCAGTTTGAAAAATACGGAGTTCCGTATTTTATGGATACCACAAAAAGTATGTTATCAAATCCTTTTGTAAGCTTTTTGCGTAATACACTGGCGGTACTCAGACAGGGATTTGGTTATACGGATATGTTTCGTTTTTTAAGAAGCGGAATGCTGGATTTTACGGATGATGAAATCGACCGTTTGGAGAATTATGTCCGCGCAAGAGGTATCAAGGGTTACAGCGTGTGGAGTCACCCTTTTACATATGCTCATAAGGAAGCTTCCAAGGATAAGCAGGAATTGGAGCATATAAACGAATTGAGACGGCAGGTGGTTGAGCTGTTTGCGGAATTGCATGAAGCTACTGCTAAAGGGGTTCTTCCTGCGAAAAAATGGTGTGAGTATATATATCGCTTTTGTGTGGCACAGAACATTCAGCAGAAGTTAGAGGTTTATGCCGAGAATTTTGAAAAGGAAGATGAGTTATCCGTTGCCATAGAGTATAGACAGATTTACAGACTGATTATGGAGCTTCTGGATCAGATTGCAGGTCTTTTGGGAGATGATTTGCTTACGATACAGGAATTTTCGGATATATTGGATGCAGGTTTTGGGGAAATTCGTGTGCGTACTATTCCCCAGAGCGTGGATATTCTTGTCGTGGGCGATATTCAGAGAACGCGCTTAAAAGACATTAAGGCCTTGTTTTTCCTCGGCGTAAATGACGGTAACATTCCTCAGAGCGGAAGTAAAGGCGGTTTGATTTCCGATATGGAGAGAGAATTCCTTTTAAGTTCCGGTCGGGAGTTAGCGCCCACACCGGCCAGCCAAATGTTTATTGAACAACTGTACCTGTATATGAATCTTACAAAGCCTTCGGATTATTTATACTTGTCCTATGCTGCCATGGAGGATGACGGCAGTTCTTTACGGCCGGCCTATTTGATTGCAGAGCTTAACAAGATTTTCCCGAAAGTTGAAGTTCAGATAAAAAATAAAAAAACAATTCTTTCCATTCAGGATGCCAAAGAGCATATTGCAGGTTTGCTTCGCGAATATGCAGAAGGAACCATGAATTTAGAAAAGCAGAAGGAATTATTTGCCTTATACGGTGACTTGTCAGGGCGAGAGGAGTGCAAGGAATGGTTGCATGATATCACGGATGCTGCGTTCATTGCATATAAACCTTCCGACTTGGAAAAGGAACTGGCAAAGCGTTTATATGGTGAAATCATCGAGTGCAGTGTCAGCAGTCTTGAAAAGTTTGCGGCTTGTCATTATGCGCATTTTCTTTCCTATGGTCTTCGGTTGCAGGAAAGAGAAGAGTATGGTTTTGAAAGTATGGATATGGGAAATGTAATGCATGACATTTTGCAGATGTTTGGTAAAATGCTTCAGGCCGATTCCCTGGATTGGATGACCGTCAGTGATACAACCGTTGACGCTTTTGTGGAAAAGGCAATGGATGAAGTGGCGCAGAAGTACAGCGGAGCCATTCTTTTAGACGGGGCTAAGAATCGGTATTTTTGCGGACAGCTTAAAAGAATTGTAAGAAGAAGCATCAAGACTTTACAGACGCAATTATGCCATGGTTCTTTTAAACCTTACAATTATGAAGCGGAATTCCGTAAAATATATGAAATTGACCATGATGGTCAGAAAGATGCACAGCTCCTTTTAAAAGGAAGAATTGACAGAATCGATACCTGCGTACAGAAGGATGAGGTTTTTGTAAAAATTGTGGATTATAAGTCCGGAAGTCACAAGTTTGATTTGAATACCTTGTATTACGGCATTTCTTTGCAGTTGGCGGTATACTTGGGTCAGACACTGATTCATTTAAAAGACAAATATCCCGAAAAAGAAATTGTACCGGCGGCTATGTTGTATTATCGTTTGACAGACCCCATTCTCAGCGCCAACGCCGTCATGGATGAGGCTACAAGCGAAAAGGAAATTCTTAAGGCATTAAATAACACAGGGGCAGTGTCTGCAAGAGCAGGTATTGTAGATGCGCTGGACGCTGATTTTGATGGCAGTTCCATGGTAATTCCTGTTAGCAAGAAGAAAAATGAAGTTGCTGTCAGCGACAGTGTATTTCATCCGGGGCTTTTAAACGAAATTTTAGATTATGCCCAGGAGAAAACCATATCCCTGGCAAGAGAAATGTTGGATGGTAAAATTGATATTAATCCGGCAGTTGTGGGTGAGCAGGATGCATGTGCATATTGTGCATACAAGGGTGCTTGCGGTTTTGACGGCAAGATAAAAGGATATGATAAAATAAAGCCGGAAACCATTACGGCAGAAGAATTTGAAAGGAGAAGGAAGAATGGCGTTTGATTACACGGATGACCAGAAAAAAGTTATTTATTTAAGAGATTGCAATATTCTGGTTTCAGCGGCAGCCGGAAGTGGAAAAACCGCTGTTCTTACGGAGCGTATTATACAGAGAATCTGTGATGAGAAGCATCCTGTGCAGATTGACAGAATGTTAATTGTTACTTTTACCAATGCAGCAGCGGCTGAAATGCGCGAGCGTATCGGTATTGCTTTGCGTAAAAAGCTGAACAGCGAACCCGGAAATGCCCATTTGCGTCGTCAGCTTACGCTTTTAAACAATGCTCAGATTACCACAATCGACAGTTTTTGCCTCTATCTTTTACGTAATCATTTTCATGAAATTTGTTTGGATCCCGGTTTTCGTATTGCAGATGAGGGAGAAGTAAAACTTCTGAAAGAAGAAGTTTTGACGGATTATTTGGAAGATAAATTTGATGAAGGCGATCCGGATTTCCTGGATTTGACGGAGCGATATGCGGGAAACGGCAAAGACGGAGATTTAAAAAGTTTTATTATTAATCTCTATCATTTTTCTCAAAGTCACCCTTTTCCGGAAGAATTTTTACAGCAGTGTGCAGCTGAACTTTTAGAGGAAAACGGTGGTTTTCATGAGGGATATAAAAGCTTTTTGGATGCTTATGAAGCGGATATGCTGGAAGAGTGTGGCAAGGCAACATCAGAGGCAATCGCATTGTGTAGATTGCCCGGCGGACCCGTCTATTATGAGGAAGCTTTTAAGGACGATTTAGACTTTTATCATCGTTTAAAAGAAGCCACAGGGCATGAAGAAAAATGTGCTTTGTATGCGGCTCATGAATTTATGGCTTTTTCCAGAAAAAAAGTGCAGGACTTGGATGAAGAAATAAAAAAGCGCGCGGCAGATGTCAGAAACAAGAAAACCAAAAAGATTATTGAAGAACTGAAAAAGAATTTTTACTATGCACCGTTTTCGGTAATTGCAGAAGACAACCGCAATGCAGGGAAAGGTGTTGCAACACTTTTGAATGCAGTAATAGAGTTTGCCCGCCGTTATGATGCAAGGAAGAGAGAAAAGAATATCATTGATTTCTCCGATATGGAGCATCTTGCACTTCGTATTCTTCTGAAAAAAGAGGGGGATGTATATGTACCCGGAGAAGTTGCTTTGGGATACCGCGATTATTTTGAAGAAATCATGGTGGATGAGTACCAGGACAGCAATCAGGTTCAGGAGCTTTTAATCGAAAGCATCAGTAAACAGACAGAAGATTTCGGCAATCGTTTTATGGTAGGTGATGTTAAGCAGAGTATTTATCGTTTTCGTTTGGCGAGACCTGAGATTTTTATGGATAAATATACAGCGTTTGATTCTAAGGAGGGTAAAAATCGCAGAGTGAATCTTTCGCAGAATTTCCGCAGTCGTGCAATGGTGTTGGATGGCATAAATGCAGTATTTGAGGAGATTATGATGCCCGCCGTGGGCAAAATTGCATATGATGCGGATGCCCGCCTGTATTACGGCGCGAATTATCCCGAAAATGATGCGGATAACAGAACGGAAATACTGTTGTACAACAAAGAAGAATTCCGGCAGGAGAATTTAGAAGACATAGAGGCGGAAGCTATGATTATCGCTGCCCGCATCAAGGAATTATACGGCAATTTTCCGGTTAAGGATAAGGAGACCGAAGAAAACCGTCCTGCCAGATATTCGGATATGGTAATTCTTTTAAAAGCGGCAGCAGGTGTGGATGATGTGCTTAAAAAAGTGCTGGAAGAACAGGGAATTCCCACATATGTATCTTCCGGTCGCGGATATTTTGCAGCGCCGGAAATTCAGACAATTCTTAATTTTCTTGCTGTGTTAAATAATCCTCGTCAGGATATTCCTCTTTTAGGCGTAATGCATTCGAAGTTTGGCAAATTTACAGAAGAAGAGATAGCGAAAATACGACTGATAAACAATAAGAGCGGGCGTCTTTTTGACAGTATGACTGTATATGGTGAAAAAGGCGGCGACAGTGTTCTTAAAAATAAAACAGCAGAGTTTTTGACGCAAATAAAATATTGGCGCGACAAGGCAGTCTATGTAACCGTTTATGAATTGCTGGAAGCGGTTTTACAGGAAACGGGGTACCTTCACTATTGCATGGCGCTTCCGGGAGGCGAACAGCGCAGAGCGAATCTTTTGGTGTTGTTGCAGAAGGCGAAAGCATTCGGCAGCAGCGGTTATTCCGGTTTGTTTGATTTTATCCGGTACATCGAATTGATGAAGGAAAAAGAAATTGATTTCGGCGAAGCCAATATTCTGGACAAGAACGCAAATGTAGTGCAGATTATGACAATTCATAAAAGTAAGGGGCTGGAATTCCCCATTTGTTTTGTTGCCAATTTTTCAAAGCAGTTTAATGCAAAGGAGACATCTGCGCCCATTTTAATGGATGCAGAGCTTGGAATGGGAGCGGATGCCTTTGATTTGAAATTGCGCTGTAAAAGACACAGCCTGCGCCGCAATGTCATAGCGACCAAGATAAAAAATGACAGCCGCGGCGAAGATTTACGGGTATTATATGTTGCCATGACCCGTGCAAAAGAGAAGTTGATTCTGGTAGGAAACGGAAGTCTTGAAAATATAAAAACGGATCAAATATCGGCTTATGATGTGTTAAAGGCAAAATCATATATGGATATGGTGCTTCCCATTGCATCAAGAAGGGATGATTTATTAGAAATCCGTACATACGGTATGGAAGATATAAGCATTAATAAGGCGGCAGAGCATGTTGAAAGTGAAATGCTTAAGGAAAGCTTGGCCCGTGTGCCCGGAAAAGCAATTTGGGAACCTTATCAATATCCGCATACGACTTGGGATGGCTTATATACCAAAACTACGGTAACTGAATTAAAGAAAGCCGCATATACGGAGGAAGAAGGTTCCAAGGAATTGTATGAGGCGCATTCGGAAGAAGCGTATGTGCCCGGCTTTATGAGAGAAGATGATGTAAGTGTGGAAGGAACCAGACGAGGAAGCGCTTATCATCGCATTATGGAATTAATGGATTTTACAATTGCCTTAAAAGAAGGTAATATAGAAGAAGATATTCGTAAAATCCGGGAGAATGCCGTTGCATCGCATCGTATTGCGGCCACAGAGGATGCGTTGGTCAGAAACGATAAAGTGGAAGCTTTTATGAAGACGGATTTGGCTCGTCGAATGGGACTTGCACAGCAGCACAATTGCTTACACAAAGAACAGCCTTTTATGTTGGGAATCGGAGCGAATAAGGTAAAACCGGATTTCCCTGAGGAAGAAATTGTATTGATACAGGGTGTGATCGATGCGTACTTTGAGGAAGAGGACGGTTTGGTTCTGATGGATTATAAAACCGACAGAGTTGAGGCCGGAGAAGAACTGGTATCACGCTACAGCGTGCAGCTTATGTATTATGCGGAAGCGTTAGAGCGTTTGACCCATAAAAAAGTAAAAGAGAAGCTTATATATTCCTTTGCGCTTCATGAAGTAATTAAAGTGGAATAAAAGCAGACAGAAAGGATGAACTATGTATCGTTATGTTTTGTTTGATTTAGATGGGACACTTACGGATTCCAGGGAGGGAATCTGTAAGTCTGTTCAGTATGCCTTGGTTAAGGTGGGAAGACCCGCACCGGAACTGAAAGAACTGGAGTGTTTTATAGGGCCTCCTTTAAAAACCAGCTTTCGTGAATTTTATAATATTGTGGGTGAGGAAGCTGACAGGGCAGTGGCATTTTACAGAGAGCGCTATTCCGATGTTGGTAAATATGAAAATATGCCCTATGAAGGAATTGCGGACATGTTGCAGGCGGTAAGAGATGCGGGATATATTCTTGCGGTGGCTTCCAGCAAGCCGGAGCTGTATGTGGAGGATATTTTAAAACATTTTAATCTTTATGATTACTTCCATCATGTGGTGGGAAGTGATATGGAAGGTAAGCGCGGCGAAAAAGAGGATGTAATTGAAGAAGTATTTCGCCGAATGGACTTAGATGAAACAAAGCGTAAAGAGCTGGCAATCATGGTAGGTGACCGGCATTTTGACATTAACGGAGCAAAGCATTTCGGCTTGGACAGTGTAGGTGTGACCTATGGTTTTGCCAAGGATAATGAATTGACGGAAGCAGGAGCTACTTATGTAGTGGATACCGTAAAAGAATTGCAGGAGTTGTTATTGCGTAAAAAGGCGGACTAGGTATGGAAGAAAAGCTAAATATCATGCGTACTCTCATGATGATTTGCGGTTGCGGAATTATATATATTATTGCATATTTGCTGGTGGTGTCCGGATTAAGTATGATTCCCGCGTGCAGGCAGTTGCATACCATGTATTTAAATGCGTGGGGAATGGCAGCCGGGGCCGGAGCAGTCTGCTTATTTTTAAGAGATGATGAATGGACCTTTCGAATGAACGGTAAACCTGTATTGCAACTTGTGGCAGTTGTGACGCTGGCATATGGAACATCGGCTTTTTTTAACATTATTTTAGGGTGTGTACCGTGGGAAGCTATATTTGAGCAGCAGGTCACACCGGATGAAGCGGTTTTCTTTGGGATACCTTTATGGGCAAGGATGATTTGCTACGAATTGGTGGCACCTTTTTCAGAAGAGATTCTGTTTCGTAGAGTGATATATAAAAAACTACGCGGAATTGCACCGTTTTGGGTGGCAGCAAGTATATCCGCATTATTGTTTGGCTTATATCACGGTAACCTTGTACAAGGCATATATGCTTTTATAATGGGAATGTTTCTTGCTCTGGTATATGAGTGGACGGGAAGTTTTATTGCACCTGTGTTATTTCATATGATAGCGAATCATTTGTCGGATATTACATATGAGTTTCCCAAGTTTGGCGAAGTTGTGTATTCTCCCTATGGGGCGATTGTGTCGGTGGTATTGATTACTGTTGCCATGATGGTTTTAATAAAAAAACAAGAACAAATGTTCTAAAAAGTGATTGCGTTTCAGGTGGGTCTGTGTTAATATGGATATATCAGTTAGAGAGTAGAAATCGCCGATGTGTTGTGTTTTTTCACACGCATCGGCGAAGATGCCCCTTTAAGTGGGTGTTTGGAGGACTTGTAGATGGAAATCCATATTTCAGTCCGCAATTTGGTGGAATTTATTTTGCGTTCCGGAGATATTGATAATCGGCGTTCGGGTAAAATTTCAGAAAATGCCATGTTGGAAGGTAGCAGAATTCATCGCATGTTGCAGAAGCGTGCAGGCGGTGCATATGAAGCAGAAGTATCCATGAGCTATCATTATGTTACAGAGCTCTATGTGATTTGTATTGACGGCCGTGCCGATGGCGTGATTCATACTTCTGATGGAATTGTAATTGACGAGATAAAAGGAACATATAGAGATTTAGATAAAATTGAGGCTCCACAACCTGTGCATTTGGCACAGGCGATGTGTTATGCCTTTTTTTATTGTGTCCAAAATGAACTGCCTGAAATTTCCGTGCGCATGACATATTGTAATATGGACACAGAAGAAGTGCGTTATTTTCAGGAGTGTTACAGCAGGGAGAAGATTACCGAATGGTTCGATGACTTGATGAGTCAATATGTAAAATGGGCTGATTTTGAGGTGGAGTGGAGAGAAATACGAACCAATTCCATTAAGAAAACAGAGTTTCCTTATGAGTACAGAGATGGACAGAAGGAATTGGTAACTCATGTATATCATACCATTTGTCATAAAAAGAAGCTTTTTATAGAAGCCCCCACAGGCGTGGGAAAAACAATTTCTACGCTGTTTCCGGCAGTAAAAGCGGTTGGAGAAGGTAAGGCGCAGAGAATCTTTTATTTAACGGCCAAAACCATTACCGGAACCGTGGCAGCGGAAACATACGATATTATGCGACAAAAGGGACTAAGAATGAAAACGGTGTCAATTACCGCCAAAGAAAAAATATGCCCCATGGATAAAGTGGAATGCAATCCCAAGGAATGTCCTTATGCCAAAGGGCATTTTGATCGTATCAATGATGCAATGTATGAATTGCTGACAACGGAAGATTGTTTTTCGCGAGAAAAAATCATTGAATACTCCGAGAAGCATAAGGTATGCCCTTTTGAGTTCTGTTTGGATATGAGTCTGTATGCGGACGGAATTATATGTGATTATAATTATTTGTTTGATCCTCATGTGTATTTGAAGCGCTTTTTCTCGGAAGGTTCTTCCGGAGAGCATCTTTTTCTGATTGACGAGGCACATAATCTTTTAGAGCGTGGACGCGAGATGTATTCCGCAGAAATGATAAAAGAATCATTGTTGGAACTAAAAGGACAGATTCAGGAATACACCAAGGAGCGAATTAAGTTGTATCCCCAATTGGAAGCCATTGTGCGTCAATTAAACAGTTGTAATAAAGAAATGCTGGCCCTTAAAAGAAAATGTGATAAAGAATATCTGGTGTTGGAAATGCCGGATGAACTGGGGGCGCTCGCCATAAGGCTTGGGAATCTTCACAGTAAAATAGAAGCTTATTTGGAAGATGAAGAAAAAGACAGTGACTTGCGTAGTCAAATATTGGATTTTTATTTCGAATTGTCCCATTTTCTGCTGATTTGGGAGGCTGTAGATGAGAATTACAGCATTTATCTTCGATTTGATGAACAGAATCGTTTTCTGTGCAGGTTGTTCTGCGTAAATCCTTCTTTTCATCTTAGAACCTGCATGGACAGAGGAATCGGTTCGGTGCTTTTTTCTGCAACCTTACTGCCGATTCAGTATTATAAAGGGCTATTGGGTGGTACTTCGGAGGATTATGAGGTATATGCCCATTCAATTTTTGACCCGGCAAAAAAAGGCTTGTTCATAGCAAAAGACGTAACCAGTCGCTACCGTAGCAGAGGTATTGTTATGTACGAGCGTATTGCAGAGTACATTCGAATAGTTACTTCTTGCAAAAAAGGAAATTATTTGGTGTTTTTCCCGTCTCATGCTTTTTTAAATGCGGTACATCAGTGCTTTAAACCGGAAGAGACAGAGAATATTGTGGTTCAGGGCGAAAATATGCGTGAAGAAGAGAGAGAGGCATTTTTAGAACGATTTGAAGAGAACCGGGAGAATGAAAAGAGTTTGGTGGCATTCTGCGTTATGGGCGGGATTTTTTCAGAAGGAATAGACCTAAAAGGAGAACGGCTGATTGGGGCCGTTGTAGTAGGAAACGGTATGCCTCAGGTCTGTCCGAAGCGGGATATTCTTCGCGGGCATTTCGATGTGGAAAACCGCAAAGGCTTTGATTATGCCTACACTTATCCGGGGATGAATAAAGTTTTGCAGGCAGCGGGAAGAGTAATTCGTACTGCTGAGGATGTGGGCGTCGTGGTCTTGCTGGAAGATCGTTTTTTAGAATCCTCTTATAAAAGACTTTTCCCACGAGAGTGGAATTCCTATGAAGTTGTGGATGTAACCGGCGTTAATGAGCGATTAGAGGCTTTTTGGCAGCGATATGACAGATTGTAGAATTTAGTCAACTCCCAAAAAATCTTGTCCGATACGGTTAATCGCAAAAAAGTGTTATGTAACTGTTTTTTCGACAAAAAGTTACATAAAAAGAACTAAAAAAATACAAATGTCCAAAATAAAAGACAGATTTTTACAAATTAAGGCATGTGGATAACTCGGTGGAAATGGTGGATTTATCAGATAAAACAGCAAAAAGTTATCCACATATTTTGTTTTTTTATGAAAAATATGTGAAAAATAGCTGTGATATCCACAAAGAAGGCAAAAATTCTTATGTAAACATTCAAAAAATAACCGATTCGGTCAATATTGGGAAAAACAGATGTAATATTGTCAAAAAGCCAAAATAATAATATAATTACAGTTTAGAAATAGTATGTGAGTATTGCCGGAAAGGAGGAAAGAACAATGGATGAGAAGACATCGGTAAGAAAATATTCTGCGATAGAAATCATTTTTTTGGTTGCTGTCTTGATTGTTCCCTATATTATTGTACAGGTTCTTTCTGCACTTTTGGCGATTGTAATTTTACTGCTGCTGGGCAGTTTTATCATTTTGGCGATTGCAGGCATTTTCCAGTTGGTTGCAGGTGTGGCCATGTTTGGTGTGGGTGTTGAGAAACTGTTCTCCATTCCCATGGGTGCCTTTGCGGTAATGGGATTCGGCATTACCAACATCGGCATTGCACTCTTCTTAGAGTGTTTTGTTCTTTGGGTATATGGTGTTGCCTTACCGTTCTGTGTCAGGAAAATAGTAAAAAGGGAGGATAAGAATGAAAAGACATCTTAAGTCTCTCTTTAAAGTTTCTATGGCATGTATAACAATGGGCACCATTGCAATGATGGTTGGGTTATTGCTTGGCGGTGCCGGTGAATTGAGCCGGGAGGTTAAGGAGCTGGTACATGTGGTTCGTACCGGTGTTTCAGAGACCGTGGAGCGCATACCTATGCTGGAAAGCCTCACAAATATTAACGGATTCACCCTTGTGGTAGATAAGGATGAGGTTTCCGTAGATATGAATGAACAGTACGAAACCATGAACGGTGATTATGTGAATATCGAACTTGCAGAAAGTTCCGAAGTTCAGAATTTGAATGTGAGTATTTTAAACGGAACCTGTAGAATTGTATCTACCGAGAGCGGTTATTATGGTGTGTCCAGTACAGATGCGGATGATTATCAGTGCTATGCAGAGAACGGAACTTTGTACTTGAATGCATTTCCGGGAAAGTTTGGCAAGGTAGAAGAAGATGCAGAAATCGTACTGTATGTGCCGGAAAATGTAATTTTGGATAAAGCTTATATTTTTTGTTCCGGAGACGGCTTCAGTGCAGAAGTGCCTTTAAAAGGTAAAGAGTTACATCTCAGCTCCATAAGGGGAGATAATACATTTTACGGTTCTTTTGAATTTGATGAAGTGGTGATGAATATAGGTGTGGGCTCTTTCGAAATGAACGGACTGACAGCCGGGGACATTAAATTGGAAGTCAGTACGGCGGAGGCCAAATTTAAAGAGTTATATTCCGAAGGCTTGTCTGTTAATTTGGGAATGGGTTCGTTGTACATTGAAGGAGACATTGCAGGAAATGTTGAGTTGAATTGCGGAATGGGTAGTTTGGACATGAAGCTTATGCAGGCGCAGAACTCGTACAATTACGATATTTCCGGCTCTGCCGAAAGTGTACAGATCGGAACGGATACTTTGGCAGGCATGGTAATGGAGCGTTGGATTGACAACGGTTCACAGCGGTTGATTACCTTAAGCTGTGCCATGGGTAGCGTAAAAATTGAATTTGCACAACCGGATTAAACAGGTGATAAGGTATGACTGTAACAAAACAGAAAATTAAAGAGAAAACAAAAAAAGTAGCCAAAGGCCTGTTTACTTTTTACAATTTCAAATTCGCGTTTAGACTATGCGTCTTCATTACAGCGGTTGTTTTGTATTTTATCAATAAAGAATGGTTGAATTTTACGGGAGAATTTTATAAAAATCATATTGCGCCCATGCATATTGTCTGGCTGATTCTGATGGTGGAGATTTTTATGCAGCTAAATCCTTGCAGTAAGGTAAGTAAGGGATGCCTAAAACAGTTTCCTTCCCACTATAAGGCACCGGAAGGCGGTTATGACAGAGAAGAACTAAAGCGCCAGGTCAGATATAAGGACAAGGGCGCCATAAAAGTGCTTATTGTTTGGGTTTTGTTTAATGCGATTTTTGCCACCCTTTATTTTATGGGTATTTTAGGTGTGCCTGAAATGGTTTTGCTGAGTCTGTTTTATTATGTGGCGGATTTGATTTGCGTTATTTTTTATTGCCCGTTTCAACATCTTTTTATGAAGAATCGTTGTTGTGTAACCTGCAGAATTTTTGCATGGGGAATTCCTATGATGTTAACCCCCATGTTTTGGATATTAAGTTTTTACTCCACATCACTCTCTGTCATGGCGATTATCGCTACGGTAATGTGGGAAATCGTTTATCACAGACATCCGGAACGCTTTCTTGAAATCAGTAATGCATCATTGCAGTGTGTCAATTGTAAGGATAAGATGTGTAAAATTAAAAATCCCAAGTTCTATTTACCGAAGAAGGTTGCCAAAGACGGTGAAAAAGTTGTAAAATAAAATTTGGTATGTTTTATATATAGAGTTTGACAAAACATCAAAATCTAGGTATGTTTTAACATAGAATAAAAAAGGAGTACTACAGAATGAGCAAAGAACTTGCAAAAACTTATGATCCTCATGGAATTGAGGACCGTCTCTACGCAAAGTGGTTGGAAAAGAAATATTTCCACGCAGAAGTGGATGAGAATAAAAAACCGTTTACCATCGTGATTCCTCCCCCCAACATTACGGGACAGCTTCACATGGGACATGCATTGGACAATACCATGCAGGATATTTTAATCCGTTTTAAAAGAATGCAGGGATACAATGCCCTTTGGCAGCCCGGTACAGACCATGCCAGCATTGCTACCGAGGTTAAGATTATCGAGAAATTAAAAGAAGAAGGTATCGATAAAAACGACTTGGGCCGTGAGAAATTTTTAGAGCGTGCATGGGACTGGAAGAGAGAATACGGCGGAAGAATTATCAGCCAGTTGAAGAAACTGGGTTCTTCCTGTGACTGGGACAGAGAGCGTTTTACCATGGACGAAGGCTGTAACAAGGCAGTTACGGAAGTATTTATTAAAATGCATGAAAAAGGCTGGATTTACAAGGGAGCCAGAATCATTAACTGGTGTCCTGTTTGTAATACATCCATTTCCGATGCAGAGGTTGAATACGAGGAACAGGCAGGCCATTTCTGGCACATCAAGTATCCTATCGTAGGTACCGATGAATTCCTTGAATTTGCCACAACCCGTCCCGAAACCATGCTTGGTGATACTGCGGTAGCGGTAAATCCCGATGATGAAAGATATACTCATTTGGTAGGAAAGACAGTGAAACTTCCTTTTGTGGATCGCGAGATTCCTATCATTGCAGATTCATATGTAGACAAAGAGTTTGGTACCGGTGTGGTTAAGATTACTCCGGCCCATGACCCTAACGACTTCCAGGTAGGACAGCGTCATAACCTGCCTTTAATCAACATCATGAATGATGATGCTACCATCAATGAAAACGGTGGTAAGTTTGCAGGTATGGACCGTTATGCCGCAAGAAAGCAGATGGTGGAAGAATTGGATGCAATGGGTCTTCTTGTGGAAGTGGAAGATTACTCTCACAATGTAGGTACTCATGACCGTTGTAAAACAACCGTAGAACCTCTTGTAAAACAGCAGTGGTTCGTTAAGATGGATGAGTTGATTAAGCCTGCTGCGGATGCGGTTCGTAACGGTGAAATCAAATTGGTTCCCGAAAGAATGGAGAAGGCTTATTTTAACTGGACCGATAACATTCGTGACTGGTGTATTTCAAGACAGTTGTGGTGGGGACACAGAATTCCTGCGTACTACTGTGACGATTGCGGTGAAATCGTAGTTGCAAGAGAAATGCCTGATGTCTGCCCTGTTTGCGGACAGAGTCATTTTACACAGGATCCCGATACTTTGGATACCTGGTTTTCATCAGCACTTTGGCCTTTCTCAACTTTGGGTTGGCCCGAGAAAACTAAGGATTTGGAATATTTCTACCCTACAGACGTGCTTGTAACCGGTTATGATATCATCTTCTTCTGGGTAATCCGTATGGTATTCTCAGGATACGAGCAGATGAAGGAGAAACCTTTTAAAACTGTTTTATTCCATGGTTTGGTTCGCGACTCACAGGGTCGTAAAATGAGTAAGTCCTTAGGTAACGGTATCGATCCTTTGGAAATTATTGAAAAGTATGGTGCAGACGCATTGCGTCTTACCTTGATTACCGGTAACGCACCGGGTAATGATATGCGTTTCTACTACGAGAGAGTAGAAGCAAACCGTAATTTCGGTAATAAGATTTGGAATGCTTCCCGTTTCATCATGATGAATATGGAAGGCAAGGAAGTAACCACTCCCGCTGTGGCAGATTTAGAACCTGTTGATAAGTGGATGTTGTCCAAGTTAAACAATGTAATTAAAGAAGTTACCGACAACATGGAGAACTATGAGTTGGGTATCGCCGTTCAGAAAGTTTATGATTTCATCTGGGATGAATTCTGTGACTGGTACATTGAAATGGTTAAGCCCCGTCTCTATGCATCCGACAATCAGGTATCATCCAATGCTGCACTTTGGACCTTGAAGACCGTATTGATTGATGCGTTAAAATTATTACATCCTTATATGCCTTTTATCACCGAAGAAATCTTCTGTACTTTACAGAACGAAGAAGAATCCATTATGATTTCTTCATGGCCTGTATACACCGAAGAAAGAAACTTCGCTAAAGAAGAAAAGGAAATCGAAATCATGAAGGAAGCTATCCGCGGTATCCGTAATGTGAGAACTTCCATGAATGTTCCTCCTTCCAAGAAAGCACAGGTGTATGTAGTATCCGAGAAGCCTGAAATGAGAGCGATTTTTGAAGAAGGTAAGTTATTCTTCGCTTCTCTTGCTTATGCATCCGAAGTAATCGTTCAGGCAGATAAAAACGGTATTGCAGATGATGCGGTATCCGTAGTGATTGCCAACGCAAATGTATACATTCCTTTTGCAGAGCTTGTTGATATTGCTCAGGAAATTGAGCGTCTTGAAAAAGAAGAAAAGAAGCTTGCCGGTGAGCTTGCCCGTGTAAACGGTATGCTTAACAATGCAAACTTCGTATCCAAGGCTCCTGCGGCTAAGATTGAAGAAGAAAAGGCTAAATTAGAGAAGTATACACAGATGATGGAGCAGGTTAAGGAGAGACTTGCACAGCTTAGATAAAGTGAGTATGCCCGCCCGGTTAGGGCGGGCTTTTCATTTGCGGACGGCTACGCGGTTTGTTATATTAATGATTTTGCCTGCATATTTGCGGGTATAGTTAATGAAAACTGCGCAGATTATTTTATATTCCAACAGAACGCGCTCTCGCTCGGGTGAAATCGTAACGGACACTAAACTCGTGCAGCATTACATTTGCACTCGTCAAGTGCCGACGTTTTCACACGGTTCTTTATGGAATAAAAATATCTGCACAGTATCAAGTAAGATGAAGTGCAAATATGCGGGCAAAAGTAAAGGTACGAACCGCGTAGCCTATACGAAGAAATGGCAACGCCCTAACCGGGCGGGTAGGGAGATGTGATGAGGGCAAAGGTCCTTTATGGGAAGAATAAATATAATAACCTCTATATCAATTCCCCCAAATAGCATATAATAAATATACTGATACTTAAAAAGGAGCACCGTATGAAGTATCCCTACGATAAAGGCTTCCGGAAGGTGGCATTCAATATGCCATTTAGCGGTTGGATGTGTAAAATGACTCATAAGCCCTTAAAAAGAATGGTGGACAGAATGAAACCGCCTAAAGGGATATCTTTGCGCAATTTTACGATTCCGGGATATCAGGGCGAATCTATTGATGTAAAAGAAATCACACCGGAAAATCCTTCCGATGTGACGATTTTATTTTTACACGGAGGAGGTTTCGGTTATAAAACATCACCGGGGCAGTTTAAGTTTGCCTGTGAGTATGCTTTGGGAGTGAATTGCCGCGCTTTTATGCCGGACTATCATTTGCTTCCGGACTATCCTTTTCCGGCAGCCTATGAGGATGCTATATTAACATATCAATACATAATCGAAAATGCTGCAAAACTCGGCATTGACGAAAATAAAATTATTGTGTTGGGTGACAGCGCGGGTGGCGCACTGGCGGCAAATGTATGCAATACGGTGGAAGCAAAAGGTTTGCCTATGCCGATGTGTCAGGTTCTAATCTATCCGGTTACGGATGATGAGATGAATACGGAATCCATGATGCGTTTTACGGATACTCCTTTATGGAATGCAAAAAACAATCGTAAAATGTGGCCAATGTATTTGAAGGATGTCACAGAGGAGGCACGACAAATTGCAGTGCCTGTCAAAAATTCCTTACCGCAATCTTTGCCACCGACTTATATTGAAACAGCAGAATTTGATTGTCTGCATGACGAGGGAATTGCGTACGCAAAGTATATTGAGGGCGTGGCTGAGTGTGTGGAAATTAACGAAACCAAAGGGACTTTTCATGGATATGATATTTTGAGTAATCATCCAATTACAAGAGATAGCGTAAAAAAGAGAATTGCGTTTATGAAAAGTATTATGGATAATGCGAGGAAAACATGACAAAGGAGCAAATCAATCTTTTAAAAGAATTCGGCTTCCAAATCGGTGAGGACGATCATCGTGGAAGAACACCGATTTATAGCGAAAAAATTCCGGATTTATTGTCCTTGGAAATGCTCATTTTAACCATGACTTTCCGAGATGAAATTAATTATTGGGATGCGGATTGGTATTCGCCCACAGATCCCGGCGGCTATGTCAGCGCCCTTCGTTTGGATAATGAGCGGGTGGCGTATATGGAAGGAAATCACGGATGGACAAGCCGGTGGTATATTGTTACCATAAAAGAGATGGCGGAACACATGCAGAAAAATTGGGACAAGGATTACGACCGGGGGAATTTTTTGAATCGGGTTTGGATTGAACCGAATCGGTATACGACCAAGGAAAAGATACGGGAGAAAATCAGCAAAGATTCTAAGCTATCATTTTAAGGAGAAAACTTTCATGACAGAAAAAGATAAAATGTTAAAAGGCGAGTGGTATGACGCCAATTTTGATGAGGAATTGGTGGAAGTGCGAAGAAAGGCAGAGACATTCTGCTATGATTATAATATGGCAAGACCGGGAAGCGATGCGCAGAATAATGCTTTAAAAGCATTGCTTGGCACAGAAATTCCGGAAGGCGTTACCGTTTTGGCACCGGTGTATTTTGATTACGGAAACTACACTAAGATTGGTAAAGGTACCTTTGTAAATCACGGTTGCTATTTTATGGACGGTGGTACCGTTACCATAGGCGAGAATGTGTTTATCGGGCCTTTTTGCGGCTTTTATACGGCAACCCATCCTATGAACTATACAGACCGCAATAAGGGGCTTGAAAAGGCTTTGCCCATTACCGTCGGAGATAACTGCTGGTTTGGGGCTAATGTATCCGTAATGCCGGGGGTAACCATCGGAAGCGGCTGCGTGATTGCGGCGGGTAGTGTGGTAACGGAAGATGTGCCGGATGATTCCATGGTGGCAGGCGTGCCGGCTGTGGTGAAGAAAAAGATTGAGCAGAACGATAAAATGCAATAAGCAATAAATAATCAGTTGAATAACAGAATTAACGAAAGAAGCGATTGAGTAAAAGAATAAACAGAAGACATCATACAGACACATTTGGAGGTATCATATGAGTATTTTAGAAACTATCAGCAACAGACACAGTTACCGTAAAACATACAAGCCCGACCCTGTACCCAGAGAGGATTTGATTAAAATTATGCAGGCGGGGTTGGATGCGCCTTCCGGCTGCAATAAACAGACCGTAAGTTTAATCGGTGTAGACGATCCGGAGGTTCTGGCTAAGCTTCATGGGGTAATCGATCCGCCCCAGGGAGAAACCGCACCTGCCATGATTTGTGTACTCTCCAAAGAAAGAATCGCTTATGCCAACAGATGCTTTGCGGTGCAGGATTATTCTGCGGCAATTCAGAATATGCTTCTTGCCATTGTGGAGCTTGGTTATGAGAGTTGCTGGTATGAAGGGCATATTACAGACGAGGACAGAATCTGTGATAAAATGGCTAAAATTTTAAATGTCCCTAATGAATACAACTTGGTCTGCATGCTTCCGGTAGGTATTGCGGCAGAAGAGGTTCAAGGCCCCAGAAAGCGTCCTTTTGAACAGAGAGCATGGTTTAATTCGTTTCCGACAGAAGAGGAATATAAACAAATTTTTGAGAGAGCAGGCGTAAAGCCACCGAGGTAATTTTTAATATGCATATAAAAGAAATAACCACCTATAAGCAGGCAGAAGAATACTTATATAATGTACCTAAGTTTACCACGAAATCCACTCCTGAGATGACAAGGGCTTTTTATGAATTCTTGGGATGCCCGGGGGAGGCGCGTAAAATCGTGCATGTGGCGGGTACTAATGGTAAAGGGTCGGTTTGCACCTATTTGAGCAGTATTTTATCAGCTCACGGGTATAAAACGGCCATGTTTACTTCACCTCATTTGATTTCCATGCGGGAACGCTTTCGTATTGATGGAGTGCTGATGGAGGAAGATGAGTTTGTGAAGCTCTTTTGCTTTATACAAGATAAATTGCAAGCGGTACGGGAAGCAATTGCACATAAAACAATGCAAACAGATATACTTCCTGCGGATTATCATCCTACATTTTTTGAGTATCTTTTCTTTATGGCCATGTTATGGTTTGAGGAAAATGGTGTGGACTATATTGTCTTGGAGACCGGCCTTGGCGGAAGATTGGATGCAACCAATGTGATAAAAAAACCTGAGTTATGTATCATTACCAAAATAGGTTTGGATCACACCATGTATTTGGGTGATACCATAGAAGAAATTGCCGGAGAAAAGGCCGGTATTATAAAAGATAATACACCGCTTATATACTATGATTTCGACAGCAAAGTATCCGAAATAATGGAGAAAACTGCCCTTAAACACGGAAGTTTTGTTTATTCTGTCAAAAATACGGATATTATGAATGTGAATTTTCATGAAAAAGACATTGATTTTTGTATGTTTTATGAGTATGATAATTGTGTGTGCCCATGCAAAGCCGAGTTTCGGCTTCCGACGGTGGCAAATTATCAGACCGTTAATTCCACAATGGCTGTTAAGGCATCCAAGCTTTTATTACAGGATGAGTGGAAACTTTCTACCGTACAGCAGACTCTTTCTAATACTGTCTGGGAAGGAAGAATGGAGGAAGTATCGCCGGGATTGTTTGTAGACGGAGCACACAATGAAGATGGTGTAGAGGCGTTTTTGAACGGCTTGGCCGCCTTGTCTAAAAAGGATGCGGTTCTTTTATTCGGTGTGAACCAAGATAAGGACTATGCGCCTATGATTAAGCGTTTGGCGGAGAGCGGATTTTTTAGTAAAATCGTGATTACCAAGCTTGCCGGAGAGCGCAGTGCTCTGCCGGAGGATATTGCCGAAATATTTTCCCGCTATACAGAGGTAAACATCGTCTTGACATATAGTGTAAAAGATGCAGTTGAGAAAAGCCGCAGTTTGATAAGCGGTGGTACAATATACGCGGTGGGTTCGTTATATCTCGTAGGTGAGATTAAGGAACTTTTCAGGGAGGAATTGTTGTGATTAATTTCGAGGAAGAATTAAAGAAATTTCATCCCAGTCTCGAAATCGGTGAGGCTGAAGAGGCAATCAAGAAACATGATTTGTCGGATATGGTTGATATTATTGTAGGCGTTGTGAAGGAGTCCGAGAAAAAAGAATAGAGGATAAGAAGACATGGAATGTTATAGTTGTGGTTGTCGCTTATCTGAGAAGGATTTTTGTACGGGCTGTGGTGCGGATGTAGCAGAATACAAGAAAGTAATGTATCTGTCCAATCAGTACTATAACGAAGGTTTGGAGAAGGCGCAGGTCAGAGATTTGTCCGGTGCCATCGCCAGTTTGCGACAAAGCTTAAAGTTAAATAAGAACAATACAAATGCGAGAAATCTTTTAGGTTTGGTCTATTTTGAAATGGGTAATGCTGTAGCTGCATTTACTGAATGGGTTATCAGCATGAGCTACCAAAAAGAGAAGAATATCGCAGGAGATTATATAACCAAGGTTCAGTCTAATCCTGCCGGATTGGAAGACATGAACATGAGTATTAAAAAATACAACCTTGCATTGGGATATTGCCAGCAGGACAGTTTGGATATGGCTATGATACAGTTGCGTAAAGTAGTGCAGATTAATCCGAAGCTTATTCCGGCAAGGCAGTTGTTGGCATTGCTGTATATCAACAATGAAGAGTGGGCTAAGGCAAAGAAGGAATTGGATGCCTGCAAGCGCATTGACTGCGGTGATGTAAAAACCAACCGTTACTTAAAAGAAGTCGACAATATGTTAGGTGTTGAAGATAACAAGAGTGCCGGTAAGCGTAAGGTACAGGAAGCGGCTATTTGGACCAAGAGTGGCAATGAAATTGTGATTCAACCCAACAATCCCAGAAATATGGGAAGCTGGAATGTATTTTGGAATGTGGTAATCGGTTTGGTAATCGGTCTTGCAATCGGATGGTTTTTGCTGGCTCCCATTCGAGTAAATCAGGAGCGTAACGGAGTGGATGAAGAACTTACCAGTCTCCGTGAGCAGCTGAATGTAAAAACCACGGCAGTGGAAGAACTTACTCAGCAGATTAACAGTTTATCTTCCGAAAGAGAGACTTTGGAGAATAAACTGGAAGATTATGAGGGCAGTACCGGTTTGCTTGCGGCACATACCAGTTTAATGCAGGCACAGCTTGAATATAATAAAGGTGCGGCAGCAGATAAAATGAAAATCGCAGAGCTCCTTGATCAGGTAGATTTGGATTTCATTGAAGATGTTGCGTCGGAAGAATATATTGCCATATATGAGAATTTGAAGCAGGCTGTGGGATCTTCCGTTGCTACAAGCTTTTATGAGAGCGGCTATGAGGCATATCGTAACCAGGATTACGAAACAGCCATTGCTAAATTGGAGAAGGCAGTAGATTACGATCCCAATAATGCAGAAGCGTTGTATGCTTTGGCAAATGCGTATCGGGAGAATGAAGACTATGTACAGGCCCGTCAGATTTATGTGCAGGTAATCGAATTGTTCCCTGAAACCGAGAAGGCAATTAAGGCCCAGGGATATATTTCGGAAATCGATGCAATGGGACTTTAATACGTAAGAAAAATGAATAAATAAACTAAGGAAGAACATAAAACGAAAGTTTTGTGTTCTTTTTTGATTATAGGGCAATTTTAGGTGAAGAACCAAGAAATGTGTTGCGGCAGTAGCCGGAAAGGAGAAGAAAAACATGGAAGAAAGAAAAATGATGGAGGGAACATTTGCGGTATTGGACAGGCATCTTATGGTAAAAATGCCTCGGGAGCTTGATCATCACAATGCTTCTCGAATCAGAGAGAAGGCAGATTATTTTTTACTGACGGATGATGTGGACAGTGTGGTGTTTGATTTTGAAGATACGGTATTTATGGACAGTTCGGGAATCGGTGTCATTATGGGGCGTTATAAAAAAGTTTCCTGCTTTGGAGGCAAGGTGTATGCCATTCATACCAATGAAAGAATTAAAAAGATTATGAATATGTCCGGATTACAAAATATTGTGGAGATTATGAGCTGATGGAGGAAAAAGAAGTGAAAGATTCTATGTTAAAAGAAACCAATGAAATGGAGCTGTTGTTTGATGCAATTTCCGAAAATGAAGGTTTTGCCAGAGTGGCAGTAGCTGCTTTTATAACGGGACTTAACCCAACATTAGAGGAAGTGTCCGATGTAAAAACGGCAATTTCCGAAGCGGTAACCAACGCGGTAATTCATGGTTATGGCGGAATTCAAAACGGAGAAGAGGGTAAAAATAAAATTCGTTTGCATTGCAGTCTTTTTGAAAATACTCTGCGTATATCCGTGGAGGATAAAGGTGTGGGAATTGAGGACATACATAAGGCCATGGAGCCGCTTTTTACCACAAAGCCTGAGTTAGAGCGCTCCGGCATGGGATTTGCCTTTATGGAGGCTTTTATGGACGATGTGCAGGTATATAGCGTGGTGGGTGAAGGAACCCGAGTGGTAATGGAGAAAACCCTTGGAAAGGATTGTGAATAATGTCTGAGACAAGAACTTTGCTTGTGAAGACAAAAGAGGGAGACAAAGAAGCCAGAACAATTTTAATTGAAGAGAATCTGCGACTGGTGCATCATGTGGTAAAACGATTTGTAGGGCGTGGTGTTGAGATGCAGGACGTATTCCAAATCGGCACCATCGGTTTGATTAAAGCGGTGGATCATTTTGATATTGAGAGAGAGGTTCAGTTCTCAACCTATGCGGTACCTATGATTATGGGGGAAATTAAGCGTTTTCTGCGAGATGACGGTATGGTAAAAGTGAGTCGCAGTTTGAAGGAAAATGCATATCGGATTAAGCGGGAGCAGGAGCAATTTACAAAGGAATTCGGAAGGGAACCGCTGTTGAGTGAGTTGGCGCAAAGGCTGGAGCTGACTCCACAGGAAATTGTGGAAGCGCTGGATGCATGTGTGGAAGTTGAGTCGCTTCAAAAAGAGATATATCGAAATGACGGCAGCAGTGTTACATTGGCTGATTTGGTGCAGGATTCCAAAAATGAAAAAGAGGAGTTGCTTAATCATATTGTTTTAAAGCAATTGATGGAGGAATTGGAACCGAAGGAGCGGGAAATTATCGTATTGCGGTATATGGAAAATCTGACGCAGACAGAGGTGGCAGAGCGTATGAATACCAGCCAGGTGCAGATTTCCCGATATGAAAAGAAGATATTAAAGAAGATGAGAGAGCGGTATTTCAGCGGTAAGTAAAAAAAATAAAACTTTCTATTGACATAACAGGGTATTCTGTCATATAATAGCAATCGTCGGTGACGCAAAGTTGCGTGTGTTCGTAGCTCAGCTGGATAGAGCAACGGCCTTCTAAGCCGTGGGTCGGGGGTTCGAATCCCTTCGAGCACATTTGTGTAACATTTTATAATGAAGCACAAGAATAAGGCGAAGAAGCCCTAGCATAATTAACATGGTGGGTATGGCGCAGTCGGCTAGCGCGCCAGATTGTGGCTCTGGAGGCCGAGGGTTCGAGTCCCTTTACCCACCCTTTACTGGGCTATCGTCAAGCGGTAAGACACAAGATTTTGATTCTTGCATGCGCTGGTTCGAATCCAGCTAGCCCAGCTTCTTATCGCATATTGCATAAGAAATATTCTTATGGACATAATAAATAATTGAATATGGGCCATTAGCTCAGGTGGTAGAGCACTTGACTTTTAATCAAGTTGTCCGGGGTTCGAGTCCCCGATGGCTCACGAAAAAAAACCTTGAATTTTCAAGGTTTTTTTATTTTGTTTCAAATGTGTTTGAACACTTTTGAACACTTTTACTGATTGAGAGTTCTTTTGTCTACAATTTCAAGCATTTTTTCCAAGTCGGCACCGGTAAAATAATTCTTTTTTATAACATCCGGAGAATTGCCATGTAAGATGGCAGCCATTTCAATACTTCCACCATTGTTAATAAAACTTGTGATTGAATTTCTGCGGAATGAGTGGGGACCACGAATCACTTCATTATTTATTTTTTCGATTCCAAGTTCTTCGCACAAATCCCTATAGTGGTATATCTAAAAGAATGTACTTGAGCATGTAGAAAAGTATTGATATAATTTAAAACAAAATGTGTGTAAGAGATAGCATACTATAGCAAAAAATGATTAAACTGAATTTGTGTCAGCACTGTTGACACAAATTGAAAGGTAGAGTAATCCTATGGAAAATAATTTATTGATGGCTGCAGGTTTAATTAAGATAATAGATGAATCAAGACAAAATGCGTTTAAAAGAGTAAATGAAGAACTTATCAGAATGTATTGGAATGTTGGGGAATATTTAAGTAAAGAGTCAGAAAAGGCAGAATTTGGCGATGCGTATATTGATTCTGTAGCAAGAGAAATACAAGATGCATTTCCTGGAATAAAAGGTTTTAATCGTCGCGGACTTTATAGAATGAAGCAATTTTATGAAATTTATGCGGAAGATGAATTTGTGTCAACACTGTTGACACAAATAAGTTGGAGTAACCATCTGGCGATTATGTCCAAAGCGAAAACGGAGGAAGAGAGACATTTTTATATAATGCTTTGCATAAAAGAATCTTATTCTGCTAGAGAATTGGATAGACAAATTAATAGCGGATATTATGAACGCTATATGTTGTCAAAGGAAAAAGTCCTTCCGGAACCGATTAGGGAATTGAAAGAGAATCCTTTTTTAGACTCTTATGT
Source organism: Lachnospiraceae bacterium (assembly GCA_017624855.1). GTDB lineage: Bacteria > Bacillota > Clostridia > Lachnospirales > Lachnospiraceae > UBA3766. The sequence goes on from JAGAMF010000005.1 coordinate 576,040, forward strand.
AATAGAGTTTTTAGATTTGCCACAGAATTTTAAAGAAGCAGATTTGCGCAAAGGTTTGATTCATAATATGAAAGAGTTTATTCTGGAAGTTGGAAAGGATTTTACTTTTGTGGATGATGAATACAGAGTTCAAGTGGGTGGCGAAGATTTCAAAATTGACTTGTTATTCTTTCATAGAGGATTGCAGTGTTTGGTTGCCTTTGAATTGAAAATAGGAAAATTCAAACCGGAGTATGTTTCTAAGATGGATTTTTATTTGGAAGCATTAGATCGTCAAAAAAAGAAGGATAACGAGAATCCAAGTGTGGGAATGATTCTTTGTGCATCAAAAGATGATGAGGTAGTAGAGTATGCCATGAGTAGGACCTTATCACCAATGATGGTTGCGGAATACAAGTTGCAGTTACCGGATAAGGCTGTTTTGCAGAGAAAATTGCAAGAGTTAATCAATATTCCACAGATTGAAGAATAGAAAAAGTACCAGATGTTTAAAAAACAAGTTGACTGCGAATCTTTAGATTAAGGTTTGATTGCGCGAGAGATGAAAAGTCTATTTTCGATAAGAAAATGGGCTTTTTTCTATTTTCAAAAATTTTTAATTATTTTTAAAAAATAATATTGACATTGGGGCGACCCCATAGCGTATGATGAAAGAAAAGGAGGGATAGCAATGGGATATTCAGTAAAATGGGTTTATGACAATATGGGAATTACGCGTGATATGTTGCGTCATTATGAAGATGTAGGATTGCTTCCTAAAAATAAGGATAGTAAATCTCGTGATTACAACGATCAAGACATTGAGCGGATATGGGGAATAAAGCTTTTGATAGGTATTGGATTTTTGACAAAAGATATTAAGATGCTTATGAATGATCCGGAATACGATTTTGATACTGCAATTGCAAAAAAGGTTGAAGAACTGGAAAAGAAACGCGATGAAAATCTTTTATATCTTCAATTTGCAAAAACTATCAAATTTACAGGCTGTGTGCCTACAGTTACAAAAGAAGGGAATATGAAATTTGATGATTTTTTGAAATTTGCTCGCGATAATTGGAATTTTTATGATAATCCACATATGGCTCCCTTTATGAAGGTTGCAGATATGATTATGTCAAAAGAGGAAAATGATTGGAATAATGTTGAAACTGAGCAAGTGTTGGAGATGCTGGAGCATATAGATGAAAGAGAATTTGTAATGTATGGCTACTATAAAGTAATTTCGGATATGAGAGAAATGGAACATTCTTGTGATACAGTACAAAGAGTGGTGCGTTTGTTGCATGAGCATATGATTTCTTCGTATACGGAATCAGAATTTGATGGAAAAATCACACCTAAATTTATTGGAAAAATGGCAGCAAGTTTCATTGCAGGTGATATATCAAAATTGAATGAAAACAACTATGGAAAAGAAGGCTGCTTATTTATTGCAAATGCATTGGCATATTATGGTGGATTAAAATTAGAAGATTTATAAAAGGAGGGAAAAACTATGGGTAGAAAACCGGCAAGTTTAATAGCGAAAATGTTACAAAACTTTACAACAAAAGATGTATATGAAATGTGGAAAGATATGGGAATTGTTGTAAAGGATAAATTTGGTGACTGGGTTTTAACAGAAGCAGGAAAGAGTATCGGAGGGAGAATGTCAAAAAACAGTTACCATCCTGTACCTACATTTGAGGATGAATTTATTATAGATAAGATGATTGACTTTTGTGAGAAAATAAAGAAGTAAAAGAGTGGTTAAAGGGGGAATAATTATGTATAACAGATTAGACAATTTGGGTGATTATGCATTAGTTGGAAGAGATTTAAAAATGTTTGATGGTAATCGAGAGGCTTTGTATAATTCAATAAAAAAGGCAGGCGCTAGACAAACTTCATCTAAACAAATGTTAACTGGGGCAGCACTTTTATTAGTAGGTGAAGCATTGTTTATTTTGGGAAAAGAGGGATATAAGTATTATAAAGAACGTAAGAAAACAATACAAAAGGAGCCGGAGTTAAAAAGAAAGTTTTCAGAATTGGTAGATGAAGTAATGAATAAAGAATATAAAAGGTGTTATCCGGTGTGCCCATATTCAGAACATAGTCCGTTAGAGTATTTGGGTGGCGGAGATTACAAATGCAGTGTTTGCGGTGTGGAATTGCACGATTATACTTTTGATGGAGAAGAACGGCCTTTTAAGTTTAAGAATGTTTCAGTGGAAGACGATTTGTCTGAATAGTGAGTAAAAAGGGTACCACAAGGTACCCCTTTTTTTACTCAATTTTTGCAATTAGAACCAATTCAGTCCGTAATAATGGACAATGGCGTGTGTAGAATTGGGTACAAGAAGGGAAGATGCCGGATGGATAAATTGATTTACTGGATAAAGAAAACAATAGGAATTAAAGAAAAGCATTGCAAGCATTTCTGCATGTGCTGTGACTTCTATGAAATATGTAAAGAGGATGGTGAATGATATGGATGGAAAAAACTATATGGAGATAAGCAAATTTTCATTAAAGTACAAATACTTCTGTTATGTGGATACCAATGAGTATTTGACCGATAGAATTTTTATACGCAGGAAAATCAATGTCTTGGCGGGAGATGAATACGGTAATGATACGAGTGACTATATAATCGTTTTCTGCAAGGTTAAAAAGAAGGATCGGGAAGAATTTGTAGAGGCAATGGAAGAACTGGAAAAGAAGATGCTGCTTCTTGGGCATACAGATTATATGGATTTTTGTAATCGGTTGCAGGTAAAAAAAGCGGGTTAAAAAAATTTTTATAAATATCTTTTGCAAAAAGCACGGTAACTTTCTGTATAAATATGAAGGGAGAAAAGTGATTTTATGGGACATGGTATTTCGGTAATCTGCAATGATTGTGGGAAAAAAGCATATTTAACGGTGGGTATTGGACTTATGTATCCGGTTGTGTTCCAGGATACCTTGGAAGAAATAAAGCAGGGTAAATATGGTAAGGAGTGGCAGGCGCTTTGTAATAGTGCAGAATATGTTGCCGTGGATGCTGAACGGTATTTCTTTTTATGCAACAAATGTAACCATTGGGATTTGGATCTGGGAATGGATTTGTATAAGCCCAATAATCCGGATGATATTCGTAGTGAAAAATATGGGGATAAGTCCGTAGAAGAGTGGGGATACATGCCTTACTGGACGAGAGAACAAAAGGAAAACAAGTACACCTTGTTAAAAAAATTTAAGCATCTGTGTCCGAACTGCAACATTGAAATGGACCGATATGATAAAATACCGAAAAATATTACAGAATGGATTTGCTGTGAGCATTGTGGGGGCAAGTTGCGGAAATACGCCATATTGCTTTCAGATTGAAATGTCTTATACTAAATACAAAGGGAGGAATTGGAAATGGCAAAGAAAGAGAAAAAAATGATCATTAAGACAATTAGAGGAGATATAACCAAGGTGACGGATGTGCAGGCAATCGTAAACGCTGCAAATAAAACACTTCTTGGTGGAGGCGGAGTGGATGGTGCTATTCACAGAGCAGCAGGGCCGGAGTTGTTAAAAGAATGCAGAACATTAGGCGGATGTGCAACCGGAGATGCGAAAATCACAAAGGGTTACAATCTGCCCTGCGAATATGTAATACATACTGTGGGCCCCGTTTGGCATGGTGGAAATTATAATGAGGAAGAATTGTTGGCAAATTGTTATTATAATTCAATGAAGCTGGCTATGGAAAATGGTATTCGTACCATTGCATTTCCTTCCATCTCAACCGGTGCATTTCATTTTCCCATAGACTTGGCTGTGGAAGTTGCAGTAAGAACCGTAGCACGCTTTTTAAAAGAGAATGAAGGCAAATTCGATTTGGTGGAGTGGGTTCTTTTTGATGAGAGGACGAAGAATTTCTATGATGCGGAAATAGATAAACTGAGAGAATAGAAGAGCTTCTTTTAAATTGGTAAAATTTAGTCTATAAACAGTGAAAAACACAAGGTATAGGGGTTACCTTGTGCTTTTCTGTTAAAGGGAAAAACAATCGGAAAGACGATTGATTTTGGCAATATTCATCGTTTTAGAAATCCTAAAACTTATTAATATAATATTCCTTTTTTGTCAAAAAAACAATAGGTTTTTGGTGATATATGGTAAAATTATGGCATTTATATTAAATTATTGCACATGGATGATAGGAAATTATATCAGATACGCGAAAAAACATTTTTGTATACATATTAATAAAGAAAATAATAAAAAAGACATATCTTAGTGCATTCTGACAAAAACTTTCGCTTGGGTCTTTACAATATTTTTTATTGAGGATAAAATAAGCTTTGTGTGTCAAAGAATGATGAAAATTAGAAGCATTTATGTGAAAGCGAGAGTTTTATGAGCGATATTATAAAAGAGGAAGAATTTGCAAAAGAAGAGCTGAATGCAGAAGTAAAAGGCGAGCAGCCGGAAGAAAATAAAATGGGCGTTATGCCAATGAATAGGTTGTTGTTGGGAATGTCCCTTCCTATGATGGCATCCATGTTGGTGCAGTCTCTGTATAACATTGTAGACAGTATTTTCGTTGCAATGTTAAGCGAAGATGCTTTAACGGCTGTGTCACTGGCATTTCCCGTGCAGGTATTGTGTATGGCGGTAGGCGGCGGTACCGGTGTAGGTATTAATGCGGTGTTGTCGAAGGCGTTGGGCGAGAAAAACCAAGAAGCGGTAAACAAATCCGCAACCAACGGTATTTTCCTTATGCTGTTGAGTTCCTTGCTGTTCTTCTTTGTGGGTCTTTTCTTTGTAAAACCTTTTTACAATATGCAGGGCACTGAAAGTGCGGCGATTACGGAATACGGTATCCAGTATTTGACCATTGTTTGTTGCTGCTCGATTGGTATTTTTACTCAGGTTACTTTTGAGCGTCTGCTTCAGTCAACCGGTAAAACCGTGTTATCCATGGTTACTCAGGCAACGGGTGCCATTATTAACCTGATTCTTGATCCAATTATGATTTTCGGTCTTTTGGGTTTCCCGAAACTTGGTGTTGCGGGAGCTGCTCTTGCAACTGTAATCGGACAGATTGTGGCAGGCTGTTTTGCAATTTTCTTAAATCAGAAATTTAACAAAGAAATTCATATTTCTTTCAAAGGATTTAAACCTGACGGTAAAATGATTGCCAAAATTTATTCGGTAGGTTTTCCCTCCATTATCATGCAGGCAATCGGTTCGATTATGAACTACTGTATGAATCAGATTCTTTTATCCTTTACGGATACGGCAGCAACTGTGTTTGGTGTGTATTATAAGTTGCAGAGTTTCTTTTTTATGCCCGTATTCGGTTTGAATAACGGTTTGGTGCCTATTATTGCCTATAACTTTGGCGCAGGTAAAAGAAGCCGTATGTTAAAAGCAATTAAGCTGGGCATTTTGTATGCAGAAATTATTTTTATTGTTGGTATGCTTTGCTTCATCTTCATACCGGACAAATTGTTGCTTCTGTTTAATGCAGAAGGCGATTTGATGGAAATGGGCCAGGTTGCGTTACGCATCATCGGTGTGCATTTCCCCATCGCGGCATACTGTATTATTCTAAGCAGTAGCTTCCAGGCGTTGGGTCACGGTATGTACAGCATGTGGGTATCCATTGCAAGACAGCTTGCGGTATTGATTCCCGTGGCATATCTGTTCTCATTGACCGGTAGTTTGAGCCTTGTGTGGTGGGCATTCCCCATTGCGGAAGTGGCGTCAATGATTATGTGTACGATTTTTATGTTTGTAGTCAACAAAAAGACGATTCGAAATATTCCGGACAATGCGTAATAGGCACAGGAAGAATTGACAAAGTAGAGCATTTTATCATAAAATAGAATTCGAAAAATATAATATAAAAGTTACGGATATCTAATGAGGTGTCCGTTAACATACGCGGATGTGGCGGAATTGGCAGACGCGCCAGATTTAGGTTCTGGTGGGAGACCGTGGGGGTTCAAGTCCCTTCATCCGCAGGAAAGCTCAAACCTTTAGATAATAAAGGTTTGAGCTTTTTGCTTTGTTTATATGAAACAAGAATCATAACAGAATAATATTTTTATTAAATCATAAATTGGTCGTCGGATACTAAGCGGATGAACAAATCCGGTTGAGTATATAAAAGATGCAATGTCTTTGGTTTGTTTTGGATTCCAAACGCGTTTGGTTGAGATATCAGCATAGTCACATTGTTCTGAATCTGCAATATATTTTAGATGTTTATTTATTTCAGAAATATTAGAATCGTTATTATGATTTTTTAATGAAACAATGATGATATGGCAATGTTTATTTTTGTTTTTTATGTGTGCGATTAGTTCGCTATATTGTGTATCAAAATTAATTGGAGAAGACAGAAAATTGTTAATATCATTTTCTCCGATGTGAAGAAATATATTTTCAGGATTAAGATTTGCAACATATGCGTCATAATATTTTATTGCATTATTTACTGATAAATCAGAAAAACTGCGATTGTATAAGTTGTCATCTAATGCAAATGCTTGTTTTAGTTCACAAAGCGGGATTGACAAATCGCTGATTCCTCCAAAAATAATTATTCCGTTTGGATTTGCTAATTCGTTTAATGATTTATAAATATTCGTTTGAGTTTTAAGCATTGCACAAAGCTCCTTTCTTATCAAGTGAAAGATTTCTAAAATATACGACTACATTTAGTGAAACAATTGCTAAATTGAGAAGATATACGATTAGTACATAATTCATTTGACCACTAATTAACTTTGCTGTGATTCCTGCAATATAGCCGGTAACAATTAGTAAAATAAATGGAAGGCTGGTTCCTTTTGTGGTCTTTGCTTTGTAAGCTTTGATTACATTGAGCGGCCAAGACAGACCAAAACATATTAACATTATTGATTCAAATATTGCTCCCATATGAGAGTCCTCCTTTTTGTTTTGTTGTGGTTATCTTAATTGAATATAAAAAACAGAACAATTTTTCGAAAAAAAGAAATGTTTTCAAAAGAAAAAAATTTTTATTTTACTTTCAAAAGGTTTTTCAAAAGTAAGATAATATGATAAAGTCAAGGCAAATATATGCGAGGTGAAAAGCCGATGACAGATAAAGTTACATTAAAAGGAATACAACAAAACTTTTTTCGCGTACAATTAATTTTGATTATTTCATTAGCGTTATTTCTAGGAGTAGCAGGGACCTTAATTAATATACATTTTGAAACACAGAAAAGAGATCAGAATTTGCAAAATATTGCAGAAGCCATAGCGCAATCGCCTATTCTTTTGGAACGAAAATCGGATTCGATAATTCAAAATGAATATTTGGATTCGCTCAAAGATACCCTTGATAATATTGATGTTATTTCTGTTGTTGATAGCAATCGTGTGCGTTTATACCATTCAAATCATGAATTAATAGGCACGACCTATGATGGAACAATCCCTGAGTTTGAGTATGAGAGTGAAGGATATTATACTTCGACCGAGAGTGGACCGTCGGGAACACAACGAAGGGCATATGCGGCCATTTATGATGAGGAAGGAAACTATATCGGCTTTGTGATGGCTATTATGTTAATGCAGAATGTTCATAAAGAGACTTGGCAAACTGCATTTACTTTTACACTCATTACGATAGCGGCAATTTTAATGGAACTTCTAATTTCCTCAGAATTGTCTCGCACGATAAAATGTAGTTTAATGGGGTATGAGCCGGATGTTTTCTCGGCAATGTATCGTATTCGTGATAATATATTGGAATCATTAGACGAAGGAATTGTCGCAATAGATAATGAAGGTAATGTGCAGTTTGTTAACAGTGCGGCCGGTGTCATGTTGGACAAGATAGAAAATGGTCTTGCAACGCGGATTATAGGAGCAAAGTTTGATAATATACAGTTGGGTAGCGATACGCTTTGGGTTGATCGTTTGCCTGTTAAAGAAGGTGAATTATGTGTCGGAGAAGTGGCAATTCTCCATGACCGTGCAGAGTATACCAAGCTAATGGAGGATTTGACGGGAACCCGTTATCTGGTAGATTCTATGCGGGCAAATAATCATGATTTTACGAATAAACTTCATGTGATACTTGGTCTTATTCAAATGGAGATGTATGAAAAGGCAGTATCTTATATTGAAAATATTACGATTGTCCAACGAACGACAATCAGCAAAATTATGAATGCAGTACAGGAACCTTCCGTTGCAGCTCTTTTGATTGGAAAGACGGCAAGAGCATCCGAACTTAATATTAAGTTTATTTTGCGAGAAGGTTGCTTTTTCTCAAACGCAGATCTGCAGTTGCCATCTGAACTTTTGGTGACGATAATTGGAAATCTAATAGAAAATGCTTTCGAGGCGATGAATGAAAACGAAGATTTTGAAGGTCAAAAGGAGTTAATATTTGGAATGTATTCTCGGCCGGGTGCAATTTTAATTACGACGGATGATACCGGTGTTGGTATTTCACAGGAAAATATAAAACAAATATTCGATAATGGCTTTTCGACAAAAGGTGCAGGAAGAGGAACCGGTTTATATCAGGTAAAAGAGATGGTGGAACGCCATGGTGGCGTAATTACGGTAGAATCGCAAGTGGGCGTTGGTAGTTCATTTTCGGTTAGTTTTACAAAATAAAGAGGTGTAACGAGATGTATAAAGTGCTAATTGTAGAAGATGATCCGATGGTTGCCATGATTAATGAGCAATATGTTCGACGGAATAAACAATTTTCTGTTGTTGGAGTCTGTAAAGATGGCAAGAGCGCATTAGATTATTTAAATGAAAATATGGTTGATTTAGTTGTATTGGATGTATTTATGCCGCATACGGATGGTTTTGAAACATTGAGACAAATCCGTAAGGCGAAGATTTCAACAGATGTCATTATGGTAACGGCCGCAAATGACAGAGATTCACTAGAAGAAGCGTTGCATCTGGGAATTGTTGATTATCTTGTAAAACCATTTACTTTTGAGCGGTTTCAGATTGCTTTAGAAAAGTTTGTTGTGCAGATAGGTGCATTGAAACAAATTGAGACACTTAATCAGAAAAATATAGATTTCATTATTGAACATTCCAGAAAGAAAAGTGAAGATATTTTACCAAAAGGAATTCATGAAAAAACATTGATTTTAATTATTACATATTTGAAAGAATGTAATGAAGAGTGGATGACCGGAGATGAGATTGCAGAAGGAATTGGCTTAACCGGTGTAACGGTACGAAGGTATATGAATTATTTGATGGAGTCCGGTAAGGTGATTGGAGAAATGAATTATGAAACCGGCGGCAGACCTTGTATGAATTATCAATTAGCAAATTGATTTTAGTCCTGCGGTTAAGATTTGGTTAAGAACATAATGCTCCTCTTTTTTACACTGAAATAATACTATAAAATAAAAAAGATTTGTGGTTAAGAGTATTTATAACAAAAAAGAACGGAGTCGGATTTATGAACACAGGATTGGCAATTCTTTTGATGGTTGCAGGTTTTGCATTGTTAATTTGGGGCGCGGACTTCTTTGTGGATGGCGCCAGTAAAGTTGCACAGAAACTAAAGATTCCTCAGTTGGTAATCGGTCTTACCATTGTTGCCTTCGGTACAAGTGCACCGGAAGCGGCGGTAAGTATTTCCGCAGGATTAAAAGGTAGTGCAGATTTGGCGGTAAGTAATGTTGTGGGAAGCAATATTTTAAATATTGGTATTATTCTCGGTATTTCCGCATTGATTACACCGTTAGCAGTACAGATGTGTACAATAAAATACGAAATTCCCTATGTAATGATTACCACGCTTTTGTTACTGGGACTTGGAATGTTTGATGGTAAATTGGGCTGGATTGACGGCTTGATTCTTTGGGCCGGAATGATTGCATTCCTCGCTTATCTTTTATGGTTGGCTAAGAAAGGAACCGGTGCATCTGCGGAGGAACCGGAGCCCGAGAAGAAGACACCGGTGGCTTGGATGATTGCTAAGATTATCATTGGTGGTGTTGCTATTGTTCTTGGTAGTGATTTTGCGGTAGACGGAGCGACAGCCATTGCAACTTCCATGGGTTGGAGTGAGCGTTTGATTGGTCTTACCATCGTTGCGTTGGGTACCTCGTTACCGGAATTGGTGACTTCCGTTATTGCGGCAATTAAAAAGAAAGCAGATATTGCGGTTGGTAATATCGTAGGAAGTAATATTTTCAATGTTTTGTTTGTATTAGGTACTACTGCGCTGATTACGCCGGTTGCATATACGGAGGCATTTATTATTGATAATGTTATCGCATTCGTGGCAGGCCTTATGTTGCTGTTCCTTGTATTAAACAAGAAACACGAACTGAAGCGTTGGGGTGGTGCGATTTTATTCGGATTCTACATAATTTACTTTATATACCTGATGATCAATCCTTTTGGATACGGTGTATAAGTAAAAACTTAATATGCCGGTTTTATTGCTTTTTCTCATAGGAAAAGGCGGCTGTCTGACTGAGCAAGGATGGCCGTCTTTTTTATTTTTATAAAAACTACAAATTTTATTTGTATTCTGAAAAAACAATGTTATAATGAGTGAGACGGTTAAGAAACGGTAAAGAAAAATAAATATATTGTAAAAGGATGGATGTAAAAATGAGTACTTGGATAGCAATTGTGCTGTTGGTTGTAGGTTTTGCTCTTTTAATTTGGGGTGCCGATTTCTTCGTGGATGGCGCGAGCAAAGTGGCAGAGCGAATGAAAATTCCCCAGATTGTTATTGGACTTACCATTGTGGCTTTTGGCACCAGTGCACCGGAAGCTGCGGTTAGTATTTCTGCCGGATTAAAAGGTAGCGCGGATTTGGCTGTAAGTAATGTTGTGGGAAGTAACATAATGAATATTTGTGTCATTCTCGGCCTTGCAGCAGTGATTACTCCTTTGGCAGTACAGAAGAATACCCGTGCTATAGAGATGCCCTATGTTATTGTCACAACTGTTTTAATGATGCTTCTCGGTGTGTTTGATGGTAAGCTTGGCTGGGTAGACGGCTTAATCCTTTGGGCAGGTATGATTATATTCCTTGTGTACCTGTTAAGAACCGCATTAAAAGGTAAAAATGATGCTCCGGCAGAACCGGTTGAGAAGGAGAAGAAAAAGGCACCGTTAATCTGGCTGATTGCAAAAATTATCATTGGTGGTGTTGCGATTGTATTCGGTAGTGATTTTGCGGTAGACGGAGCGACGGCCATTGCGCTTTCAATGGGTTGGAGTGAGCGTTTAATCGGTCTTACCATTGTTGCGTTGGGAACATCATTACCCGAACTTGTAACATCTGTAATTGCGGCATGCAAGAAGAAAGCAGATATTGCCATCGGTAATGTAGTAGGAAGTAATATTTTTAATGTATTATTCGTGTTGGGAACCACGGCGCTTATTACACCTGTAGCTTATCAGAATGCGTTTATTATAGATAACATTGTAGCAGCGGTAGCTGCAGTGCTGTTATTGCTCTTTGTATTAAATAAGGATTGCAAGTTAAAACGCTGGGGCGGTGCGGTGCTTCTTGGTGCGTATGTGCTTTATTTTGTATATTTGATGATTAATCCTTTTGGATATGGAGCGTAGTGCATACTGCATACAATAAAATCATAATTTGTTTATTTTAAGAGTATCTCTTCGGAGATACTCTTTTTGTGCTTTTTTAGATATAAAAACAATAAAATGCCATAAAAGGTCTTGTTTTTCGGCACTTTTACAATGGTCATAAGCTTGCAAAATTTGCTTTTTTCATGTAAACTATTGAGCGTATGAGTAGATGTTTTTAGTAAGAAAGGAAGTTAGAAATGTCAGTACAGTCTGAAATGATTCAAAAACAACTTTTAGAAGCGAACATGGAAACTGAGCTTGCAAAGACCGCGGAAAGAATTTACGGCAAGAGCCTGAAAGATTGCAGCGAGCAGGAGCTCTATTATGTGTTGTTGAGTTTTACCAAGGATTTATCCAAGGTAACCGATCCTATCGTAGGAGAGAAGAAGGTATATTACATCTCAGCAGAATTCCTCATTGGCAAGCTTCTTTCCAATAATTTAATTAACTTAGGTATTTACAATCGTGTAAATGATATTTTAAAAGCTAACGGCAAAGACCTTGCGAAAGTAGAAGAGTTCGAGCCCGAACCTTCCTTGGGTAACGGTGGTCTCGGTCGTCTTGCGGCTTGTTTCTTAGATTCCATTGCAACACTTGGTTTGCCCGGCGACGGTATCGGTTTAAACTACCACTTTGGTCTTTTTAAGCAGGTGTTCAAGGATTACAAGCAGTGTGCAGAAAAGAATGACTGGATTGAAGCGCAGTCATGGTTAAACCGCACAGATGTAAGCTTTGATGTAAAATATAAAGATTTTACCGTAAAATCAAGATTGTTTGATATTGATGTAGTAGGTTATGAAAACGGTGTAAACAAGCTCCATTTGTTTGACCTGGAAAGCATTGATGAAAGCCTTGTAAAGAGCGGTATCGACTTCGATAAAGAGGACATTGAGAAGAACTTGACTCTGTTCTTATATCCCGATGATTCCGATGAGGCAGGTAACCTCCTTCGTATTTACCAGCAGTACTTCATGGTAAGCAATGCGGCTCAGTTGATTCTTCATGAGATGAAAGAGCGTAAGTACGATTTGAGAAAGATGTACAATCATGCGGTAATTCAGATTAACGATACTCATCCTACCATGATTATTCCCGAATTGATTCGTATCCTTACCGAGGATAAGGCAATCAGCATGGATGAGGCTATTGAAATCGTTAGCAAGACCTGCGCATATACAAACCACACCATCTTGGCAGAAGCCCTTGAAAAGTGGCCCTTAAAGTACTTAGAGAAGGTTGTACCTTCTTTGGTTCCCATCATCAAGGAATTGGATAAGCGTGTGGCTGCTAAATATGACGATCCCAAGGTACAGATTATCGATGCAGACGAGCGTGTACATATGGCTCACATCGATATTCACTACGGATTTGCAATCAACGGTGTTGCAGCACTTCATACCGATATCTTAAAAGATACGGAGTTGAATGCATTTTATAAGATTTATCCCGAGAAGTTTAACAACAAGACAAACGGTATTACATTCCGTCGTTGGTTGTTATCTTGTAACCGTGAATTGGCAGAGTATATCAGCTCTCTTATCGGAAACGGTTATAAAAAAGATGCAGACGAATTAGAGAAGCTTTTGGCTTACAAGGATGATGAAGAAGTTCTTGTTAAGTTGGAAGAAATTAAGAAGGGTAAAAAAGCTGAGCTTGCAGCATACATTGCAGAAAAAGAAGGTGTTAGTCTTGATACAGAGTCAATCTTTGATATTCAGATTAAGAGAATGCATGAGTATAAGCGTCAGCAGATGAATGTTTTATACATCATTCATAAATACCTTGAAATTAAGGCCGGCAAGAAACCTGTACGCCCCTTAACCTTTATTTTCGGTGCAAAGGCAGCGCCTGCTTACATTATTGCACAGGATATCATTCACTTGATTCTTGTTATGCAGGAAATCATTAATAACGATCCTGAAGTAAGCCCTTATATGAAGCTTGTAATGGTTGAGAACTACAATGTGGCTTATGCACAGCGTTTAATCCCTGCATGTGATATTTCAGAGCAGATTTCTTTGGCAAGTAAGGAAGCTTCAGGTACCGGTAACATGAAGTTCATGTTAAACGGTGCGGTAACCTTAGGTACAGCAGACGGAGCCAATGTTGAAATTCACCAGCTTGTAGGCGACGATAACATCTATAAGTTTGGTAAGTCCAGTGAGGAAGTTATCGAGCATTATGCCAAGGCTGACTATGTTTCCAAGGATTACTATAAGAACAGTCCTGTAATCAAAGAAGCTGTTGATTTTATCGTAAGTAAGGAAACCTTAAAAATCGGTCATAAGGAGCAGTTAGAGCGTCTTTACAATGAACTTCTTAACAAAGACTGGTTCATGACACTTCTTGACTTGGAAGAATATATCGAAGTAAAAGATAAAATGTTTGCTGACTTTGAGGACCGTGCAATGTGGAGAAGAATGATGCTCGTAAACATTGCTAAGGCAGGTTTCTTCTCATCAGACCGTACCATTGCAGAATACAACAGAGATATCTGGAAGTTGAAGTAATTATAAAATTGTTATATAATGCAGTTACGCAGGAAATAGCAATGCAGGGCTTTGGAGTTATTTCCAAGGCCCTGTTGTGTATAGAACGGGGAAAAGGGGATAGTAAAATGGTTAGAAAAAGCGGAGTTTTATTGGCAATCAGCAGTTTGCCCTCAAAATACGGTATCGGTTGCTTTTCCAAGGAAGCTTATGATTTTGTAGATTATCTGGCGGATGCAGGTCAGCATTATTGGCAGGTGCTTCCCATGGGACCTACGGGCTATGGAGATTCACCTTACCAGTCGTTCTCCACTTTTGCCGGGAATCCGTATTTTATCGATTTAGAGGATTTGATAGAGCGTAAGTGGTTGACCAAGAAAGAATGCGACGCAGTAGATTTTGGCGATATGGAGCAATACATAGACTATGAGAAGATTTACAAGGGTCGCTTTAAACTGCTTCGTAAGGCTTATGAGAACTCCAATATTGCCGAGAATGAGGATTTTATCGCGTTCTGTGAGGAAGAGAAGGACTGGCTTCCCGATTACTGCTTATACATGGCTATAAAAGATGAAAACGGCGGTAAAAGTTTTATCGAATGGCCGGAGAAGCTTCGTAAAAGAGATAAAAAAGAAATTGCAGTGGCAAAACGCCGTCTCGCAACCGAGATTGAATTTTATGCCTTTTTACAGTATATGTTTACCTTGCAGTGGTTGTCCGTAAAAGATTATGCCAATGCCAAGGGAATTGAAATTATCGGTGATATCCCTATCTATGTAGCCTTTGACAGTGCAGATACCTGGTCAAGACCGGAATTGTTCTTATTGGATGATGAAGGTTATCCCATCGGCGTGGCAGGCTGTCCTCCCGATTATTTCTCCAAAACCGGACAGTTGTGGGGAAATCCTTTGTATGACTGGGATTATCATGAGGATACTGAGTTTGAATGGTGGATTGACAGAATGGCTCAGTGCTTTAAACTGTACGATATGGTGCGTATCGATCATTTCAGAGGCTTTGATGAATACTACAACATTCCTTACGGTGATGAAACTGCGGAATTTGGTGAGTGGGAATACGGTCCCGGTTTCGAATTGTTCCGTGCGATGAGAGAAGCATTGGGTGATAAGCCCATTATTGCTGAGGATTTGGGACTTTTGACCAAATCGGTCATTCGTCTTGTGAAACGTACCGGATACCCCGGAATGAAGATTCTGGAGTTTGCATTTGATTCCAATGAAGAAAATGATTACCTGCCTCATAATTTTACAAGGAATTGTGTGGTATATACCGGTACTCATGATAATGATACGGTACAGGGCTGGTATGCATCTGCAAATCGTAACGATAAGAAGCAGATTAAGACCTATCTTGGCGTGCCTAACAGCAAGAATCTTCACTGGGATATGATTCGTCTGGCGCTGTCAAGCGTTGCGGATACTGCAATTATTCCGATGCAGGATATTTTAGGACTTGGCTCGGAAGCCAGAATGAACATTCCTTCTACCATGGGCTTGAATTGGAAGTGGAGACTGCTTCCGGAACAGTTGAAGAAGGAAGATGCCGAGATGTTGTATGAAATGACTAAGGTTTACGGCAGATTGTAATGAAAGGAATAAAATTAGGGCAAAGGTATTGTAAGATACTTTTGCCCTGTTTTTGTTTACGAGAGTTGTAATATTGCGCCTGATGAGTTCAAGCTTTTTTAAAACATCTTGCTTAATTCCGAATTGGAGAAGGAACGGTCTTCGGTTACATCTTTTTCAAACCATGCGGGCGGGATAAAAGCATTGGCTTCCTCCACGCTCTCAAATTCCACTTCTGCAAGTACCAGCGGTGCCAGAGGGGCTTCAAATATGTCCAATTCAATGGTAAGCTTTTCATTATAAGGGATAAGATAACGTTTCTTGGAAATAACCAGACCGTCTGCCTTTTCGCGCAAGTGGTAGTATGCGGTTTCGTTTAAAGGAAGGTTGTATTCTTCTCTGGCAAGGAAGCCTTTTCCTTTGTATGTGAGATAAAAGTCATCATTCTCCCGGCGCACGCGTACCACGGGATCTGTATTCAAATATGCCTGCTCTAAAGTGAGACGGGGGTATTGCTCCAAATTCTCCGGTAATTTATTGATTGTAAATTTTCTTTCAATTTCCATAAAAGAGCTCCTTTTATACTATTGTATATGATGTCAACATGAGAAATATATATTCTCATGTTGACATTTATTACATTATGATTATAGCAGAAAAGATTTGAATTAACCAACCGTTATTGAGGGTATTTTGGTTTAATTCACCATATCGGAATATTCCAACCATGAATTTCCGCCGTCAAAGCTGTGAGCGTAGATTGTAAATTGATGAACAGCGGACTCAATGTTGTAAGCGTCGGTATCAATTTTTAAGTACCGGCTGTAATCCGCTAATTCATCCGGATTTGGATAGCAAAGAAGGACATAGGTAATGGTATGATTCTCTTCATCCATCAGGGCGTATTCATATACATGGCCAAATCCGT
The DNA here is from genome assembly GCA_017624855.1 of Lachnospiraceae bacterium. GTDB lineage: Bacteria > Bacillota > Clostridia > Lachnospirales > Lachnospiraceae > UBA3766. Next base: position 592,653 of record JAGAMF010000005.1, read on the forward strand.
CGCTGGTTATGTATGCCGGCAGGGCATAGGTGGATTCGTCGTATCGGATCTCCTGCGTGACGGTTGTGTCACCAAGGGTAATGCTGCATTCAATATCTTTTATACGCGTCATTTCTGCGGCATAAGCCTCAGGGGGATATTCGACGCTGAGAATAATATATCCGTCGGTATCAAATAAACCGGTATGTAAATTGGAATCAAATACGGAATGCAACATATTGTCCGTAGAGTCCGGGAAAATAAACATGCCGGTATCCAAATCGTTACCGTAAGTCTCTAAATAATAGGTCTTGTCATAATGCGCGATTCCTTGATGTACTTGGGGCGGTGTACTTTCAAACACTAGAATAATGGCCAAAATAAGCAGGGCTCTTACCATAAAAAAGAAAACGGCAAGTGATGAAGTTATAACCAAGACTTTGCAAGCCAGAATTAGATTTTTATTGCCGGCAATTTTGGCTAAAATGCCGGTGGTATATAAGTGAATGATTACCATTATCATAAAAATAAGCAGATACATAAAATAGCTTAGAAAAGATGTGACGCTTGGCTCGTAAGTCATGGTTTGTATTGCTACCAAAATTATGGAGACAATAATGCCGATAAAACTAATGAGGCGGATAAACCGGAGAAGTTTGCTGTTTGTGGCGTCTGCGTAGTCGGCCACTTTGGCTGCGACATCTTTTGCGCTGTTTTCTGCGACGGAAGCGGTGTTTTCACCATCGAGAATTTCGCGAATATCCACTTCATAAAAGTCTGCAAGCTTAATTAAAAGAGAAATATCCGGCAGATTTTTACCGGTCTCCCAACGAGAGACGGAGCGGTTGGTAGTATGAAATTGTTCGGCCAATTGTTCCTGTGTTAAGTTTTTTTGTAATCTGAGTTGGCGTAAATGTGCGCCGATTTTCTGCTGGTCCATAGGGTGAACCTCCTTTCAAGGAAAAGAGTAGCAAAAAAGCATGTTTTTTAACAGGACATAGGATGAGAATCCCCGGTTTGCAAGGTTTGTATCATAAAAAATTTTATGTCCGCCATTATCATAACATGGTTTTGCGTGAGAGAAAATAGTATTTCAAAATCGAGAAAAAGAAGGTATAATATAAGTAATAAAAATGTGTGAGAACATGTTACTGAGGATAGCATGATGAATAAATCAAAAAAATACATTGGATAAAATTTCCGAAAGGAGGTATTTTATGGGCTGGATTGAGACATTAAGTGAATTTAATATTATTTCGGTGACAGTTCGAATGCTACTTGCAATGTTGCTGGGCGGTTGTATTGGTTTGGAACGCGAGAAGAGTAAGCGTCCGGCGGGCTTTCGGACTCATATTTTGGTGTGCGTAGGCTCCTGCATGACTGCATTGATTGGTTTATATGTGGTATATGAGATGGGGGCATCTTCCGATCCGGTGCGTATTGCTGCTCAGGTTATTTCCGGCATTGGTTTCCTGGGGGTAGGTACCATCCTTGTAAAAGAGCACGACCACATTACCGGTCTTACCACGGCGGCAGGACTTTGGACCACGGCGGCAATCGGTATTGCCTGCGGTTACGGTTTTTATCTTGGGGCGTTGCTGGGTACTCTTGTTGTAGCAATTACCTCGGCGATTTTATTTAAGGTAGAAGGAAGAGGGCGCAAGCGAAACCGTAAAATGACATTATATGTTGAAGTCAACGGAACGGAGCTTTTGAATGAATACATTGACTGGATATCTGATGCCTACAACGCACGCAATGTATTAATCGTGGCACCCAGAACTGCCATAGTTGGTAATGTTGGCTTGGAAGTGATTCTTCCTGTAATGGGCAATGAGAATGTTAAGGCAATCCTTGAAGAAATCAGAAGCAAAGAAGGCGTTGTATTTGCCATGGAGAGCGTAAAGCGGGAGAAATAGGTGCGGAAATGTTTTTATTCAATTTAATATCATTTATAACTATAACTCATATGCTTATTATGGCGATGATTCTATATATTTTATCTGATTATGGGCTTGCTATTTTAGGCGGTATACTTGCAATTAGTGCTTTAATTGTGATGTGTGTCTCTATTAATCGTAAAAAGAAAAAGCGGGTTTTCGTATCGGCGGTGGTTATGGGACTTTGTCTTGCAGCTACGGTTACCTGGTATATTTTATTCCCTACAGCATACCCCTATATGGATTTATGGGTGTTGGGTAAAACGGAAGAACAGATTATAGCAAAGTATGGGGAGCCTGATTATGGTTCAGAAAAAGCCTGGCAGCATGATGAAATGGCGTACTATACAAGGTATATTATTTTTGACCCTGAATATTATGTGATTACTTTTGATGAAGAAGGTAAAGCAATCGATGTAAGAGAAGGTTTATTTGTGCCGCTGGGTGGATGATTCGATAAAAATAAAAGAAAATAAAGAAACTGCATTCAATTTTGTTTTGAATGCAGTTTTTTATGCGTTATAATGTTTTGATTTATACAGAATGCGTAATTACATTATAGTGAACTAAATCAGCGAAGTGCTGAAATATCTTTCAACTCTGTCGGGAAGGATGGTAGCAATTACCTTATCCTTGCCGTACTTTTCTGCCATTTTCTTGGCAGCCCATACATTGGCGCCTGCGGAAGTTCCACAAAGCAAGCCCTGAACTCTTGCCAATTCTCTTGCGGTTTCTACAGCGTCTTCGTCGGTTACTTCCACAATATCGTTAATCATGGATACATCTAAAATATCGGGAATAAAACCGTCGCCGATTCCCTGGATCTGATGAAGACCGGGTTCGTGGCCTAAAAGGGCAGATACATTCTTGGGCTCCACGGCTACAATCTTGGTATCAGGATTCTTTTCCAATAAATATTTGGATACACCCTGCAAAGTTCCGCCACTTCCGATGCCTGAAACATAGATATCAATCTGTTGACCAAGTTGGTCACAAAGCTCAACGGCAGTAGTTTTATAATGAATATCAGGGTTTGCGGGGTTCTGGAACTGCTGAGGCACAAAATACTGATCGGAAGATGCAGCAATGCGCTCGGCTTCTTCTACGGAACCGCCAATGCTTAACTCAGGAGGCGTAAGAACCAGTTCTGCGCCCAAGGCGCGAATGATTTTCTTGCGTTCTTCACTCATATTTTCGGGCATAACAATAATTACTTTGTAGCCTTTGCGGATACCGCAGAGTGCAAGACCGATACCGGTATTGCCGGAAGTGGGTTCGATAATGGTCATACCGGGTTTTAATTTGCCGGATTTTTCGGCTTCATCCAACATATTCTTGGCAATACGGTCTTTTATGCTTCCGCCGGGATTTAAAAATTCTGCTTTCGCAAAAATGTTTAATCCGGTAGTTTCTTTTAAGGAAATCAAAGGGGTGTTGCCGATTAAATCTAAAACATTTGTGTAATACATGATAAACTCCGTTTCTTAGGGGCTTCTGAAACAACAGCAGCAGTAAATGTACAGATGTTGTTTTGGAAGGTCTTTTATGTATATAATATGCATGCATTCGCACACTTTCTATATTATAGTACATTTCTTTTGGAAAAACCATTCTTTTATAGTTTTTTCTTTTGGGATTTGTTGTTTTTCGTTCGTGCATTGGTAAAAACCGATATAACTTCAAAATTAAAACCTCTCCCACAAAAGTGAGAGAGGTCTTTTTATAAAAGTATAAATTATGGATTAGCCAAGTGTTACAACTACATTGTAAACTTCTTTGCCCTTTTCGTAAGGGATGATGCATCCGTCTACTTCCTGTCCGTCAACTACCAATGATTTAACGCCCTTGCATACATGAGAAGGGTTCTTAATGGTGATGTTGTAAACAGCGCCTCTAAACTGACGAGTAGCGGTAAGTCCGTCCCAAGCTGCGGGAATAGAAGGATCAATCTTCAAACCATCGAAGTCAGGAGCGATACCGAGGATGTACTGTGAAATAGCTACCATGTTCCAAGCTGCAGTACCGGTCAACCATGAGTTCTTACCCTGACCAAAGTTCTTGCCGGGTCTGCCGATATCGGAACCTGCATCCTTACCACCGATCATCTGGCCGTATACATAAGGCTCAGTCTTGTGGATATCAGAAGTTTCCTCAGTGAAAGCGGGAGCAATCTTTGAGTAGTACTCAAATGCCTTGTCACCACGACCTGCGTATGCTTCTGCACAGATAATCCATGCATTGTTGTGAGTGAAGATACCTGCGTTCTCTTTGTAACCGCCGGGATAAGTAGAAATCTCACCGTACTGGATATAGTACTTGGTGAATGCGGGGTTGTTAAGTACGAGACCGAAGTCTGTATTCAGGTATTTATCAATAGAGTTCAAAGTCTTGATATCAGCGCCTTCTTCTTTACCGATATCAGACATAACTGCGAATCCCTGAGGCTCGATGAAGATCTTACCTTCTTCACATTCCTTAGAGCCCATCTTAGCGCCTGTTGCATCGTATGCTCTTAAGAACCAGTCGCCATCGAATGCATGATCCATAACAGCTTTCTTCATCTTATCGATTTCAGCCTGAGCAGCAGCAGCTTCTTCGTCCTTGCCTAAGTGCTTCAAAATAGAAACATAGTTAGGGCCGGCATAAGTAAAGAGTGTAGCAACGAATACGGATTCAGCTATCTTAGAGTAGCCACCTTCTGCTGCAAACTTAGGATTGGTGTAAGTCTGGAAAGATTCACCGGGTGTGTCTGAGTAGCAAGAAAGGTTGATACAGTCGTTCCAGTCTGCTCTCATTGCAAGAGGTAAACCATGAGGTCCTAAGTTGTTAACGATATGATAGAAGGAAACCTTCAAGTGATCCAACATAGGCTGTGCGATAGACATATCGTTGTCATAAGGAACCATCTCATCAAGGATGCCCCAGTCACCTGTTTCCTTAATATATGCAGAAACAGAAAGGATTAACCATAAAGGATCGTCGGAGAAGTCACCACCGATATCGGAGTTACCCTTCTTTGTAAGAGGCTGATACTGATGGTAGCAACCACCGTCAGGGAACTGAGTAGAAGCGATATCAATGATACGCTCTTTTGCTCTGTCGGGAATCTGATGTACAAATCCGAGAACATCCTGGTTTGAATCACGGAAGCCCATACCACGGCCGATTCCGGACTCGAAGTAAGAAGCAGAACGTGAAAGGTTGAAAGTAACCATACACTGATACTGGTTCCAGATGTTAACCATTCTGTTAACCTTGTCATCGGGAGTGTCTACAGTAAGGATACCAAGGAGTTTATCCCAGTAAGCCTTCAAATCAGCCATACCCTGAGCGAATTTCTCGGGGCTGTTGAACTGCTCGATCATCTTGAGGGCTTTTACCTTATTAATAGTCTTGCCATCTGCCTCGAATTTTTCTTCAACAGGCATTTCAACATAACCAAGTACGAATACGAGAGTTTTGGTTTCGCCGGGAGCAAGGGTAATCTTCTTATAATGAGAAGCGATAGGAGCCCAGCCGTCTGCAAAGGAGTCGGTTGCTTTGTTAGCAATAACTGCCTCGGGATTGTTAAATCCATTGTATAAACCGATGAAAGAATCTCTGTCGGTATCATAACCATCAATGGTATCGTTTACAGAGTAGAATGCGTAATGATTACGACGATCTCTGTACTCGGTCTTGTGGTAAATTACAGAATCTTTAACTTCTACACGACCGGTAGAGAAGTTACGCTGGAAGTTGTTGCTGTCATCCTGTGCATCCCACAGACACCATTCTGCGAAAGAGAACAGGGAGAAGGTCTTCTCTGCGCTACCTTCGTTGGTCAAAACTACCTGCTGAACTTCACCATCGTAATCCTGAGGAACGAAGAAAGTAACTTCTGCCTTCAAATCATTTTTCTTACCGGTAATAACGGTATAACCCATACCATGACGGCACTCGTAAGAGTCTAATTCTGTTTTGACAGGTGACCAACCGGGATTCCAGATGGTACCATTATCATTGATATAGAAATAACGGCCGCCCATATCAATGGGAACGTTGTTATAACGATATCTGGTAATTCTGCGGAGACGAGCATCTTTATAGAAAGAATATCCTCCGGCAGTGTTGGAAATCAACGAAAAGAAACCTTGTGTGCCCAAGTAGTTAATCCAGGGATAAGGTGTTCTCGGGGTTGTAATGACATACTCTCTGCGAGCGTCATCGAAATAACCAAATTTCATACTACTTTCTCCTTATTCTATTTGTATTCTTTTTATAAGTAGGAACAGTCGTGTTCAGACTGCGCCTCATGTCCTAAATTATACAATAAGTATATATAGAAAAGCAAGCAGATTTAGGCGAAATAAACACGGAATATTCGCATTTATATAGAGTGTAAAGTGTAAGAGCGGATATTTACCTTATTATACATTTTTAAAATATAACATGAAGGTATATAATTGAGATAAGGAGGCTTACTTTTATGCAGTGATTTGTCTCTATGCGGTTATTCGCTTTGTGCAGTTGTTCGCTTCTGTGTAGTTGTTCGCTTCTGTGTAGTTGTTCGCTTTTCTACAGTTGTTTGCTTTTTTACAGTTCTTATAAATAAGAAGTTAAAAGTTCCGAGAGTTGTTTTTGGGAGTAAAATAGTGGCCGAAGCCTGCCGGCAACCGACTTTTAAATGGTTTTATATTTTAAAGTGTTAACTTATTTGGGGGCAAAAATGAACAAAAATACAATAAAAAATGAACAAATTATGAACGAAAAACTATTAATTTTCCACAAAAGTATGAAAATTATACAAAAATAACATAAAAAAGCTTGCTTTAATGGATAATCTGTTATATACTAACCTTGCTAGCGAAAACAGATTCGTCTGTTGAGCCGGCAGAAACTATTAACAACACTATAATAATTAAGAGGAGGAAAACAAAAAGTGAAAAAGAAATTATTGAGTGTATTGTTATCTACAGCAATGGTTGCAGCTCTCTTAGTAGGCTGTACATCAGAAGAACCCGTTGATGGCGGAAACGCTCCTGCAGATGGCGGCGAAGTTTCAACAGAAGATGGCGGCGCAGTTGTTGAAGAAGGTAAAGTTCTTAACATCTACTGCTGGAATGAAGAATTCAAGTCTCGTGTAACAGATCACTATCCTGATTACGTAGAAGTTGATGGTACAACAGGTCAGATCGGCGATGTAACAGTTATGTGGAACATCACACCGACAACTGACAATGCATACCAGAACAACCTTGACTCAGCATTAAAGGGTCAGGCTGACGCAGCAGCTGATGATAAGGTAGATATCTTCTTAGTAGAAGCTGACTACGCTGGAAAGTATGTAAACGTTGACTACTCTATGGCTCTTTCTGATTTAGGTATTACTGATGCAGACTTAGCTAACCAGTACAAGTATACTCAGGACGTTGTAACAGATGTTAACGGAAACCTTAAGGGTTCTTCATGGCAGGGATGCCCTGGCGTTCTTATCTACAGCAGAGCAGTTGCTGAAGAAGTATTAGGAACACAGGATCCTGCAGAAGTTCAGGAATATGTTAAGGACTGGGCTACATTCCAGGAAACAGCAGCTACTATGAAGGAAGCTGGCTACTTCATGACATCTTCTGCAAACGACACATATCGTGTATACTCTAACAACGTAACAAGCAAGTGGGTTGAAGACGGTGTTGTAAACATCGACGAAAACATCATGAACTGGGTAGCTGATTCAAAGGCTATGGTTGATGCTGGTTACACAAACACATATGACTTATGGTCAGAAGACTGGTCTAAGGGCTTCTATCCCGATGGAAAGGTATTCTGCTACTTTGGACCCGCTTGGTTCGTAGACTTCTCTATGGCAGCTGATGCTGAAGGTTCAATCGCTAACGCTGGACAGTGGGGCGCTTGCTCAGGTCCTCAGGGCTTCTTCTGGGGCGGTACATGGATGTGTCCTGCAACTGGTACAGATAACCCTACACTTGTTAAGGATCTCATCTTAACTATGACAGCTAACGATGACGTTCTTAAGGAAATCGTTGTTGATGATAACGACTTCACAAACAGCAAGCCCGTTATGGATGCTATGGCAGCTGATACTTCTTACTCAAGCAAGGTACTTGGCGGCCAGAACCCTCTTGGTATGTACTGTGCAGGTGTTGAGACAATCGACTTAAGCAACCTCTCAGACTACGATCAGGGATGTAACGAAGAATTCCAGACAGCTATGAAGGGTTACTTCGAAGGAACATATGCTACAGAAGAAGAAGCTATCGCAGCATTCTACGCAGCAATCGTTATCAAGTATCCTGACTTAACTGTTCCCCAGTAAGACAGAATTTTGTAGTTAGTACTAAATAAAAGATGTGCCTGCCTATTGTATAGTGGGCAGGCACGTTTTATTTTTGAGTAAACGGCGAAGATGGTTTCTTTGTATTTTAGGGGATAAACGGAGCCGACGATAAGTTGACTGCGGTTTTACAGGCCGCGAATATTATAGCTACAAATTGCACGAAATGGAGGACGTTTAGTTATGAGTAAAACGAAAAAAGGGAACGTTGTAAGCTATAACAAATGGGGTTACATATTCTTACTGCCGTTTATTATAGTATATGTTGTGTTCCAGCTTGTACCCTTGTTTAACACAATTTGGAACAGTTTGTTTGAATATTATGAGGCCGGACTTAATGTTGTAGGCCCTAACTTTATTTGGTTTGAAAATTATAAAACTTTATTCGCTACTCCGGATATCTGGAAGTACACAGCGAATACAATGATTATGTGGATAATGGGCTTTATTCCTCAGATTCTTGTATCATTACTTTTAGGTTCATGGTTCTCAGATACACGTCTTAGATTAAAAGGTCAGGCTTTCTTCAAGACAGTTATCTATTTACCGAACTTGATCATGGCTTCCGCTATGTCAATGTTATTCTTCTCATTGTTCTCACAGAGCGGTCCTATTAACTCAATCTTGATGCAGATGAAGATTTTGGAAGAGCCTTTTGATTTCTTATATAATACTTTGTCAGTAAGAACGCTCGTTGCATTCATGAACTTCTTAATGTGGTTCGGTAATACAACAATCCTCTTGATGGCTGGTATGATGGGTATTGATGCTTCTCTCTTTGAAGCGGCAGAAGTTGACGGTGCAACACCCGGACAGGTATTTACACGTATTACCTTACCTCTGTTAAGACCTATCTTAATCTATGTTATGATTACTTCCTTAATCGGTGGTTTGCAGATGTTCGACGTACCTCAGATTTTAACAAATGGTAAGGGTGAACCTGCTAATACATCAACAACATTAATCATGCTCTTGAACAGACACTTGTTCAGTAAGAACTATGGTATGGGTGGTGCGCTTTCAGTTGCGCTCTTCGTTCTTACCGGTATCCTTAGTATGATTGTTTATAAGTTCTCAAATAGTGAAGAATAGGAGGTAATAAAACATGGCAAGTAATAGTTCAATGTCTCTTCAGGTTGAAGATTCAAAGAATACCGGTGGCGTGAAAGCAAGAAGAGTTATTGCTTATATCGTTTTAGTAGCCATCAGTATCTTGTGTTTATTCTGGTTCTATGTTTTATTTATTAACTCAACCAGATCACATGCAGAAATGACCGCCGGATTCCAGGCATTTCCGCAGTTTAAAGATTTAAGATTTATTAAGCAGTTTATTACAAACTTCTCAAACCTTATGGCTGGTACATTGCCTATTTGGAACGGTTTGTTAAACTCATTTATCATTGCCGGATCTTGTGCTTTACTTAGTACATATTTCTCAACAATGACAGCTTATGCAATTCATGCATATGAATTTAAGGCAAAGAAAGCAGTGTTCACATTCATTCTTATGGTCATGATGATCCCTACACAGGTTACTGCATTAGGTTTCGTTAACATGATCGGTAAGATGGGCTTGATGGATACATTTATTCCTTTGATTGTACCTTCTATCGCAGCACCTGCTACATTCTTCTATATGAAGCAGTACATGGATTCAACATTACCTTTGGCAATCGTTGAAGCTGCACGTATTGATGGTTCCGGTGAAGTTAGAACATTTAATACAATCGTATTACCTATGATGAAACCTGCGATTGCGGTTCAGGCTATCTTCACATTCGTACAGAACTGGAATAACTACTTTACTCCTGCGTTAGTTATTAAGACTAACAACAAGAAGACTCTTCCTATTTTGATCGCTCAGTTGCGTTCAGCTGACTGGTTAAAGTTCGATATGGGTCAGGTATATGTTATGATTGCATTCTCAATCTTCCCTGTTATCGTAGTTTACTTATTCTTATCTAAGTTCATCGTTCAGGGTATTGCATTAGGTAGCGTTAAGGGTTAATGATAACCCCACAACCAATTGCAAAACAATATGTTTATTACAAAGGCAACGGTTTATCCGTTGCCTTTTTGTTGCATTGAATAAGGGTTCCGGAGATTATACGGGTTCACAGTTACTTCACTTGACATAAAAGAAATAAATAGGATATGCTAATGCTGATAGAAAAGATGATGCAAAGTGGCGCGTTTTTTTATGAGATTTAATGATATAGTAAAATTGTTTTTATAAAGAGGGATACAAGGTGGAAACAAAACAGGAATTTATAGATGGCCTCAGAAGGGCCTTAACCGGGCGAATCAGCCAACAAGAGGTAGAAGAACATATAAGATACTATGATGAGTATATAACCGCAGAAATGCGCATGGGAAGGGCAGAATCAGATGTGTTAAAAGAACTTGGAGAGCCGCGCCTGATTGCTATGAGTATATGTGCTGCCGGTGAAGCAGCCGGAGGAAATGCGGAAGAGAATGCAACCAATCGTTATCAGCGTGGATATGACGGGTATGAAGAATATGAAGGCTATCAGGGACAACGCGGAGATACCGGAAGGGACGAAAATAGCGGAGCTGATAGAAGACCTTTTATATTTCGCCATCCTAAGCTTACAATTGCGCTGGTAATTGCAGGCGTATTAATTGTTATTGTTTTGATTATAGCCCTTGCGTTTTCGCTGTTACAGATTTTATGGCCGGTTATCCTTATCGTGGTAATTATAGGCCTTGTGATGCGTTTAATGGCTTATTTAAGGGATCGTTGAAATAAAAAGGAGATTGGGTGAACCAATCTCCTTTGTGTTTGTGTAGTTACTTGACTTATGATAACTTGAAGATTTCAAGTTCCTTGGTTAAGTCGTCTGACATGTTCTTGAGCTTCTGTGAAGCGTTCTCAACGGCTGTCATAGCCTCGTTCATTGTCTGAGCTGCTTCGATAGTACCGCTTGTTGAAGCTGCATACTGCTGAGATACAGCTGAAAGGTCTGAAATAACATCTAAGATAACATCTCTTGACTTTCTAAGTTCGTTCATACCGTTGGTAATGTTGCCGATGTTAACAAGTGAGTTGTCTACACCGTTTGCTACGGCACTGAACTTATCAATGGTCATATCCAATTTCTCGCGCTGCTCGGAAATCTTAATCTTTACATCGTCCATGTAATTAACCATCAAGTTGGACTGTTCCAATAAAGCATTGATAATCTTTTCGATTTCTGTTGCATTGTTACCGGACTGAGCGGCAAGCTTAGAAATCTGTTCTGCTACGACTGCGAAACCACGACCTGCATCACCTGCGTGAGCGGCTTCGATACTTGCATTGATTGAAAGTAAATCTGTTTCGTCGGAAATGGACTGAATCATTGCAATTGCAGTTCTGATTTCCTGAACGGATGTATTTGTGATTTCAATCTGTGTTGCAATTTTTTCAATGGAATCAATCATTTCCTCGTTGGAAACATTCAATTCATTGATAATGCTTGTTGAAGCTTTTTCTGCTTCGGCCATCTGTGAAGCTGCTTCTGTTAATGAAGAAACATCTTCGGAAATGCTATCAATCTGATCACCGATGTTAGATACCTGAATTGCTGCAACGGAAGTTTGATCTGCCTGGTCAGCGGCACCTCTGGAAATAAATTCCACGGAATCATATAAACCGGATACATTCTGTACGGTATTCTGTGATAAATGCATTAAATCTTCGGAAGAAACTGCTAAGTCATCGGCAGATGCCTTAATATTGGTAACAATACCTTTTAGTTCTTCCTGCAACGAATAGGAGATAGCGTACATGTCACCCAATTCATCATCGCGCTTCAAATATTTAAGCTTTGCGTTCTGTCTTAAATCACCGGTAGAAACAACTTCGAGGAAGTTCTTTGTTTTTACCATGTTCTTAGACATACTATTGGAAATGATAACAATTAAAATTACGCATGCTACTGAAATTAAAATTGTAGATAATGTAATCTTGCGAGTTTCTGCTGAAATCTGAGCCTCAACCTCGGCTGCAGGCTTACCTGAGAAGATACATCCTACGATAGTGCCGTCGGGGTTAACCAAAGGCTTAAAATATCCATAATATTCAACATCCTGAAGAAGGAAGTCTGTAACGAACACTTCGTTGCCTGCAGAAAATTCTGCTACGATTTCTTTGGTAATGTGTTTATTACCGGTAATTTTACCGCCAAGCAATTCACCGTCTTCCATTCTTAATACTGATGTGATGATTACACGATCGCCCCAGTAGAATGAACTGTCGAAACCGGTATCTGCTTTTAATGAATCCAAGAGGCTGGTGTCGCCGGAAATGTTCTCGCCACCTTTGTAGAGACGGCCGTCCTGACCCATCTTGTATTCGCCGACATACAGGGTAGAGTAGGTTTCTTCCAGCGAAGTTGCTACAATCTTTAATGAACCTTCAATTTCCTTCTCTAAGTTCTTGGTTAAAATATTGGAACTTACAATGGAAATGATAATACATAAAAGCAATAACGGAATGATGCACATTACAGCCAATCGTCTTGAAAAGTTCATAAAATGCACTTTTTTACGCTTGGAGAGAACCTTTTTAGCCATTTCTTCATCGGAAAGATTCTCTTTGGGAGCCTTTTCCTTCTTGGGCTTAGGCGCCTTGGGAGCTTTCTCCTTCTTAGCCTTAGGTTCTTTTTTTACTTTTTCTTTTTTTGCTTTTTTGGAAGCTTTCTTGTCCTGCTGAAGTTCAGGCAGGTTCTCAGCAACATCTGAAGATACGGCATAATCTTCAATCATTGCAATTGCTTCTTCGGCTTCGGAAGAGGTAACCTCTTCTGAAACGGCATCCGTCAATACATCCTCTGTATTGGGAGTTAAGTTTTCAAAATTGTTTTCCATATGGTGTCTCCTGTCCTATATGTATTCCCTTTGTTGGTTAAAAATGAATGCACTGAGCTACATTACATCAACTATCATAATCATACCATAGTTAACGGATTTTTGCTAGAAAAATATACAAAAAAAGTGCCGAAAAAGCAAAAAAAATATACAAATGGACAAAAATGAAATAAGGAGTTATTGACACTACTATGAACTGCGGATAAGATGTATAGAGAAATGAAAGAGAAAAGGTTGTTTTACGGTAAAATATGAGTAAATTTGAACTGATTGCCCCCTGTCATTTCGGCATGGAGGCGGTGTTAAAAAGAGAAATAACGGATTTAGGATACGACATTGCCGAAGTAATGGACGGCAAAGTGACTTTTTATGGTGATGAACAGGCGATTTGTTACGGAAATGTATTCCTGCGCACGGCTGAGCGTATTCTTATAAAAGTAGGGTGCTTCCATGCGGAGACTTTTGAGGAGCTGTTTGAGGGAACCAAAAAGATTCCCTGGGAGAATTTTATCCCGAAAAACGGGAAATTTGGCGTGGTAAAAGCTGCAAGCGTGAAGAGCAAACTTTTTAGCCCTTCAGATATTCAGTCCATTATGAAAAAGGCCATGGTGGAGCGTATGAAGGAAAAGTATCGTCTGGAATGGTTTCCGGAAGACGGTGATTCCTTCCCGGTTCGCGTTTTTATTATGAAAGATGAGGTTACGGTGGGACTGGATACTACCGGAGCATCCCTTCATAAAAGAGGATATCGTAAATTGACGGCAAAGGCCCCCATTGCGGAGAATCTGGCAGCATCTTTGATTATGCTGACGCCTTGGAGAAAGGACCGTATCCTTGTGGACCCTTTCTGCGGAAGCGGCACTATTCCCATTGAAGCGGCGCTTATGGCGGCCAATGTGGCGCCCGGTATGAATCGTGAGTTCCTTTCGGAGCAGTGGACGCATCTGATTCCCAAGAAAATGTGGTATGATTGCATCGAGGAAGCCAACGATTTGGTGAATTACGATATTGATACGGATATTCAGGGATATGATATCGATGAAAAAATGACCAAAATTGCAAGAGAAAACGCAAAATTGGCCGGTGTAGACAAACTGATTCATTTCCAGACCAGAGCGGTTAAAGATTTAAGCCATCCCAAGAAGTATGGTTTTATTATTACAAATCCTCCTTATGGTGAGCGTTTGGAAGAGAAAGTGGATTTGCCGCCGATTTATGAAGCTTTGGGAGAACGGTATAAGGCTTTGGATTCCTGGTCAATGTATCTGATTACTTCTTATGAGAATGCAGAGAAGGATTTAGGTAAAAAAGCGGATAAAAACCGTAAAATCTATAATGGTATGATGAAGACATACTTCTTGCAGTATATGGGACCGAAGCCTCCGAAACGGACGGAAAACAAGTAGAAGAAGTTGCGGGCATGAAACGGTGGTAAAAAGTCTGAAAAAGCCCGAAAACAGGCGCTTTTTCGATAAAATACCGATTCGGTCAATGAAAAATATAAATATTTTACAAAAAATAAGGAAAAACAAGATGAAATTGATAATTGCTACCGGAAATGCGGGGAAAATGAAAGAAATTAAATCTATTTTTAACAACTCCGACTATGAGGTTGTTTCCATGAAGGAAGAAGGCATCGTTGCGGATGTGGATGAGAACGGAGCTACTTTTGAAGAGAACGCATTGATTAAGGCAAGAGAGATTGCCAAATTAAGCGGTCATGTAGTTTTGGCTGATGATTCCGGCTTGGAAGTGGATTATTTAAATAAGGAACCCGGAATTTATTCCGCAAGATATATGGGAGAGGATACTCCTTATTCCGTTAAAAATGCCAATATTATAGAAAGACTTGCCGATGTGGAATTTGAAAAGCGTACAGCGCGATTTGTATGTGCGGTTGCAGCGGTATATCCTGACGGAAAAGAACTTGTGGTAAGAGAAACCATGGAAGGTTATATCGGATATGAAGAGAAGGGAAGCAATGGTTTTGGCTATGATCCCATCTTTTATTTAAAAGAATTCGATAAAACCAGTGCGGAGATTTCCATGGAAGAGAAAAACCAAATCAGTCACCGTGGTAAGGCTTTTCGTGCAATTAAGGCTTTGATGGAAGAAGCATAAAACATTGATTTATAAGGGGCTGTGCGGTTTTTAGGTTGTTTTAAAATGACCGTGTTGCTTGAAAAAGGTGATAATGTGAAGATTTTGATATGTAGTGATACTCATCGGGTCAATGACAACTTTTATACGGTTTTGGAGCAGGAAGCACCCTTGGATTTGATTATTCATTGCGGAGATGCAGAGGGGACCGAGTGTGAAATGGAAGCCATTGCCGGATGCGAGTTTGAAGTGGTAAGCGGAAATAATGATTTTTTTACGGTTTTGCCGAAGGAAAGGGTCTTGGATATTGCCGGAAATAAAATTCTGGTAACCCATGGCCATTATTACAGTGTGTCTGCAGGATATGAGCGTTTGGCGGAGGAAGCGGCATCCAGAGGATGCAGTATGGCCTTTTTTGGACATACGCACCTGCCTTATATGGGTGAAATGAACGGTGTTTTTCTGGTAAATCCCGGTAGCCTTACTTATCCGAGGCAATTTGGTCGGATTCCTACCTATGTTATTATGGAAGTAGACGGGAAGGGCGAGGTTCATTTTACGCAGCGCAGCGTAGGAGGAGACGAGTAAAAGCGGATTTTAGGTAAAGTGGCCAAAAGCCGTTAAATTAAAGGGGAAATGAAGAATGTCCAAATTATATGATAAATTATCAAGTATCATCGAATATGAACCGGATAAAGAGGAAGAGATTAAAACAGATAAACTCTGTAATAATTTGAGGGTAACAGCAAATGTTCTTCGTGTTGTTATTAATCTGTTGGGAATTGCGACAATTTTCTGTATATTCGCAGATATCATATGGGTCTTTTGGGTATTTATGATTTTTACTGTTACAAGTCTTATCCTTTTTGTGCGGTATCGGAAAAAGAGTGCCTTTCAAATTACCAATCTGCTTAACGAATGTGAAATAAACAAGGCGCTGACGGCATATATGGTATTGGCGAAATATGATAAGGGTGAAATTAAAAAAGCAGCATCTCTCTTGACAAATGTGGCGCTTATGCTTTTTTACCTGGGAAAAAGGCAGGAAGCGAAGGATGTTGCGGCAGTGATCGGTAAATATTGTGATACGCCGGACGGAAACGGTGGCCGCATTTCGGTATTGGCCATGATCGCAGGCTATGAAAAAGACTTAGAGGCGGTTAAGAACTGCATAAGTGAGATGGAGGCGCTCAGAGCCGGTAAAAAGACTCCTTATACAACTTTGGCATATGAGATAATATCTCAATATCCTCTGATTATGGACGCGGAAGAGCGGGGCGATTATGCCAAGGCGCTGGAACTTCTGCCCATAAAAGAAGAATATTCTACGCTTAAGCAAGTAAATATAAATTATCGTTTGCATAAAATTGCCGCAGCTGCCGGTATGGAAGAAGAAGCTGCCAAACATCGCGAATATGTAGTGGAAAACGGCGGAGACACTTTCTATAAAAGCGAGTTGGAAGCTTTCAATTAAGTTGTGAACTGTGAGCGTTGCCCCGATTAAACGGGGCGCGCAGAATTAAAATAAAAAAATTAAAAAAAGATGTTGACAATTTAATCAACATTGCATATAATAACACTTGCGTCACGGCGAAAGGCACTGGTCAGTACAGACTGCGGGGTGTGGCTCAGTTTGGTAGAGCACCTGGTTTGGGACCAGGGGGTCGCAGGTTCGAATCCTGTCACCCCGATGAAAATTTAATAATTTATACATGCGGGTGTAGTTCAATGGTAGAACATCAGCCTTCCAAGCTGAATACGTGGGTTCGATTCCCATCACCCGCTTTTTCATTTTGTGGAGTATATGGGAAAACGAATATTATTACCATATAACCAAAATTAAAAAAAAGAGCCTTGCAGGGCTCTTTTTTATATTGATACAGCATTAGCCATATTAATATAATCCTGATTTCTTTTGGTAGAATAACAAGCATATCCAAGCGTGGTTTTTGAATCTGTATGCCGCAACTGATGCTGAATAAAAGATAAAGGTGCACCGGATTCCAAACCATGTGATGCATAAGTTCGACGAATATCATGAGTACTATATGAAGGGATGTTACATTTACGACATATCCGGCGCAATCGTGAATCAAAAGATCTAGAATGAATATGCGAATCACCACGAGCAAAAACAAAACCATTCACTGCCATATCACATAACATCTTAGCTACCTCAACAGCTTTATCAGACATTACAACATAACTTTCTTTATTACCCTTCGGTTTTTCATCCTTATACACTCTATTCTTACCACGGCCACTAACGGTCTCAGCATAACGAATATATATACGCTGCGTAGCAAAATCAAAATCTTCAACACGCAAAGCGCACATTTCACCGACACGCAATGCCGTATGAATAAATAAAAGAATACCCAAATCAGTACGATTATACAAATCAAGCTGCTTTAAAAGAATACACATATCATCATCTACAACAACACGATCCTCTTCGAGTTCCTTCGGAGCAAACGCACGACGCGGATAAGTAAGATTATCAAATACAGTCTTAACATGTAAACATTCAATTCTATCCTGAATGCGCGCGTGAGCAAAAATATAATTTAGCATAGTTCGAATATTATCAACTGCCTTGGATTTAGGTTTGTTTTTCATAATGCCATTAAAAAACTCAATAATATCTGATTCTGTAATTGCCCTAATATCACAGTCCAGATTAGAACCTATTACATACTTCTCAAAATCAGCACGATACCGGTCTATTGTTGACGGTGCATGAAAATCATTCTTCAAACTGAAAGCTGCAGCACGTTCAAACACCGCATCAATAGTATAAAGACCGGCACAATTTTCAAGATAATATATTACTAGCTTCTCTTCGAGTCCTTCTCTGGTTTTACAGGTTAAAGGTTTATTATTATCAAGGTACGTACGCCAGAGCATTTTCTTGTCATCATAAGAAATTTTCCTGGTGTGATTTTTTAAGATCTGTTCTCTTGTCATATCATAATTACAAGCAAGTCCCAAATCAACATTACCACATAAATTATTATAATTCAAATAAGTATCATAAGATTTTTGCTTAATATTATCTATTTTCATGACTTTAAACCTCCAAACATCATTTGAGTATATTTATATTCCTCATCCGTAAGTTGCATATAGCCATCTTTTAGCTCTTTACCCATAACCCAGGACACCATTTCGTTATAAGATATATATTCTGTAATAGGTATAATACATTGCTTATATTGTTCATCCTTATCCTTATAGTGATATACAATATCCGTCATACGCCGGCGTAACTGCTCATATGTATCGTATTCCTTGTTTTCACATACCATCTTAGAATATAATCGTTCCGGGGGAATTACAGAAGTAATATGTACCTCAGTCCATAATCCGGTAATATTACGATAACGAGCATGAAATTGCTGCTTATAACCCTGTAATAAACAGAGCAACAAAGTAAATGGAATTTGACCACGAAACTCATCAAGAAATAATATACTTTCGCCATTATAATCATCTAAAAAACCAGATGAATAATCATTGACAAGAAATACATCATCCGGATTATCATTCGACAAACTAACATAAGAATATGATTTTCCGGAACCTGCTAATCCAACATGGTAATGTACAGATAAATCACGCAATATAGGAGTTTCTTTTTCGCGTTTACGATAATAAGCAGCTCTTATAATATTCTCGTGCTTATAATAGCGAATATCTTTATCAAGAATTTCCTTTGGCCTTAATCCATTCTCAATATATTGACCAATATCCAAAAGATCAGTACGCTGTCCCTGGGCTCCCTTAATTTCACCGTGAAACCGGATGCAAATAGTTTGTTCACCTTTTTCAGCATATTTACCACGCTTATATATATAATCCTCAGCTTGCTTTTTATTACCACGCGTAGGCTCTATATGAGCCTTTGGATAAACTTTTTTAACCTCAGTCCAACGAAAAGGTTTATCATCTTCACACACTATATGTAAGTGATGAAGACCTTCGGCACTAATACTATAAGCACAAGCTCCGGTTCGCGAATCAGAATCATTACACCACAACTCAAGCATTTTATCGCATAACTCTTCTGGAGATAAGCCAGCATATTGAGACGGTTGACGATCAAGAATAATAAAATTATTATTATCATCACGAATTGGATTTTTATTAGAATCGACCTTATAAGTAATTATTTCTTGCGGATTATTATAAACTAAAAACCAAGAACGAGCAGGGCGTTCATCATCCGGTTTAATATCATATATTGAATCCATATAATAACATCCAATCTATTTAAATATTCTAAAAATCATGCGAACAGCAGACATTACATAGTGCAGTGCACGAGCAATATAATAAAAAAAATCTATAATTTTCTTAAACATATTTACCTCATTTCATAAGTGGCGCGAATCGCGCCACCACCTTATTTTTCAGCGTTTTCGGACTTCCAATATGCATTTATAGCACCCTGAACTTCCTTGTCAGTACATAACAAAAAGAAAATATTAATAACTGTATCATCCCAAACAGAAAAATAATCCTCAAATTCAACTTCTTCCATCAAAAAACCATTAAAATCACGACCATGCAATCCAAAACATAATTCAATAGTGCCGTTACATTGAAGCTCAAAAATAAATGCTAAATGTTTATCTGCATCACATACGAACAAATCGCCTTTATCATAAGAATAAATATGCTTACATTTTCTTACATTATCAGATAAAGCTCTTAAAAATAAATCCTGCAATTTTGAATAAAAACTACTTAATATGCTACGCTCTAAATCTTTAAACGGAACAAATACATCATCAGAATCCTGATAATGTAAATATGACAAATAATAACCCTTATTTGAATACTTAACCAAATATTCATTTTCCAATTCAAATTCAAGCGGAAGATCATCAACCAAAGCCATTGAAATATTATCAAAATGTTCACGTATATAATCCCAGTCATTCCAATGTTCAGCACAGTATTTTCCCAGTTTATTAATCACCATATAGTTTTGAATTTTGGGATAATGTGCCACATCAGAATATTCCAATACTTCCGGATAAGATGCAAAATTATTTACATAAATATAAAAATAACAACAAATTTTTACTTCATCACTTTCTAAATATAAATAATAGCCACCATTAAACTTAACAAAAAAATTAATATCATCTACGACAAAATATAAAGGCGGATTTTTCGAATCACATATATATTTTATCATCTTATTAACATCACGCCCAACTTCCGGAATTTCACTTAATGCCTTTGCAATTGCAGCCTGTATGCCTTCCCGATTTTTATTTGGATCATATTCAGGAAGTTCAACAGCATCTTCTGGAGCAGATTCTATTTCATCAATATCATCTTCTTCCTCTTCCTGGTTCTTCAAATCCCGGATATCAGCAATTGACATATCCGGAGTTACATTCTCACGCTGATCTTCGGACAGCGGAAGCATCTCAACAAGTTGCGACTTCGAAAAATCTGCATACTTCTCTGCAATCTTAAAAGAATATCCATCCTCAGAAAACTGCTCATTAATCTGGATGCAGCGGTTAATCGTTGACTTACTAATTCCAAACCGATCATGAAGAAAAGCATTATCATATCCGCGCTCTTTCAATATGCGCAGCAGGTACCCAAGTTTAACAAAATGAAGCTTAACGCCATTAAGACAATCTTCAACGCGCTCAAATAACTTTTCATCAGAATCTACACTTTTAATTATTTCACTAACTGTTAACATTACACACCTCACATATCCGCGAACAATCCCATTATAGGACATTCATCAAATTTATAATCTTTAACATCATCCGGATGATTATTAAAATAATCCTCACACTCTTTACTATACTTACAGTAATCAGAGCAAACCTTAACTAAATCTTTTTGAATCTCTTTTTGAAAATTCAAAATAGCAGCCATTATATCACCTCACATTCTGTAACAAGGTTGTAACAAAGTTCCGTTACAAGAAAAAACCTAATAAAATCAATGGTTAAAAACATATTTGTAACGCGTAACGAAGTCGGGGGTAATACTAACCCCGACTTCCTGGGAGCCATGCGCTCCCAGACCCACGCAGGATTTGTGCGCCATTGGTGTTAAAAAAAACACCAATGGCACCCAAATTAATCATAGTCTTCTTTCGGGATATTATTCTTAACAAGAATACCCGAAACAAACGCGGCCAAAAGCTGCATCTCTTGGGGCTTAAGCTTAATGATCATTGTCATTAATTTTTCGAAATCAACATCTTTCATTTCCAACACCTTCTTTCTCAAAAATATTAATAATAGCATCATAATGTTCTCTAAGAAGACGGATACTCTTGCAGTTCTTCAGGCAAGCATTTCCGGTATCTTCATAAAAACCGCAGCGCAAACAATAAAAAATACGGCATTTTGTATACGCATCTTTGAAATCTTCAATATATTCCGGGGACATATTAAGCACCTCAATCATCCAATAATGACAACAAAAAGCAAAAGATAAAACCAATAATTTGCATTAATAAAATTAAAATAAAATCAAAAATAAAATCCATAATACAAATCACTCCATTATATAAATATTCAACCGATTATAAGATGCTGGAAAAGCATCCATAACAGACTTACCAAGAAGAGAATTTGGTACATCTCCAAAACGACCATAATAAAACGATTTAAATCTTTTAGGTCCATTTTCATCAGAAGAAGAACTAAGAATACAAATCAAAACATCATCCGAAAGAACACTTTTTAAATCTACAACATTCATAAAATATATTATTTCTCCTTTCTACAGAATATAGCAAAGCAATATTTTTATACTTGTATTATACAACAATGCTATAATATGTCAAGAAAAATATTGCAAAAAATATAGATTTGTTATAAAATGCTATAAAAGGAGGTGAAATATTGAAAGAACGTATTAAAAAATTAAGAAAAACACTTGACCTTAACCAAACAGAGTTTGCAGAAAAATTAAATATAACGCAAGCACACGAATCAAGTATGGAAAAAGGCAAAAGAGAACCAACGGATAGAACAATATCAGACATCTGCAGAGAGTTTAATGTAAATGAAGAATGGCTGCGTTCTGGTACCGGAGATATGTTTAAGGAAATGACGGAGCAGGACATAATCAAGCAAAAGATTGATAATCAGCTGAAGGATGGTGATGAATTTACAAAGAATGTTTTATACCAAATTGCATCTCTTACTCCGGAAGAATGGAAGGCAATAGAAGAATTTATCTACAAAATCAAAAAGTGATGTGGGAAACCACATCACTTTTTATATAAGAAACCTATAATAGTTTCATTATCTTCGTTATACACAGGAACAAAGGCGCCAACCGGAGTATCATAATAATTATCTTTCAAATTATAATAACGCTTCGGAACAAGAATATTATCACCTAAATTAAAATAATGCGTTTGTTCTTCGACGAGCGGAAGAAAGATCGGAGCAGAATTTTTTGAAACAATTTTTTTCGTTGCTCTTACAACATCATAAGAAGTTTCACTAAAATTCAAACTTGATTTCTTTATTGCATTTGCAATAATAATAGCAGGCAAAAGATAAATCAACAAAGCAACTGCAATAACAATAATAGCAGTAAGGCCGCCTGTAGCAAGTAAAGAATCAAAAAAACCATATTGGGATGTGTTTAAAGCTAATAACAAATTCATAATAATCACCTCAAACGCATCATAGCATAAAAAAGGCGCATGGGACAAGCCCGTGCGCGCCTTTTTTATGCTTTATTTTTTCTTTTAAATAATCGTTTCTTAGGTTTAGTATCAACATCAATATTAATTGCATTATTACTTTGAAGAGCAAGAATCTCTTCATCAGTAATAAGTTTACCAGCTTCCCAATCCTTAATAAGATTATCAACAACTGCAAAAGTATCATATGCTTCATAATATTTATCCGTAATAAAAAAACCGGTCTTTCTGAGTGGATTAATATCACGCATAGAAGTTGCATTTTCGAGTTCATAGGCATCATAAACATACTGACGCTGAAGACGCCAAAGTTTATCACATTGAATAACATCCTGAGTAACCTGACGTACTAGTGCATCTGTGTGCTTAAAACGCTGCGTAGTACCAATGATCGACATGCGATAATGACGACAACACAACAATGAATTCAAAAACTGAGCATTAATATTTTTCTTAAATTCACGAGAATTAAGCTGCACGGATATCTCATCAATGAGAACATAAGTATATGTTAAAGTATCATTTTCTTCATCATATTTATCATTCAATTCCGGCGCTCTTACAACCTGGGATAAATCTTTTAACCACTCAAACGGCAAAACATATATATTTACATTAGATAAAATATGAATACGCTGCGTAACAAATTTTTTTCTTTTTTTGTCATAAATCTTCTTACCGTTATAACGAGAATAAATATACATCAAACGACCAACCGCAGAAAGAGTTTTTCCCTTACCGAATAAAGCGGTAAACAATTCAAGCAAACCATAAGGCGCTCTATCTTTCTCACGAAGAATAAACCAATTCCATAAATCAGTTACGCCGTAATATACAACCAAAGGCAAATTAAACAATACAAGCCTGAAATTAAGGCTAAAAATGCATAAAAGGACAACGGCCAATATAATTAACCAAATCATAATTACACCCCCTTAAATAAGACAAATAACAAGATGCTGAGCATAATTAATACTGGGACCAATATAACACACCTTCCGGCGACGATACGCAACAGGAGCATCCGCCATAATCCCCTTCCACCATATATTATCCTTATCAAGAATAATAACAAGGGAACCAGGGTTAATAATCTTAGCTAACTTACTAAAGCGTATATATATCTTTCCGGGACGATATTCGTCATACATAGCTAACGCCCCCTTCCAACATAAGCGATAATTGCGCCCAAAGAAAATATTCCTTCGAGAACAGCAAAAACTAAAATAAGTCTTATAAATACCTCAGGAGTCCACCCGGAAGCATCCTGCATAATAAACTCAACCATATTTTCCATTATTTACTACCTCCCATTGACCGAATAAAACTCCAAATCCGGCTTATAAATCTATCGCAAATATTAAACATCAAAATAAATATAATCATCGATAACAAAGCAGCCTGTGAATCAAGAAGAGCATTCTGATCTTCAATAAGAATATTCTGATGCTCTAACTGTTCCACAACCGCGACCATGTCAACTGTTGAAGTTGATTCTTCATCCAGGAGATCTTCGCCAAGCGAAGAGCCATCACTATATTCCACGCCAGTCCCTTCTCCAGTAATGCTTTCATCCATATCTTCCGAAAAATCAGTGCCGGTAGATTCAGAATCTTCTGAAGACACAGCAGGATCAGATAAAGAATCTTCGCCATCAGAAATAGAAGAAGTTTCTTCGGAAGCAGTAATATCTTCCTGAAGCTCATTTTCCGATCCATTTTCGACATTAATTCCATTATCATACATAATCTTACTCCTTACCTGTAAATATAGTTACTATTACAGCAAACAAAACACTACCAACAAATACAAATAAAAAAACTTCCCATAATGTTATATCAAGACCATATATATCAATGGGTATCTGCATAAAATTCAAAGCAAAATCAAAAATAATCTTAAAAAAATTTAAAATTTCGTACATAAGAATCACCTACCCGGCCAAAGATTTTACTATACCAATAAATACCATGGCAGCAATACCACCAAAAATAATAGCGAGTATTTCAGGCGGTAGAAAATTAAATACAGAACCAAAAAGCTGCGAAAATGTATTATTAGTAGCATTCATATTATTAAGAACAGATCTTAAATATCCAAAGAGCTCATTAGGATTTTCAAGTTCAATTAAATTACCAGGAGAATTATTTATTGATACATTACCTTCAGAATCCTGAGATCCAGACTGTAATGGAGTATCAATAACATTACCGTTATTATCCTCATATATAGAAGATTGAAAAACTCTTCCGTCGGAGAAATAAATAAAATTAGTCCAAGGTCCATAATGCATTCCGGATTCTTCATCAAAATAAAAATATCGAACTTTATAATTTGTATAACATAAAGGCATTTTATAAATAGACAAAGATTGAAATTCAGAAGCTTCAGGATAAGTATATTTGGTAAAAAATACAAGTTTTTTACCAAACGGAGCACCCCAAATACTCCAAGATTTTTGATTCACACCCATTTCACCAATCGAATATAAAGAATCATTAAAATGTGATAAATCAACATATGTCGAATAAAAACTATTCTTGGAATTATCAAGAGCAGTTAAATTATCAATGCCATAACAAGCTAAGATATCAATAGTTCCGGTATAAGCACCTTCTGAATCACTAACTAAACCAAATGAATTTACAAATAAGGCATCACCAATAGATGTCATATTTTTTTCATAAGGCAAAGGATTCTGAATGCCAGACTCCATATAAACATCAACCATATAACGCTCATCCGGTGCATTGGTTACAGTAAAACCATTGTGAGAAACATTCGATAACTCCGGAGTAGGAATATTGCTATCATTAATCTCAATATCTTCAAAAGGACTCACCCAATTACCGTTCTCAAAAACTTTTTTGTAATTAACAGCCTTCTCAATACCAAGCTCGCCAGAGCGATATGCAATCGCAGCTTCATAACTTTCGAAAATTGGAAGATTAGTCAAAAAATAAACATCAAAACAACTATCATAAACTGAAGTATCAATATACAAAGTCGGCTGCACATTCGTACATGCTTGATTGGTATACTCTGTTCCATCAGACTTTAAATCTTGATATAAATTTTCAGTTCCGCCGGGTACACCCATTTCATTAAGATGATAACCAACACTAGAAAGGGAATAATCATCATAATATAAACACATCATTTTATTAGTTTCAGTAATAGTAGTCCTCATATCCATAGACCAATGATATTCCGTACCACGATATGTATACATTATTTCGCAAGTATAATAAACTTCATCACCAATCTTAAAAACACCGGTCAAATAATCAGAAGAAGAATCATCATTTTCTGATTCAGCCGATACAGAAAAACTAAAAGAAAAGCATAATATCAATACTAAAAAAACAATCAAATATTTTTTCATTGTACCTCCTAAATAAAAAGGGCTGATGAATCAACATCAGCCCTAAAATTAATTAACCGTGCTTAGCGGCTCTCTTAGCAGACTTGAAGATACCAAAACCGATACCAACTAAGGATGCAACGAGAAATACATTTAAAGGGAACTCGGTGAACAAGGTCATTACCTGCTTGCACAGATTAAGAAGTTCCTCAATAATGCCGGAATCAATAGTAGAAGCCCCGCCATCAGTAGTGGCTACCGTTGATACAAGCGGATAAACCAATGTAGAAACAGCACCAACAACCTTCGAAGCAACAGAAGCAACTAAAGTAGCACCTTTAACGATCAAACCAAACATATCCAATATCCTCCTTCCTGAAATAATATAAGCGCTTAATCCGGCAGGGGGATTCGAACCCCCAATCCTAAAGGGCATTATAGGCATCCTTTACCGGAACTTACACAAGGAACAGATGAACATTTATTTGATAATATTAATGCCGTTAAGATAGGCCTTCTGACCGGAAATATTATAATCAAGAGATATATTCATTCCAGGCTTAAGGTCAGAAGGAATAATATCCAGTCTGGGATATACAATCTCAGTTCTCTGGCCTTCAAAATTAGGGGTATTAGCATCACTTAAAAGATGAAGCTGAACAAAATCTCTTCCAGAATCTTTTGCTTTCCCGCGATAAATTCCTACAACTTTTTTTACATTCATAATTTTAGTCTCCTTCTAATGATTTTTGATATTTTTATAGAGCAACTATATAAATAATCATAAATTAAAAAAGCCTATAAACTTAAAATTTATAGACTTTTTTATGAAAAAATATAGAATTAATACTTAATAATAGGGGACTTGCTTTTTCCTTTCTCAAAATTTAATCAAATAAAATAAGCATTAATTAATAAAAATTACGACGATTCGATTCCCATCACCCTATATATTTAATTTACAACCGCTCCGCCGACACAATCATGTCGAAATTTGTCGACTTTTCTGACCTTCTCACCTTTGTCAGGCCATGCTACAATAACCTTGTTACCGCCCCTATACCGGTACGGAAAGGGGGTGTCCTATACGGAAATTTTTATATCTTTTATAATCTCTGTCATGGCAAGCGTAGTTGCATACTACCTTTGCAAATGGTTAGACAGTGATGAGTAGTCGGTAACTAGCCTAGGGCTTAAGCCTCCCTACATAAACGGAATAGAAGCCCCCACAAGCGGCAACTTGTGGGGGCTTCGTCGTTCTATACGGAACTTTTATATCTTTTTGCTTGAATATAGTATATCATACTCAAAATAACTTTGCAATATACATATCATCTTCCGCAAATAAAACGCCATTACTCCGCTTACTACCTTTGCAAATGGCTAGACAGTGATGAGTAGTCGGTAACTAGCCTAGGGTCCAAGCCTCCCTACATAAACGGAATAGAAGCCCCCACAAGCGGCAACTTGTGGGGCTCCGTCGTTCCACATAGAACTTTTACATCATTTTGCTTAGGCGTAGTATAGCATACGCAAAATAACTTTGCAATATGCGGTTTACGCTTCCGCTTCTTATGCGAAAAAACTCTAGCTTTGCTAGAGTTTTTTTGCATAACAAAAGCGGGTGATGGGAATCGAACCCATGAACTGTTTTTATGATAAAAGGATGCGTTAAAAAAGGAGCGCATCCTTTTTTGTCACAAAAGGGGAAGACGAGGCGTTAGAAATAATAATACATTGATTAAAAGAGAATGGAAATTAAAAACAGATAATAAAAAGTGAACTTTTAGTTCACAAATCTTTTTTGTTGGAAACTAAGTGTGTTATAATGGTTGAAAATAGAAAATGCGAAAAGTGTGCATTTGCAGGGTTTTGAGACCGATTTATAGGTCATAAAGTGAGTATAATCGTAGTTGTAGACAAGAGTGTCATTCCTTTTCAATTTAATTGCGACTGATTAGCGCAAGTGGTATACTATAACTGACGCTGTGTTTTATCGTATGTGAAAATAAGAAAGTTAAAATAGGCTTCTTATGATATACCGATAGTAAACGATATATGGAATAAATTCAGTTGTAAAAAATGAAACACAAGGAATTACAATATAAAAATAAAAGAACAATGGAGGTATGCAAAAGTGGCAGAGTTAGAAAACAGCAAGGATTTAATAAGTGTATTATGGAGTGGTGCTGATATACTCCGTTCCAAGATGGATGCAAATGAATACAAGGATTATTTATTAGGTATTGTATTCTATAAATATTTGTCTGATTCGTTTTTGATTAAGGTATATGACTTAATTTATGATGAAAAACCGGAAACCTTAAAAGTGGCTCTTGAGGCTTATAAAGAGGCTTTGGAAGATGAAAGTGCAGAAGAATTAAAAGAACAGATAAAGTCAGAATTTCATTATGTAATTGAGCCGGAT
Organism: Lachnospiraceae bacterium; assembly: GCA_017624855.1. GTDB lineage: Bacteria > Bacillota > Clostridia > Lachnospirales > Lachnospiraceae > UBA3766. The sequence continues at coordinate 621,378 of JAGAMF010000005.1, forward strand.
TTGACATATACCTGCTTTGCGGATGCTGCAAGAAATAACTGTTTTAATCGTGAACAGTTGCAAAAGGCATTTAATAATATTGAGCAGAGTGATCCTCTGTTTGCTGATTTGTTTACAGATATTGATTTGTATTCTAATCGTTTGGGAACCGGTGATCAGAAGCAGAGTGATACTATATCTAATCTCATTAAAGAAATCGATAAGGCTGATTTGTTAAATTCTGATGCGGATGTGTTGGGAAATGCTTATGAATATTTAATTGGACAGTTTGCATCTGAAACTGGTAAGAAGGCTGGGGAATTCTACACACCTCAGGCAGTTTCCAAGATTTTGACAAAGATTGCAATCAATGGACAGGAAGACAAGATGGGACTGTCTGTATATGACCCTTGTATGGGTTCGGGTTCATTGTTGTTGAATGCAAAGAAGTATTCAACACAGCCTAGAACAATTAAATACTATGGTCAGGAACTGATGACTTCAACTTTTAATCTTGCAAGAATGAATATGTTTTTGCATGGTATTGTTCCTGAAAACCAGAAACTTCGCAATGGTGATACCTTGGATGGAGACTGGCCTACTGGGGAAGAAACTGATTTCAATATGGTACTTATGAATCCACCGTACTCTGCAAAATGGAGTGCGGCAGCCGGATTTTTACAGGATGAGCGATTTAGTGATTATGGTGTATTGGCACCGAAATCTAAGGCTGATTATGCGTTCTTGTTACACGGATTATATCATTTGAAGAGCAATGGTACTATGGCGATTGTATTGCCTCATGGTGTTTTGTTTAGAGGTGCCGCAGAAGGAAAGATTAGAGAGAAACTGCTTCGTTCCGGAAATATTTATGCAGTAATCGGATTGCCTGCAAACTTGTTTTATAATACCTCAATTCCGACTTGCATTATCGTATTAAAGAAGCACAGAGAAGGCAGGGATGTTCTGTTTATTGATGCTTCACAGAAGTTTGAAAAAGGTAAGAAGCAGAACGCTATGACCGACGCCCATATTGATTCTGTAATTGATTTGTACAACAGACGAGAGACTGTTGACAAAGAATCCTATTTGGCAAGTTTTGAAGACATTGAAAAGAATGATTTCAACCTTAATATTCCAAGATATGTTGATAATTTTGAACAGGAAGAAGAAATTGATTTAAATGCACTTCTTGATGATATGAAGGATACTGATAAGCAGATCGCAGAAGTTCAAGGAGAGTTTGTTTCCATGCTTAAGGAATTAACATCAGAAGATGAGAGCATTATGGCGACACTTAACGACTTTATCGGAATGATTGAGGGGTAATAGATATGAATAAACCAAAAGTAAGATTCAAAGGATACAATGATGCTTGGGAACAGCGTAAGTTAGAAGATATTGTAGATGTATGTAGTGGAAGAGACTATAAACATTTATCCGAAGGTGATATTCCGGTATATGGAACTGGTGGCTATATGTTAAGTGTATCCGAGGCTTTATCTGAAAATGATGACGCTATTGGAATCGGTAGAAAAGGAACAATAGACAATCCATATATTTTGAGAGCGCCATTTTGGACTGTAGATACGCTGTTTTACTGTGTTCCTAAAGAAAAATACAATTTGGATTTCGTGTTCTGTTTATATCAAAATGTGAATTGGAAATCTATGGATGAATCTACAGGAGTTCCAAGTTTATCAAAACTTTTGATAAACAATGTAGAAGTCAGTGTACCTACCAAAGCAGAGCAAGAGCAGATTGGTAAATATTTTTCAAAAATAGATTACCTCATCACTCTTCACCAGCGTAAGTGCGAAGAAACAAAAAAACTGAAAAAATATATGCTTCAAAAAATGTTTCCGAAAGATGGAGAGTGTGTTCCGGAGATTAGATTTGCAAGTTTTACTGATGCTTGGGAACAGCGTAAGTTGGAAACATTATGCAAATTATTTACAGATGGAGATTGGATTGAGTCTAGAGATCAAAGTGCTTCTGGGGTAAGACTAATACAAACGGGAAATGTAGGAACGACGGAATATCTGGATAAAGAGAATAATAAAAAATGGATTTCGGAAGAAACATTTAACAAACTACATTGTGAAGAAATCTTTCCGGGAGACATTTTGATATCACGATTACCAGAACCAGCAGGAAGAGCGTGTATTGTTCCAAATTTGGGCACTAGAATGATTACAGCTGTTGATTGTACGATAGTAAGAACAGTAGATGAATGTGATAAAAAATTCTTGGTTCAATACCTTTCAACACCAACATATTTTAAGGTGGTCAATTCATTTCTTGGCGGCGGAACGAGGCAAAGAATAAGTAGAGGAAATCTTGCTGAAATAAGCGTTCCAATACCTAAAAATATTGAGGAACAAAACCAAATCGGGTTTTACTTTAAGAATCTTGACCGCCTCATCACTCTTCACCAGCGTAAGTGCGAAGAACTCCAAGTTATTAAGAAATGTATGTTGAAAAATATGTTTGTATAGTGAAAAAGTGATTTTTTAAAACGAAAGATGAACTAAAAAATTTAAGAAGCAAATATTTATAAATAGATTAATATTTAAACAGGCTTACGCTGTATTTTATCAAAAGCAAAAAATAACCGGTGTGCATTGTTGTTTAAAAATGTTGATAAAATTTAAGGATAAGAAATAACGTTTTATTACATAAAATAATATAATAGGGGTTCTGTTTGGGAACAGCGTAAGTTAGGTGAAGTCTTTGAACAGACCACTAATTTTGTAAATTTGGATGAGGGTAAAATGGAATTGTGGAGCTTAACTGTTGAAGATGGTTTAACTCCTAAATCAGAAAGATATAATAGAGAATTTCTTGTAAAGAAAGACACTAATTTTAAAGAGGTCCGTCCGGGCGATATAGTTTACAATCCTATGAACATGACATTAGGAGCAGTAGGATATAATGGAATGGCTAAAAGTGTTGCAGTTTCGGGCTATTACACAACTATGGTTGCCAATGCAGGGTATGATTCTTATTATATTAACACTTGGTTAAAAAGCCCTTATGCAATTTCATTATACAAGACTTTTGCAACTGGTTCGTTGAAAGAAAAACAGAGAGTTCAATTTCCTACGCTTTCAATTATTCCAACAGTGTTTCCAGAGAGCGAGGAACAAAAGAAGATAGGACAATTTTTTGAAAGACTGGATAACCTCATCACTCTTCACCAGCGTAAAAACCATCTTTTTGAACATAGAAATCAGTATGTTTGGGAACAGCGTAAGTTAGGTGAAGTCTTTGAAGAATATACAGAAAAGAACCATCCGGAATTGCCTGCTCTTACAATAATTCAAGGCGGCGGAACTGTTAGAAGAGATGAGTCTGATAGGAATATTTTGTATGACAAAGACAGTCTAGCCGGGTATAAAATGGTGCGAAAAAATGACTTCATTTTACATCTGCGTTCATTCGAAGGTGGCTTGGAAAAAGCAACCTGTGATGGCGTGATAAGCCCAGCATATCATACATTTCATGGTGTTGATACTGATGCAAGATTTTATTATGCATACTTCCGGTCATATGATTTCATCAAGAGAAAATTGGTGCCTCACATATATGGGATTCGTGATGGAAAAAGTATTGATGTGGAAGGTATGAAAAGCATTGAAATTCCTTATCCTAGTTATACAGAACAGAAACGAATAGGAGACTATCTTGAAGGCATAGACCACCTCATCACTCTTCACCAGTGTAAGTGTATAAAAACGAAGAAAAAGTGCACTAACGATTGGGAACAGCGTAAGTTGGAAGATGTGGCTGAATTTCTTGATACTATGCGTAAACCATTAGAAGGAGCAAAGCGGGTTTCGGGACCATATCCTTATTATGGCGCATCTGGAATTGTAGATTATGTGGATGGATATTTGTTTGATGAAGAACTTGTTTTGCTCAGTGAAGATGGAGCAAATATTACTGATAGAAATTATCCTGTATGCTTCCTGGCATCAGGTAAATACTGGGTTAACAACCATGCACATGTATTAAAACCAAAGTCAGGAAACGAAAATAATTTCATCTGTAATGCATTGGAGCGAAAAGATTATAAGCAGTATAACTCGGGTATGGCTATGCCAAAATTGAATCAGGAAGTTTGCAGAGGAATACCTGTAAGTTGTCCAAGTTATAATGAGCAGAAGAAAATTGGTGATTTTTTAAGGCTCCTTGACCACCTCATCACTCTTCACCGGTGTAAGTATAAGCGATATGTTAAATATTCTTTTTTCACAAGAATACAGTGTAAGTCAACGATAATAGTGTTATATATTCAATTCAACGATACAAAGGAGATATTAAAAATGCCGGAATTAGAAACGATTATTGAGCAGAAGTTAATTGAACAATTGGTTTATGGTGATTCTCAGTGGGTATATAGAGCGGATTTGAAAACAGAGGAAGATTTGTGGACAAATTTTAAATATATCCTTGAACAGAACAATAAGGACAGATTAAATGGTGAAAATCTGTCTGAATCTGAGTTTGAACAGGTAAAGAATCAACTTCAGTTTTCTTCGTTCTATAAGGCCGGTGAATGGTTGGTTGGAGAGAATGGCAAAGTGATGGTGCATGTGCAGCGAGATACGGAACGCTTGCATTTGGTTGTAATGAATCACGAGCATATTGCCGGTGGAAGTAGTGTGTATGAGGTAATAAATCAATACAGTACTTTGAAGTCGGATGAGAATGATGATGAATCTGTTCGAAACAGAAGATTTGATGTTACTCTCATGATTAACGGCCTTCCTATGATACATATTGAATTAAAAAATAAACAACATTCTTATATGGATGCATTTTGGCAGATAAAGAAGTATATTGGGGAAGGTAAATTTACCGGTATCTTTTCTGCTGTTCAGATGTTTGTTATCAGTAATGGTGTTGATACTAAATATTTTTCAGCAGCGAGTGATGCGGAACTGAATCCTAAATTTATTAGTGGATGGTTAGATAAGGATAACAATCCTGTAACGAATTATTTGGATTTTGCCAAAAGCGTTCTGCGTATTCCGGAGGCGCATGAGATGGTTGCCAAATATACTGTATTGGATGAAGATGCTAAGAAATTGATTTTACTTCGTCCTTACCAAATACATGCCATTGAGTCCATTCGTGAAGCGTCAAAGCGCGGAAAATCCGGATTTGTTTGGCATACCACCGGCTCAGGAAAAACTCTGACATCGTATAAAGCGACCAGAAACTTATTGATGGACATTCCGTCTATTGATAAAGCCATCTTTTTGATCGACAGAAAAGATTTGGATACGCAGACAACAATGGCGTTTCAGGCGTATGCAAATAATGACTTAATTGATGTAGATGAAACAGATAATGTATATGACCTAATGAGAAAATTAAAGTCTGATGATCGGCAGGTAATCGTTACTACCATTCAGAAGTTACAGAGATTGATAACCAAAAAACTTGAAGAAGGAACACCGGAATATAATAAGATTAAGAATCTTAAAATTGCTTATGTGGTAGATGAATGCCATAGAGCAGTTACACCTGCGACTAAGAGAGAACTGGAAAGATTTTTTGCAAATTCTCTGTGGTTTGGATTTACAGGTACACCTAGATTTGCTGAAAATCCTTATCCACAGATGGGTGATTTACCGAGAACTACAGAAGAATTGTATGGTGAGAGACTGCACAAATATACAATTCAGAATGCAATTCATGATAATGCTGTTCTTGGATTTCAAGTGGAACATAATGGACCGAAAAATATGATAGATGAAACAGACAGTAGTTTATATGATAATGAAACGCATATGCTGAAAGTTTTGGATGTAATATTAAATAAATCATACCATAAGTTGGGATTCCAGAATGGTAAAGGAAAGACTTACGAAGCTTTGCTTACAACGAATTCGATCCAAATGGCGCAGAAGTATTACGAACTTCTAACAAGAGTAAAGAACGGAGAAACAACACTTGTAATTGACGAAAAAGTAAAACAGGTGCTTCCTGATTTTCCTAAATTTGCAATTACATATTCGGTATCTGAAAACGAAGAAGGTTCACAGGTAAATCAGCAGAAGATGCAGGGTTCTCTTGATGATTACAATAAGATGTTTGGAACAAAATTCGAGTTGGCTCAAATTCAGGCGTATAACGGAAATTTGAACAAGAGACTTGCCAGAAAGGATCCAAAGTTCCAGAGCAGAAATGAACAGTTGGATTTGGTTATTGTTGTAGACCGTTTACTTACCGGATTCGATGCACCCTGTATGTCTACAATCTTTATTGATAGACAACCTATGGGACCTCACGATTTGATTCAGGCATTTTCAAGAACAAACCGTATTTTTGATAAAAATAAGACATATGGACAAATAGTTACATTTCAAGCACCGGTTCTTTTTAAGGAGTGTGTTGATAATGCGGTGAAATTATATTCAGCAGGTAGTACTGAGGGTGCAGTTGCTGCAGATTGGGATGAAATTGAACCGGCATTTAGAAAGGCACTTGCAGCACTTCGTGTATGTGCAGAGACGCCTTCTGATATTTCAGGAATGTCATTGGCAGAAAAGAAAGTATTTGTAAAGATATTCCAGAATTTTGATAAGTTGTTTGCACAGTTAAAATCATTTACAAAGTATGATGATTCTATGCTTGATGAGTACGGAATTAGTGAAGAAGAGTATTATGATTATGCAGGTTGCTACAAAAATGCAGTGGAAGAAATAAAAATTGCAGAGGAAGAAGATAATCCGGTAGACCCGATTGATCCGGTAGAGCCTGTTATTGACCCTGATTATGAGTTAATGGCATATAGTAATACAAAAATTGACTATGAGTACATTATTGGTTTGATTCAAAATATTGTGACACCAAGAGACGATGCGGAAGCGGTTACACCGGAAGAACGCCAAAAGAAGATTGATGAAGTAAAGCAGTATGTGGAAGAGTTAAGAAAGAGTAACGCTAAGATTGCAGATATTATGTCTAACTTGATTTCTGAAATTGAATTAGATGAAAACAAATATAAAGGACAATCTATTCTTAACATTGTTGAGAATATGAAGAATGACTGTGTGGATAGAGTTGTTTCTGAATTTTGTGTTACTTGGTACGCATCAAAAGAAGATGTGATGTATGCGGCAACGCATTATCGTAATGGTGAGATTCCGAATGAAAGCGCGATTAAAGCAACGGTTGATTATACAAGTTATAAATTGGCACAAGAAAACGCATTGCCTAAATTCAAGTTCTATGCTCAGATGATGGCAGAATTAAAGAAAACATTAAAAGATGAAATAGAACCGCTTATTTCGCACTAATAAAAAGATTGCATATAGTTATCTCTTTTCTTCAAAATGTTTATATCAGCGTAAGCATTTTGAGAAACGGAGGTAACTAATGATAAATAATATGAATGGCACAGTGCTTTTTTGCAATTATTATAAACAATGGGTAGATGTGTATAAAAAGGGCGCAATTAGAGAAGCTACAATGTCCAAGTATATGATGACATTAAAGTGGGTAGAGCGTCTTGTGCCGGAATTAAAACTTGCAGAACTGACAAGAACAGCCTATCAACAGCTTTTGAATGATTATGCAAAAGAACATGAAAGGCAAACAACCTTAGATTTTCATCATCAGTTGAAGGGTGCAATTTTAGATGCAGTTGATGAAGGTTTAATTGAAAGAGATCCCACCAGAAAAGCAATTATAAAAGGGAGAACACCGAAAAGCAAGAAGATAAAGTATTTAAACCAATTTGAGCTTCATACATTAATTGCTGATTTAGAATTAAAAGAGACACCTAGTTGGGATTGGTTTATTCTGTTGGTGGCAAAAACCGGAATGCGTTTTTCGGAGGCACTTGCGATTACGCCGGCTGATTTTGATTTTGCCAGACAGACTTTATCTATTAGCAAAACATGGGACTATAAAGGCGATGGTGGATTTTTACCAACAAAGAATAAGTCATCTGTAAGAAAAATTCAAATAGACTGGCAGATAGTTGTTAAGTTTTCGGAATTGGTAAAAGGTATGCCTGAGGATCAACCAATATTTATTGGCGAGAATAAGATTTATAATTCAACGGTGAATGATGTTCTTACCCGGCATTGTAAGGAGTGTGGCATCTCAACAATATCTATTCATGGATTGCGTCATACCCATGCGTCATTATTGTTGTTTGCAGGTGTATCCATTGCGAGCGTTGCGCGTAGGTTGGGACATGCAAGTATGACAACTACACAGAAAACATACTTACATATTATTCAGGAACTTGAAAATAAAGATGTAGATTTGGTGATGAGAACATTATCAGGTTTATAAGATTATAGCGAAATGCTTACGCTGAGAAATTACTATTTGTTTCACAAAGGAGCACGAAGTATTATGAAGAAAATAGAAGGTTCGCCGAAAAATCTTAAACAATTGCTGCAGAATACAAAATACTCAATTCATTATTATCAGCGTGAGTATATGTGGCAGCGCAAGCATATTGAAGAATTAATCGATGACCTTACATCAGAGTTTTTGGATAACTATAAGCCTGAAGACAGTAGACAAGCTGTTGCAGATTATGGTGCATACTTTATGGGTTCTATCGTTCTTGCCGGAAGAGAAAATGCTATTATTGATGGACAACAGCGCTTTTCGTCATTGACCTTGCTTTTAATGTATTTGAATAACCGTCTTAAATCTATCGGTCAAAGTTACAATATGATTGAAACGATGATTTTTTCGGAATCGTTTGGAACAAAGTCTTTCAATATCAATGTTGATGACCGTCAGGAGTGTATGGAGGCTATTTTTAATGATGTGGATTATGATATCACAAACTGCGGTGAATCAGTAAAGAACTTGTATGGAAGATATTGTGATATTGAGCATATTTTCCCGGAAGATATTACGGATGATATGTTGCTTCATTTCTGTGATTGGTTGGCTGAAAAAGTGTTCTTTATTGAGATTGTGGCTACAACGGAACAGGATGCACATAAGGTTTTTGTTACGATGAATGACCGAGGATTAAGTCTGACATCTACCGAAATGTTGAAAGGTTATATTCTTTCAGAAATAAAGAATGACAGTGTTCGAGAAAAAATGAACGACCTTTGGAAAGATAAAGTTCTTGCACTTAAAAAGGATGATGATAAGGGTGACGAAACATTTATCAAGGCTTGGTTAAGAGCGCACTATGCAGAGACTATTCGTGAAACAAAAGCAGGATCCGTAAATAAAGATTTTGATCTCATTGGTGGTTCGTTCCACAAGTGGGTAAGAGATGAAAGAGATAAGTTAGGCTTAAATACAACGGATGATTTCGAGTTGTTCATAAAGAAGTTTGCTAAATTTGCAGAGGTTTATCAGAAGATAAAAGAAGCGGAGATGGTATTTGCAGAAGAGACCAGATATGTATATTATAATGCACAAGTTAATTTTACCTTACAGCCACAGTTATTGTTGGCACCGGTTTGCTATGAGGATTCTTGGCCTGTGATTATCGAAAAGATAAATCTTACAGCACGATTTATTGATGTTTTGATTGTTTCGCGTGTGATTAACTATCGTTCGGTTGATTATAGTACAATCAAGAATTTTGTATTTAATGTTACAAAAGATATCAGAATGGTAGATATACCTACTTTAAAGGCGAAGTTGCAACAGCAATATATGAATCTTGATTTTAACCCGGAAACTGCATTACCGGAACTGGGTCTTAATACATTTACTAAGAAGTATATTAAAAATATATTGGCGCGTGTTACTGGTTTTATAGAGGAAAATACAGGCGTTGCATCTAATTATTGCAATTATATGAATATTCAGACAAAAAATCCATTTGAAATTGAGCATATTATTACAAATCATTATGAATGGTTTACGGATGAATATGTTGACCAAGAGGATTTTAAACGCTGGAGAAATAGTGTTGGTGCATTGCTTTTATTACATAAGAGTATCAATGCAAGTTTGAATGATGCGAAGTATTCTTATAAGCTTGCAAAGTATTGCTCAAATGAAGGCAATATTTATACAGAATCTTTAGGTCAACTTGCATATCAAAATAATCCAAAATTTAAAAAGTTTATTGTAGATAATGAGCTGAAATTTAAATCATATGATCAGTTTGGCAAGAAAGAAATTTCAGAAAGAGTTGAGTTGTTGAGCCAACTTATGAAATTGGTATGGAATGGAGATATGTTTATACAATAGAAAATATTAGTATAGGATATAATTAACTAGATAGGAGATAATCATTTGTGAATACATCTATGTTTTGTTGATGAAGAAAGCGATGAATATGATTTGAACAAGAAGTGAGGATAGAAGAAATGAAATTAAGCGAATACAACAAAGTAGAAAAATTAACTTACTCTGAATATTGTGATTACCTGCAAAATAAGTACGGTATAGGACTGTGTGATTATATGAGGCCCAGTTGGACTAAAAATCCTAAAATCTCTCGTACGAAAGAAGGCCTTTATGCGCATCATAAATACGAGGACCACGCGATTATGTTGTCAAATCCGGCATTTGCAATGCAGAATCCTTATGAATGGCAGAAGAAAGAAAATATTGTATATTGCAATTTGTTAGAGCATTTGTATTTACATATTTTAATTTGTGAAAATCCATCAGAAGAAAAAAACGAAAATGAAAAAGTTGGACTTGGTGGCGTACTGAATTTTATTGTTCCGGAATTAAATGATGTATACAGCGGTTGGGTATCAAAACAGGCGTGGCAGAATAATTGTCATAATGTCATTATAGACGATAAAGATGTATATATGGCCCTTCTTAAAAGGTTTAAGAATTTATATGACAATAATCCTTTTATTGTTAATAATTTGTATTGCAGTTGGAATGAACAGTTTGGTATTTGGTCTAATGATAACAATTCTAAACTGTACGAGGAAATTGCCCAACTGTAAGAGAGAAATCTTTAATTGGCGGAGAATGAGTAATGCAAAATAAAATCATCACACTAGATAGGGTAGCAAAAATTTGGTATAATGCCGACAAGGGAATATTATAAAAAATACTAGTAGATGTGATTATAATTACTTAAGGAGATAATATAATGGCTGTTAAAAAAGTGTATTATGATATTTTATCAAACAAATTCATCCATATCACCTTCATCCTACTTGTTTTATTTCTTTTCCCTCTCCTTGCCTGCTCGACCGGGCCTGAGCTTGTAATCTCCGATGCTGCAATCACAGAGATTACCCATCTGTCCGATGAGGAGATGGAAGTTACATTTTCCTATACCTTAAACGGCGAAATCAAAACCCAGTCTTTTACAAGCGTGCGCTTGCCGGATTTGGGCTTTTTAGAGCCATGGGAGAGAGCGCATGCGGAGCTGATTGATATCGATGGGGACGGCACTTCGGAAGTGGTTTGTAAGGTGTACTATATCGGCAATACTTTTACGGAATTGTGCGGTGACTTGTATATCTACAAGGCTACGGAATCCGGCATGGAGCCTGTGCTTAGCCTTGGAAGTGATTTTGGTGTTCCCGATGACCGTTGGATTACGGCAACCTATTCTACGGATACGGCGTTGTATGTGGAGACCGGAAGCAAACGCTGGGAAGACGGTGAATTGTATACGGATCCCATCTTTTATAAGGCAGAATGTAAAGACGGAGTCTGGGTGACTACGGAATGTGAATTGCCGGAGTCTGATGATTTAAAATGTTGGTAAGCCTGATGTGATTACATAATTTGGCAGAATATATTTTCAGTAAAAATTATATAGTTCAATAACATAAAAAACCTCCTTATCGGATATCCGTTAAGGAGGTTTTTGCTATGTATTATATGTTTGTGTTTTTATGAATATATCCTATCGCTCGGTAGCCTCGGTTGCTGAGTTGATTACTTCTTCGGGAATGATTACTTCCACATATTCCGTGCTTGTAACTTCCAGAGCAATTGTCATTTCGATACCAATAGCTTCGGCTTCTTCGCCGGAGATATCGAAGGTGATTTCGATAGCTGAAAGCTGCTCGGTTTCTTTATCAATGGTATAGAGTGCGGTCATTTGGGCATTTGCGTCCACATCGCTTTCGTTTGTCAATGAACCCACATTGCCGCTTACATTTTCATATGAAAGCTTACCGCTGATTACATATGTGGTATCGGTTTCTTCCACGATTTCCAAATCCGTAACATCCTTATAGAAATTGGAAAGATCGGAATTGTTTGTTTCGTCATTTTTTAACCATTCATCGGTGTAAGGTACTGCGGTGTAAGAAGTATAACTGTCTCCATCTTTTACGGTGTAAACAATGGTTTCCTGCTCGGTTACGGTTCCGAATGCGTTAGTGGTGGTTGTGCCCTGACTAACATAGGTTCCGTTAACATCATCCACAATATTTTCGGTGTTCTGTACGATTTCGATAGAAGCTGAAACCTCGCCAAACAATCCGCTTAAGTCAGCGCCCATATCGCCTAAGAGCTCAGACCCCATATTCATCACTACTTTGATTTCACAATCATAAGAATAAGAAGTCAGGTTGTTCACTGCAGTTTCCAAAAGGGTTTTCGCATCGCTTTCTTCGTCTGCAACAGCTGCCTCTTCTGCGGATGTAGGCTCTTCAACTTCTTCGGAAGCTTCAACGGTTTCGCTTACCTCTTCGGATTCCGACTCCTCAGGAAGGCTTTCGATGATGCTTTCCATGCTTTCGCTTTCTTCCAACATGGCGCCTAAGTCGTTTAACTTACAGCCGGCCAAAGTGCCGATGCACAATAAACATAAAAAAGTTACAATAATTTTCGATTTCATAGAATCAGTTCTCCTTTTACAATTTGCTACACATTATAGGATGTTTTACGATAAATTACAAGGATATTATAATTTTTATAATATTACGGGTGCAAAACCCATACAAATATACACATAAAAAACACATTTGAATTATCACAAAATTGTACTTTTATCTTCCAATTTGTGCGACAATTTGATACAATAACAATATGTAATTGTATTACAGGGGAGGGACAAACATGAAACTTACTTTTGTGGGCGCTACACACGAAGTTACGGGTAGTTGCCATTATCTGCATGCTTGCGGTAAACACATTCTTGTGGACTGCGGTATGGAACAGGGCATTAATGTATACGAGAATGTAGAAATTCCCGTAGAACCGGCCCTTATTGATTATGTTTTGTTGACACATGCGCATGTTGATCATTCCGGTCATTTGCCGCTTTTATATGCCAGAGGCTTCCGTGGGCAGGTCATTACTACGGATGCTACCGCAGATTTATGTAGCATCATGTTGCGTGACTGTGCACACATTCAGATGCAGGAAGCTGAGTGGAAGAGTCGTAAGGCGAAGAGACACTCCAACCAGGAGAAACCTGAGCCGCTTTATACCATGGAAGACGCGGAAGGAATCATTAAGAAGATTGTTCCCTTCCATTATGATAAAAAATTCGAGCTTTGCCCCGGAATTGATGTACGCTTCACGGATGTAGGCCACCTTCTCGGTTCGGCCAGCATTGAAATCTGGATTTGTGAAAACGGCATCAATAAGAAGATTGTATTTTCCGGTGATATCGGTAATAAAGATCAGCCCTTACTTCGTGACCCTCAGCTGATTAAAGAAGCTGACTATGTGGTTATGGAATCTACATACGGCACTCGCCTTCATTCCAAAGAGAAGCCGGATTATGTGGGCGATTTGACACAGATTCTTCAGGAAACATTTGACAGAGGCGGTAATGTGGTAATTCCTTCCTTTGCAGTAGGAAGAACGCAGGAAATGTTGTACTTCCTGCGCCAGATTAAGAATCAGCGCCTTGTAAAAGGTCACGAGAATTTTAAGGTATTCGTGGATAGCCCTCTTGCGGTGGAAGCTACCGGAATTTTTCAACAGAATGTGCAGTATTGTTATGATGAAGAAGCCCTTGCATTGGTAAAATCCGGAATCAACCCCATTGCATTCCCCGGCTTGAATCTTTCCATCACCAGTGAAGAATCCAAGGCGATTAACTTCGATGACGATCCGAAGGTTATTCTTTCTGCTTCCGGTATGTGTGAAGCAGGCCGTATCCGCCATCATTTGAAACATAACCTGTGGCGTGAAGAGTCTACAATTTTATTTGTTGGATATCAGTCAGTAGGTACATTGGGCCGTCTCTTGGTTGACGGTATTGATGAGGTTAAGCTTTTTGGCGAGCCCATCGAAGTGCGTGCACAGATTCGCGTGCTTGCCGGCATGAGCGGTCATGCAGACAAGAATGGCTTGTTAGAGTGGTTACAGGCTATTGAAACCAAGCCTGAGCGTGTATTTGTGGTACATGGCGAAGATTCCACCTGTAATGCATTTACAGACTGTTTGAAGCATGAATACGGCTATAATGCATATGCTCCTTTTAGCGGCACCAGAGTAAACCTTGTGACCAATGAAATCGAGTACGAAGCATATCCCGTGCCTGTCAAGAAGAAAGAAGCTTCCAAGAGAGTTACGGAAGTATTTGCCCGTCTCCTTGCAGCCGGAAATCGCTTGCTGGCGGTTATTGCCAAGAACGAGGGTGGCGCAAACAAAGACTTGGCCAAGTTTGCTGATCAGATTAATTCCCTTTGTGATAAGTGGGACAGATAGGTCGTGTCGAAATATGTCGAGAGAATGCGGTTGTATTTAAAGTATAAAGTGATATACTTAATATACAGAGAGAGTTTTTGTGGCAGTTATGTCATAGTCTAAAATATATTATAATTTAATATAGGGATTATCCCTGTAGATGATATTTAGCAGGGATGGTCAGTGATACGGTGTCTTTCCCTGCTTTTTATATAAAAATAGGGAAAGGAGAAAGTAGGAATGGAGGCTTTTATGACATGTCCGGTGATTGTCATCAAGGAAGAAGAATGGTTTGTGGCCAGAGATATAACAACAGATGTTGCATCTCAAGGAAAGTCCATTGATGAAGCATTGAGTAATCTGAAAGAAGCATTGGAACTTTATTACGAAGACGCGCCGGTTATGGAACCGAGAACTTTTTACACGACTACTTTGGAAGTGGGGGTATAGGTGCCGTCAAAGTATCCGGTAGTAAAACCTGAGGAAGTAATCAAATTCTTGGAGTTTAAAGATTTTCGATATGTTTCTCAGAAAGGTAGTCATAGGAAGTACACAAACGCACATAAAAAGAGGGTTTTTCAAAACCCTCTTTTTATGTGCGTTTTTATAAAAGTTTTAATCGCCGAAGATTCCTGCGAACAATCGGTCTACCGCTTCCTCTATGCGCTCCGGCTGTACGCCGGAGTAGTTAATTACAAGCGTGTGTTTTTTAGCATCTTTTTTATTATGAAAATATTCGCTTAAACAGGAGATGCGTATGCCTTTTTTGGCGATTTTGGCAACCAGTTCCTCGTCGGAACATTTGGTATCCACTTCCAACAGGAAGTGAAGGCCGGCGTGCTCTTCTTTGATGGTCACTTTGGCGTAGTGGGGTTGTGCACGCATGCACTCCAACAATGTATCCCGCTGCACACGGTAATAATTACGCATGCGATTGATATGTTTCTCCAGATACCCTTTTACCATGAATTGGTAGAGGGTATACTGGTCGAAATTGGATACCGTGCAGTTATAGAAATTAAGTTCCTGATTATATCGGTCGGCCAACTCATCCGGTAATACCATGTAGCTGATTCGTATGGTGGAACTTAAGCTCTTGGAAAAGGTATTCATATAGATGACTTTGCCGGCAGAATCAATGTTTTGCAAAGCGGGAATCGGTCTGCCCGCTAAGCGGAACTCGCTGTCATAGTCGTCTTCGATAATATAGCGGTCGGGTTGTTCCATTGCCCATGCAAGCAATTCGTAGCGGCGGCTTATGGGAGTAACAATGCCTGTGGGAAAATGGTGGGAAGGGGATATATGGAGAATATCCGCACCTGTTTTTCGGAGAGCATCAATTTTTATGCCTTTTTTATCCAAAGGTACATGGACGCAGGGGACATTGTTGGCATGATAGATATGGCTTATTTTTTGATATCCCGGATCTTCCACGGCATAGATTTTATCGCGACCCAGCAACTGAATCAGAATATTGTAGAGATATTCTGTTCCGGCGCCGATGACAATTTGAGAAGGATATACCTGTATATCGCGAAAATCCATCAGGTGGAATACAATGGCCTCTTTTAATATATTGATACCGCCGGGAGGGGATGGAATCATAAGATCTTCCACACAATCCGTCATGGTGATACGGTTTAATTTTTTCCATGTTTTAAAAGGAAAGGTATCCGGTGATGTCGAATTGCCTGCAAAGTCTGCAAAATAGGTTTCTTTTGTGCGGTCTTCCCTTATAAAAGTACCTGTCGGAATGCGCTCGTCATGTCTGCTTTTGAAGGGATTTAATGCAGTAATATCGCTAACATAGGATCCGCTTTTGGGTACGGTGTACAGATATCCTTCTGCTATAAGCTGTTCGTAGGCGTTCTCCACTGTAATGGTGCTGACATTCAAATGTTTGGCCAGTGCCCGTTTGGAGGGGAGTTTATTCCCTGCTTTTAAGGTCCCGGACAGGATGTCCTGCTTGATTTGTTCGTATAAAAACATATACAAACTTTTTTTGCCTCGATTTTCAAATGAATAGGTGAGCATAAGAATTCTCCTTTCTGCATAAAACTCGGAAACTGTACGATATCAAAAATATCAACCTAAACTGACCATATAGAATTTTTCTGTTTTGGATATTTTAATAAGGTCAAATATAAGTATAATGTACCGTGAGTAAAATGTAAAGTCAGGTGCATACAATTTTATGTGCAATGAAGTGATTAACGCAGAATATATGCGATAGGAAAAGGAGAAGTAAAGATGAAAAGAATTGTAACTGTTCAGGATATTTCGTGTGTAGGAAAATGTTCGTTAACTGTGGCTTTGCCCATTATTTCAGCCATGGGTGTGGAAACCGCTATTATTCCCACGGCGGTTTTATCCACTCATACCATGTTTTCACGGTTTACCTGTAAGGACTTAACCGAGGAACTGGAGCCTATTACAGCTCATTGGAAAGAGGAGAAGATTGGCTTTGATGCCATCTATACAGGATATCTGGCATCGGAAGAACAAATCGAACTGTTAAAGAAGATGTTTGCGGAGTTTAAAACGGAGAGCAACCTGATTGTGGTGGACCCGGCTATGGCGGATAACGGCAAGCTGTATCCTGCCTTTGACGAAGCCTTTGCCAAGAAAATGGCGGGGCTTTGCGGTAAAGCGGATATCATCCTTCCTAACCTCACAGAGGCTTCTTTTATGACGGGATTGCCTTATCGGGAGGATTACGACGAGGCATATGTGAAAGAAATGCTTCTTGCCCTTGCGGATTTGGGAGCCAAAACCGTTATTCTTACGGGCGTAAGTTTTAAGGAAGGTACTACCGGCGTTATGGGTTATGACAGCGTTAGTGGTGAGTTCCATTATTATACTCATAAAAAACATGCTAAGTCTTATCACGGAACCGGAGATGTATTTTCATCTGCTTTTGTAGGTGCTATGATGAACGGCCTTTCCTGGCAGGAGGCTTCTAAGGTGGCAGCTGACTATACAGCGGAATGTATTCGCATCACCATGGAGGACAGCGAAGGATGTTGGTACGGCGTACATTTTGAGGCTGCGATTCCTTCCCTCTTGAAATCTTTGGGCAAGTAAGGTAGAGTGTAATAGAATCGAATTCTTACTTTTTTAATTTTTTTATAAAAGTTTGCAACCTTTTATAAAGTGCCTTAGTGTTAGTAGTAGAAAGCTAACAAATAATGATTTGCAAGGAGATATGTGATGAAAAAAGTTATAACATGTATTTTATCGTTAATTCCTTTAATTTTCACCGTGTTGATGACGATTGCAATGGTGTCATTCGGAATTGCATTGGACCAGGGAGCGTTTTACGGAACAATGGAAGATGTGGTGGTAATCGGATTGTTTATTTTTGTAATTCTTTATCTGATTGCCGTGTTTGGTATTATGATTTATTTTATTGTTATTACATGCATGAATAAGCAGTTATCTACCGGAATGAAGGTTTTATGGTGCTTCTTACACTATCAGTTTAATGCTTTTGCATTCCCTGTATACTGGTTTATCTACATACTAAGAGAATAAGAGTGATATAAAAGGAGAAGAGAAAATGAAGAAAGTTTTATCGTGTATTTTATCTTTTTTGCCGCTGGTGTTGATTGCATTTGTGATTATCGCATACATTGTGGCAGCGATGGTAATCGGAGAAGGAATCATGACCACCCCGGAAATTATTGCAGTAATTTGCTTGTTGCTGATTGCAGTGGTAGCTGTTTTATTGACATTTGTTTTGATGATTATATATATCATTAAAGCATGTAAAAATCCGGCATTGTCTACGGGAATGAAAGTACTTTGGGTATTTGTGTTGTATTCTTTTAATGTATTGGTGTTCCCTGTTTTCTGGTTTATTTATATTCGTAAAGAATAGTTGTTGTAAAAAGGAGAATTCGAAATGAAAAAAACATTGTCTTGTATTTTAAGTTTTATACCTACTGTGACCGTTTTAACATGTATCGTTATCTTAATTATTATTACAGGCCTTATTAACGGCGGTATTGCGGATGGCGTATTTATTACCGTTTTGCAGACTTGTACATTGATTGTTGAAATCTTGGGATTTATTTTAGGCGTTGTACTGTTGGTAATTTATATTATTAAAACCATCATCAACCGTAATCTTACCGTGGGAATGAAGATACTTTGGTGCGCATTGCTCTTTTACTTAAGCGTCTTTTTCTTCGCAATACTCCCGGTATACTGGTTCGTGGTACTCCGCAAAGAACAAGCATAAATGAATGAATTGATCAGTCTAATCAGACTAAAAATAAGGTGAGGAATTTATCTTTTTGTTCGAAGGGCGTTTGTATCTCGATGCTGCGTAGGACAATCGAGCGAAAGCGTCCCTGAGACAAATGATAAATTCCTCACCGTCTTTTATAATATGGTTTATTTCTTCTGCTGATATACCGGGTCTGCCGGATATCCTCCTTTTAATTTCTGCATGCCGCGCTGAATGGCGTCTCTGGAATTCTTCCAGTCTGCATCCTTGTTGCGATAATCGAATTTTTCTACCAGCCATGACACATCTTCCTGTAAGCGGTCCATGTGTTTTGTTTGTAATTCGAACATGGCGGGATAGAATTCAGCCTTTTGCTTATCGTTTAATTTGCTTTCACCGGCTTCGCATAAATCACCGAAGTGGTGGAGGCAGAATCCCTTGCTGTTTTTTACTTTTTCAACGAATTCGGGATCTCTTTTATACATTACGAAAAAGGTGTCCAAATAGCGGTCGTAGGTATCCGCAAATCGTTTGCAAATGTAGCAGGATTGGTCTTTTTCTTTGATCCAAGCGGCAACGGAGTTCTTGCATTCCGGACCGGGTTTGGCAAATTTGGAGCGGAAGGTGGATTTCTCCGGCTGATATTTTTTCATGGCATCCGCCATCTGTTTGCGCATCTCCATGTAATGGGTTTTCAGAATCCAGGCATTTCCCAAAGTATTACCGTAGTCGAACATCTTTTTAAAATGCATACGGCAAAAGCCTGCCTTATCTGTGGCTTCTCTGACATCGCTTTCCATATAAGAAGAAGCGGAGCCTAAGGCAAAATCCAGTAAATCCTGTTCCACTTCACGCTCAACGAAGCAAAAAGGACATTCGTCGTGGGCATTCATGGCATCATTTAATGGGATGGTATACAACTGTTCTTTCATTTTATTTCCTCCTTGGTATTACGGGGTCTCGAAAATATAGCGGACAAATTCCACAGCCGTGTCTGTACGGGGAGATAAGGCGATAATGCCAAGCATTACCTCGGTATCTTCGTTGTAGAGAGCCAGTTCTTTAATGCGGGGAGCATCGGATATATAGATGCCAAGGGGCTCTTTACTTCCCGTTTCTTTATTTTCATAATAGTAAATCAGTCCCTGTTCATCCAGTTCTTTATACAAATCCTCAGGAAGCAGTTCATCCAGAGGCTTTTGATAGAAACCGTTTATGATGTAGTATTCCAACTGCTCCGCGGTACCGATCAATACATCCATATCTCCGTTTTCGCCTGCGTTAACCAACTTCATATCCATGGCCATGTACAACATATCCGTAGATTCCAAATCAATGGCATTGCTTACATCGAAAACCACCTGATATTCTTCCGTATTAATGTTTTGGTCCGCTGCAAAATCTTTTATAAAATTGTCAACGGCACTTAAATCTTCGGCCACATAATAATTTGTATTCAGGGCATATCCCGCAAAACCGAAAGGCAGGGGTTTAAATACCGTATAATGCAGAATCAGATAAACAATAAAAGCAATAAGGCCCAAAGCTACGCATGTGTGAATTTTATAATAATGCCAAAAATGTTTTATTTTTTGACTAAAAGTCATTTCCTTAAAATTTTTTTTGTTTTCCTCACGAATTTCTTCTCTGATAGACATTCCATTGTCCTCGCTTTCTGTTTTGGTAAAATCAGGAACGATTAAAGATATCATAATCGGTTCTGTTGGTTATGGTCAAGCATATTTTATGGTATGGATGTGTTCACATAGTGAAAATAATATTAAAAAAGAAAGTTAGTACATTTTTGTTCTTGAAACTTTCTGCGGAATGTACTATGATGTTAGATATCGTATTTTACATTTGTACGATTTTGCTTTTATCGGGGGATGAAATTCGACATTAGGAGTGCAGGCATGAGCGAAGCTTTTAAGGAACTTTTGATTAAACAGAGGGAGAGCAAGAAAGATAAGCTTTTAGGTATTGCAATGGTAGTGGCGGCGGTTGTTTCGTTGCTGAGCAGTTTGTTGATTCATTTCCTTTTTTTATTTGGAGCAATAGCTTTCGGAATTTTGTCATATGTGGTTTATTTCCGCAAAATGAAGGTAGAATATGAATATACCTACATGGACCGGGAGTTACGCATCGATAGTATCTATAATGAATCCAAACGCAAAAGTGTGGTTGTATTAGATTTGAATAAGATGGAGATTCTTGCGAAAGAGAATTCTCATCATTTGGACAGTTACAAGAACCGACAGGTAAAAGAGATGGATTTTTCTACCGGAGAAGAAGATACGGAAGAGTTATCCACCTATGTTATGTATTATAAGGGAACGGACAAGTATTATTTGTCCTTGACCGATGATTTTGTGAAAGCAATACGCCAACTTATGCCTCATAAGGTAAAGGCGGATTGATATAAACTATTAAATATCACAACACGGAGGATGGAAAAATGGGTCAGATTGTTGGAGAAGGCATTACATTTGATGATGTGCTCTTGATTCCCGGCTATTCGCAGGTGATTCCCAATCAGGTAGATTTGTCAACCTGGTTAACCAAGAATATTAAGTTGAATATTCCTATGATGAGTGCCGGAATGGACACCGTAACTGAGCATCGCATGGCAATTGCTATGGCCAGACAAGGTGGTATCGGTATTATTCATAAAAATATGTCTATTGAAGCGCAGGCAGAAGAGGTAGACAAGGTAAAAAGATCTGAAAACGGTGTTATTACCAATCCCTTCAGCCTTTCCGCAGAGCATACACTTGCGGATGCGGATGCGTTAATGGGTAAATTCAGAATTTCAGGTGTGCCTATTACAGAAGGCAAGAAGTTGGTTGGTATTATTACAAACCGTGACTTGAAGTTTGAAACAGATATGACCAAGAAGATTAAAGAGTGCATGACCAGTGAGAATCTGATTACCGCTCGCGAAGGCATTACTTTGGAAGAAGCAAAGAAAATTCTTGCCAAAGAGCGTAAGGAAAAGCTTCCCATCGTTGATGAGAATTATAATCTTGTTGGACTTATTACAATTAAGGATATTGAAAAAGCAATCAAATATCCCTTGGCAGCCAAGGATGCGCAGGGCAGACTTCTCTGTGGTGCAGGCGTAGGTATTACCGCTAATGTACTTGACCGTGTAAAAGCCCTTGTAGAAGCTAAGGTCGATGTTATTGTATTAGATTCCGCACATGGACATTCAGAGAATGTATTGCGTTGTTTGAGAATGATTCGTGAAGCATATCCCGATTTGGATATCGTTGCAGGTAATGTGGCTACCGGCGCAGCTGCTCGTGATTTGATCGAAGCAGGTGCAAGCGCAATTAAGGTTGGTATCGGCCCCGGTTCTATCTGCACAACCCGTATCGTAGCAGGTATCGGTGTTCCTCAGATTACCGCGGTTATGGATTGCTATGAAGTGGCAAAGGAATATGGTGTACCCATTATTGCAGACGGTGGAATCAAGTACTCAGGTGATATGACAAAGGCAATCGCAGCAGGTGCCAATGTATGTATGATGGGTAGCATGTTTGCAGGTTGTGATGAAAGCCCGGGAGAATTCGAATTGTTCCAGGGTAGAAAATATAAAGTATATCGTGGTATGGGTTCTATTGCAGCTATGGAAAATGGTAGTAAAGACCGTTACTTCCAGGCAGATGCAAAGAAACTTGTTCCTGAAGGTGTAGAAGGTCGTGTGGCATACAAGGGTACCGTAGAAGATACAGTATTCCAGTTAATCGGCGGACTTCGTTCAGGTATGGGATATTGCGGTACATCTACCATCGAAGAATTAAAGGAGAACGGTAAATTTGTTAAGATTTCCGCTGCATCCTTAAAAGAAAGTCATCCTCATGACATTCACATTACAAAGGAAGCTCCGAACTACAGTACACAGAACTAATTGTAGTGAACGGATTTGCCGAAAATACAAACACATATGGATTTTGGAGGTTTTTACTGATGAGAGCACAACATGCGACGGAATGTGAGTTGCTGGTCATGAAGTGCATTTGGATGAATCCTGACAAGGAATTGTCCATGCCTGCAATCAATGACTTAGTAAACAAGACTTATGATAAGGAGTGGGCTCCACAGACAGTTTCAACTTTTTTAAAGAGACTGCGTAACAGAGGTTTTTTGGAAGCAGAACGCAGGGGCCGTTCTTTTGTATATCATACTTTGATTGATGCGGAAGAATACAAAGCAAATACTGTGATGGACTGCTGTGAATTTTGGTGCAACGGTAACGCAGCCGAAATGATTGAAATTGTAAAGAAGGACAGAGGTCTTTCGGAAACAGAAGTCAAAAAAATCAAAGAGCTTTTATAAAGAATAAAGTGAGGACTGTCCCGGCGGATGGTCCTCAATTGGTTTTAGGATTAAGAATGGATTTGGTGAGAGTTTTATACGAAAAATAATCGTATGGAAAAGGATTTTACGAATAAAATATAGCAGAATGTAAAATACGGAAAGGAAAGAAAAATGAAGGTTTTATTGGTTTGCGGAAGTCCGCATAAGGAAGGCTGTACCCATACAGCATTGGCAGAAGTTGCCAAGACATTACAGGAGGAAGGTATCGAAACAAAGGAAGTTTGGATCGGTAATAAGCCGGTAGGTGGCTGTACTGCCTGTGGTGCATGTGCCGGTAAAGGAAAATGTGTATTTGATGATGTGGTGAATCGGGTTTTGGAAGAAATTGATGAGTATGACGGTTTTGTTTTCGGTACTCCCGTTTATTATGCGTCCCCTAACGGAAGCATGTTAGGCTTTATGGACCGCTTATTTTACGCCGGTGGGGCTAAGATGGCATATAAGCCGGCAGCAGCGGTAGCTTCTGCGAGACGCGGTGGTACAACGGCAACCTTTGATGCCATGAACAAATATTTTACCATCAATAACATGCCGGTTGTGTCTTCCAGATACTGGAACATGGTTCATGGTGCAAACAATAAGGCAGAGGATGTTTTACAGGATGCGGAAGGCTTACAGACCATGCGTTATTTAGGCCGTAATATGGCGTGGCTTTTAAAATGCATAGAAGCAGGTAAGCAGTGCGGAGTCTACGCTCCCCAGCCGGAAGAAACCAAAATTATGACTAATTTTATAAGATAATATATTGTGAAGAAAATCCCTTTGACTTTCGTGTTTTACATAAAAGAAGGTCAAAGGGTTTTTGTTTTATAAATTTGAAGTATCTGTAAAAAAATATTGACAAATAAAAGGTTGCTGTTATACTAATAATAGAACAAGCAAACACAAAGATATAAAAATGCATATTTTGTGATAGATAAAAGGAGGAGAAGATTATGGATGGATCAAAATTTACACAGAAATCGCTGGAAGCCATCGAGGACTGTCAGAAGCTGGCCGATGAATACGGTAATCAGGAAATTGTACAAGAGCATCTGTTGTATGCCCTTCTTACCGTGGAGGACAGTTTAATACTGAAACTGATAGAGCGTATGGATATTAACGCGGAGCATTTTTGTAACCGCGTATTAACGGCGATAGAGAGAAGGCATAAGGTGTCAGGAGGAAAGCCTTATGTGGGAAATGATTTGCGCAAAGCCTTAAATGCAGCAGAAGATATTGCCAAGAGCATGGGGGATGAATACATTTCCGTGGAGCATTTGTTTCTTGCCATGTTAGAGCTTCCTTCCGGGGATATGAAGGCCATTTGGAAGGAATACGGTATCGGTAAAGAACGCTTTTTGCAGGCTCTTGCTACTGTCCGGGGAAGTCAACGCGTAACCGGAGACAATCCGGAAGCGGTTTATGATACCTTAAATAAATATGGGCAGGATTTGGTTGAGAAAGCAAGAGGCCAGAAACTGGATCCTGTAATCGGCAGAGACGGAGAAATTCGTAATGTAATTCGTATTTTATCCAGAAAGACAAAGAACAACCCTGTTTTAATCGGTGAGCCGGGCGTTGGTAAAACTGCCGTAGTGGAAGGTCTTGCTCAGCGAATTGTCCGTGGCGATGTGCCTCTGGGATTAAAGGATAAAAAGATTTTTGCCTTGGATATGGGCGCTCTGGTAGCCGGAGCAAAATATCGCGGTGAATTTGAAGAGCGTTTAAAGGCCGTATTGGACGAAGTGCGTCACTCTGAAGGTGAGATTATTCTTTTTATCGATGAACTTCACACAATCGTGGGTGCCGGTAAATCCGACGGAGCATTGGATGCAGGAAATATGTTAAAACCTATGCTTGCGCGAGGCGAATTGCATTGTATCGGTGCCACCACTTTGGATGAGTACCGTCAGTATATCGAGAAAGATCCTGCGTTGGAACGCCGTTTCCAGCCTGTTTTGGTGGAAGAGCCTACCGTGGAGGATACGATTTCCATTTTAAGAGGTATTAAAGAGCGCTATGAGGTATATCACGGTGTTAAAATTATGGACAACGCGTTGGTAAGTGCAGCAACCCTTTCTCACCGCTATATTACGGACCGTTTCCTGCCGGATAAGGCCATCGATTTGGTGGATGAAGCCTGTGCACTGATAAAAACGGAATTGGATTCCATGCCTACGGAATTGGATGAACTTCAGCGTAAAATCATGCAGATGGAAATTGAAGATGCGGCTCTGAAAAAAGAAGATGACCGTTTAAGTCAAGAGCGTTTGGAAGTATTGCGCAAAGAACTTGCCGAGACAAAAGAGGAATTTACCAACCGTAAGACCCAGTGGGAGAATGAAAAGGCATCTGTGGCCCGTTTAAGCAGCCTCCGTGAGGAAATTGAAGAGGTGAATAACTTAATCCAGGTAGCTCAGCGTGAAGGTAATCTGGAAAAGGCGGCAGAGTTAAGTTACGGTAAGCTTCCGGAATTAAAGAAAGCATTGGAAGCGGAAGAAGATACTCTTAAAAATAAAGGACTTCAGCTTTTACATGAAAGCGTAACGGAGGAAGAAATTGCCAAAATCATTTCCAGATGGACCGGAATCCCGGTGGCAAAACTTACAGAGTCCGAACGCAATAAAACCCTTCATTTGGAGGAAGAATTGCATCGCAGAGTGGTTGGTCAGGATGAAGGTGTATCCATGGTTACCGAGGCCATTATAAGGTCCAAAGCGGGCATAAAAGACCCTACCAAGCCTATTGGTTCCTTCCTGTTCCTCGGACCCACCGGTGTGGGTAAAACAGAGCTTGCCAAGACCTTGGCGGCGTCCCTGTTTGATGATGAGAGCAATATGGTGCGTCTTGACATGAGTGAATACATGGAGAAGCATTCCGTATCCAGATTAATCGGAGCGCCTCCCGGATATGTAGGATATGATGAAGGTGGTCAGTTGACGGAAGCAGTCAGAAGAAAACCTTACGCCGTTGTACTTTTCGATGAAGTAGAGAAAGCGCATCCCGATGTTTACAATGTGTTGCTCCAGGTGCTGGACGACGGTAGAATTACGGATTCTCAGGGAAGAACCGTAGATTTTAAAAATACCATTTTGATTATGACTTCCAATATCGGTGCGCCGGATTTGTTGGAGAGCATGGAAGAGCATGGTGAAATTACGGAAGAAGCAATGGAAAGCGTGCAGGCAAAGCTCCGTATGAATTTCAGACCGGAGTTTTTAAACAGATTGGACGAAATCGTCATGTTTAAGCCGTTGAGCAAGGATAACATTGCAGGTATTGTTGATTTAATCATTGTGGATTTGAATCGCAGAATCGCGGATAAAGAGATTCGCATTGAAGTAACTGAGTCAGCCAAAACATACATTGTGGATAACGGCTATGACCCCACATACGGTGCGCGCCCCTTAAAGCGTTATGTGCAGAAACATGTGGAAACACTTCTTGCCCGTAAAATTCTTGCCGGTGAAGTAATGCTGGGAGATGTGGTTGTCATTGATGTAAAAGATGATGAATTGGTTGCAAAGGTGAAAGATACGGTTTCATGTTGATTTCCCGAGCAGGATATTTTATAATTTAAGTCAGGGCGGTGGAGTAAGCTCCATCGCCTTTTAAATTATTGTAACAAGCAGGAATGTGAGGATTTATGATGATACCTAAGGATCCCGTAATGTTATTGAGTTTTTTAAATTTAAAATTAAGAGACTTTTATAAAAGTGATGAAGAAATGTACGAAGATTTAGAACTTGACCGCAAGGAAACGGAAGAAAAGATGGCGGCCATCGGTTATTTTTATGATAAGGAGAAAAATAAATTTGTCTAAGGATATATCAGTGAATTTTTCTGCAGGCGGATGTGTGGATTGCAGTAATTGCGGCTTGTGCGGAAAAGGTAAAAAAGAAGCAGATGTTATAACGGCCAGTGTAGATGCACCGAAGGCGGCCACTGCCATGGTGTCAGGAGAGGTGCCTACCGTGGTGGCGGTGGATTTGGGTACCACCACAGTGGGAATGTATTTGATTCATGCAATTACGGGAGAGCAGATGGGAGTCTTTGTTTCGCTAAACCCCCAGCAACTTCACGGTGCGGATGTGATTTCGAGAATTTCCAATGCGAATGCAGGCCTAAAAGATGAGTTAAAAGCCCTGATTACCGAAACCATTGAAAACGGTATTCGTAAACTGGCAAAAGAGCGTACCCCGAAACTGGTGGTGATTTCCGGTAATACGGTGATGGGGCACTTACTGATGGGATATGATGTGGATTCCTTAGGGGTATACCCTTTTCATGCAGAGCATCTGGAACAGGCGGAAACATCTCTTTGCGGAATTAAAACCATATTAATGCCGGGGATTTCGGCTTTTATCGGTGGAGATATTGTGTCCGGCTTATATACGCTTGGCTTTAAGGACAGGGAAGAAGTGTCTCTGTTAATCGACCTTGGCACCAATGCGGAGATGGTAATCGGAAATTGCAACCGTATGATGGCGCTTTCTGCCGCTGCGGGGCCTGCTTTTGACCAAAAGGTGTACGGAAGTCAGTTGATTAAGGCGGTTGCGCAGATTCTTACAGAGGAAAAGGCAGATCGGACAGGTTGCCTTAAAGATGAGTTTTTTGAGTTGGGCTGTATTGTAGGCAGAACACTCGTGAAGCAGGAAGAAATTAGGGAGTTGCAGAAGGCAAAGGCTGCCGTGTATGCCGGTATTGTGCTTTTGGCGCGGGAATACGGCGTTGCATTGGAAGATATTTCAAAAGTATACATAGCAGGCGGCTTGGGCTTTTATTTGGATTTGGATGCCGCAATGGAAATCGGCTTATTACCGAAAGAATTTGCGGGTAAAATCGAAGTGGTGGGCAATACCTCTTTGGAGGGGGCTTATCGGTATGCATTGGCACTGGAAGGCGCAGAGAATACTGCGGCACCGGAAGATGAACTGGCAAAGATATTGTCAGCGGTGACGGAGTTAAATCTTGCAGAACTTCCCGGATTTGAAGAAACTTATATCAATGCCATGAACTTTTAAGAGGAAGGATAAAACAGCATGGATTTGTTTTCCTACATGAGAGAAAATAAAATGAAGCAGGAGTCGCCTTTGGCGGCCAGAATGCGGCCGAAAAAGCTGGAAGAAGTGGTAGGGCAGCAGCATATTATCGGTGAAGATAAATTGTTGTACCGTGCTATAAAAGCAGATAAGTTGCAGTCGGTTATTTTTTACGGACCTCCCGGTACCGGTAAGACTACTTTGGCGAAGGTAATTGCCAATACAACCAGTTCGGAATTTGTTCAGATTAATGCAACGGTTTCCGGCAAAAAAGACATGGAAGAAGTGGTGGAAAAAGCCAAAGATACGCTGGGAATGTACGGCAAGAAGACAATTCTGTTTGTAGATGAGATTCATCGCTTTAACAAAGCCCAGCAGGACTTTTTATTACCGTTCGTAGAAGACGGAACGGTCATTTTGATTGGGGCTACTACAGAGAATCCATATTTTGAAGTGAATGGTGCGTTGATTTCAAGATCGGCCATATTTGAATTAAAACCCTTGGAAAAGGATGATATCAAGAAGCTGATTCACAGGGCAGTCTATGATGTGGAAGCCGGTATGGGCTCCTATGAAGCGCAGATTGATGACGATGCTACGGATTTTCTTGCGGATATGTCCGGTGGCGATGCAAGACATGCCTTAAATGCCGTTGAATTGGGCATTATGACCACTCCGCGAGGCGAAGACGGTAAAATACACATCACCATGGAAGTGGCGGGAGAATGCATCCAGAAGAAGCTTTTACGCTATGATAAGGGTGGCAACAATCATTATGATACAATCTCTGCTTTTATAAAAAGTATGCGTGGGTCGGATCCGGATGCGGCAGTGTATTATCTTGCTAAAATGTTGTCTGCCGGAGAGAGCGTTACTTTTATAGCAAGAAGAATTATGATTTGCGCGTCGGAGGATGTGGGAAATGCAGACCCCAACGCCCTTCAGGTGGCGGTCAGTGCATCGCTTGCGGTGGAGAGGGTCGGAATGCCGGAGGCGCAGATTATTCTTGCGCAGGCGGTGTCCTATGTGGCTTGTGCGCCGAAAAGCAATGCTGCGGTAAATGCCATCAGCGAGGCTATGAGTTGTGTGGAACGGACCGGTGATTTGCCGGTGCCTCCCCATTTGATGGATGCTCATTATAAAGGCGCGGCGAAGTTGGGACACGGTTTGGATTATAAATATTCCCATAATTATCCCAACCATTATGTGGATCAGCAGTATCTTCCCTATGAGTTGACGGGAACGAAATTTTATGTTCCTTCCGATCAGGGTTATGAAAAGAAAATTGATGAACATATGAAACATATCCGAGAGGAAGAAAGAAAACGGAGCAGTTTAAAATAACTGCTCCGTTAAATATTGGTAAATTTGCTGGTTTTTATCTTTCCATTTGTCGCAAATGGCAGCGGCAATATCTTCTGTGGGAACCGTAAGCTTGATGCTGACAAGCTCTGAGTTTCTGTCTTTGGCCCAGAGGTGGGCTTCATATTCTCCGTTAGGAGAACGATAGTAGTCTGAAAGTACGGAAACTTCGTTTCTAAGCTCCATTTCATTCTCTTTGAGGTAATTGAGCACATCTTCCTTAATGGCGTCGCTGATGCGGTTCTGGAAGTAGGAAAGGGTACTCATACCTTCTTCTGTAATGGAGAACAGGGTTCTGTTGCGTACGGTCTTGGCTGCAATCAGATTGTTCTCTTTTAAATCAGAGAAAACCTGTTGTAAGGTAAGAAAGTTCGTGTAATCCTTCTCGAGAATAAAATCGTTAATCTGTGAGCTGCTTAAAGGGAAACTTACCTTGTTCAGCATGTATAAAACAATTAATTTATATAGCGTAAGCGGATCCTGAATCATCCGGGTTACCTCATTTCTTTGGAGTCGAATTCTATCTTACATCAAAGAGTGAAAATTCGCAAGCGTATGAAGGTTCAAAGTTTAGTCGTTTTGAACTTTCAATACATAAAATTCTAAACCGTTGGAAGTAAGGATGGTGTCTTGAATTTCCATGTGGCTATCAGGGTATTTACTTTGGAAGTAATGTTCCAGATATTCATATCCGGTGCTTTCCGTATTCATAAAAACAAAATAGACATCATCGCGGTTGACAGCGGCCTCTTCGTAGGAAGTAATTTGGAAACGCCGGGCAACAGCATCTGTCCAAGGACTGTTGGCGGTCCAACTGCCAAGTAAAACTGTATTGGCGCAACTTGCTTCGCTTTTTGTAAAAACATCTTCCGTAAAATAAGAGAAGCTGTTGGTGTCCAATAAGTACAGATTTTCTCCGTTTTCGTAGAAATAATTCTGCAATTCATCATAAGCAACAGAAAAATTGCTGCGGGATATACTATGTTCCCGAATTACCATAAAATTGGGAATTCCCCATTTGATACATGTAAAAAGCGATGCTGCAATAAAAAGCAGGATGATGATTCTGTGAGGGAGTTTTGGTGTCGCTTTAAGTTGGGTATGATTATCTTCTGAATCTTCTTTTACATGTTTCTTTCCTTTTATTTGCAAAAGTTTGTTGCTGCATAAAATAGCCAATAACAGAAGAAATTCCATAACATATACGCCCTGGGTTACTCTGGGCATGGGTCTCCCGATATAGAGAAGATAAAGCCATACAATCATTCGGCCGGTAAATAATGCGCCTACATCAAGAAGGGATTTCCAACGCTTGGTACAGATGATTAACAGCAGGGTAAAGAAATATAATATATATACAATCAAATTCAAGGGTCTGTCCGAGTAATCACTAATGTGGCGATTAAGAAAAGTAGATAACATCTGTTTTATGTCCGGTTCGAAATGATGTGACAATTCCTCCATACGCACCATAAAATTTGTGTTAATGTTTTCGTCCAGCAACAGCTGATAGCGTGTTGTGGCAGACTCATAAGAAGCAGGGGTTATTCCCAGTTCTTCATATTCCTTGCGATGGGTTTCGTAGTCTGGATAACCGTTGTAATCCACGATGTTTTCCCTGGCAGTATTATAAGTTCTAAAAGAACTCCATTCTTCTGAGGAATAGGCAATTTTATTGATGCCAAAAGCAAGAATGCACAAGCATAATAAAACGCCGCCGTAAGCCAATATGGATTTTAAGAGTTTACGATTTTTAAACCATTTTACTACACCTACCAGAAAGAAGGTGGGGAGAAACATAAAGCAAGCCTTATCACGGATTTCTACCGCAAGCAGGAATAAAATTATGCTTGGCAATGTTTTTACTAAATAAATGCCCGGTTTGGGATCTTCTTTGGCGATGTAAAAATGTACAAGAGATGTCGCACATACAATGGCGGTGATTGTGGTATATTGCAATTCGATGATATGAACCCATAAAAAGGGAATACTGATGAATGCAAAAAATACGGAAGCGGCAATGCGAAGCGCGGTCTTTTCAATCTGCTTGGTAACAGAATAAACAGACAACATGATACTTACATATCCGTATGAAAACAATAAAAGGCCGTACCAGGGAAGTGCAGGTAATACAGTATACAGACCTTTTAGCAATAATCCTGTAAGATAGCCGATGTGAAGCAGATGGGCCTGAGGAGTGCCGGTAAATTCCCCGGAGACAATCTGATTCAAATAGAAGTCGTCGTTATTATAAAAGATAACGGTAATGTTCCCTAACCAAAAAATAAGCAGGGGAAGCAAAAGAAAGAATATAATACTGTAATCGAATTTACATTGTTTTTTGCTCATAAAATGCCTCTTAAGTTAATTGATTTTATATAAAGGACTTGTCGGTGGTTGGGTTGTTGAAATATTATCAAAGTGCAGTTTTAATATGCAGTTGTACATAATATCCGCCATTCGCCGACCATTTCATTTTAACATAAAAGCATAAGTTTTCAAAGAAGTTATGCATAGGAAAGTATGAAATGAAAGAATCCGTAGGGAAATAAAAAAGTTCTTTTCATTTTAACGGAATTGAAGTATAATAAAATCGCTAGTCAGGATGACATATCTTTTATATTCCCCAGATAGATGAATTAATGTACACAAGAAAATAGAGTAAGCTATATAATCAAATTCTTTAAGGTTGTGTGTTTAAGGCGCGATGTGATTGAAGAATTTCATTGGCTTTAGACGCATTCAAAAAACGACAGGAGGAGTTTTATGAGAGAAAAGTATGAGTCGCTTAGCCTTCCGGTACTTCGTGATTTGGCTAAAAGTATTGGAGTCAAAGGCGTATCTACCATGAAAAAAGAACAAATTGTAGATATTCTTTTAGAAAAAGAAGCAGAGCAGAGAGAAAGCGTTCAGGCGGAGAGCAAACAAGAGATAAAAGAAGCGGAGCGAAGCAGAACGGAGCGAGAGGATGTATCAAATACCGCAGAAAAGAATCGCCAGGAGGATAAAGGCGAATCCAATATGGCAGAATTGGACAGCGGTATTGCGGCAGCAGGAATTTTAGAGGTACTTCCTGACGGATATGGTTTTATCCGTTGTGAAAATTTTCTCCCCGGTGAAAACGATGTATATGTGGCACCCAGTCAAATTCGTCGTTTCGGTCTTAAAACCGGTGATATCGTGGAAGGAAATACACGTATCAAAACCCAGAATGAAAAGTTTTCAGCGCTTTTATATATTAAGAAAATTAACGGTTATACTCCGGAGGAAGCGCAGAAGCGCGGTAATTTTGAAGATATGACTCCTATTTTTCCGGATGAGAAGATTCGATTGGAGATTCCCGGTGCGCCGGTATCCATGCGTATCATGGATTTGATCAGCCCTGTGGGAAAGGGACAGCGTGGTATGATTGTTTCGCCGCCTAAGGCAGGTAAAACCACCTTGTTAAAATCGGTGGCAAAGAGTGTGAAGTATTCCAATCCCGATATGCATATGATTATTTTATTAATCGATGAGCGTCCCGAAGAAGTTACGGACATTAAAGAAGCCATTGCGGGCGATAATGTGGAAGTAATTTATTCTACTTTTGATGAGACACCGGAACATCACAGACGAGTGGCGGAAATGGTTATTGAGCGTGCGAAGCGTCTTGTGGAGCATAAGCAGGATGTTATTATTCTTTTAGACAGTATTACCCGTCTGACAAGAGCGTATAACCAGCTTGTTCCTCCCAGCGGAAGAACTTTATCCGGCGGTTTGGACCCCGCAGCATTACATATGCCGAAGCGTTTCTTCGGTGCGGCAAGAAACATGCGTGAAGGCGGAAGTCTTACTATTCTTGCAACTGCCCTGGTTGATACCGGAAGTAAAATGGATGATGTGGTTTACGAAGAATTTAAGGGAACCGGTAACATGGAAATGGTTCTTGACCGAAAACTGTCTGAAAAGAGAGTGTTCCCGGCTATCGATATTCCCAAGTCCGGAACCAGAAGGGAAGATTTACTTTTAAATTCCGAGGAACTGGAAGCAATTAATTCAATGCGAAGGGCATTTAACGGAATGAAGGCAGAAGATGCGGTAGATAAAGTTGTTGATATGTTTTCAAAGACAAGAAATAATGCTGAATTCGTACAAGTTTTGAAAAAAATACATTGGGTGTAAAAAAAGCTTGCAATCCCAATAAACGCATGTTATAATGAACAAGCTGTTTGTAAAAAAAGCAAAAATAGGTTATTTTTAATATAGAGAGGTGAGAAAAATGAGAGAAGGAATTCATCCTGAATACTATCAGGCAACCGTAACCTGCAACTGTGGCAACACTTTCGTAACAGGATCTACAAAGAAGGATATCCACGTAGAAGTATGTTCTAAGTGCCATTCTTTCTACACAGGCCAGCAGAAAGCTGCTCAGGCTCGTGGACGTATTGATAAGTTCAATAAGAAGTACGGTGTGGAAAGCTAATAAAGCGACATGATAGGTTGAGGTACTTAGGTATCTCAACCTTAATTTTTACTTTGCAGGATTATTTTGTGAAGTAAAGTGATATGCAAACTCTTTTTTGGAGGAGACCAATGGGCAAAAAGAAGAAAACATGTTATTCCGGTATTGGCGGACAGGCTGTTATGGAAGGTATTATGATGCGTAACAAGAACCGTTACGCGGTTGCTGTTCGTAAGCCTGATAAAAACATTGAAATTCATGTTGCCGGTTATGAACAGTCGGAAAGCTGGACCAGAAAGGTTCCTTTTGTAAGAGGTATTTTCAATTTTATTGATTCTTTGAAATTGGGAATGGAGACATTGACTTTTTCGGCAAGCTTTTATGAAGAAGACGAAGAAGAAACCGGTTTTGACCGTTTTATGGGTAAAATTTTCGGTGCTAAGGCAGAGAAGGCGATGATGGGTATTACCATGATTGTATCGCTTATTATTGCGTTGGCTATCTTTATGGTTTTGCCTTATTTTGTTGCGTCTCTTTTGGAGAAATATTTAAGCAACCCTTCGTTGATTGCTATTATTGAGGGTGTTTTAAGGGTTGTAATCTTTGTGGTATATGTGCTTCTGATTTCCCTTATGAAGGATATTCGCAGAGTATTTATGTATCATGGAGCGGAGCATAAGTGTATTAACTGTATTGAAAGCGGTAAACCTTTGAATGTGCAGAACATTAAGAAAAGTTCCAGATTACACAGAAGATGCGGAACAAGTTTTCTTCTGATTGTTATGGTAATCAGTATCATTTGCTTTTTCTTTATTCGTGTAGACAACATGGTGCTGAGACTGGTGCTTAGAATTGTGTTGATTCCCGTAATTGCCGGCATATCTTATGAAGTGTTGCGTTTGGCGGGTAAATTTGATAACTGGGTTGTAAAAGTCATTTCTGCACCGGGTATGTTGCTTCAGCGATTGACCACCAAGGAACCGGATGAGGACATGATTGAGGTGGCAATTAAGGCTGTAGAGGCTGTTTTTGATTGGAAGGAGTATTTGAAAGAGAATTTCGAATATGAAGCCGTTGAAGAGGATGAGTGGCTGGATGATGAGGATGAAGCTGAATCCGTGTCAAACGGCGCGCAAGAAGATTTGGTTTCTTCCGAAAATGCAACCTCTTCGTCGGAAGATGAAGCGAAGGATTGAGTTATGACATACAGAGAAGTATACGAATCCGGAGTTAACACCTTAAAAGAAAATGATTGTAAAGAAGCCGTGCTGGATGCCAGGCTTCTTTTAGAGTATATATGCGGAACAAATCGTAATGATTTGCTGGTTCACGGTGACAGAGAAGTGCCTTCGGAAGCAGTAAAACAGTACCGGGAGTACATTTGTCGCAGGGCAGGTGGCGAACCTGTACAGTATATTACCGGTGAGCAGGATTTTATGGGGCTTACTTTTAAAACCCATGAAAGTACCTTGATTCCCAGACAGGATACGGAATGCCTGGCAGAAGAGGTAATGATGCATCTTCATGACGGTATGCGTATTTTGGATATGTGCAGCGGTTCCGGATGTATTTTATTGAGTTTGTTAAAATACAGTAATGATTGCATTGGTGTAGGTGCGGAACTTCAGCCCCAAGCGGTTGCTTTGGCGCGGGAGAATGCCGAAAACCTTGGAATCGAGGCTGTTTTTATAGAAAGTGACCTGTTTGGTCGAGTTGAGGGTAAATTTGATATTATCGTATCAAATCCCCCTTATATAGAGAGTGCTGTGATTGATACGCTCGATCGGGAAGTGCGGGAGCATGAACCTATGAGTGCTTTGGACGGTGGAGCGGACGGCTTGGATTTTTATCGTAAAATCACCGAAGAAGCCAAAGGATATCTCAGTCGCGGAGGCAAAATTTTTTATGAAATAGGGTATAATCAGGCGGAAGATGTGAGCGAGCTCTTGCGTCGGAGCGGATATATTGATATTGTAGTAAAGAAAGATCTGGCAGGTTTGGACAGAGTGGTATATGCCACATACTTGGAGGATTAAAATGTTTGACAGATTAGAAGATTTATTGATTCGTTTTGAAGAAATTATGGGTGAGTTGCAGGAGCCGGGTGTTACGGATAACCAGCAGCGTTTTCGTCAGCTGATGAAGGAGCAGAGCGATTTAACCCCTATTGTAGATGCTTATAAGGAATACAAGCAGTCAAAGCAGGATATTGAAGACAGCATCGCCATGTTGGAGGAAGAAAGCGACGAAGACATGCGTGAAATGTTAAAAGAAGAGCTTACTGACGCAAAGAAAAGGGTGGAAGAATTGGAACAGACCTTAAAAATTCTTCTTTTACCTAAGGATCCTAACGATGACAAGAATGTTATCGTGGAAATCCGTGCAGGCGCAGGTGGTGACGAAGCCGCGTTATTTGCGGCAGAAATGTATCGTTTGTATGTGCATTATGCAGAAAGCCAGCGTTGGAAAATTGAGACTATTAATGTGGATGAAATAGGTATCGGCGGTATGAAGGAAGTTGAATTCATGATTTCCGGTCAGGGTGCATACTCTAAGTTGAAGTATGAGAGTGGTGTTCATCGTGTACAGCGTGTTCCGGAAACCGAATCCGGCGGTCGTATTCATACATCAACCATTACGGTTGCGGTTATGCCTGAAGTAGAGGAAGTAGATGTTGTAATCAACGATAACGATATTCGAATTGATGTTATGCGTGCTTCCGGTTGTGGTGGACAGTGTGTCAACACAACGGACTCGGCGGTTCGTTTGACTCATATGCCTACCGGTATTGTAATTTACAGCCAGACCGAAAAGTCGCAGATTCAGAATAAGGCAAAAGCATTTGCCCTTTTACGTGCTAAATTATACGATTTGGAGATGCAGAAACAGCATGATGCGGAAGCTGAGCTTCGTAGAAGCCAGGTTGGTACCGGAGACCGTTCCGAAAAGATTCGTACCTATAACTTCCCTCAGGGTCGTGTGACAGATCATAGAATCGGTTTAACACTGTATAAGCTTGAAAAGATTATGAACGGTGACATTCAGGAAATTATTGATGCGTGCATTGCAGCCGACCAGGCGGCGAAATTGGCAAAAATGAATGAGAACTAAAAAAATGGCGGCATAGTATGTCGCCTTTTTTGTGTGCTTCATAAAGCATGCCCTGTAAAAACGGAAATATAGTTAAAAGTAGATTTAACTATGGCGAAATTTGCTAAAAAACAGCCATTAATACGCAAAATGACCATTAAGGTCAAATGCATATACAGCAGGAATAAAATTCGTTTATTTGGAGATAAAATAATACTATGGAACTTGTGTGGAAAGACATTACGCTGGAAGATAAAGAGACTTTTGAACAATTTTATAAATATAAAACCAGTCGCGGCTGCGAACTGTCCTTTTCCAATAACTATCTTTGGGTGGCACACTACGGTACAAAGTGGAGTGTGGTTGAGGAGTGTCTCGTGTTTTATAATCCCCACAGAGACAGTATTTCGATTCCTATCGGAAAGAATCCTTATAAGGCATTGGATGTATTGATGAATTATTATGAGGAAAATCATAAAACATTTGCCTTGCATCTGGTAACCAAGGAGCAATTTGAGGATTTAGAAGCGCATTACCCCGGAAAATTTACCATTGAGTATGTGAGAGATGTAGCAGATTACATTTATGAAGCAGAAAGCCTCGGGACATTGGCGGGTAAAAAGCTTCATGCCAAGCGTAATCATATCAATCGCTTTGTTGAAAATTATCCGGAATGGACTTATGAAGAGATTACGGATGAGAATTTGGAGGATTGTTTTGCTATGGCCCGAAAATGGCGGGAGCAAAACAAGTGTGATGAAGACAAAGAAAAAAGCGCTGAGATTTGTGTTACTCTAAATGCATTGAAAATGCGCAAAGAAATCGGTCTTACCGGTGGCCTGATCCGGACGAGAGAAGGCGTTGTGGCTTTTTCTCTGGGAGCACCTTTGACAGAAGATACTTTTGTGGTGCATATCGAAAAAGCCTTTGCCGATATTCAGGGAGCATACCCCATTATTAACAGGGAATTCGTGTTACATGCGGCCAAGGGATACCGTTATATCAACCGCGAGGAGGATTTAGGTGAAGAAGGGCTCCGTAAGGCGAAAATGTCCTATAATCCGGCGATTTTATTGGAAAAAGGAAATGTCAGACTTGTGTAGTCAATGCCAATAATCGACAATTTTGAAAGAAAACTTGCAAAAAACCGGCTTGCCATAGAGGAGCCGGTTTTTATATATGTGTCAGCGATAAACCAAAGTGGCTTAACTGATCGCGGTGTTCTGTTTTACTTAATTTACGATATTCCGTAGGGGTACAGTTGAAATATTTTTTAAAAAGCTTATTGAAATAGCTGGTGTTGTTAAAACCTACGGAAATGGCCAATTCTGAAATAGATGTTGTATTTCGGTCATGCTGCAATATTTTATCCGCTGCCTGAAGAATACGATAGCGCATAAGATATTCAAAAGGAGTTAAATTCACCGCTCTTTTAAAACAACGGCAACATTCGCTTTTACTTACATGAATGGATGCGGCGATATCATCTAAGGAAATTGCCTCGGTGTAGTGGGTATGTATGTAAAGTATGGCATCCTTAATGCGGATTTCGTCGGGAGATAGGGTGGTGCTTTTTTTGCTTTGGCCGATAGATGGTGTGGATTTATAATTGCATTTTTTTAATAAAAGAAGCCAAAGCTGGCACAAAGCACTTTTGGTAGATAATTCATAGCCGAATTCCTGAGAAAAGTTGGCATCAAAAATATCGCTTAAGTATGCCAACATATTGCGTCCCCACATATCTTTTCTTTCCAAAGTTAAATATCGCATATTATTGTCGTCCACTACAGAATTAATGTAATTTAGTGCCAGCGCGGAAGAATCATTGTGAAAAAGAATATTAGGATTAAAAATAAGGGACAGAAGAATACAATCGTCTCCGTTCACCGAACGGATGGCGTGCAAAACATTTTTGTTCAGAAAAATCCCCTGGCCTTCGTTAAGAATAATCTTTTCATCACCGATGGTAAACTCAGCAGTTCCGTTTTTGACCAGATTGATTTCCAGTTCTTCGTGCCAGTGCCAGCGTACATAATTCATATACATTTTATGGGGTTCTACATAGTATACACCCACGGGATAATCTTCGTTGGCATGGTCCATAATCTGACGCAATTCCGGGTTGAGCGTGTTTTGCTGCATGGTATTCCTCCTTTCCTTTTTCTTATACTTTATCAATTGATGAAATAAAACACAAGATTTTTTTATTTCCCTTTTCAAAACGCAAAGTATAGAGTATAATATACATACATATGTCGATATATTGTATATGTGGTTATTGGGTATGTACATAATGAAGGGGTTCTTATGGGAAACTTAAAGCATTACTATCAGGCATTGAAGAATGGAGATGTGTTCTTTGACGAATATCGGAAATCAGCGTTGATTTTGGCATCGGTAACGGTTTTACATGCTGTATTTTTGATATTCTTTGCGCTTACGGGTGTGAAGCTCATGGCGGTTTATAATTTCATTATTATTTTTGCATATCAGGGTATTCTTTTGCTGATCAAACAGAAAAAAACATATTTGGCATATATACTGACCTGTATTGAAGTAGTATTGCATGGTATTCTTGCAACTTTGTTTGTGGGATTTGGCAGTGGTTTTCAAGTATATTGCGTGGCGATGATAGCTGTTTCCTGCTACATTACCTTCACATGGGAATGTTTTAAAAGAGGAACCGGGGAAACGGTGGCATTCTCGCTGTTCTCCGTTTTTGGATATTTTGTATGCTATATTTTATCTAAATATTGGACACCGCTGGTAGCGTTAAACGAAACCATGGAAACGATTATGTATGTAATCAATGCGCTGTTCATGTTTCTGATCATCTTTTGCTTTATGATGCTTTTGTTCTGGGATATTAATCACAGAAGCGATAAGCTTATGGCCAAGAACAATCAGTTGGATGAAATGTCGAAGAAAGACCCGTTGACGAAGTTGTATAACAGACGCTACATGAATTACGAATTGAATCGCAGAATGTCCTATTTGCTGGGTGAAGGTAAGATTTTCGGCCTGATTATGGCTGATATCGATAATTTTAAAAGCGTAAACGATACATATGGACATGAAGCCGGAGATGATGTGC
Organism: Lachnospiraceae bacterium; assembly: GCA_017624855.1. Taxonomy (GTDB): domain Bacteria; phylum Bacillota; class Clostridia; order Lachnospirales; family Lachnospiraceae; genus UBA3766. The sequence goes on from JAGAMF010000005.1 coordinate 661,568, forward strand.
TTGTGGCCGTAGCCAATGAATTTACCAATGCATTGCGTGGGGATGACTGCGTGTGCAGATGGGGAGGCGAGGAGTTCCTCGTAATTATTAACGGTAATCATCAGGTTACATCCGATGTTGCAGAGCGTATCCGTAAGCGAATCGAAGCGTTGACCATAGATACAAACGGGCATCAGTTGAAGGTAACCATGACCTTCGGTGTCAGCGAATCCATTCCCGGATTAAAAATCGAAAAATTAATCCAGATTGCAGACGAGCGTTTGTATAAAGGTAAACAGAGCGGTAAAAATTGCGTGGTAAAAGAATAAAAGAAACGATTGAGGATAAGATAAGAGTATCGCATTGCGGTACTCTTTTTATTTTGTAAAATATATCCCGGTAGTGGTATAAGCGGAGAAATATCCTAAAGAGTATCCGCAAATTATATGGAGAGAATATGATAAAAAAACTGGTATATATAAAGGCAGATCAAAATGTCAAAGTGAGTCGGGAAAAAGTTTATCTGCAAGATGTATTTAAAATCATTACGCAGGACAGCACCATTAAAGATAAATTAAATCTACTTTTAATATACGATTTTTCAAACAAAAATACGCGAAGAGCAGTAATCAGTATCCTGGAAGTAATTCAAATAATACAAGGTTTTGACCCCACTGTTGAAATCGTATCTCTCGGCGAAAATGATATTGTGTTGGAATTGGTCGAAGCAAAAAAAAGCAATGCATTTCTCATCGGAATAAAGGTACTGTTTGTTTCTTTGATTTGCTTTTTTGGTACTGCTTTTACCTTAATGGCATTTCACAATGATATTAATATCGTGGGGCTTTTGGAAAACATATACAACCTATTCGGTATTGCATATCAAGGAGGCGTGGGTCCCCTTGAACTGGGGTATTCCATAGGACTTGGCGTTGGAATTATTGTTTTCTACAATCATATCGGTAAGCGTAGAATCACAAAAGATCCCACGCCGCTGGAAGTGGAAATGCGCATATATGAAAATGATGTGAATAAGACTTTGATCGAAAACGCAACCAGAGAAGGTTTGGAGACAGATGTTCCATAAAAATGTGGATATGATAAATAAAAACAGATATTTTACGGAGAGAATGTAAATGCAGCAATTGGGAATGCTTCTGTTGGGAATTGCTTGTGGTTTAATGGTTTCGGGCGGCGTGTTTACGGCTTTGCTTGCCTTGGGACTGGTTCCGCGTTTTGCAGGGAAGACGCATACCGGAAATAAAATTCTGACCTACGAAAGTTGTGTTGTGGCAGGCTGTATTATCGGTGGAATCGCAAGTGTTTTTCCCATAGAGAGTATATTTTTAAAAATAATAAACATGCAAGAAAAAATGCGAATTCTTGCAGGAATAGAAATTTTGCAAGTAGAACTTGCAAGTATTGGATTCTTCTCCGGGTGTTTTGTGGGTTGCGTAGCGTTGGCAATTGCGGAGATGTTGGACAGTATTCCTATTTTTGCCCGAAGAATTCATTTTCGGGAAGGCCTGGGGCTTGCGGTATTGTCTGTTGCCGCCGGCAAAGTGGCGGGAAGCTTGATTTACTTTGGTGCGGCTTTGTATATGGTAGAATAATGAATTGTTTCCGGCAGATGCGACAAACGGGTGTCGGTAATTTTTTATAACGAAGAGATTGGTAAGAGGTAAGATATGGATTCAAAAAAAGGACAGCAGGTTTACGAACAATATGTTAATGAAATTACGCCTAAGGCAAATCTGCCCATGCGCATGTTTAAAGCATTTCTCGTGGGCGGTATTATTTGCTGTATCGGGCAATTTCTTGTGGAAGTTCTTAAAAATTATGCCGGCATGACAAAAGATGATGCTACTGCATATTGTACGCTGATTTTAGTGTTAAGCAGTGTGATTTTGACCGGTTTGGGAATTTATCGTAAAATTGTGAATTTTGCCGGTGCGGGAGCGCTGGTTCCTATTACGGGCTTTGCCAATTCGGTGGCTTCCACGGCCATTGAATACAAATTCGAAGGTCAGGTATTTGGAATCGGATGTAAAATTTTCACCATTGCGGGGCCGGTGATTTTATACGGTATATTTTCAAGTTGGCTTTTGGGACTAATCTATTGGATTTATACCCTGCTGTAAAACATATTTTATTGACATGTGAATGCCTGCATTTTAAAATAATAAAAAAATGAAAGGCATAATGATATGAAATACTTTATTGCTTCGGATATACATGGATCTTTAAAATACGGAAAAGCCCTTATGGACGCTTTTAAAAGAGAGGGAGCCGATAGAATCCTTCTTTTGGGGGATGTGCTTTATCACGGCCCCAGAAACGATTTACCGGAAGAATATAACCCCAAGGGCGTAATTGAGCTGTTGAACGGTTACAAAGATAAAATTTTATGTGTCCGCGGTAATTGCGATACGGAAGTGGACCAGATGGTGCTGGATTTCCCCATTATGGCGGATTATAGCGTGCTTTCTATGGGAAAAACCGTAGTATATGCAAGTCATGGTCATGTTTACGGAGAAAATAATCCACCTAAGCTTTGCAATGATGAAGTGCTCTTATGCGGTCATACCCATGTGCCCAAATGTGTGAAGAAGGAAGGGTATGTTTACATGAATCCCGGTTCCGTATCTATCCCCAAGGAAGACAGCTGGCACGGCTATATGGTTTGGGAAGATAATCTTTTTGTTTGGAAAAATATGGACGGTAAAGTTATGATGTCCGAAGAAATTAAGTAAAATCAAATATAAAAGAATTGCTAAAAAACGGACAGGATGATTATTATAGGCTGCCCGTTTTCTTTTGTTAAAAATTACTAATGAAATACCGGATTTATTGTAGTTTTTAACTAACCAAAATTGTCATTTTTACCAAAATAATTGACTTCACAATGAGAAACGAATATGCTGAAACTATGAAAAAAACATTTTTGATTTATCCCGTAATTTATATCGTAACATTAGGGATTTGCCTGCTGTTTCTTTATTTGACGGCGTTGATTCCCCAACAGGCAATCAGGGAGCATGCAGCGGAAAGCGCAACCTATTTTATGAATAGGCCTCTGTTTCATAAAACAGTGGGGAATCTTGAAAATTTTAAAGCAGACAATTATGCGGATTGTATATCTACCGGAATTGCCTGGCATTTTGGCGAAGGCGATGCCTACCGGGCAATTATGGCGGCAAATTATAATCGGGCAGCCGATGAAAATGTGAATGTTTCTTTTGAAAAAGAAATGTTGAGAGAGGGAGCCGAAACGGAAAGCTATGCCAGATATTGGCACGGTTCAGCGGGCGTCATCCGGGTATTGCTTTTCGTTACCGATATAGAAGGTATTCGGCTTGTGACTACAATAATGGGGCTGTTGTTGAACGGTTTGGTAGTGGTCGTATTGATAAAAAAGAAACAATATGCATTGGGAATTTTTTATGCGGTTGCCTTTTTGGCAGTAAATGGTGTGTTTGCGCTGAGCTGTCTGGAATATGCATTTGTTTTTCTGCTGATGCCGGTGATTACATTGTTTTTGCTTCTTAATAAAAATACGACAAAACCCTTATGGGTACAGTCCGCCTTTCTGGTTACGGGAATGCTTACGGCGTTTTTTGACTTCCTTACGGCAGAGACCTTAACCTTTACCGTGCCCTTTGCGCTTTATTTTATTGCTGTTGGAAGTTCGCAGAATCAGGCAGAAAGCAGAAAGATAAAAAGGCGTGATGATTGGTTACTTTTTATGAAAAGCGGAATGTGCTGGTGCATAGGTTATGCGGGGATGTTTCTAAGTAAGTGGGGGCTTGCGGCAGGTGTGCTTGGCAAAGATGCTTTTGTGCAGTCTTTTGATATGGCTAAGGAGCGAATAAGCGGGGATGTAAGCCTTACCTTAAATATGGCAGGCGAAAAAGCTGATTTGGGTCAGCGTTTGATGGGAATCTTTCAGAGAAATGCAGGATGTCTGTATTGGGGAACGGAAGATATGACCGCGGGCGGGGTAGTGCTTATTACCCTGATTGCAGTAGCGGTGGTTGGAACCATTTGGTATATGGCAAGGAAAGAGCATTATACATATGATAAAATATGGATTTTGGCGACGGTTGCTTTTATTCCCGTAATACGGTTTCTGGTAGTATCCAATCATGCTTACATTCATTACTTTTTTACATATAGGGCATTGCTGGTAACGGTGATGATTACATTATATATTGTGTATGAGACTACGGTTTTATCCGAACAAAAAGGGAAAAACAGGAGGAAAAAACATGGAAGGAAGAATTAATTACAAAAAACGGCGAAAAGGCCTGTTGGCCGCTGTGACTTGTATGGCTTTGTTGGTGGGAATGTTTTATCACCCTATGGTGGCCGAGGCGGCATCGGACAATACGGTTTATGTAACCGGCGCAGATACATCGATTCTTGTAGGTTACGGTGACAGTGTTGGTTTTACCGGAGGAATATATGGGCGAATTAGTTTGGATGGAACTGCATTTCCGAGCAATGAGTCATATGCGGATGTAACGATTTATAATGCAGGTGCAAGTTCAGGGTCATATGTTACCGATGAAACATATACGATTGAATATTCCGGCGGTTTGTGTGTAAAAGAATCCATTGAAGTGTATAGTTATGATCAGGTGGTGGAATTGATGCAACAGCAAAACGGGGCATTTTCACCGGGGAATAGTGTTGAAGTAAGTGACAGTTTTGCAGTTGTTACACTTAAGAAAGTCAACGGATGTAAGGTTACATATAAGGATGACGAGGGTACTGTGGTTCGTACGGATTATGTTGTTACAGATGCAAACAGCCCGGTAAACGGTACGGCAACCACGACATGGGATGGATTAACCAAGGAGAATGCAGTGTTAATCGGATGGAGTTTTTCGCAGGGCTCCAATATAAGAAACTATGAATTGGGTGCCAGTTTGATGGATGCAAGTGGTACCATGTCACTATATCCCGTATGGGCTATAATACCGGAAGAAGAGGAACCGGAGCCCGAACCGGAACCTGAGCCGGCCAAACCGGAAAAAAGCTCCGGTAAGGTAAGCGTAAGCATGAGCAGTTATATTTATGGAGGCTCGGCTTCGTCGCCGCAGATTTCATCGTCTACCAATGATGTTGGAAAAGCTACGGTGGAATATAAACCTGCGAGCGCCGATGATTCGGCATACAGTAGTCAAAAACCTTCAAGCGTGGGGAATTACACCGTAAGGGTAACTTTACCCTCCAATGATGATTATACGAGAGCTGTGGGAACCGCAAATTTTTCAATCAGTTATTTAAGAGCGCCTTCTCCGGCTTATGAATTGGATGGTGCGGTAGGTGACAGCGGATGGTATAAATCCGAGGTAGAAATTACTGCTCCGGAAGGTTATGAATTATCTGTGGGCAACCGGGATAATTTTACAAGTGAAGCTTATGTGGTGGAAGAAGAAACTACCAATTTGCGTATTTATCTTCGAAAAACAGCTACCGGTGAGCAGACGGATATGATTTCCATTGCAAATCTGCGTGTAGATGCAAAGATGCCTGAGGTAAAAGATATAAAAGATGGTGAAGAAATATATGCCGATACGGTGGAGTTAAAATTCGAGGAGGCAAATTTGAAGGCGGTATCCGTTGACGGAAAGGAAGCGGAAGTCATTCAAAACGAGGACGGTTCTTATTCTGTGGCAATGGAGACGGGAATGCGTCGCTTAACGCATGTTTTATCTGTTAAGGATGAAGCGGGAAATGAAACAAAAATTTCTTTGATTACCGGCCCTGCGTGGTTAAAAGACGGTATCATCGGAGAAGGAAATTATTATTTGGAAACCGGTATGGAATACCATACTCCGGAAGGTTCTCAGTGGAGTATGGCAGGCGATGCTACCATATATGCCGGTGGAATTGATTTTTATGCCAATAAAGAAGGCGAATTCAGTTTCAGTAGAGATTAGGAGGGAATGACATGTCGGGAAAAAAGAAAATAATCATCGGCAGCAGTGTTGCGGCAGCAGTTGTTGCAGCACTTGTGATTACCCTGATTGCTGTATTTAACAAAGAAGAAGCATACCGCGTAATTAAGGTAATGGAAATTGACGGAACGGCTGTGGTTGATCGTGAAAATGTTGGAGAATTGCAGGCATATTCCGGTATGACATTACAGAGCGGAGATAAATTAAGCGTAGCTTCAAACAGTATGTTGGTTTTGCAGATGGATGATGACAAATATGCCTATGTGGAGCAGGATTCCATTCTTACCATGGTGGCAGAAGGTACATCCCGGGACAGTAAAACAATCATTGAATTGGAGCGAGGCGCGATTACTTCCCATGTGGAAAATAAATTAAATGACAGTTCCTCTTACGAGGTGCACACGCAGAATTCCGTTATGGCAGTGCGCGGAACCGTATACCGCGTTAATATCTGTGAACCCGCTCAGTTGGGGAATGACGGTGGAGAACCTATCGTACAGTTAAGTGTTTGGGACGGAGAGGTTCTGGCAACCTTGATTCATCCCAATGGTGAGACCGGCGCAGAAAAAACAGTGTCTGCAGGACAGTCGGCGGCTGTAGGTAGTGATGCATCCGGTAGTTTCTTTTTATCAGATGCTGATTTGAGCAAACTCCCCATACCTGAGGAAGATATGCAGGTGTTAAAAGCGTTGCAGGACATTATTGAAAGAGAAGACAATTTGTCCGTTACAAAGGAAGAATTGGCTGAAATGGTAGAAATACTTGAAAACGAAGGTATCTGTGATGTGTATTTCTATGCGAACGGCAAGTTATTCGGTGTACAGCAGGTACAATTCGGTGAATGTCCTCAGAAACCCGGATTGTCTCCTTCTGATTCCGGTGCATGGAACATAGACTTTGATAAGCCCGTTACCGGTATCACGGAAGTATATTGGATCGAATAAAAAATATAATAATAAAAAGGCAGAACACTCTGTTTGTCGTAAGGCAAACGGAGTGTTTTTTGCTGAAATTTTAAAAATTAACCAAACAAATATTCGAAAAACACTTGCATAATCGAACAGATGTTCTTATAATGAAATAAGATTATTTAATGGGAGCGATTATAACATGTATGAAATAAAAACAAGTATGACAACAGAAGAGAAGCTTGAAATTCTGGCGGATGCGGCCAAGTATGATGTTGCCTGTACATCCAGCGGTGTGGACCGTAAGGGAAAGAAAGGCGAGCTGGGAAATTGTCGGGCGGCAGGTGTTTGTCATACTTTTGCTTCGGACGGACGATGCATTTCTCTTTTGAAGATTTTAATGACAAATCACTGTATCTATGATTGTAAATACTGCATCAACCGTTGCTCCAATGATGTGCCCAGAGCTGCTTTTACACCGGAAGAAATTTGTGATTTAACCGTGGAATTTTATAAAAGAAATTACATAGAAGGTTTGTTTTTAAGTTCCGGCATCGTTAAAAGTCCCGGTCATACCATGGAACTGATGTGTCGGGTGCTTGAAAAGTTGCGTACGGAGTATCATTTTAACGGATACATACATATTAAGGCGATTCCCGGTGTGCCTGACGAATTGATTGCCAAGGCAGGCTATTTGGCGGATCGTGTCAGTATTAACATGGAGTTTGCGGGAGACGACAGTTTAAAGAAATTTGCCCCCAACAAGAATTTTAAAACAATCATAAATCCCATGGAAAAGATATCCAATACCATTGCCCTGCATAGGCTTGCCATCGGCAAGGATGCCAGAATGGAAAGAAGTACCGGGAATCGCTATTTGGAGAACAGTATTTTTAACATAAAAAGAATTGAAGAGGCCGGAGAGGGATATAAACAGTTGCCTGCAAGCATTTCTTCCGGAAATTTGAAAAGAGCGTTTGCGCCTGCCGGTCAGAGTACACAGATGATTATCGGAGCCGGAACGGAAACGGATTATGAGCTTTTGCAGACAACGCAGAGATTGTATCAGGATTATGATTTGAAGAGAGTTTTTTACTCAGCATATGTACCGTTAAATGATGACCCGGCTTTGCCTGCTATCGGAACGCCGGTGCCCCTTTTAAGGGAGCACAGATTATATCAGGCGGATTGGTTACTGCGGTATTACGGATTCCGGGCAGGAGAACTGCTGTCGGAAGAGAAGCCGGATTTTAATGAGCAGTTGGATCCGAAATGCGACTGGGCATTGCGTCATCTGGATATTTTCCCGGTGGAGATTATGACGGCATCGTTTGAATTATTGCTTCGCGTGCCTGGAATCGGACCTACGGGAGCGAAGAGGATTGTATCGTCCAGAAGATATGGAAGCCTGAATTATGAGCATTTAAAGAAGATGGGAATTGTGTTAAAAAGGGCGCATTATTTTATTACATGCAACGGTAAGATGATGTACAAAACTCCTGTGGAAGAGAATTATATAACCAGAGAATTGACGGTGGTAAACCGGAAGGAAAACTGGGAAATTGTGCATCGTAATCAGTATGAACAGATGTCATTGTTTGATGATTATAAGTTGGGTTAGAAGTGTCTCAAAGTAAGATAAAAGAATGTAAAGAGAAGCAGAGTTTTAAATGATATATTTAATCGGAAGTAGGTGATAATTGTGTACATATATACCTGTTCGCCGGATTATGAGTCCATGCTTACCTGCATATATGAGGCCTGGGCAAGCGGTAAAGGTCATGCCAATATTAAGCTGTGTGTGGAACCGGTAGATCAATACGGTTTATTTGATGAGTATATATATGTGGAAGGAAACACTGAGAAGGCTGAAAAAGTAAGCAGAGCAGTATGGACCCGGATTTCACAATACTTATATTGGGAGATTTCCCATGCATTGCTTTCATTTGAAGAGGATGCGCTGGATACGGTATATCGGATTATGATATTGGGCTTTCATTTCGGACCTCAGGTAACGGAAATGATTCAGTATAAAGAAGTGGTCAGATTTCGTGAAATTCGCAAACTTGTAAGCAGGGAAGTCTGTTCCTTTCAGGAATTTATGCGGTTTTACAAGGTGCAGGATGATGTGTATGTGGCGCATTTTGAACCCAGAAGCAGGGTGATTATGCCTGTGGCAAAATATTTTATGGATCGCATGCCTTCTGAGAATTGGATGATTATTGACGATACTCATAAAGAAGCCATTATTCATCCCAAAGATGAAGACTGCTATATGCGTATTCTTACGGATGAAGAACTACAAGCCTTATCCTCCACGGAAAGTGAGGATTACTATACACGGTTATGGAGAAATTACTTCCATACCATGGGAATCCGTCAGCGGGAGAATAAGGCTTGTCAAAATAATCATTTTCCTCTATGGATGCGTAAGCATGCTACGGAGTTTAAGGAAGAGTGTGAATAACTCTGTTTCTTCCGTTTTCCTTTGCATAGTATAATTTTGCATCTGCATCTTTTACATTTTCTGCGGTGTCAAGATCTGCATTTAATTCACTGACACCAAAGCTCATGGTTACTTTTATTTCTAAATCTTCAAAATGGCATACGGAGGCTTCGATGGTTTTGCGGCAATGCTCTGCAAATTCGGCAGCCTGAGTCAGGTCCTTGCCGGGAAGAAGCATGATAAATTCTTCACCGCCCCAACGGAAGATTCCGTCATCAATACCCACAAGGCCAAGATATGTATTTGCCACATGTTTTAAAACCGCATCGCCTGCATTGTGGCCCCAAGTGTCGTTTACACGCTTAAAGTGGTCAATGTCACAGATAATAATGGACGCTTTCTTGGAAGCGAGAATGGGAGCGATAAACTTTTCATAATGAATGTATAATCCGCGTCTGTTTTTCAAACCGGTTAACTGGTCTTCTATGGATTCGTTGTACAGAAGATAAGATTCCAAGGTTCTTCCGCAGAAGGCAGTAGCAAGCTTGATACGCTTAATGTCTGTTTCGTTAAAAGCGGAATCCATACCGTTTTCATCCAATTTGTTTACTGCCTGATATGCACCGATTACTTTACCTTCCGAATTGGTAACGGGAACGGTTAAAATAGACTTGGTCACATACCCGGAACTTTTATCTACATCGCTGTTAAAACGGGGATCGTTGTAAGGGTCGTTGATTACCAAAAGCTCATTGTTCATAATGGCTGCGCCTACAAGTCCTGTATTCTCCGGAATGGTGATTTTGCTGATGTCGAGAGCTGCCATAGTCCAGATTTCATGCTTCTTTTTGTCCCAGAACCAGAAGCTGGCACGGTCTGAGTTTACCAACGCCTTTCCTAATTCCGTTAACAGATGCAATGCGCCGGAAAGTTCATTTTCTTCAAACAGCCTTTCCATGCAATAGAATATTTTTTCCAACAATTCGTCGGATGTTAATTGTTTCTTGTTGTTTTCCATATATTCCCCTCCTGTTTGTAAAAAACTTAACAAACCATTCATAAAAAGTATAACATAAATGTTTGTAGTTGAAAAGAAAAAAGCAGAAGGAGCGTGCATAATAATGACAGTGTTTTTTAACAGGCAAAACCTATAAAAAGCATGACGTGAAAGGGGTTTTATGATATCATTTTGAATGTGAAAGATGTGAATCGCCGTTGTCGAAAATGGGATGGGAGGATATATGAGAAAAAATCTGATTCTCGTTTTAGAGATATTGTTAATCGGAATTATTACTTTTATATTTTGTTATGGGGATGCGTTTTATTCCATTGACGCACTGTATAAAGATAAGTTATATCAACAACCTAGGGCAATTGACCCTGCCATAAAAATCATCTCTATCGATGAGAAAACTTTGGATGCGTTGGGTCCCTTTGGAACCTGGCCCAGAAGTACCTATGCGGAAGTTTTGGAAATTTTGGAGGATTATCCTGCGGTAGTAGGCTTTGATATTATGCTTATTGGTGCCATGGATGAACAGGATGATGCGGTTTTTGCGCAGGCGTTGAGTGAGCGGGACAATGTGGTACTTGCGTCGCATTTGATATATGATTCCAAGGTGAAAGTAGATGAAAACGGTGAGAATTATATCGATCACATGCATGTGTCTGCGGTGGAAGTTCCTTATACGGGAGATATCACGCCTGTCGGATATGCAAATACTTCACCTGATACGGATGGTACAATACGTTCCTATCTCCCCATTACATTGGTGGAAGATGAAGCAGGGAATGTGACAGAATATACATCCTTATCTTATCAGATTTATCTGGAATATTGTGAGAGTATGGGCATGGAGCCCTTGAAGCCGGTTACGGATGAAAACGGGGTACAGTGGATTTACTATGCGGGTAAACCTTATGATTATGAGAGCATTTCATTGATTGATGTGTTGGAAGGTAAAGTGGACGCCAGGGTGTTTACGGACTGTATTGTGCTGGTGGGAGCGTATGCAACCGGTTTGCAGGATCAGTTTACGGTACCCAACAGCAGTAATCAGATGTTCGGTGTGGAGATTAATGCGAATCTTATTCAGAGCTTTTTGGATGAGCAACATCCTTTGCCGGCAAATCGTATGGCGGTATCGGTAATTTTCAGTCTGATTGCCATGGCTATGTTTTATTTGTTCTCGAAATTACATCTAAAATGGGGAACGATTATTTTTGTTGTGGCAGAAGTGCTTACTGTGGTTTCGGGTATTTTATTGTTTACCAAGGCGGGTATTAGCATTCCGGGATTCTATTTGGCGCTTATGCTGTTTGCGGATTATGTGATAGCTTTGGCCGGCGGATATCTTTATGAATGGAGCAAGCGTCGTAAAATCGCCTCCGTATTTCGTAAATATGTGGCACCTCAGGTTGTGGACGATATTATGAAGTCGGGACGATATAAAATCGAACTGGGGGGCGAAAGCAGAGATATCGCAGTGCTTTTTGTGGATATCCGTGGATTTACGCCGTTGTCGGAGAGCCTGAAACCCGCAGAAGTTGTGGAAATTTTAAATGAGTATCTGAATCTTACCACCAATGCGGTGTTCAAAAACAGCGGTACCTTGGATAAGTTTATCGGTGATGCCACCATGGCGGTTTTTAATGCTCCTTTTGATTTGGAGGATTACGAATATAAGGCAGTCTGTGCAGCCTGGGACATTGTGGCCGGAGCCAAGGAATTGGAGCAGAAATGCATGGAGCGCTTCGGTAAAAGTGTTGCGTTCGGTGTAGGCGTAAACTGCGGGGAGGCAGTAGTGGGTAATATCGGTTGTGATTTCCGAATGGATTATACCGCAATCGGCGATACGGTAAATACTGCGGCAAGATTGGAGTCCAATGCCAAGCGTGGGCAGGTTTTAATCAGCGAACATATTTATAAGCGCTTGGAAGGTCGTATACAGGTAAATGAAATCGGAGAGATTCCTTTAAAAGGAAAATCGCAGGGCGTTTGCGTATACGAATTGGTAAGTATTCACGGAGAAAAGCAGACAAACGCGACGGATGAGGAACCCTGTAATGTAAAGCCGGAAGCATAGTTAAGAACGATATAAGAAGCAAATAAGAGGACGGCGTTATGTATACACTCGCAGAAGATAAAATCAAAGAGAAACTTTCTCAAAAAAACATAGATGTCTATGTGTACGAAACCATAGATTCTACCAACGATGAAGCAAAGAGGCAGTGGAAGGAAAATAAAAAGGCCCCCTGCCTTTTTGTCAGTGAAGAGCAGACGGGAGGTCGCGGCCGTCGTGGACGAAGCTTTTATTCTCCCAAGGGAACCGGAATATACATGTCGTTACTGATTAAGCCATCCACCGGCTTGGAAGATGCGGTTCACATTACAACGGCGACTTCCGTTGCAGTGGCAAAATGCTTGCAGAAGCACATGGGGCTTACGGTAGGAATAAAATGGGTAAACGACTTGTATTACGGAAATAAAAAAGTATGTGGCATCCTAACGGAAGCAATTATGGAGCCGGATAACAACGAACATCCTGCCGTGGTTGTGGGCATTGGCGTTAATCTCAGTACTGAAGTTTTTCCGGAGGAATTGCAGGAAACCGCAGGCAGTCTTGTTAGTGATATGGCGAATACGGATGTGAATGCATTGGTGGCAGCCATTGCCGAAGCTGTACTTTCTTTTGCCGAAAATATAGGTGATTGTTCTTATGTGGAAGATTACCGTAAGATGTCCATTGTTTTGGGGAAGGAAATCCGCTATAATGAGGGAGATGTTCAAGTGAAAGCAAAGGCTTTGGATGTGGATTCGGAAGGCGGTCTTATGGTGGAGCTTGAAGATGGTCTTGTAAAAGTGTTAAAGACCGGTGAGATTACCGTAAGATTGGCCGATTAGAGGAGATAGATTATGAAGATTATTTTTATAAGACATGCAGAACCGGACTATTCCATTGATTCGTTAACGGAAAAAGGATGGCGCGAGGCTGAAATTCTGGCAGAACGAGTAAAAGACTGGGAGGTGGACCGCTTTTTCGTATCGCCCATGGGCAGAGCAAAAGATACGGCATCTTTGTCTTTGAAGAAATGCAATCGTCAGGCAGAGGAGTTGCCCTGGTTACAGGAATTTTACTATCGCGTGAAGAGTCCTTTTAACGGTGAGGATATTATTGCGTGGGATTTTATGCCTTCTTATTTTTCAAAGCAGGAAGAATTGCATGATAAAAATCTGTGGCATGAAACGGAATTGATGAAGTCCGGCAACATGGGCGAGCATTATCGTGAAGTATGCGAAGGCTTTGATGCAATTCTTAAAGAATACGGATATGAAAGAGAAGAAGGCGGAATGTATCGCGTGAAGGAAAGTAAAGATGTTACATTGGTGTTCTTCTGTCATCTTGGCGTAAGTTTCGTTATTATGAGCCATTTACTGGGCATTGCGCCGCCTGTTTTATGGCAGGGCTTTTTCGTGGCACCTACGGCGGTTACCGTTTTAGGATGTGAGGAAAGAATTAAGGGCGAAGCGGCGTTCCGTGTACAGATTATGGGAGATACCAGACATTTGACCGAGGCGGGAGAGCCTATTTCCGCATCGGGATATTTTACGGATACATTTCAGTTATAAAAAAGCAAACATGCATGCATAAAACTGTGTGCATCAAAAGAATATAAAACAATAAACAAGAGAGGTAAATGATTATGATTAATCCTGCAAAATTATTAACATTAAAAAAAGATTGGGAAGGCTTTGCTCAAAGACATCCTAAATTTGTTCAGTTTTTTATGACACTTATGCAGAACGGTGTGGGTGTTGGCAGCGTAATTGATGTTACCGTAACTTTACCCGACGGAAAAAGCTATCAGTCCAACATGCGCCTGACACAGGAAGATGTTGATTTTGTAAAAAACATCGGTAACATGATGTAATTAAAAGGCCATAGGAATATTTTAAATTAAAAAAACTCATACTGATAACATCTTTATGCGGAAAGGTGAAGTTTATGAATAAGCAAATCGGTATGAGCAGTACACAGCTTGGGGCGCCGGTATACATCCGTGAGTGGGCGTCGGCAGTGGGCAAAAAAGAAGGAGAAGGTCCGTTAAGCCAGCTTTTTGATTTTGTGGCAGGGGATGACCTTCTTGGAAACAAAACATGGGAAGAAGCAGAAAGTGCTTTTCAAAAAAAGGCGGTTTCTCTTTTATTTGAAAAGGATCCCGATACATGCAATCGGGTGCGTTTTTTGCTTGCCGGAGATTTGCTGGGACAGGAGATTGCATCTTCTTTTGGCTTAAAAGATTATCGCATTCCTATGTTTGGTTTGTATGGTGCCTGTTCTACCTGCGGTGAGTCTTTGGGCCTTGGATCAATGTTAATAGACGGAGGATTTGCTGACCGGTTGGTTTGTGTAACATCCAGTCATTTTGCCAGTGCAGAGAAGGAATTTCGTTATCCTTTGGATTACGGCAGCCAAAGACCGCCATCTTCCACATGGACAGTGACGGGGAGCGGCGCATATCTTTTAAGCAAAGAAAGCGATCGTAAGTATCTTAACAACCAAACGGTGGGAGAAGCGAACCAAAACGATTCTCCAATTGTGGATAAAAGTGTATTTGATTTGCCGCGGAAATGTTTTATAGAGCGAAAATATGAAGTGGCAATTACCGGAATTACTACCGGTAAAATTGTGGATTATGGGATTAAGGATTCTATGAATATGGGGGCATGTATGGCACCGGCGGCATGCGATACCATCTACCGTAATTTAAGGGATTTTGACAGACAGCCCGGATACTATGACAAAATCATTACCGGTGATTTGGGTACGGTGGGACAAACCGTTCTCATTGACTTGTTAAAACAAAAGGGCTATGATATCAGCGACCGTCATATGGATTGCGGCATAGAGATTTTTAACGGTGAGGAGCAGGGGACCAATGCCGGCGGTAGCGGTTGCGGTTGTGCGGCAAGTGTGCTTGCGGCATATATTTTACCCAGACTTGCCTGCGGTGAATGGAAGAGGGTTTTGTTTCTTCCTACGGGAGCATTGCTCAGTAAGGTGAGTTTTAATGAGGGTAAAAGTATCCCGGGCATCGCTCATGCGGTGGTAATCGAGTGCATGAAGCAGAGCTTGTGAAAAGACCGGAATTATATTTGAAAATATAATCGAAAATGATAATCAAGACGATAATATAAAACGATAATTAAACGCAATAATAACGAAAGAACTTAGGTAATAGATATGAAGAAGTGGTTGGGAAGCGGTATGCTTCTTTTGACGGCGATGATTTGGGGTGTGGCCTTTGTTGCCCAAAGTGTGGGTATGGACTATGTGGAGCCATTTACCTTTAATTTTGCCAGATATATAATAGGCGGTGTTGTGTTACTGCCTTTTTTAAAACTGGGGAATTCTGATTTGCCAAAAGAAAATACAGAAGATAAAACCAAGAAAAAGCAGTGTCTGCGCCGTTCCGTCATTGGTGGTATCGGTTGCGGTGTACTGTTGTTTTGTGCCAGCATGCTGCAACAGTTTGGAATCATGTATACCAATGTGGTGGGAAAAGCAGGTTTTATAACGGCACTTTATATTATTCTTGTGCCGGTACTGGGAATTTTCTTCCGTAAAAAGACCAAGCCACTGCTTTGGATTTGCGTAGGGATATCCGTGATCGGCCTGTATCTGCTGTGCGTATCGGACGGATATCGTTTGGAACTTGCGGATATTTTGCTTTTGGCCTGCGCCCTGTTTTTTGCATTCCATATTATATTTATTGATTACATATCTCCCAATACAAACGGTGTATTGGTGTCTTGTGTGCAGTTTTTTGTGTCGGGACTTTTTTGCATGGTGGCCATGTTTTTGTTTGAAAGTCCCAGTTTCGCAGGTATGTTAAAAGCGTATGTACCGATTCTGTATACCGGTGTGCTTTCCTGCGGTGTAGCCTATACATTCCAGATTCTTGGACAAAAGTATGTGGAGCCAACCAAAGCTTCTTTGATTCTGTGCTTAGAGTCCGTTGTGGCAGTTCTTGCCGGCTGGCTTTTGTTGCAACAGGCATTGAGCATCAGAGAATTGCTTGGATGTATTATTATGTTTGTGGCAATTATTATGGCGCAATTCGTGCAAAAAGAAGAATCAATCTAATATAATAAGGGTCACGGTATTGTAATAGGATTCCCCTTAAGTAGATAAGGTAAATAACCAAAATCTGCTTAAGGGGATTTTTTGCGTCTGTTTTCAACTATCGGTTGCTTTTCCCGGGAGGGAGATTTTGTTATATTTTAGGTAAGCCTATAGAAAAATGTGTGAGGGGATTTTTATGGATTGGGATTTTGGAAAAAAGAATTCAAACAGAGTATATTTAAAAGATGTTGCAGAAATTAGAAAGGGTATTCTTCTTTCGGAGCATGACATACATCCGGTAGAGCAGGGAGAAAGCGAACATGAGTATGTTGTGCTTAATCTCAGAAAAGGGAATATGTTTGGTTGTATTTTCTGGGATTCCCAGGATTTGGTATGGACAGATAAGCCTGTTCCGAAGGAGTATTTAACACAGTTGAACGATATAATTATTCCGCTGAATAACAGAGAATGGATGCTTATCGTGGGGAAAAAAGAAGTTGGTTATATTATTCCCGATTATTATATCGTGGTGCGCACAAATCGCAGGAAGCTTCTTCCGGAGTATTTATACAAAATTGTGTCTGACAACAGACGAAAACTTGGTTCAAGTTTCTGCTTAGGCAGTGAAAAGAAAATTTTTTGGGCAGAGTTTTCCGGCGAAGAGTGCCCTCCCATAGGAATGGAAGACTATCTTTTGGCAGAATTGGAATTAAAAGACATAGAGAACCAGAAACATGAAGGAGGAGCAATTCGCTCCAGAATGAATGCACGCGGAGATTATTATGAACAGGCAAAATTGCATGAAAAAATAAGCAGAAGTTGTGAATTGCAGCGAAAGTGGGAGGCTGAGGGACTGTATCATATAGAAGGAAAAGATTATCATTTGGAGGTAATAGAATCTTTAAGAGAATCGGTGCATTTGGAAGATGATAAAATTGTTGTAAATGTGGTAGATGCAATGGATAATACCCGCATTAAGCGGATGCTTATAAAATGGTATCATGAATATTGTGAAGTTATAGCTAAAAAATATATGGATGAAAACTATCCCAGATTTGCTGCCTATAACATTCCTTATCCGACTATTGAATTATTGGAAATGAAGGCGGTTATGGGAAAATGTAATTGTGAGAAAGGCAAGATAAAATTCAGTACGATATTGTTTTCCTTGCCGCCTAAATATATTGAATATGTTGTTGTGCATGAGTTGGCTCATTTCGTTTATCACAATCATAAAAAAGATTTTTGGTTACTTGTGGAAGAAATAATGCCCGATTGGAAACAGTATGATGAAAGCTTGGGTGATGAATTAAGAAACAGAAGATGCATAAGAAAAAAAGACATGTTCTAAAACGGAGATATGCATATTAGGAGATCGGAGGAAACAGTATGAGGGTCGATTTAAAAGATACTGCCACCATATTGCGGGGGGCTGAAATAGGTTCAACTGAGGTTTCGGTATCGG
This sequence comes from Lachnospiraceae bacterium, assembly GCA_017624855.1. GTDB lineage: Bacteria > Bacillota > Clostridia > Lachnospirales > Lachnospiraceae > UBA3766. Next base: position 679,459 of record JAGAMF010000005.1, read on the forward strand.
ATTCGGGCGAATATAAATATATTGTTTTGGACATAAAAAAAGTAGACGATATGGGATGTTTCGTTCACGAAGATGATGACTGTATAAGAACCAACAATATTGTAGATTCCGGCTATATTACCGCAAAAGGCGATGTGATTGCCGGCATATCAAAAGAGGATGCGGTTTTTGTGGTAGGAGAAGCGGAAGAGGGATATATTATCCCTTCGGATTGTGTTGTTTTTAGGACAAATGCCAATCAATTGTTGCCGGAATATCTTTGCAAAGAAATTACCTGTTATAAGGCAGGGGGCGGAACTTCGTTTTTGCCTGCCGGAGCTGAAGATCGGTTTTGGATGAATTTTGATAAATTCGGTGAGGAGGACGATGCGGAAGAACTTCATGGTGATTGTTTTGATTCATATTTTTGCGGAAAAATTGATCTGCCGGCATTGGATGAGCAGGAGAAAGAAGGCGAAAGTGTAAGAAAGTGTTTGAAAGAGCGTGCAATGGCATATATTATGAATGGCACACTCGATGAAAGTCCGACTAAGAAAAAGGATATTTACTATGAGATTTTGGGAGAAATTTATGATTTTGAAGTGAGAAAAAGCGAGGAAGAAAGCGTCGATATTGAAAATGACAGCGCAATCGTGGTGCGGACAAATCATGTAACCAATAAAAGAAGAGTTGAGAAATTGTTATCTGATTGGTATCGTGCATGGTGTGAAGAAATTGTCGGCGAAGTTTTAGAGAAATATAAAGATGCAATCAATAAATACAGTGTGGCTTTTCCGGAGTATGAAATTATGACCATGGATGATAAACTGATTCGCTACTTTCCCAAAGAAAATAAGTTGATTATAGATCCTATGCTTTTTACGGCGCCGAGAGAGTATGTGGAATATGTGATAATAGAGCATTTTATTCGTTGCTCTCATCGTGGTGATTTATTATCTTTTGCAGAGATAATGCATGAAATAATGCCCGGGTGGCTGGAATATGCAATCCTTTTAAATGACACGATGAATTCAGTTTATTGTATAAAAATTGTTCCCGCATAATTTATTTATATCTGTATAAAATATTACTTATAAAAGTACATATGATCCCTTGGGGAGATATGTACTTTTTTATATGCGCAGATAGTATGAAAGAAATATCCGGTGAGAGATAAAAGAGAATCCGGTTTGCGCAGGAACGGAGAACAATATGAAAGATAAAATTTTTGGCGTGCTTCAACGGGTGGGAAGGTCTTTTATGCTTCCCATTGCCATTTTGCCGGCAGCAGGTTTACTTCTGGGATTTGGTGGTTCGTTTAGTAATATGACCACCTTGGAAACTTATGGATTAACCGAAATTATGGGGCCGGGAACCATATTGAATGCAATTTTTATTGTGATGAGGGATGCGGGAGATATTGTATTCGCAAACCTGCCCCTTATTTTTGCCATTGGTGTTGCTATCGGTATGGCAAAACAGGAGAAAGCGGTGGCGGCATTGGCGGCGGCCATTGCATTTTTTATCATGCACGCATCCATTGGTGCCTTAATTACCATTCGAGGTGGGGCGGAGAGTATGTTAAGTGGGGCTGTTGCCTCCGTATGTGGCATTACTTCCCTGCAAATGGGTGTGTTTGGTGGTATTTTGGTGGGGATTGGTGTGGCATGGCTGCATAATCGATTCTATAAAATTGAGCTTCCCAAGGTGCTTTCTTTTTTCGGAGGCACAAGATTTGTGCCCATTATCAGTGCGCTGGTGTATACACTTGTGGGTATTTTAATGTTTTTTATCTGGCCTGTGATTCAAAGCGGTATTTATGCGGTGGGTGATTTCGTGTTGCGTTCCGGTTATTTTGGTACATGGATATATGGCTTAATGGAGCGGCTTTTAATTCCTTTCGGCCTGCATCATGTATTTTATCTACCTTTTTGGCAAACAGGTCTTGGCGGAACCATGGAAATAGACGGGCGGCTGGTTGAGGGGGCTCAAAACATTTTCTTTGCTCAGCTGGCATCTCCCAATGTGAATCGGTTTGCGGTATCGGCTACCCGATTTATGTCGGGAAAATTCCCGCTGATGATTTTTGGATTGCCCGGTGCGGCGCTGGCAATGTATCGCACCGCACGACTGGAAAACCGTAAAAAAGTAGGCGGTTTGTTACTGTCTGCCGCGCTGACATCCATGTTAACCGGTATTACGGAACCGTTGGAATTTACCTTCCTGTTTGTGGCACCTCTTTTATACGGTATTCATTGTGTGTTTGCGGGACTGGCATATATGCTTATGCATGTATTTCAGGTCGGCGTGGGCATGACTTTTTCGGGCGGTTTGGTTGACTTATTCCTTTTTGGTATTTTACAGGGGAATGCTAAAACCAATTGGATTTGGATCGTAATTGTGGGCGTGTTTTATTTCGTAGCATACTATTTAATCTTTTATTTCCTGATTAAAAAAATGGATTTAAAAACACCCGGCCGAGGTGAAGAGGAAGAAATAAAATTGTACAGCCGCAAAGACATGGAAGCAAAGGCACAAAAAGGCGAAAGTGATTCGGAGAAAGAAAGTGGAGCGATGCTTTTATCCCGGAATATCTGCCGGGGACTTGGCGGAGTTGCCAATATTTCCGACATTGACTGTTGTGCCACAAGATTACGATGTACCGTGCATAAAGCGGAATTGGTGGATGATGCATTTCTAAAAGATACAGGTGCTTCGGGAGTGATTCATAAGGGAAACGGCGTACAGATTATCTATGGTCCGCGGGTCACAGTAATTAAGTCTGATTTGGAGGAATATATTGAGAGGTTCCCGGAAGGAGAAGATGTAGAGGTAAGACACAGTGACTCATTGGAACAGATGAGTGAAACAGATGGTGTAAAGAAAGGAGAACAGGCTATGTTTGGTAAACGGGATAAAAAAGAAAAGACATATGAGGAAAAGCCGAAGAACGGTTGCAGCAAAGTGATATATGCGGACCCGGATGCGCAAAAAGAACGCAGGCTTACCAAGTCAGTGGTGATTTGCAGCCCCATTACGGGAGTTGCTTCAGAATTGTCGGAGGTGCCGGATGAAGCATTTTCTAAGAAAATAGTAGGTGACGGTGTGGCAATTACGCCTGCTGACGGTAACATTTATGCACCGGAAGACGGTGAAATTGTATTTGTTTACGATACTAAGCATGCGATTGGATTCTTATCTTACACCGGAATTCCCCTTTTGCTTCACATCGGTATTGATACGGTTAAATTAAACGGACAGGGATTTGAGGTATTGGTTGAGAATGGTCAGAAGGTAAAAAAAGGCGAGCTTCTTATGCGAGTGGCTTTGTCTTATATTCAGGCAAATGCTCCCAGCACCATGTCTCCTGTTATTCTTTCCGAAATGCATGAAAATCAGGAAATCAGAATTTTAAAAACCGGCAAAGTAGAAGCGGGAGAAGAATTATTTGCGGTGGATTTTTATGAGTAATCCTTGGCGATATCATTTAGAAACATTGGCTATTGTGAAATCAGATTATAAATTTAGAAAGTGTAAAAGAAATTATGATTTATATTAAAGCATTTGTGATTGGAGGGCTGATTTGTTTGCTCTGCCAGATACTATTGGAGAAAACCAAAATGATGCCGGGCAGAATTATGGTGTTGTTGGTATGTCTCGGCGCGGTATTAAGTTTCTTTGGTTTGTACGAGCCTTTTCTGGAATTTGCCGGAGCGGGAGCGTCAGTGCCCCTACTGGGCTTTGGACATGTGCTTATGGATGGTGTAAAAGAAGCTGTAGATGAGAATGGCTTTCTTGGTGTTTTTCAGGGCGGATTTAAGGCCGGTGCCTTAGGCACGGCTGCTGCGTTAATCTTTGGCTATATTGCCAGTTTGATATTTAATCCGAAGAGCAGGAGTTGAAAGAAAAAAGGATTGAGGGTTACTTCCCGAACCCCTCAATCCTCTTTCTATCGCCCCAACCCAAGGGCACCTTGGAGTGATCGCTTAACATCACATGGTTTTTCTCTATCTTTACAATGTGGTTGAAATTCACCACATATTTTTTCCCAAGAAGTAAGAAGGACTCAAAGGGCTGCAACACCGGAATCAATTCCTGTAATGTGCCAAGCTGCATAATGACGCGACCGTCTTTTAATACAATTTTGGTACGATATCCGTCGGGATACGCGTAGATGAAATCTTCTTCATAAATATAATAAGTGTTTAAATCGTCACGAATTTCAATGGTGGGAGCGGCTTTCTTTTGCTTTGCTTCCACTTTATTTATAATTTCGGTTAATTCTTCCGGCTTAAAGGGTTTATCAATATATAAAAGCTCCACAGGAGGCTTGGCATAATCTTCATAGCGGATAGAAGATGTGCAGAGTACAATGGGAGCCACAACGCCCATTTCGCGCAACAAAATAGCAGTTTCCATGCCATAAGGCGGAAGCTGCGTCATATCGATAAAAAACAAATCATAAATCATGGGCGACTTGGTTAATGCGTCTACATTACCATAGGCATCAATATACAGAATGCCCTTCGTGTCTTTTCTGCGGTCCGATTCACGGCCCAACAATCGTTCCAAGTGTTTACGATCTGCTATATTGTCATCACAAATTGCTATATGCATAGCGAATATCCCCCAAAATAAACCTATATTTTAATCGTGCTTTCTTTCCGAATTTGAACAATAAAAAGTATTTCACGCTTTTACATCAATTTAATGTCAAAAGGCAGATAAAAAAGCAAGATAGCAAATAAAATCTGTCCTATAAGAATAGCCGGCATTCCCCAAACGAAAGAGCGGTGTTTGGTTTTATGACGAAATGTATACATGCCAAGAATTGCGCCGATACTTCCGCCGATGGCCGCCAGAATAAAAAGAGTGGCTTCAGGAATTCTCCACGCACGCTTTTTGGCTTTCCACTTATCAATTCCCATTACCGTAAAAGCGATAATGTTCATGAACAGTGAATAAATTGCCAGCAAGTAGATTGTTTCCATAAAGCCACCCTATAAATTCATAAAACAAAACTAAAAGTTACAACAGAAGTTTGTCTGTCATAAGTGACAGCATCAACTTATTTTAATTCGCCAACTTCCTGCATCTTCAGTGCACGAACCTTACATGAGAGACCGAAGAGATTGATAAATCCTTCTGCGTCATGGTGGTCGTACATATCACCGGTTGTGAATGAAGCAATGCTTTCATTGTAAAGAGTATAAGGAGAGGTTGTACCTGCCTTAATAATGTTACCCTTGTACAATTTAAACTTAACTTCACCGGTTACATACTGCTGTGTAGACTCGATAAATGCCTGAAGCGCTTCACGAATAGGTGTAAACCACTTTCCTTCATATACGATATCGGCAAATTTGTTACCTAAGTCTTTCTTTAATGTGTATGTATCTCTGTCGAGGATTAATTCTTCCAACTGCTGATGTGCTTCGTAGAGAATGGTTCCGCCCGGTGTTTCGTATACACCACGAGACTTCATACCTACTACACGGTTTTCAACGATATCAACAATACCGATACCGTGCTTTCCGCCAAGCTTGTTTAATTCACGAATGATATCGGAAACCTTCATAGCCTTGCCGTTGATTGCAGTGGGAACACCCTTTTCAAAAGAAATGCTTACATATTCGCCTTCATCGGGAGCCTTCTCGGGAGTTGTGCCGAGAACCAAAAGGTGATCGTAGTTAGGCTCGTTAGCGGGATCTTCCAATTCAAGACCTTCATGGCTGATATGCCAGATGTTACGGTCACGGCTGTAGCTGCTGTCAGCTGAGAAAGGAAGGTGGATGCCGTGAGCTTCACAGTATTCGATTTCTGATTCACGGGAATCCATTGTCCACTTATCGTTACGCCATGCAGCGATAATCTTTAAATCGGGAGCAAGTGCTTTGATACCAAGTTCGAAACGAATCTGGTCGTTACCCTTACCTGTTGCACCGTGGCAGATAGCAGTAGCGCCTTCTTTACGAGCGATTTCAACCAATCTCTTAGCAATAACGGGTCTTGCCATTGATGTACCGAGAAGGTATTTATTCTCATATACAGCATGAGCCTGTACACAGGGAACGATGTATTCGTCACAGAATTCATCGATTACATCTTCGATGTAGAGCTTCTCTGCACCGCTTAACTTTGCACGTTCCTCAAGTCCGTCAAGTTCGCTTTCCTGACCGCAGTCGATACATACGCAGATAACTTCGTAGTCAAAATTCTCTTTTAACCAGGGAATAATGGCTGTGGTATCCAGACCACCGGAATATGCCAAAACAACTTTTTCTTTCATTTTTTTATCCTCCTGAAATTTAATCATACATGTTCAACAAACCTAATATACAACACTATTTCCCTAAAATCAAGGATATTTTTAAAAAAGATTGCATAAAAATGCATAAAATAATGTATAAAATGCAAATTTATGCATAATATGCAAAAGAAATGAATATTTTTCGAAAAAATGCTAGACTTTTTTGAAAATAGTGTTATGATATCAATGATATATTCGGAAAACATACTTTATTTATAAGTGCATGGAATGCATTTTTATGCATCCTTTGACATCGGAGGATAAATGGAAGATAAGAATAAGGTTATCATTCGGGTTATGACACCGGAGGATTATGACCAGATAAAAGAATTATGGTTAAGCATCAAAGGATTTGTCATCCGAAGCGTGGACGATTCCCGCGAAGGCGTTGAGGCCTTTTTACGACGAAATCCTACAACCAGTGCGGTGGCGGAGGTAAACGGCGAAATCGTAGGCGGAATTCTTTGCGGGCATGACGGGCGACGCGGTTGCATGTATCATGTGTGTGTAAGAGAGGATCATCGTATGCAGGGTATCGGTAAGCAGATGGTAGTGTTTTGCATGGATGCATTGCGAAGAGAGAAAATCAATAAGGTTTCGCTGATTGCTTTTACAAGGAACGATATAGGTAACCGTTTCTGGAACCAAATCGGCTGGACCAAAAGAGAAGATTTAAATTATTACGATTTTACTTTAAATAAAGAAAATATTGAGAAGTTTAATCAGTAACAACGAAAAAATAAAACATACATAAATAATGAAGAATTTGTCCAAGTGACAGTTCGGAACGGAGGAATATATGGAAATGATAAAAGGCGGTGTAACCGCGGCAAAAGGATTTGAGGCAGCAGGCGTGGAAGCCGGCATTAAATATAAGAACAGAAAAGATATGGCACTGGTTTACAGTGCTACACCCTGTAAGGCGGCAGGCACTTTTACGACCAATGTGGTAAAAGCGGCGCCCGTGTTATGGGATAAGGATATTGTGGACAATTCACCCGCAGTACATGCGGTTGTGGTAAATGCAGGTATTGCCAATGCCTGTACGGGTAAGCAGGGCTATGCATATTGTAAGGAGACTGCGGAAGTGGCATCCAAGGCATTGAATGTGCCGGAGGATTCCGTATTGGTGGCTTCTACCGGTGTAATCGGTATGCAGCTTCCCATGGACCGCATTGCGGCCGGTGTTGAGAAACTTGCCGGAGCAAAGAAGGAAGGTTTGGAAGCGGGCCTTATGGCAGCAGAAGCCATTATGACTACCGATACCGTATCCAAGGAAGTGGCAGTAACTTTTGAGATTGACGGTGTAACCGTAACCATGGGTGGTATGTGTAAGGGTAGCGGTATGATTCATCCCAATATGTGCACCATGTTAGGTTTTGTAACCACCGATGTTGCCATTAGCAAGGAACTTCTTACCAAGGCATTAAAAGAAGATGTGGTTGATACTTTTAACATGATTTCCGTAGACGGGGATACTTCCACAAACGATACATTACTGGTGCTCGCCAACGGTTGTGCAGGCAATGTAGAAATTACTGCAGAAGATGAAAATTATGCGAAGTTTAAGGAAGCGCTTCACTATGTAAATATGACCCTTGCCAAGAAGATGGCAGGAGACGGCGAAGGCGCAACAGCGCTTTTTGAAACCAAGGTAATCAATGCAAAGACCAAGGAAGATGCAAGAATCTTAGCTAAGTCTGTTATTTGCTCAAGCCTTACCAAGGCGGCAATTTTTGGCCATGATGCAAACTGGGGAAGAATTCTTTGTGCGTTGGGATATTCCGGAGCTCAGTTTGAACCCGAGAATTTGGAACTGTTCTTCCAAGGCGGCGGAAAGAGCATTCAGATTTACAAAGACGGTGTTGCTACCAATTACAGCGAAGAAGAAGCAACCGTTATTCTTTCACAGCCTGAAGTAACCGTGTTGGTAGATATGAAGTGCGGTACAGAAGAAGCTACAGCTTGGGGTTGTGATTTGAGCTATGACTATGTTAAAATTAACGCGGACTATCGTTCGTGATTTTTAGATAAAAGAGTACAGAACATTCTCGAAAACGAAAGGCAAGGTAAAAGCAATGGAAAAAGATATGGAACAGTTATTGGCGAAGGCGAATGTCTTAATTGAAGCCCTTCCCTATATTCAGAAATATAACCGTAAAATTATTGTGGTAAAATACGGCGGCAGCGCTATGACCGATGTGGAATTGCAGAAGAAAGTAATTGCCGATGTTACCCTTTTAAAACTGGTTGGATTTAAGCCCATCATCGTACATGGCGGCGGTAAGGAAATCAGCCGTTGGGTAGACAAGGTTGGTAAGACTCCCGAATTCGTAAACGGTCTTCGTGTTACCGATGCGGAAACCATGGAAATTGCGGAAATGGTACTTGGCAAGGTAAATAAAAGCCTCGTATCCATGGTGCAGGAACTTGGGGTTAAAGCGGTTGGTATCAGCGGTAAAGACGGCGGCCTTTTAAAAGTGGATAAAAAATATTCCGATGGCAAAGACATTGGTTTTGTAGGCGATATTAAGTCCGTAGATACCAAGATTTTATATGATTTATTGGAAAAGGATTTCCTTCCCATCGTAGCACCCATCGGTTTGGACGATAACTTCCAGAGCTATAACATCAATGCAGATGATGCGGCATGTGAAATTGCAAAGGCAGTCGGTGCGGAGAAATTGGCTTTCTTAACGGATATTGAAGGCCTTTACAGAGATATTAACGATAAGAGTTCTTTTATTTCAAGAATCAGTGCATCTCAGGCTCATGAGCTGATTAACAGCGGAATTATCGGCGGCGGTATGCTTCCTAAGTTGAATAACTGTACATCGGCAATTGAAAGCGGCGTAAGCAGAGTACATATTTTGGATGGCCGTATGCCTCATTGCCTTTTACTTGAAATCTTTACCAAGAAGGGTATCGGAACCGCTATTATTGCAGATGAAGATCCTTTAAATTACGAAAACTAGATTTGACATAAAGCAGGTAACTTACTTTTAAGTCCGGCTTTGGAATGGAGATAATTATGCAGAACATAATCAATGAAGCAGAGTCGGTTCTGCTCCACACATATAACCGTTTTCAGGTGGTTTTTGACCATGCTGACGGTGTTTGCTTATATGATACAAACGGCAAGGAATATTTGGATTTTGTGTCCGGTATCGGTGTGTTTGCCTTGGGATATAATAACAAGGAGTACAACGATGCCTTAAAAGCACAGATTGATAAAATCATGCACACTTCCAATTATTATTATAACGAGCCGGCTATTTCGGCAGCCAAAGCTCTTACCAAGGCTGCTCAGCTTGACCGCGTATTCTTTACCAACAGCGGTGCGGAAGCAGTGGAAGGGGCCATTAAAGCAGCAAGAAAGTATGCTTATAACAAGGACGGAAATACCGACCATGAAATCATTGCGCTGGAACATTCTTTCCACGGAAGAACCATGGGCGCTTTGTCGGTAACCGGAACACCGAAATATCGAGAAGCTTTTCAGCCCATGATCGGTAATATTAAATTTGCGGAAATGAATGATTTTGACAGCGTGCTTTCGCAGGTAACGGATAAAACCTGTGCCATTATTATGGAGACTGTTCAGGGTGAAGGCGGAATCACTCCCGCAACAGAGGAGTTTCTGAAAAAAGTTCGTGCTCTTTGCGACGAAAAGGATATTTTATTGATTTTAGACGAAGTACAGTGTGGTATGGGAAGAACCGGATACATGTTTGCGTGGCAGAAATTCGGTGTTCGCCCTGATATCATGACCGTTGCCAAGGCATTGGGAAGCGGTGTGCCGGTAGGCGCGTTTCTTATGACGCAGAAGGTGGCGGATTCCTCATTGGTAGCCGGTGATCATGGCAGTACTTACGGCGGTAATCCTTTTGTGGGTGCAGCCATTACCAAGGTGTTTGAAATTTTTGAAAAAGAAGATATCTGTGGCCATGTACAGAAGGTTGGCGCATATTTGGAGAGCGAGCTGGATAAAATAGCGGCTAAATACGATATGATTGAATTGCGTAGAGGTGCAGGTCTCATGCAGGGCCTTGTATGCAAGGAACCTGTTGCGGCAATCATAAATACGGCATTGTCAAAAGGCCTTGTGTTGATTAATGCGGGAACCAATATCATTCGTTTCCTTCCTCCCCTTGTAATTACAGAGGCGGATGTTGACCGTATGATTAAAATTTTGGATGAAGCGTTTGCTGCGAATGCATAAGTGAAAAAGGAATAAAAGTATGACAAAAAAGATACTTTCCATTATTCTCATTTGCTGTATTGTTTTATTGGCGGTGAGTGTGGGGACTTATGTGCCCCGTTCCGGTGAGAATAATTTAAGTGATAAAGATACGCACAGCATCATTGTGTGGTATACGGATGAAGCCATGGAGCCTTATATGAATGAGGCGGCCATTGCATATCAGGAAAAGACGGGAATCGCCGTAAGTGTAAAATTAATTTCCGGATTGGAATATCTAGAGAGTATTCAGGAAGCAAGTCTCCATACGGAGGAAGGCCCGGATGCATATATTGTAAACAGTGATTCTTTGGAAAAAGCTAGATTGGCAGGACTTGCTTCTGTTGTAGAAGATCCCGAAGGAGTTTTGACAACGGATTGCTTTCCTCAGGTTGCTTTAAATGCAGTTACTTATAATGATAAGCTGTTGGGGTATCCTTTTACCTATGAAACCACCGGTTTCTTTTATAATGATACCTATTTGACGGAAATGGCAGAAAAAGCCATCGAAGCTGCGCGGGATACGGAAGCGGGTGAAGAAGCCATGGAAGAGTTGGAAGAAGGCGAAGAACCCGTATCGGAAGTGAGTTCTGAGGATATTCCGGCGGAAGAAACCATAACCGAAGAGGCAGTAGAGAATAAAAAAGAAGAAATATTCCCGAAGTCTTTGGTGGGACTTTTGGAATTTGCCAATTCATACGACCCGGCAGAGAATATGGAAACTTTCTTGCTCTGGGATGTGGCCGATGTAATGTATAACTATGGTTTTGCCGGTGCATACATGAATGTGGGCGGAACTTATGGTGATAGCAGAGATGAAATTAACATTTATAATACGGATGCAATGTACTGTTTGTCCGTATATCAGGATTTTAACCAGTTCTTCTCCATTGATGCAACGGAAGTGGATTATGAAAGCGTAGAAGCGGATTTTGTAAGCGGTAAAATCATGTTTACCATTGGCGGTAGCAATATGATGAATACCATTGAGCAGGCCAAGGCTGACGGAACTTTTACCGGTGAGTACGGTGTGGCGTCTATTGAGATGTTGAATGCGACTTTGGAGTATAAGCCTTTATCCGTGACTACGGTTGTTGTTGTGAATGAATACAGCGAGAAGCAGGAAGTTGCCGAGGATTTTGCACGGTTTATATCATGCGAATATGCTGAAAACATATACAGCCGCTCCGGTAAGCTGAGCGCTCACTACATGGAAACATATCCGGTGGCAGCAATGGAAAATATGATGCATTGTTATGAAAACAGTGTTTCTCTTCCTAAAATTGTTGAAAACAGTAACTATTGGATTCTTGCGGAAATGTGTTATACCAATATTTGGGACGGAAGTGATGTAAATGCAGAATTGATGTCTCTCTCAGCTCAGGTAAAGAAAGAAATCAGCGGTGAGGAAACCAATGAATCGCCTCTGGAAACTCCGGTAGTAACAGAGAGTTATATAAAAGAAGAATAAAGAATAAAACCGATTGTTTTGTGCACACTAGAATAATAAATTTGGGAGGTATGAAATGGTCGGTTTTTTGATTGCAATTTTATCAGGGGCGCTTATGAGCGTGCAGGGCGTTTTTAATACGCAGGTAACCAAAACCGCAGGTATGTGGCTTGCCGCTGCTTTTGTGCAGTTTACGGCACTTGTTGTTTGCGTGGCGGCTTGGTTAATCAAAGAAAGAACTCCGGTCACATCGCTTTTTCTTGTGCAGCCGAAGTATATGTTGCTTGGAGGCGTAATCGGTGCTTTTATAACAATTACGGTAATTAAGGCAATGGAGTTTTTAGGTCCAGCGAAAGCGGTTATGTTTATTGTGGTGTCTCAGTTGCTTGTTGCTTATGTGATTGAATTGTTCGGAATGTTCGGTGTGGAAAAACAGCCTTTGGAATGGCGCAGAGTGCTTGGAATGGCCATTGCAATTGCGGGGGTTATTCTTTTTAAATGGTAAAATATTTGTCGCTTGAAATAGGGAAATTTTTAGGTATTTTATCTTGTAATCAGGGATGATTTACATTAAACTGAAAATAGCGGTCAGTTTGAGGGACTTTTGTGCAATGCATGAAAGGAGACTGACAAAATGAATAAAAAAATATGCACATATTTCGGACTGATTTTTCTTGCGGCAGTGGTTATATCCGCATGCGGAAAGGATGAATTGCTGTTGGAACAATCTTCTGAGGCAGGTTTAAGCGAGGACCGGGAAACCGATGCTTTTGCCGATGGAATTGTTTTGCCGACGGAAGCTGTCCAAGAAGAGTTTGCGGCAAATATTTGCGTTCATGTTTGCGGCGCGGTAGAAGTGCCGGGTGTTTATGAATTGCCGGTGGGCAGCAGGATTTATGAGGCGGTGGATGCGGCAGGTGGTTTTGACGAAGAAGCGGACCGTGAGGCTGTTAATCTGGTGGAAGGAATCGAAGACGGCGAACAGATTCGAATCCCTTTTATCGGAGAAATCGATTACAATCCGGGAAGTGGATTAATCGATATAAATACCGCAGATATGGATGACTTGTGTGAAATTCCCGGAATCGGAGAGAGCAGGGCGCAGGCAATCATTAAATACCGAGAGTCCCAAGGCGGATTTAAATCAAAAGAGGAGCTTATGCAGGTCCCCGGGATAAAAGAAGGCATATACGGCAGAATCAGTTCTTATGTAGAATGTAAATAATATACGGTGTAAGAGGAAACACATACGGAGGTAAAAATGGGTAACAAAGTTTTGGTTGTAGATGATGAGAAATTAATTGTAAAAGGATTGAAATTCAGCCTTGAACAGGAAGGCTTTAAGGTAGATTGCGCATATGACGGTGAAGAGGCATTGCAGTATGCAAAGAATACGGCTTATGACATTATTTTATTGGATATCATGTTGCCGAAATTGTCCGGTATGGAGGTTTGCCAGCAGATTCGTGAGTATTCCAATGTCCCCATTATTATGCTTACCGCAAAGGGTGACGATATGGATAAAATCATGGGACTGGAATACGGTGCGGATGATTATATTACCAAGCCCTTTAACGTGCTTGAAGTTAAGGCAAGAATGAAGGCGGTAATGCGCCGTCTCGATCCTCCCAAGAAAGGAAATATCAATCTGATTGTATCAGGCGACATCCGTATGGAGAGAGATTGCAAGAGATTACATATTTGCGGAAAGGAAATCAATGTTACAGCCAAGGAATTTGATGTACTGGAATTATTGGTGACCCATCCGGATGAAGTGTACGACAGAGAGAAATTGTTAAGAGCGGTTTGGGGAGAAGATTTCCCCGGCGATGTGCGTACCGTAGATGTGCATGTCAGACGTTTACGCGAAAAAATCGAACCGAAAGCCAGTGAACCCAAGTATGTATGCACCAAATGGGGACAGGGATATTACTATAAAGGATGATAAAACATGAATTTTCTGGGGCGAATAAAAAGTGAACTGAATAAAATCACTGTGCTTCGCAGTTTGAGATTTCGATTGTTTATTATCATCATGGCAGTGGGAATTTTATGTTGTTTGGTAATGCGTTTCGGTATTATGCAGAGTTATTTTAACCGTGCGGTGGATGTGCGAACTTCGGATGTGCAGAACCAGATTAAAATTCTGGCAGATCACCTCATTACATATAACTATTTACAGGATCCCACATCGGATGTAGTCAATGCAGAGTTAAATATGTTATCCAATCTGTATGACGGTCGTGTTTTGATTATCAACAACAGCTTTAAAGTAATTAAGGATACCTATAATGTCAGCCAGGGTAAGACCATCATATCGGAGGAGGTTATCCGATGTTTTAAGGGTGAGAGTATCTCAAATTATGATGATAATCACAACTACATTGAAATGACGGTGCCCATTACCATGACGGTAGGCGAAGAAACACAGGTAATCGGAGTTATTTTAACCAGTGTTTCGGCGGACAGTATTGTAATCAATCAGGAGATTCTCGATCGTCAGGCGATTTTAATTGCAATTTTGTTGCTTATCGTTGTGTTTGCCATTGCGGTAACCGTATCAAGAAAGGTAATGCAGCCTTTTGATAAAGTAACCAATGCAATCAATGCGGTAAAAGCCGGATTTACGGATGAAAAAATCATGGCTGACGATTATACGGAGTTGGAACACATTGTAGATGCCTTTAATCAGCTGATGGCCCGCATGAAGGTGTTGGATGATTCCCGTCAGGAATTTGTATCAAATGTCTCTCATGAATTAAAAACACCGTTGACCTCCGTTAAGGTGTTGGCAGATTCATTGAATACCCAGGAAGATGTTCCTGTGGAATTGTATAAAGAATTCATGGCGGACATTGTAAATGAAATTGACAGAGAAAATAAAATTATCAATGACCTGTTGTCTTTGGTAAAACTGGATAAAACCGCTTCCGGGTTAAATATCGAAAGTGTTGATATTAACATGTTGATGGAAGCAATTTTTAAGCGTTTGATGCCTTTGGCAAAAGAGCAGGGAATCGATTTGATTTTCGAAAGTCAGCGACAGGTTACAGCGGAAGTGGATGAGGTAAAATTATCGCTTGCCATTACTAATCTGATAGAGAACGGCATTAAGTATAACCGCGAAGACGGTTGGGTAAAAGTAGAGTTGGATGCCGATCATCAATTTTTTACTTTTGAAGTAATAGATTCCGGTATTGGAATTGATGAAGAAAGCAGTAAACATATTTTTGAACGATTTTATCGTGTAGATAAGTCCCATTCCCGAGAGATCGGTGGTACCGGACTTGGACTTGCGATTACAAGAAGTACTGTTTTAATGCACAGAGGCTCCATAAAAGTAAGCAGTGAGCCGGGAGAAGGAACCACTTTTACGGTAAAGTTACCGCTTTCATATATTCAGTAATCAGTATTTTGCGGAGAAATGTTTTTATGAAAAAATGGCTTGGACTTATTGTTTTGTCTTTGCTCTGCCTCGGAATTGTGGCATGTCGCGGCGGTGAAGACGAAAATGACAAACAGAATAATGTACAGGTGTATTATCTTAATCGTGAAGAAACCGCAATTAAACCGGTAGACTATGATTTACAGTCCGAGGAGAGAACCGATGCGGTTTCGGAGCTTTTAAATTTAATGTGTACAGAGCCTGACAATAATGATTTAAAAGCACCGATTTCAGCGGAAATACAGATATATTCCTGCAGAATCAATGAGAATAAATTGGTTATTGATTTTGCTCAAAATTATAAGGATATGTTACCGACTACGGAAGTGCTTGTAAGGGCAGCGATTGTCCGCACCGTAACACAGGTGGAAGGCATTGATTCGGTGGAATTTGAAATAGAAGGTGAACCGATGATTGATTACGCCGGTATTGTTGTAGGCGTTATGAATGCCGGACAGTTTATTGACAATGCCGGTACGGAAATTAATACCTATGAGCAAGCAACATTGCAGTTGTACTTTGCCAATGCGGAAGGTACTTCTTTGGTGCCGGTAAGCAAAACGGTAGAATACAACACCAATGTTTCGTTGGAAAAGCTTGTTATGGAACAGTTAATCAAAGGGCCGGACGGAACCGGCGGAAATCCTACGATTAATCCGGCAACAAAGATTGTTAATATTACGGTGAATGACGGTACCTGCTATGTAAATCTGGATGAAACGTTTTTAACGCAGATTTACACGGTTACTTCTGAGGTTACCATATATTCTATTGTAAATTCACTGGTGGAACTGGACAATGTAAATAAAGTTCAGATTCTGGTGAATGGTGAAAGTCAAATCAGTTACCAGGAAAGCATTAACCTCAATACAACTTTCGGCAGAAATTTAGATTTGATTGAGGAAGAAGTGCCCTGGGAAGAAGAATAAAAGAAACAGGGGATTGAATGAAGAGACCACTCATGTTGTTCTGTATTCTGATGATGGTCATAAGCATCCTAAGGTTTCATATATATGTTGAACAACCGCCACCCGACACATTAACGACAGAAGCGGTAACGCTGCAAGGTCGGGTGGTCTCTTATGAAATCAGAAACGGACAGACAATTCTTTACTTATCGGATGTGTTTTTCTATGGCGAATCTGCCAATGAAATTTCAAATGTTAATTCAATAGGTGTTTGCTGTTATCTAATAAAAACGGCAGATTGTAAACTTGGACAGACGGTGGCTGTGCAGGGCTTTTTGGCGTTACCGGAAGAAGCGGACAATCCGGGAGGTTTTGATGCCCGGGCGTATTATCGCGGCAAGGGTTGTGATTATCTTTTATATGAGGGAGAGTTGCTTGACGCAGGAGAGGATTACGATGTTCTTTTGGAATGTTTGAACTCGGTAAAACACTACGGAAAGGAACAGCTGGAAAAGCATCTTAAACCTGAAGACGCCGGCATTATGAAGGCAATGCTTTTAGGTGATAAAAGCGAAATTGATTCAGAAAGCAAGATGTTGTATAGGAATAACGGAATCTATCACATTTTGGCAATCAGCGGACTGCATATCTCCATGTTGGGAGGATGTTTATATAAAATATTAAAACGCATCCGCATCAAACCATGGCTTGCGGCGGGAATTGCGTTATTGTTTATTTTTTTATACGGAATAATGATAGGGATGCCGCCGTCGGCATTTCGGGCTATTGTGATGTACGGTTTCGGGGTATTTGCACCGCTTCTTGGTAGAAGTCATGATCGTCTAACTTCTCTTGCGGTGGCGGGAGCCTGTTTGCTTGCAGGGAATCCGGCCTTGTTTTATGACGCAGGAGTAAGACTTTCTTTCTTGGCGGTGTTGGGCATTGTCTGCTTATATCCTACCTTCTTGGGCGTGCAAAGGCATCACATGAAAGTGGCGGACGGTTTGTGGGTGAGTTTTGCCATATCTTATATGACGCTGCCTGTTATCATGCAGACATATTATGAAATCCCAATATATTCATTGCTGGTAAATGTATGCGTGCTTCCTTTTGTTCCGGTGCTAATTGGTTTAGGCATTGCAGTTATTATTTTAGGACCTTTGGGGAATTGGGTAGTATGGGTATCGGCGTGGGTGATACACTACATTTTATTCTTTTATGAGATTCTTTTAAAATTGTTCGCAAGACTTCCCGGAAATCGATATGTTACCGGGTATGTATCGGATTATAAAGTGATTATTTTTTATGCGGTACTGGGATGCCTGATTTATTTTGTTTTAAAAATCAAGCGAGAGTATTTAATTCGTTCTTTAAAAAGCGAAAATGATTATGCTGCCGGCAGACAGAAAAAGTATGTTTGGGAACAGAAAGCAATTCAAAAAAACATGTTGCGAATCAGAATGGTTCAAATGGTGGTTATGACCGTTTTGATTGTATTTTTGATGCTGCCGGAATCTTTTGGTTGCCAAATTTCTTTTTTGGATGTGGGGCAGGGGGACTGTGTCTGCGCGGAGATAAACGGTAAGGTATATATGATTGACGGAGGAAGCACATCCGAATCGGGACTTGCTGAGTATACGATACTGCCCTTTCTGAATTACAGAGGGATTCGGCGGGTAGATGCGTGGTTTCTAACCCATTCGGATCAGGACCATGTCAGCGGATTTATGGAACTGTGTGGTATGGAAGATTTAGGCGGAATCGAAATAAAAACATTATATATTCCGGCGGTTTTAGAGGAAGAATTCATGGAAGTGAAAAATTGTGCACAGGCTGCGGGAATAGAGGTGGTCCTTTTAGAAAAAGGTGATGTCCTGAAAGATAAGAAGGCAAAATGGCATGTTCTATCGCCGGAAAATGACGGGATATATCCTGATGAGAATGCGGCATCATTGGTGTTATATCTGGAATATGAAGAGACGGAGGCTCTTTTTATGGGAGACGCGGGAACTTATGCGGAGCAAATCGTTATGCAAGCCGGGATAAAAGATGTTGAAATACTGAAGGTGGCACATCACGGTTCGGCAGTTGATACCAATTCGGCAGATTTTATTGAACAAATGAGTCCGGAGTATGCGGTTATTTCTTGTGGAGCGAATAATGTGTACGGGCATCCCCATGGGGAGACATTGGAGCGCCTGTTGGCGGCGGATGCAGTGATTATGACTACGCCGGAATGCGGGGCGGTCGTGGTGGAGGTGAAGGAGGGCGTTAGAGTGTACTGATTCGTTCTTGTGAAATAACCTTGAACTGTGTTACAATGCAGTTGTATATTGAATGTCAACAGTTGCATTTTAAATATAATTTTATAGCATTAAACTTATATGTTATTTATCGGCAGTAATTTGTTTGATAATATAAAAATATAGTAGTATCTTAAATGGCCCGGAGGTAAAATGTACGTAATTAATGATGATTTAAAAACAGGTAATTTAAAATCTGTCTATCTTTTACACGGGCCGGAAGGATACCTTGTCAGAAGATACCGCGATAAGCTTTTGAATGCTTTTTGTGGGAACAGCAGTAAAAAAGAACTGGACGACGATATGAATTTTAATTCTTTTGTCGGAAAAGATTTTACGCAGGAGCGGATTATCGATTTGGCAGAAACACTTCCCTTCTTTGCTGACAGGAGAGTGATTCTGTTGGAAGATACGGAGCTTTTTGTTAAAAACGGCGATAAGCTGGCGGATTATTTGGGAAGCAAAGCGGAATCTACTGTTTTTATATTTGTAGAAGGCGATATTGATAAGCGTTCAAAATTGTATAAAGCAATTACTTCTGCGGGGCATGCGGCGGAATTCCGTAAGCAGGATGAGGATACCTTAAAACGATGGATTGTTTCTTTGGTTAAAAATGAAAAGAAGCAGATTACGGTTCGCGCGGTTGAATCATTGATAGAAAGAACCGCAGGCGACATGGAGTTGTTAAATCATGAGCTGGAAAAACTGTTCTGCTATACGCAGGATATGGAGGCTATTGATATTACGGAAGTAGAAGCGGTTTGTACAACGGTAGTTACCAATCATATTTTCGCCATGATAGAAGCAATGGCTAACAAGAAACAGGCGGAAGCTCTTGGGTTGTATTATGAATTGCTTGCTTTGCGGGAATCGCCCATCGGTATTCTTCGTTTGATTGCAAGACAGTTTACGCAGCTTTTAATGATTAAGGATTTACGAAACCGGGGATATGATCGTCGTAAAATTGCTGAGAAAACCGAGTTGAAACCGTTTATTGTAAATAAATATATGGAACAAGCCGGTAAATTTACCACTTCCACATTACGCAAAGCTTTGGATGATTGTGCGGAGTATACGGAGTGCATTACCACCGGACGGTTGACGGACCGACTTGCGGTGGAGCTTTTGCTTGTAAAATACAGCAGTAAAAATGGAAAAGAATAATAACATTGAGAAAAAACGCCATCCTTTGGGCAATGTCATTTAGTTAAGGTTTCAAGAAAACACACCCGTCCACTTAATCAAAAGTGAACGGGTGCTTTTTTGCCATTTCGACAAATTGGAATTTACAAAAATTTTGCAATACCCAAAATCAACAAATGTAGAGGGTAAAAGAGGTAATAGAAATATTGCAATTTTTTGCTATGGTATCCTTGTTTGCCGTTATACAGCCAGATAGGAATCAATGCCAGCATGGCAATACTTTGTCTTGTAAAGAAATATGTATCACCAAACAGATTAATTTCATATTCGAAGCCCCCAAGCATTTCACGGTTGATGTACCACATACAAAGCAGCTGCCCAAGATAATTCCACCACTTTTTGCCTCGGAAGAAATAGAAAGTCAGAACCATCAAAATGCCTGCATTATAGTAATCTACAAATGTAATAATTCCACCAATATATGCAATACAAAGCGCCGCAATTCCTACCAAAATTCTTTTCCAAACTTGTCTTTCTTTTGCTTTTTCATTCCAATGAATAAGTCCAACGGATATTAAAAAACTCCATAACACATTTTGATGCAGAGGATAAAACAAATTGCTTCCCATCACCAAATTAAATGGAATTTCCGAGAGGATAGCAAATAGGAATAGTCTATTCACATATTTCTTCAAGTTGCTGGTATGAAAATAACCTTCAACAATCATAAAGGCATAAATAGGGAATGTAAGTCTTCCTAGGCATGTGAATACATCGTGGTTTACAAATGACGTCCCCCACAAATGGTCACATAACATAAATACCATAGCCATGATATGCAATGAAAATGATGTTGTTTCTAACTTGAATTTTTTACCCATCACCATCTTGCCTCCTTGTTAAATTCAAGTTTGTCTAACTGTTTCATAAATTTGCTACTATCTACAGTATACAGTTACTGTACGACTGCGTCAACAAAATGCCCTTATATTTCAAATTATCAACTAGTCTGTACAACGGATGAAAAAAACATAAAAAATTGCAAAATATCGAAAAATCCCCAATTCTTAACTAGTCTGTTTAATGCTTAGAAAATTTACGGATTTTACTAAAAATGCGGAAACTCCACATTTTTTGCCAATTCTCACTAGTCGCAGAAATGTATCAAAAAGTTGCCCATTTTTATTAAACTGGCGATAGTGACAAATTTTCATACGCCTATGTCCGTCTAAACTTAATGGCACATTCTATATGTGTATTCTGCTAAAGAGTGGGGGTATCAGAAAAGCGGTCATTCCATTTTAGGATGCCTTATTGATACTAGTTGGAAAAACTACAACGGCACTCTGTTTTGACTTGAACGGAAATACCATTCACTTTTTTATACATTCCAACGACTAGTTGATAAATTATTATAGGCTTTCACTGTTTTTGCGTTTTTTACCCTCCGTTAAGTTTAGGCAAAGCGTTCTTTTTTGAAAAACCTTGTTTTCGCATCAAAAAAGCATGTTTTCACAGAAAAATATGAAACAGGGCAGAAGTGTTCCTATTCTGCCCCGTTTCTTTTTCGTCAAATTTTTATGCGATATTATGCCGACACTCTGTAAATGAAACCGACGAAGGTTTTCGCTTTTATGTTTCGTTCATCCCGTCTTCCCGGTCGGACGGGTTCGGTATACCTCGCAATATCCTGCAACAGTTTCTTTGCGTCCGCATCTTTGGTGCGGAAGAATTGCCTGCAGATATGTATCGCCATAGTCATATTCACTTTGTATTCGTGAATATTTGCGTCATTTTTCCGAACGACAACTTCATTGACAATGCGGCTGCAGAAGTTTGACATAATCATTGCAGAAAATATCTCCTGCCTTACAAAATCATCCTTTTTGCCGTGTAAATTCACTAAACCGATACCATACTTTAACTCGCGGAACGCTGTTTCAATTCCCCAACGGGCGTGATATAATTCCTTGATTTCCGCAAGCGTAATACTTCTGGGAAGACTCGTTGCCAGTGTTTCGTATTCTCCCGTATCCAACTTAAACCGCACCACACGGATTTTCATAGGGTAAGGAGAGGGAAAGTCCCAACGTCCTGCCCTTGTTTTACTGCTGTATATTCGGTCTTCCTTTTTGCGTGTCTGCAATAGAATGTAACCATTTTCTTTATCTTCTTTGGTTTGAGTCGTAGTAATGGTAAATGATACATCCGTGTCCAGTTCCGTCATTGGCAGTTTGCCGATTTCACGCATCGCCGTTCTGTCCTGCTTTACTCTTATTAGAAAGTCCGTATTTGGAGTATTCTGAATGTGGGCGAATACGTTGTACGATTCGTAACCTCTGTCGGCAACAATTAAGGTTTTCTCCTTAAAATCATACCATTTCATCATAAATAACAGTGCGCCCACCTCGTCCTGCTGAGGTTGCGGTTGTATAACACAATACTGATAAGTCTTATTTAGCACATCATATAAAGGATTGACGTGCAGTTGGTTATATCCTTTGGGCGTGCTGTTGTTTATTACGAAGCTGTCCGATTTCGGATTGCGTGCCATGTTTATGGTAGTGCCGTCTATGGCAAGCACCCGATACCCCTTATAAGTCTTTGTGTCCTTACACTTGGAATTAAAACTCTCGAAGACTTCTTCCATAACCGTCCACGGAATTTTATCCCGCTGTTGCACAAATGCCGATGCAGAAACAGGTACTCCTGCATCGTATAATTCCTTTTTCAGACTTCCACCCTGCATGGAAAGCAGAAGATTTATCACAGTTCCCATTGTCAGCACCCGTTTTCGTGAGAAATCGGGATTGTGATTGTTTATGTGGTAGTTTTCCTTAAAATCGGAAACCACCTCTTGTATTGCGCTGTCAAGGTTTTCTTTCAGCACATTCGGAGTAGAGTTTACAATTCTCATATTCTTTATCCTCATTTCGTTAGTAGTTAAAAATGGGCGCAAAAAAACAAGATAATAAACCCCTTTTGAAAGGAGCATACCTATCTTGTGGTGTAAGTTTTACTATTCTCTCTCCAAACTGTAACTTCTGTGCTTTCTCTACTAACTGAAATAAACTCTACTAAAATATTCTTGCTGTTGCGTTCTCTCTATTCTCTCTGTGTTCTGTGATTTCTCTCCGTTGCGCCTAAACTTAACACTGCCCACATTCATATTATACACCATTTTCATCCAAAAAGGGCAGATTTTATCAAAAAAACTATAAATTTGAAAATAGATATTTTTCTTAACTAAACAGGTATTTTTTAACAGGCAAAAAGTTAAGGAGCAAATCCGAAGATTTACCCCTTAACTTAATGATTTTAAAATTAACTAAATGACATTGATCCTTTGGGTGGCGTTTTTAAATTTAAACTATGCGTTGATACAAAAATCAAAAATAGGGTGTATAATGTATTTTACAAGCACCGGCTATCGTAGAAAGGGAAAGTGTAAAAAAATCGTATAGCGGTGATGTAGAATAAAAAAGTAACATAACAAAAAACATCTCAACCCACAACAAGGAGGGCTAAATTATGAATACAAACACAACTACATACTCCGCAAATCTCAGCAAGCGCAAGGCGCTTGACTACTGCCTCTACATGCTTCTTGCAAGCTACTTCGATAAGGCAGTATGTAAAAATAAAACATTGGAAAATAAGCTCTATCTCTACTACAAGGAGCTGTCAGCTGACAAGCAGGTAGATATGGAGAAGCGTTGCCTGAAAGCTCTGAAAAAGAGTGCTCTTGCCAAGATGCCCAATAATTACTTTCATCAGAAAGTCGAAATAAGCCTTGTCACTAAGGCGGGCGGAGAGACAGAGATTCTCTTAGACGATGGCTTTACGGTAATTGGCGTCATGTCAACCGGCGCTCCCGCCTACAAGGTATGCACCCGCAAGGTTGCAATGGCTAAAGAGGCCTAAAAACCTCTTTAGTATCTGAAATTTGCTTTATTTCTCTATTTGTCATATAAATACCTTCTTCTTTGTGAAAATGTCGTCTCCCGGTGGGAGGCGGCATTTTCTTTTTGTTTTCAAAGTGTAAAAAATGAAAAAAGCCGTATGAGATAATAAATACATAAAAGAAAGGAGATTTTACTATGGAGAGAAAGGATGCAGATAAAACAATTAAAAAATTAAGAAGAAATGTAGTTGTTGCTTACATGATATCTGTTTGCGTATTGTTCTTCTGTTTTTCGGATCTCTGTGCGCAGGCTAGAGGAGAATTGTATAGCTATCTTAACGGTGATAACCGGAATGAAACAGTTGTAACCGCAGCTGTCACGGAACCTGTCTCCGAAGTCGTCGAAGAAGAAGTTATCGTAGAACCCGAAGAAGAACCTATAGGTGTTGTGGTTATAAAAACATGGCAGTTGAATGTACGCCAAACGCCCAATGGTAAAATTATGGGAACGGTAAGCATGGACGAGGAGCATGCGTATTATGAAAAAGATGGCGGATGGCTGCGAATCAAATATGAGGAGGAGGACGGGTATATTGCAAGTCGTTACTGTGACAAGTATGATTTGAATAACTGTCTTGTGGAATGTGCAAATATTCCCGAACCGGAACCTGTACCGGAGCCCGAACCGGAGCTCCAGCCGGAACCTCAGTCGGAATCTCAGCCGGAGCCCGAACCGGAGCCCGAACCGGAGCCCGAACCGGAGCCCCAGCCGGAACCTCAGTCGGAATCTCAGCCGGAGCAAAATACGGATATTACACAGTGGACCAATGCCCAATTGTGTCAATACATTGTAACTGTGTTAAGAGAACAAACATCTAACGATTATGAGATGGTAACGGCTATTAACGATTTCTTGTGCCGGAGAATGGAATACGATCTGGATTATTACACCACCAAAGATGCGTTGGTTGAAGGAAAAGGTAGATGTCTGGGGTATGCCAATGCCTTTAAAAGTTTGTGTACGGAGGCCGGAATTCCTACGGATTTAGTGTACGGTTATGCATATAATAGTTTTTCTTCAAAACATGCATGGAACCGAGTATATATTGATGGTCAGTATTATTGTGTGGATGTTACTTTCAATGATTCATATGGCAGTAATGTGGTGTTACTTGTGCCCGAAGAAAAATTTAATCAAAATGCGGAAATTCACGGGTATAATCCGGCTAATGCAGATATAGTGGAATAGTCATAATTTTTTTACAAACAGTTTAAGCTGTGCTATAATAAACGCATGCATATTTTGGTTTCAAAACCGATGTGCATGCGTTTTGTTGTGATAGATATTTTAAAAGTACTTCAGAGGAAAACAATATGGCGGGAATGAAGAAAGCAGATATCAGAAGACAGGGGATTCTGGCGGATTTAAAGGCCGGAGACCGTACCTTGGAGGAATTAAAAGAAAAGTATTCCAGTTCCACAGAAACCATAAAAGCAGATATTAAATATTTGCGTGGGCAGGGGATTGAAATCAATACCGTAAGAAATAATACGCAGAATCGTTATTCTATAAAGCAGGAGTCTGCAGAAGAAGCGGTTTACTTTGAGAAAACCAGCAGTAAGAATGTGCGTAAGCTCTTTTTAATGCTAATTTTACAAAAAAAAGACGGAATGTCTTTTGCTGATATAAAAGAAGCAGTTGTAAAATACAGCAGGGATAAATATTTAAAATATTACAGTAATTCCGAGGAAGATGCCGCCGAAATGACTTTTAATACCATTCGAAACGACTTAAAAGAATTGGTAGAAGAAAAACTGATTAAAGAACGAAACGAACTGTATTATATATCATCTCAGGCACCCTTGCAGCTTGTGCTTTCGGAGGAAGAGGCGGAGCATGTTTTTATGCTTTTGGAGAATTGCGCCAAGGGAAGCGTTTATGAAGAAGTGCTAAACGGAATCAAAAAGAAAATGACGGATTCGTTATTTTATGAAACGAAGGGCGCAGATGAGAACTACTATGTATACAAGCGTAAATATGAAGAGGCAAACCGTATAGAAGGTATTTTAAACGAACTGAATAAATATCCTTTTGAGACAAAGCAGCTGGAAATTCAGTATAAGGGAAATTCCGATCATGAGGTTACCATCTATATGTCGGTGGGCAATATTGTATATTCGCTTGAGAAAGACAAGGTATATTTGCTTGGTCATTCCAAGGGAAAGCCCATGGTAATTGCTTATAACCAGATTAAATCCATCCGTGCGACATCCGAATCCAATAAGGTGTTCCGAAATGATTTTTATAAAAGATTGGTAAATACCATGTTTGGTATTTCTGTGGAAGAACCGGTTCATGTAAAGGTAGAATTTGACAATCGTGTTTACATTAGAGAAAAAATAAACCGTATCCTCAAAAATCGGCCGGAGGCTACGGTGTCAGTAGAGGGTGATATTTTTATCTATGAAGATAATATAAGCGGTATGCATGACTTCGCGCGATATTTAAGAAGCTACGGTTCCGGTTGCAGGGTTTTACAGCCGAAAAAGTTGCAGAATATTCTAAAAAACGGTGCACAGCGTACCCTATACTTTTATGAACAAATGGAGGAAAACGATGAGTGAATTTAATAATATAGCAATATATCGTTTAAATACCATATTGTCTCTTTTTGGAATGGAAGATGCAGAGTACAGTATTCGGGAATTGGCGGAACTTTTGAATGTTCCTGTTGCGACAATCCGTGAAGATATTGTTAAGTTGCATGAAAATGAAGATTTTGATACCTGTTTTGTGGTTATGGATGATGAGGATGAATATGACCTTGACAACAGTAAAGATATCTTAAGCGGCAAAATGGACGATGTTCGCTTGATGGCAGAAAATACTTTTCAGACGGATTTTATCATTCCTTTAACCCCGGTAGAACTGGAATGTTTAAATGCGTTTTTGGAAGATAACCAGTATTTTAGAGGAACCATATATCAAAATTATGATATAAAACCGTTGCCGAATTTTAACCAGACCAGGATGTTGGAGGCGGTAGCTGAATTTAATAAAATGATTCGCAAGAAGGAAACGCTTGATATTGTTTACCGAAGAAATGACGGTAAGAGAGGACAGTATCGAATCAAACCATTAAAAGTAGTGGAAGACTCCACGGAACAGCGTTTCTATATTGTGACTATACGGGACGGCAGATTAGTATCTTTTCGTTTGGATCGTATTATAGATTACAGTATATCGCCGGAGAAGGTGGAGATTGATGATTTGTCGCCGTTAGACCTTCTTCCCAATGTATGGGGAATGGAAATTGGTAATCCCGTGCATGTGAAAATTAAAATTCTGAATGAAGCTAAGGTGCAGGAAAAAGTTCGTAAGGATTTGGAATGCAGAACAAACGGCAAGTTTACCGTGGACGGAGATATTCTGTATTTTGAAGACGATGTTATCGGTATCAACAGTTTTAAGCGCTGGTTATACGGATACGGAAGTTCAATTCTTGTGGTGGAACCCAAGAGTTTGCGGGATACGATTATTCAAAGTGTTCGGAAGAGACTGGAATTTTACAACAAACGGAATAAATAAGACGAATGTGAAAAGTCCTTTTTATTGTACTTTGTATTTGCTATTCTTTGAGTGTAAAGAACAGGCAGACAGTACGATGAGGAGGACTTTTTTATGAGAAAAAATATGGAAAACATTATACCCGCGGCAGCAGTTGTTATTATGATTCTTGTATTTGCATTTTTGGCAGGACAGAAAGTATACGGTCAGACAATTGAAAGAGTCGAAAGAGAAAGACGGGATGCCATGGAAAGTACATACATCGCAGAAGTAAAAGAGACTCTTCGTGACAGTGGATTTGTTAACAGCGGCGTTAATTTGACGAAGGAAACAAACGCGTCGGGAGATTGGGAATACACCCTTGTTATTTATAATCGTTCTTTTGACTGGATGGAAGAAGCTGTAAGAGCAGACCTTGAAAAAGAACTGGCAGATATGGCAAATGACGAACTTGGTAAAATTTCTCTTGCATTATTGTCAAGATAGGCATGACAAAATAAGAAAAAGGAATTATAATATAAAAGAAGGCACTTTATAGATTCATGGAAAGGAGATGTGGCAAATGAGGGAGCTTCCCAAGGCAGGAGAGGTATACAGACATTTTAAGGGAAATAATTATGAGGTAATATCCATTGCCACAGGTTCGGAAGATGGTGAATCTCAGGTAGTATACAAGGCTTTGTACGCACCTTATACCGTATATGTTCGTCCGTTGGACATGTTTATGGAAAAGGTAAATAGGGACAAATATCCCAATGCGGTTCAGGAGTATCGTTTCGAAAAGATTGATCCTGAGAAAGAGGCGGAAGCTGCCGAGAAGAAAATAGACCAGCGTTTGATTGCATTCTTGGAAGCAAAGGATTATCAGGGCAAATTGGATATCTTGGACAGTATGGAATATAATGTATCCGAGCAGACCATTATTGCTATGGCGGTTTCCATGGATATTGAGTTGAATGACGGAACCGCGGAAGAGAAATTCCGTTCTCTTCGCAAATGCATTCAGACAATGCAGATGTATGAAGGAACCAGACTCAGATAGAGTTTGGACAAATAGAGATTATCTATGGGGAGCGGGGGCCGCTTCCCATGTTTTATGTTATACGAAAATGTAAAAGAAGAGCAGTTTGATTTTATGTCCAAGCGGAAGAAGGCACAGTATGAAAAAAAGAGAGATTGACAATTTGTTGGCATGGTATTATGGCAACGCCAGAAAATTGCCGTGGCGAGAAAATCCGGATGCATATCGTGTGTGGGTTTCCGAAATTATGCTACAACAGACCAGGGTTGAAGCGGTAAAACCATATTATAAAAGATTTTTGGAAAAATATCCGAATGTCTTGGCTTTGGCGGAAGCAAAAGAAGAAGAACTTCTGAAATATTGGGAAGGTTTGGGTTATTATAACCGTGTGCGCAATATGCAGAAGGCAGCCATTCAGGTCAGGGATACTTATAAGGGAATCATACCTCTGACATACGAGGCTTTAATTGATTTGTCGGGAATCGGGCCTTACACGGCAGGTGCCATTGCTTCCATTGCCGGGAAGGAAAAAGTTCCTGCGGTTGACGGCAATGTTTTGCGAATTATGACCAGATTAAACGGTGATTATTCCAATATATCCGAACCTGCAACCATGAAAGCGATTCGGGAAGAATTGTTAAAAAGTATGCCGGACGAACCGGGGGATTTTAACCAGGCAATGATGGAATTGGGGGCTATGGTATGTTTGCCAAACGGTGAACCTAAATGTAGTGAGTGTCCATGGAAAAGTGCCTGCCAAGCAAGAAAGAAAAATATTATTTCGGAATTGCCTGTAAAGAACAAACCGCAAAAGAGAAGAATCGAAGAGCGGACTTTGATTATTCTGTCGGGATCAAAAGGGATTGCTTTGCGTAAAAGACCGGCCAAAGGTTTACTTGCGGGTATGTATGAAATTCCGGCGATGGAAGGATATAAAACCGCGGAGGAAATATTGGAATATGTAAAGAGTTTAGGATATCATCCTTTGCATATTCGTGAGGCAGAACGACATGTCCATATTTTCAGCCATATTGAGTGGCATATGAATGCTTTTATATTGCGTATTGATGAAATTGCGGATAATATGAAAAAGGATAAAAGAAACGACTTTTTCTTTGTGTCGCCGGATGAAATAAAAGTGAATTATCCTCTGCCTTCTGCATTTGCTCCCTATCGAAAATATATCGAGGGGAATGTTTTATAAGTGCAGAAAGAATAAGGGGCGGTAATGCTTATAAGTACTTGATTAAAAAATATAAAATTTGAGGTGCGATATGGCTAAAAGTAAAGAAATTAAAACAAATGCCATGCGAATTTTGGATTCGCTGAAAATATCATACGAAAGCTATTTTTATGAATGCGACGAGTTTATTGATGCCTTAAAAATAGCGGATCAGTTGGGCCTGCCTTATGAGAAAGTGTATAAAACTCTTGTAACGAGGGCGGCAAGCAAAAACTTTTATGTGTTTGTAATTCCTATTGCGGAGGAACTGGATTTAAAGAAAGCAGCCAAAGTTGTGGGTGAAAAATCGGTTGAAATGATACATGTAAAAGAAATCAACAGTATTACAGGATATATACGAGGCGGATGTACCGCAATCGGCATGAAGAAAAAATATGTCACCAAAGTAGACGAAAAAGCAAAAGAACTATCGACTATGATTGTAAGCGGTGGTAAAATAGGTGTGCAGCTTGAATTGAAACCGGAAGAATTACTGCGGGCTTGCGAGGGAGAATTTGCGGATTTGACCGTTGCCCGGTAATTTTATGGTACATATGGAACGAAAACAAAGGAGAATAGAATGAAGAAATCATCCATGCGAATCAGAAAATTGTGTTTTGCAGCATTGTTGCTGGCTTTGGGATGGTTGTTGCCCTTTCTGACCGGGCAGAACAGAGACTTGGGAAATATGTTGAGTCTGATTCATCTCCCGGCTTATCTGGGAGGCATTTTGCTGGGGCCTTGGTACGGTGTGTTGTTGGGATTTATGATTCCGCTAAGTCGGTCATTGATTTTCGGTATGCCTGTGTTATATCCCAGAGCTGTTTGCATGGCTTTTGAAATGGCGGCATACGGAGGAATCAGCGGTGGTTTGTATTTGCTTTTAAGAAGTAAAACCAAGATGAAGAATCCGGCAACTATATATGCATCTATTATTCCCGCCATGCTTATGGGACGCGTGGTCTGGGGCGTAGGAAGGGCAGTTTGCGGTCTGTTTTCGGCAGATGCTTTTACATGGAGTGCTTTTATTGCAGGTGGATTCGTTACTGCATGGCCCGGCATAATTGCCCAGTTGATTTTATTACCGATTTTAATCGTGGCGCTGGAAAAAACAAAACTGTTTCGGGAAGAAAACAATTAACAGATAGCAGAGAATATGAATTGGTGGAAGTTTAGATTGTCCTAAGGAAATTATTTCGTGAAGTTGGCTATTGAGCCTTTTAGAATTATATGTTATAATCCAAACGATTATGTGTACATAAAACTATATAAATAGATTATGGAGGAATGAAAATGTATTCATTGGAAGAAATCAAATTAGTTGACCCCGAAATCGCCCAGACAATTGTGGACGAGCAGGAAAGACAGAACAGTCATATTGAGTTGATTGCATCTGAAAACTGGGTAAGCAAGGCAGTTATGGCTGCTATGGGCAGCGTACTTACCAACAAGTATGCAGAAGGATACCCTGCAAAGAGATACTACGGCGGATGTGATTGCGTAGATGTTGTGGAAAATCTTGCAATTGAAAGAGCAAAAGAGCTTTTCGGATGTGATTATGCAAATGTTCAGCCTCATTCAGGTGCACAGGCTAACATGGCAGTACAGTTTGCTGTTTTAAATCCCGGAGATACCATTATGGGTATGAACCTTGATCACGGCGGACATCTTACACACGGAAGCCCGGTTAACATGTCAGGTAAGTACTTCAATGTTGTTCCCTACGGTGTTAATGATGATGGTTTCATTGATTACGATAAATTACGTGAAATCGCTTTGGAATGCAAGCCTAAAATGATTATTGCAGGTGCAAGTGCATATGCAAGAACCATCGATTTTAAGAAGTTCAGAGAAGTTGCTGATGAAGTTGGTGCAGTTCTCATGGTAGATATGGCTCATATCGCAGGTCTTGTAGCAGCAGGACTTCATCCTTCACCCTTCCCTTGGGCAGATGTAGTTACCACAACTACTCATAAGACTTTAAGAGGACCTCGTGGCGGTATGATTCTTGCAAATCAGGAAGCAGCTGAAAAGTATAACTTCAATAAAGCAATTTTCCCCGGAATTCAGGGCGGCCCTCTTATGCATGTAATTGCAGCTAAGGCAGTTTGCTTCAAAGAAGCATTAGGCGATGAATTCAAGGCATATCAGCAGCAGATTATGAAGAATGCTCAGGCACTTTGCAAGGGACTTATGAGCAGAGACATTAAGATTGTATCCGGTGGTACAGATAATCACTTAATGTTGGTTGACCTTACAACTTATGATTTAACAGGTAAGGCAGTTGAGAAACTTCTTGATCAGGCTCACATTACCTGTAACAAGAACACAATCCCTAACGATCCCAAGTCACCTTTCGTTACCAGTGGTGTTCGTCTTGGTACACCCGCTGTTACCAGCCGTGGTATGAAGGAAGACGATATGGACCGTATCGCAGAAGCAATTGCGGCAGTAATCAAGGGCGGCGAGGAGAAAGTTCCTTACGCAAGAGCAATTGTAGATGAACTTACTGCAAAATATCCCTTAATCTAAGCGGAGAATGTAAATGAATTTTTATAAAATAAGTAAGACAGCAAAAAGGGCACCTTTTACAAGGCTTGCCCTTTGTCTGTTGAGTGTGGTTGTTTTATTGACTTTTATCGGATGTGACAGTGATAAAACGGTAGTGCTCACGACAGGATTGTCTCAAAATGAAATTTTTAAAATAGAATCGGAAGTATGTACCCGACCGGAAATCATGCTGTATCTGACCAATATGCAGAACATGTATGAAGGTGTATATGGAGAGCAGATTTGGGATACGGATGTGGACGGAACTTCCATAGAAGATGCTCTAAAAGAAACCGTACTTGCCAGAATTTCCAGAGTAAAAGTTTTAATACTTTTGGCGGAAGAAAAGGGTGTGTCATTGAATAAAGATGAGCGCCGTACCGCGGAAGATGCGGGAAAAGAGTATTATGACTCATTGAGCAAGGAAGAAATCGCTCTTTTGGGTGTTACGGAAGAGATGATTGTGGATATGTACAAGGAGTATGCCTTGGCGGATAAGGTGTATCATTACCTGATTCAGGATGTGAATCCGGAAATCAGCGATGATGATGCCAGAACCATAACGGTGTCTCATATTTTGATCCGTACTTTTCATGTGGACAGTAACGGTAAAGTAAAACCTTATTCTCAGGCGGCTAAGGCGGAAGCTTTGCAGCGTGCCAAAGAAGTGTTGGAATTGGTTCGCGGCGGAGAGGATTTTGATACTTTGGCAATGACCTATAACGAAGACATTGAAAGCAGCATTTCCTTCCGCAAAGGAGAGATGCCCTTAGCATACGAAGAAGCGGCATTTAATCTGGCTACCGATGAAGTCAGTCAGATTGTTGAGACGGAATACGGTTATTATATTATAAAATGTACCAATACCTTCAACAGAGAAGAAACCGATGCCAACAAAATTATTATTCTCAATGAGCAAAAAGAAGAAGCCTTTCAGGTTGTTTACGAGGAGTTCCTCGGCACTTTAACCGGAAATCTGAATCAAAGGGAATGGGATGCCATTACTTTAATTGATTCGCCGGAAATTACAACGGACAGTTTTTTTGCGGTATATGAGAAATACTTTGTGACGGAAGAATAGTATGGCTTAAATTGTGATAAAAGAATGAATTGTTAGCACTCAACTTGGTTGAGTGCTAATTTTGTATTGACTTTTTGATTTTAAGGGATTACAATGTTACCTGATGATAAATTTTATCTTGTGCACATTAGATAAAAACAGATTTTTTACGAAAGAACGAAAAAAGAGAAATGAAAGGAAGTAAGATAGAATGGCAGCGAAAAAAGGCAGTTTATCCATTAACAGCGAGAATATTTTCCCGATTATTAAAAAGTGGCTCTATTCAGACCACGATATTTTTATGAGGGAGTTGATTTCCAACGGATGTGATGCCATCACCAAGTTAAAAAAGCTTGATATGATGGGCGAATATACCTTAGAAGACGGTTACAAAGCAAAAATCAGCGTTGTAGTGAACCCGGAAGCTAAGACTTTGTCTTTTACCGATAACGGACTTGGTATGACCGCAGAGGAAGTGGACGAGTATATTAACCAGATTGCATTCTCCGGCGCAACGGATTTTATTGAAAAATATAAAGATAAAACCAACGATGACCAGATTATCGGTCATTTCGGTCTTGGTTTTTATTCCGCATTCATGGTTGCGGATAAGGTTACCATTGATACCTTATCTTATAAAAGTGAAGCTAAGGCAGTGCATTGGGAGTGCGACGGCGGAACCGAGTTTACCATGGAAGACGGTAATAAGGACGGCGTGGGAACCACGATCACTTTATACTTAAACGAAGATTGCTATGAGTTCTGCAATGAATATCGTGCAAGAGAAATCATCAAGAAGTATTGTTCTTTTATGCCGACCGAGGTTTATTTAAGCAAGGCAAATACCACAGAAACACAGACCATCAAAGCAGATGAGCTTCAGGAAAATGATGTGGTGGTAGAAACAATTGCACCGGAAAAAGATGGGGACGAAACCAAGTTAAAAATCACAAAGCGTCCCGAACTTTTAAACGATCCCGCCCCTCTTTGGACAAAGAACCCTTCCGAATGTGAAAAGGAAGATTATTTGGCATTTTATCGCAAGGTATTTAATGATTATAAGGAGCCTTTGTTCTGGATTCATTTGAATATGGATTATCCCTTCAACTTAAAGGGTATTTTATACTTCCCCAAGATTAATACAGAGTATGAGTCTTTGGAAGGAACCATTAAGTTATACAACAATCAGGTATTTATTGCGGACAATATCAAAGAAGTAATCCCTGAGTTCCTTTTATTGTTAAAAGGTGTGATTGACTGTCCCGATTTGCCTCTTAATGTATCCAGAAGTGCATTGCAGAACGATGGATTTGTAAAGAAAATCTCTGACTACATTACTAAGAAAGTGGCTGACAAGCTTTCCGGTATGTGCAAGACACAGAAGGAAGAATATGAGAAATATTGGGATGACATCAGTCCCTTTATTAAATTCGGTTGCTTAAAAGACGATAAGTTCTGTGAGAAGATGACTGACTACATCCTCTTTAAGAATTTAGACGATATCTATATGACTCTTCCCGAATGCTTAGAGGTAAAACCCATCGATACGGAAGAAGAAAATGCTGTAGATGAAAACGGTGAAAAGGTTGAAGCTGAAATCGTTGAAGAGGAAGAAACAACCGAAGAAGCAAAAGAGAAGGTAATCTACTATGTGACCGATCCGGTTCAGCAGAGCCAGTATATCAATATGTTCCGCAAGGCTAAAATGGATGCGGTAGTATTGACACACAACATTGACCAGCCTTTTATCTCTCAGTTGGAGGCAAAGAACGAAGGAATCAAGTTCCAGAGAATCGATGCTGATTTGACCGATGCGTTCAAGGCGAAAACTTCCGCAAAGGTTGCCGAGGAGTTAAAAGCACAGGAAGAGGAGCTTTCTAAACTTTTCAAGAAAGTGACCAAGAAAGACAATGTGGCAATTAAGCTGGAGAAATTAAAGAATAAAGAAGTTTCTTCCGTAATTACATTATCGGAAGAAAGCCGTCGTATGCAGGATATGATGAAAATGTATGCTGCTTCCGGCATGGATATGGGAATGTTCGGTAAAGAAGGACAGACCTTGGTATTGAATGCAAACAATAAGCTTGTACAGTATGTTTTGGAAAACCGTGACGGTGAAAACGTATCTTTAATTTGCGAGCAGTTATATGATTTGGCATTGATTCAGCATGCGCCTCTCGATCCTGAAGCAATGACCAAGTTCGTTAACCGTACAAACAAAATTATGCTTTTATTGGCGCAGTAGAATATTGGAGCGGTAGGGAAATTTACATAATTTCCCTGCTGCTTTTTTATGTAAATCGTTTGTCTTATCATGGGCAGATTTATCAAAAAACACTACTTTTTGTCTTGACATCAAAGAGGCAAAAAAGTATACTTCATTAAGGTATGTTTAAAGATAAAAGAAGGAGAAGAAGCAATGGGCGGATTTTTTGGCGTAGCTTCAAAAGAAAGTTGCATTTTCGATTTGTTTTTTGGAATTGATTACCATTCACATCTTGGAACAAGACGCGGTGGTATGGTTCTTTACAGTGAAGAAAAAGGGTTTGACCGTGCAATTCATAATATAGAGAATTCTCCTTTTAGAACGAAGTTTGACAAGGATTTTGCCACAATGGATGGACATTTGGGTATTGGTTGTATTTCGGATCATGAACCGCAGCCTTTGTTGATTCGTTCACATCTTGGCAATTATGCCATTAGTACCGTAGGTAAAGTCAATAATCTTAATTCTTTGGCAGAAAAGCTTTTTGATTGCGGTAAGTCTCATTTTCTTGAGATGAGCGGCGGAGAAATCAATCAGACGGAGCTTGTTGCTGCTCTCATTAATCAGAAAGATTCCATTGTAGAAGGTATGTTATATGCACAGGAAGTCATAGATGGTTCTATGTCTGTTCTTTTGATGACCAAAGAAGGCATTTATGCAATGCGTGACCGTTACGGAAGAACACCGGTAATTATCGGTAAAAAGCCCGGTGCGTACTGTGTTTCTTTTGAAAATTTTGCATACATGCATCTCGGATATGCCGATTATAAAGAATTGGGACCCGGTGAAATTGTATATATTACACCGGAAGAAGTTAAGGTAATGGCTTCTGCCGGAGATGAAATGAAGATTTGTACCTTTTTATGGGTATATTACGGATATCCTACCTCTGCCTACGAAGGTGTGAATGTAGAGGAGATGCGTAACCGTTGCGGTCGTTATATGGCACAGCGTGACAATGTGGATGTTGACCTGGTTGCAGGTGTTCCCGATTCCGGTTTGGCGCATGCAATCGGATACGCAAACGAGGCACATAAGCCTTTTGCAAGACCTTTTATTAAATATACACCCACATGGCCCCGTTCTTTCATGCCGACGAAGCAGGAACAGCGTAAATTGATTGCTAAGATGAAATTGATTCCGGTAGAACCTTTGATTCGGGATAAAAAACTGCTTTTGATTGACGATTCCATTGTGCGAGGAACACAGCTTCGCGAGACTACGGATTTCCTTTTTAACAGCGGTGCCAAGGAAGTGCATATCAGACCGGCATGCCCTCCCATTATTCACGGATGTAAGTATTTGAATTTCTCCCGCTCCAATTCCGATATGGATTTGATTGCAAGAAGAGTCATTGCAGAACGCGAAAAGGAAGTTACACCGGAAGTTCTTGCGGATTACAGCAATCCTGAAAGCAAGAATTATAAGGAAATGGAGCAGTGTATCTGCAAGCAGATGAATTTTACCTCATTGTCATATAACCGCTTAGATGATAT
Organism: Lachnospiraceae bacterium; assembly: GCA_017624855.1. Lineage (GTDB taxonomy): Bacteria > Bacillota > Clostridia > Lachnospirales > Lachnospiraceae > UBA3766. Next base: position 716,324 of record JAGAMF010000005.1, read on the forward strand.
GATAAAAGCAGTGGGTATTGAACCTTGTAAATTATGTACTTACTGCTGGAACGGTAAGGAATAAGGTATAAAAATCAAACAATAATATTTTTAGATAAAGACATTTTTAGGAGGAAGTTATGGGCAAACGTAATGACATTCACAAAGTACTGATTATCGGTTCCGGTCCTATTATTATCGGACAGGCCTGTGAATTTGACTATTCAGGAACACAGGCATGTAAGGCACTCAGACAGTTGGGATATGAAATTGTATTGGTGAATTCTAACCCCGCTACAATTATGACAGACCCCACAACCGCTGATGTGACTTATATTGAACCCCTTAATGTAGAAAGATTGGAACAGATTATTGAAAAGGAACGCCCCGATGCATTACTTCCTAACCTTGGCGGACAGTCCGGCTTGAATCTTTGTTCCGAACTTGCGCAGGCCGGCGTTCTGGATAAATATAATGTAAAAGTAATCGGTGTTCAGGTTGATGCAATCGAAAAAGGTGAAGACCGTATTGCTTTTAAGGAGACAATGAATTCTCTCGGCATTGAAATGGCAAGAAGTGAAGTTGCTTACAGCGTAGAGGACGGTCTTCGTATTGCAGATGAATTGGGATATCCCGTTGTATTAAGACCTGCTTACACCATGGGTGGTGCCGGCGGCGGTCTTGTATATAATGTGGATGAATTAAAAACCGTTATTGCAAGAGGTCTTCAGGCCAGCCTTGTAGGTCAGGTTCTTGTAGAAGAATCCATTCTCGGCTGGGAAGAATTGGAAGTGGAAGTTGTTCGTGACTCTAAGAACAACATGATCAGCGTTTGCTTTATTGAAAATATCGACCCCTTGGGCGTTCACACCGGTGACTCTTTCTGTTCAGCTCCCATGATTACCATTTCAGAGGATTTACAGAAGCGTTTACAGGAGCAGGCATATAAAATTGTTGAGGCCGTAGAAGTAATCGGCGGTACCAATGTACAGTTTGCACATGATCCTGTTTCCGACAGAATTATCGTTATTGAAATTAACCCCAGAACATCCCGTTCTTCAGCACTTGCATCCAAGGCAACAGGTTTCCCCATTGCCCTTGTATCCGCAATGCTGGCTTCCGGACTTACTTTGGATGAAATTCCTTGCGGTAAGTACGGTACATTGGACAAGTATGTTCCCGGCGGAGATTATATTGTAATTAAGTTTGCCCGTTGGGCATTTGAGAAGTTCAAAGGTGCAGAAGATAAGTTAGGTACTCAGATGCGTGCCGTTGGTGAGGTTATGAGTATCGGTAAAACTTACAAAGAAGCATTCCAGAAGGCAATCCGCAGCTTGGAAACAGGCCGTTACGGACTTGGCTTTGCTAAGAACTTCCATGAAAAAACCAAGGAGCAGTTAATCGAAATGCTCCATACACCTTCCAGTGAGAGACAGTTCATTATGTACGAAGCTCTTCGTAAAGGTGCAACTGTGGAAGAGTTATACCAGCTTACCAAGATTAAGCATTACTTCTTAGAGCAGATGAAAGAATTGGTGGATGAAGAAGAAGCACTTATGCAGAATAAGGGCGAAGTTCCTTCCAAGGAAGCATTGGAGCAGGCTAAGAAGAATGGTTTCTCAGATAAATATTTAAGCCAGATTCTTGCAGTGCCCGAGGATGATATTCGTAATGCAAGAAAGTCTTACGGTATTACCCAGGCTTGGGAAGGCGTGCATGTAAGCGGTACAGAAGACAGAGAATACTTCTATTCAACATACAACGCCCCTGATTACAGCAAGACCAACGAAGAGAAGCCCAAGATTATGATTCTCGGCGGTGGTCCCAATCGTATCGGACAGGGTATCGAATTTGACTATTGTTGTGTACATGCGGCATTCGCATTGCGTGATTTGGGATTCCAGACCATCATTGTAAACTGTAATCCCGAAACCGTATCAACAGACTATGATACATCTGATAAATTATACTTTGAGCCTCTTACATTGGAAGATGTTCTCAGTATTTATGAAAAAGAAAAACCCGTTGGTGTTATTGCTCAGTTCGGTGGTCAGACACCTCTTAACCTGGCAGATGACCTTGAAAGAAACGGTGTTAAAATTCTCGGTACAGCACCTGCCGTTATTGATATGGCAGAAGACAGAGATTTGTTCCGTGCCATGATGGAAAAACTGGAAATTCCCATGCCTGAGGCAGGAATGGCAGTAACTGTTGATGATGCGGTAGAAATTGCAGAAAGAATCGGTTACCCCGTAATGGTTCGTCCTTCCTTCGTATTGGGCGGCCGTGGTATGGAAGTGGTTTACGATCAGGAAAGCCTTAAGAGTTACATGGCTGCGGCAGTAGGTGTAACTCCCGACAGACCTATCCTTATTGACCGTTTCTTAAAGAATGCTATGGAATGTGAAGCAGATGCAATCAGTGACGGTACACACGCATTTGTACCTGCTGTTATGGAGCATATCGAGCTTGCGGGTGTTCACTCCGGTGACTCGGCTTGTATCCTTCCTTCTATGCATATTTCAGAGAAGAACCTTGAAAAGATTAAAGAATATACCAAGAAGATTGCGGTTGAAATGAATGTTCGCGGTTTAATGAACATGCAGTACGCAATTGAGGATGATGTGGTTTATGTACTTGAGGCAAATCCTCGTGCATCCAGAACCGTGCCTTTGGTTTCCAAGGTATGTAACATCCAGATGGTAAAACTCGCAACACATATTATTACAAGCGAATTAACCGGCAAACCTTCACCCGTACCTGAGTTAAAAGAAAGCAAGTACGATTACTTCGGTGTTAAGGAAGCGGTATTCCCCTTCAATATGTTCTCGGAAGTTGATCCCTTGTTAGGACCCGAAATGCGTTCTACCGGTGAAGTTCTCGGTATTGCGTCAGACTTTGGTGAGGCATATTACAAGGCTCAGGAAGCTACACAGAATCCTCTTCCTTTGGAAGGAACTGTTTTAATCAGTGTTAACCGTCAGGATAAGCCTGAGGTTCCCGAAGTTGCTAAGGCATTCCACGAGTGCGGATTTAAGATTATTGCAACCGGATCTACCTATGATTTGATTGTGGCTAACGGTATTCCCGCAGAGAAGATTAATAAGATGCAGGAAGGCAGACCCAACATTGTAGATGCCATTACCAATAAGCAGATTCAGTTGATTATCAATACCCCTGCAGGCAAGGAAAAAGTATTTGACGACAGCTATGTGCGTAAGTCAGCAATTAAGCACAAAGTTCCTTACATCACCACTATGGCTGCTGCTAAGGCAAGTGCTGCGGGTATTGCGGCTGTTAAGAAAAACGGTAAGATTGCCGTGGATTCCATTCAGCACATCCACAGTACCATTACTCAGGAGTAAGGTTACTTACACCCGTATAAAACGGACAAATGGCAAACATAAAACAAGCCCCGATATTTTATATGTCGGGGCTTAATTTTTTATAAAAATAACCGATATAAAATATACGAATATTAAAGGCCGGAAATATTTAGTAAGTCACCACGGATGGTACGATAAGAAAGAAGGAATCTTTCGAATCGTACTGTTTTTGTTTTATATTCAGACAAGGAGGGAGAGAAATAAGGCAGTGACTCATTAGAAAGGAAATGAATATTGCGAATAGAATCAAGCGTAATAGGAATGGAGTCCGCCCGAAGATATCAATCTTCGAGAACACAGAATAATCGTTTCATGTTGCAGGATTACAGCAGGGAACGAACCAAAAACGATACATATCTGTCTCAGGGAGAGGTGGAGACGCAGGAAAGTGAAGAAGAGACCGAAAAAACCGCAAAGAAGGAAAAGGCGCGGAATGCGTCGGTTTGGGACGAGAGGCTTTCCGGTTTGCACCAAAGTAAGTTACAGATTCGAGAGGCTAATTATGATACCGCAGCACAATTTCATTATTATTCCACCCAGTATATTTTTATGCTTTTGTTCGGTGAACGGGGGCGGAATATCTATGAAGAGGATATGTTTGCGAGAGGTTTAAATGCCGAAACCACCGCGCAGAGTGCGACTTTGGAATTTATGCCCATGAAACAGGCGACTTTCGTCAGTGAAGGCTATTATGAAGAGACCGAGAATGTACTCTACAAGTCTCAGGGAAAAGTAACCACTGCGGACGGCAGGGAGATTACATTTAATCTGGAATTGGGCATGAGCAGAAGCTTCCGGGAATATTATCGGGAAGAATATGACATAGCACAGCTTCAGCGGGTGTGTGATCCTTTGGTCATTAATTTTGACGGCAATGCTGCCGCGCTAAGCGATCAAAAGTTTTTCTTCGACATTGATGCTGACGGAGAGAAAGACGAAATATCCAATCTTTTGTCCGGTAGCGGTTATCTTGCATTGGATAAAAATAACGACGGCAAAATCAATGACGGAAGCGAGTTGTTTGGACCGAAATCCGGAGACGGGTTCGGAGATTTGGCAGAATACGATGATGACGGCAACGGCTGGATTGACGAAAATGATGCGATATGGAAGAAGTTAAAAATCTGGTGCCGGGATGAAAACGGCGAGAGCACGCTTTATACATTGGCAGACAAAGGAGTAGGTGCTATCTGTCTGCAAAAAGCGGCAACAAATTTTGCATTAAAAGATGCCAATAATGGAGATAAAGGCTTTATCCGCAGCACCGGCATTTTCTTATACGAAAACGGCAATGTGGGAACCGTGCAACATTTGGATTTGGCACAGTAGAATAAAATATACCTGTTGTATTTTACGGAATGCGACAGGTATTTTTTATTGCCGAAAAATGGTGTGTTTTTTCATAAAAATTTGTATAAAAATATACTTGTAAAAAGCCACGGTTGGTGTTTATATATATTTTGTGAAAAAACGAAAAAACTTTTTGTACGGACCGAAACTTTTTAATGGGTAAAAGGTCTAAACATATAGAGTGTGTTTTTTCGGGGTGATAAAAGTGGTTTTCAGCAGTTTGGAATTTATATTGGTCTTTTTGCCGATCTTTTTTATTATATATGCAATTGCTCCCAAAGCATGGAAGAATGCAGTGCTTGTTTTGGGGAGTCTTGCTTTCTATGCCTATGGCTCGTGGGAACACCCGGAGCACATAGTGTTTTTGATTTTGTCTGTGATTCTTAATTTTTCCATCGGAAAATGCCTAGGGTACGGTCGTTTCAGAGACGGTATTCTTATGGCCATCGGACTGATTTTTAATATTGTCCCTCTTGTGTGGTTTAAAGTGCATATTGATGATGTGATTTTGCCGGTGGGAATCAGTTTCTTTACTTTCCAGAATCTGTCCTATATTTTTGATGTAAAAAGGCGGTCTGTGGAACGGGAAGATTCTCTTCTGAATTATGCTGCCTATATCAGTATGTTCCCTCAGCTGATTGCGGGTCCCATTATTACATACCGACAGATAAAACCCCAATTAAAGCAACGAAGAGTGGCCAAAGAGGACATCAGCCGCGGCATCAGCCAATTTATAATCGGGCTTGGTTTTAAAGTGTTGATTGCAAACCGTATCGGTGGTCTGTGGTTAAATATTAAAACAATAGGCTATGAAAGTATTTCCACGCCGTTGGCATGGATGGGCATTGTTGCCTTTGCCCTGCAGATTTACTTTGATTTTTATGGGTATTCTTTGATGGCAATGGGCCTTGGCTCCGTTATGGGATTTCGGTATCCGAAGAATTTTGACAATCCCTACCGTTCCGTGACTATGTCGGAATTCTACCGGAGATGGCATATGACGCTGGGAAACTGGTTTCGGGATTATGTGTACATTCCCTTGGGAGGAAACCGCAAAGGCGGATTTCGTACGGTATGCAAATTGTTTTTGGTGTGGCTTTTAACCGGTCTCTGGCACGGAATTAACTTAAATTTCCTGATATGGGGACTCGGTCTCTGGGTGTTAATCGTATTGGAAAAATTCCTGTTCCGTAAATTTTTGGAGAAATACAGATTCGTCGGCCACATATATGTTATGGCAGTCATTCCTCTAATGTGGTTTGTGTTTGCCATGACGGATTGGAATGAGTTTATGGTATATGCTTCCAGACTTTTTCCGATTGGCGGGGACTATTCCGGCGCATTTGCGGGAGATTATATAAAATACCTTTCTCTTTACGGCGCATATTTTCTTGCGGGAATTCTTTTATGTACCAAATTGCCCGATTGGATATGGCGTAAATGCAGGAAGAATTTTATGGGTAAAATTATTTTAATATTGATTTTGGCGGCATCCCTGTATTGTATGTACATGGGATTAAACGATCCGTTCCTCTATTTCAGATTCTAGTGGGCGGATTGGCTTGCAAAGGAAGGATAAAAGCATTGGCTTAGGTAATAGATATGCAAAAGCAAAAACGAAACGGCATTTATGTGTTGCTCCTGCTTTTGGCTATGGTTGGAATCGGCGGATTCATGGTTGAAGAAGAAATGCAGTGGCAGCAGATATATGTGATAAGAAACACTCAGGGATTCTGTGCCCTTCTAAACGGAGTGGGAGAATACGGTTCTGACGAAATGCTGTTAAACGGCCCTGTTTTGAATGAAGAAGGTGCAGATGGGCAAGTTATTGCAGAAGGTACAGAGAATGCCTCAAATGGGGCAAATATGGCGTTAGAGGGCTATTTAGAAACGATGGAGCCTCCATTTGTTGTGGGAGCGACGGATGCGGCATACTTTGATGATGCGTTATTCATCGGAGATTCCAGAACGGTGGGTATTGAAGAATACGGTTATTTTGAGCAGGCTGACTTCTTTGCGGATGTCAGCATGAGCGTATATAAAGTATGGAATCGTAAAATTGCGGTAACCGGCAAAACCAAGCAGAAGTTGGAAGATATTCTTGCACAGAATTCTTACGGCAAAGTGTATGTTATGCTGGGAATCAATGAGTTGGGCTATGACTATGAGCAGAATGTAAAAAAATATACAGAGCTCATTGAGGCCATTCGCGTGGCACAGCCTGAGGCTGTCATTTACATTTGCGCCAATTTACATGTAACCGAGAAGCAGTCTGAGGCGGACAAATATTTTAATAACGACAATATCAATCGGTTTAATCAAGCGATTGAAGCATTAGCGGATGGCGAAAGCTGCTTTTATATTGACATCAATCCCATGTTTGATGACGAAAACGGCAATTTAAGTACAGACTATTCCTCTGACGAAGCCCATGTAAAAGCACAATATTATGTGGCATGGTGCGACTGGCTCATGACGCAGGCGATTGTAAAAACGAAGTAAAAATCACTGTGTTGATTTTATATAAAAATATGAAAAAATACCACTTTTAAGGCTTACCAATGACATAAATCTGACATGAAACGAAAAAAAGTTCAAAAATCTGCTAAATTTGTGCAAAAATGATAAAAAAATCATTGATTTATCCTAAAAATTAGTTATAATAACAATATAAAGTGAATGGGGATAAACATTCTACATGCGCAGGATAAGTTAGGGGTAAGTTACCTGTGGATATGCAGAGTGTAGTAAAAGGGAAGTGCTTTCTGCTATGGGGATAGCAAGTTGAGACGAGTGATTCGTTACCGTAATAATGCATTGGGCGGTTACAAATCTGCGAAGCAGATGCTTAGTAAGAGGCGATTACGGGAAAGATTACCTTTTACAAAATGAATTATTTTTACATAAAAAAAGCAGTGAATGAGTTGGGTAAAGGGAACTTCATTATACTGTTTTTTTTATTGTTGTGAAGAGGGAACGGCTTCATGGGTTTTATGATCGTTTTCGGACGCGCTCTCGCTCGGTTGTGAATGTAACGGACACTAAGTTCGAAATGAACGGTGTTCATTTCTCACTAAGTGCCGACACTCACAAACGGTCCTCAAACGAAGCATAAAACCATTGAAGCCTGTGTACCGAACAAAAATTCTATAATGAATTGATTGAATTTGTATATTTGCGGAAAATATAGAGTTATTAATATATACTATGTGATGTGTAGTCTAAGATAATATGCATAAAGGAATAATGAACAGATGAGTAAAACAGAAGAAAACAAACGAATTCGCGAATTGTTTTGGGAGCAGATGCAGAAGGATTATTGTTGCAGTTTGGAACAACTGAATTCAACGGATAATGAGTATACAATAAGGCAGTTACGGGAAGGGCGTCGCCGATTCAAAAAGGATGATGCCATTCTGAAAGTTTTATGCATAAACGGAAAATGCATTTTCTCCGGCAAGGAAGAAATACTGGAAGAATGCAGGGAGACTTTTGCCAATTTAAACGGTGCATGGATGTCACAATATAAATATCTATATTGGCTGGATGATTTGTTGTTGCAAAACAAGTATTTCCTGGAAGATTTGCACCACTATTACCTACCTCTGGGCCGGGAGCTTCTGACGGAAGAAGAACTGAATGAGATGGAAAAGTCTTATGAGGTAAAGTGGTATGAGAAGGAAGAGATAGAGCAGTTTCGCGGTGATGAGCGTTTCGCGCATGCCTATTCCTTTTTGCCGGATGCACCGGATGTTCTGGGAGTAGCGGTGTTGCAAAACGGAGAGATTCTTGGCATGGCAGGAGCCAGCGCGGACAGTGAAGTTATGTGGCAAATCGGTATCGATGTAATGCCGGAGAGTAAGGGACAAAACCTTGGGCCTTTTATTACGATTTTGTTGAAAAGAGAAATTTTAAAGCGGGGAAAACTCCCCTATTACGGAACTGTGGAGAGCCACATTCAGTCGCAAAAAGTGGCGGTAAAGTCGGGATTTCTTCCGTTCTGGGCAGAGATTAACAGTGCGCCTTTGCCGGAAACGGAGTAATCGGTTGTTTGGCAAGAGAAAGCCTATGTACACTTGTTTAAAAGGTATAAATCTGCTAGAATAAGTAGTTGAAGTCAGGCACTTATCTTTATAAAAAGCAGAGTTTGTGCCCTAAATAGATATTTTATAAAAAGGAGGGCGTGTTTTAAATACGCATAGATGTTATGGCAGAATGTTCACATGACTGCGGAAGTTGCAGTGAAAATTGTTCAGAAAGAGACCCTAAGAGCTTTCTTGAAAAGCCCCATGAGTCTGCAAATATTAAGAAAGTAATCGGTGTTGTCAGCGGTAAGGGCGGTGTTGGTAAGTCACTTGTTACATCCATGCTGGCAGTATCCATGAAGCGTGCGGGATTTAATACCGGTATTCTGGATGCAGACATTACCGGACCTTCTATCCCTAAGGTGTTCGGCCTTACCGAGAAGGCTTATGGCGATGAGGAGGGCATTGTTCCCGTAAAAACAACCACAGATATTGATATTATGTCCATTAATCTTTTGTTGCCGGACGAAACAGATCCCGTTATTTGGAGAGGCCCTGTAATTGCAGGCACTGTAAAACAGTTCTGGACCGATGTTCTTTGGGGCGATAAGGATTATCTGTTTGTTGATATGCCTCCCGGAACCGGCGATGTGCCTCTGACAGTATTCCAGTCTCTTCCCGTAGACGGAATCATCATCGTGGCATCGCCTCAGGAACTGGTATCCATGATTGTGGAGAAAGCGGTAAAAATGGCAACTTTAATGCGCATTCCCGTACTTGGTATCGTTGAGAATATGTCATATTTTGTATGCCCCAACTGTAAAGAAAAGCATTACATCTACGGCGAAAGTCATATCGAGGAAATTGCTGCAGAATACGGTATTAAAAATGTGGCCAAGATTCCCATGGATGCAAATCTTGCAGCGGCTTGTGACGCAGGTATGATTGAAGTGTTCAAGGGCGAGTGGTTAGACGAAATGACCGAGATGTTGAAGAACCTGTAAGAGTAAAATCCACCGGCAGAAGGGATTTTGCAGTGGGATAGTAATGCAATGTAAGGGTTTGAGTTTATGAAAAAAATATTTAAAATTTTGTTTCGTATATTTTATATTACTTTGTTTTCTGCCGTTCTTTTAGCGGTTATCTATGTTTTACTACCCAAGGTGTGGGGCGATGTAGCCGTACAAGTTGCAGGAGAATCTTATGTGCCGGAAACCGTCAGCGGTTATTATGAATTAGATGAAGCGTTGAACTTAAACTACAGAACGAAGGGCGAAACGGGTAAATTCAGCCATATTAAAGGCAATTACGGCATGTACGATTATATTATTCCGATTCATGGCGAAAGCATTGATACGGAGTTGACAATACACTTTTTTAAAACCAATCAATGGAAGATGAGAAGCCTGGACATATCCGTTGCGGTTTATGAGGAAAACGGTGTGTGGAATGCGGTTGTTGCGGTTGAGACGGCTGATCGCGTGTATGAAGAAACCTTTCGGGATATTGAAGAGAATGGAATTGAGATAAGAGTAGAATGATGGAGCCGGTAGCGTTGATAAACGGAATTCACTATTCAGGAACATCTATAAAACAAGAACGATCTTAAAAGTATTACATTTCCAGAACGGAGATGTAATACTTTTTTATATTTCCATCTTATGATTTTTTATGGACTGAATACCGTAATTTAAAGATAAAATAAGAATTATTTTTAAAAACCATTGACAAAGTATCAAAGGAATACTAATATAAAAACAGAAAGTAGTCAATAAAGACTAACAACATGTTTTTATGTGTAAAAGATTATATAAAATGTCGTAAAAAGAGGGAAGAAATATGAGAAGAAGAGGATTTGCAGTTGGAACAATGTTATGCCTGCTGACGGTAATTTGCCTTGCAGGATGTAAGGCTGAGTCGGATCATCCGGAGACGGTGCAACCTGACAGCATACAGGAGGAGAGCCTTAGCGAAACGGAAGAAATAAGCGAGGAGCAGGAAGGGGCTTCGCAAGAGGCAGAATCCGGCATAGACCGGGAATTTGTGGAAGATATGATTTCGGTGTACGAAGAAATTCTTACGCCCATGGGAACCGCGGAGGATATTGCCAAACTGGATACCATTGTCTGGGATGAAAAGATAAAACCTTACATGGAATACAACTGGTTGGAGGATTCCGGGATTGAGGCAAATCACTTGGCAGATAATAGATGGGTTATGCAAATAGGGGATTTGAATCAGGACGGACAGCCTGAGATGCTTATTTCCGAAGTGATTTATAACAAAGAAGAGTACACCTATGTGTATACCGTAAAAGATGGGGAAGTGGTGCCTTGTGGTATGATAAATGGTAGTAGGGATTATATGTTCCGTGAGGATTTTCCGGGAACGAATCTTTTTTATCCGGCTTATTATGTGGATGTATATCAAAACGAAGAGGGCAATTTGCGCTTTTTATCCTGTGATGTTGTTCAGATGGCAAGCTGGGGTTGGTTTCAGATATATGTGAGTACTTTTGACGGGGAAAACATAAGCAGCGAGCCTGTATACGGAGCGGGATATGCCGAAAGCACGGACGGTGAGATGCATTATACCTGTTATGTGGGCAGTGTTACGGAAGATAATGAGCAAATCGAAGATGATGTAAAATACAGTGAGTTTAATCGTTTGATGAGCGAGTATATGCAGGGGTATGAAAAGGTGGATATGGCTTTTGTTGCATCGGATTATTATCCGCCGGAAGTGGCAATGTATATGCCTGAGGAGTACAAGGATACGGTAAGTGACAACATCCGTTTAAGCTTCGCAAAAGCCTATGGATATGATGTTGTTACGGAAACGGAAGAAGATACCTTTACGGATGAGGAATTAAGTCAAATCAATGAGAAAGCAAAACTTGCTTATGAAGAATATGTTAGCAATGATGAAAATATGCGTTATTACGCCACTCCTACCGGAGAAGAGAAGATGAAATACCGCACCGAGTATACAGTGGCGGATGCAGACGGTAACGGCATTGTGGATTTGGTAATTCGTGAGCCCAGACAATGGTATTTCTTTGCCTATGATTATGAAAAAGACGAAATGGTTAATTTTGCGGCAATCGGATCGGGACATTCTTTTGAATACGATATGCTTCAAGATGGAACCTATATCTATTGGGGAATCGAAGGTCCGCAGTATGAGGATGGGCATTATAAATTGTATTTCCGACATTTTTACCTGGATGAAGAGGGTGAAGATGTGGATATTGAGCGGTTTTGGATTGAAGATATCAACGATAATCTTGAGTATGGTAAAGGCGATGACATCACTATAAGATATGCTGACGGCGAGAATGCAGAATGCTCTTATGAGGAGTGGAGGGCGACTGCATGGAAGTATATTGAAATGGTTGGCGGGCAATCTACCGTAAACAAGGATTTAAAGCTGAAAGATACTGTTGAGTGGACGGTATATTTTGAAGGGTAGAGATGCTGATACTGTCAATGTATATAACATGATAATATACTACGCTTTTATGACAAAACATATTGGCGTAGTATTTTTTTATGCTTAAAAATCAATATTTTTCTAAAAACACCCTGATACTTTAAGCGTTGCGTCGGCTATGATATGGTGCTATAATTCTGAACTGTAGTGGGGAGACTTGTTTGTTTTTTCGACTAAAAAACAAGAGAAACAGAATTCGACAATGTGAAAAATCAACAATTTACAAGGAGATTTTATGAATAAAAAAATTAACATTTCCATCATGGCTATTATCATGGCAGTGTGCGTTATCGGATGCATTGGCAATCCCGGTTCAAGCAATGTAACAGGGCCGGTCGGGGAACCTGTGAATGAAGTTGTCGTGACTCCGGAAGTAAGCGAAGAAGTATCCGAGGAAGTAAGCGAGGAGAAGACAGAAGAAGTATCCGAGGAAGTAAGCGAGGAGAAGACAGAAGAAGTATCCGAAGAAGTATCTGAGGAAGTAAGCGAAGAAAAGACAGAAGAAGAGTCCGAGGAAGTAAGTGAAGAAATTACTTACGAATTCAATTCTGTGGAGGCTATATCAAAAGTATGTGGTCTCAGAGCAACTGTTCAGGACGATTCGTCTATTTGTTATGTACATACATTTGATGAGGTGAATCCCTATGATGTAATTTGGGACTACGGCTCTAAATACGAAGAATATGTAGCAGCTTGTGATTGGTCATTAGTATTCGACGCTGATTTTTATATGGAGTCTTTTCCTATGTTGGTGCTTCAGTATAATTACGACGAAGAATTATTACTTAGACATTTTCAGACTGTAGGTATTCATGAAGGTCGTCAAGGTTCTGCAGACTTCAATATTGGTGCATATTTTATGAATTGTAATGATGCTTTATATGATTCATTTGAACATAATTATGAAGGTTATTACCTTTATTACATGCTTAATTACGAAACTGAAAAGGATATCAATACAGTCACAAGAAATGATGGTGAGCCTGTAAAGCTTCAGTATGAAACGATTATGACAGCACTTCAGGCCAGAGAACTTGCACAAGTTAATGAATATCGTAAAGAAGTTGGCGCTGAACCTCTTATCTACGATGCTGAATTTTCGGCTTTTTCTAATTGGCGTTGTTATATTAACTGCGTAGAAAATTGGGATGCACATGATTGGTGTAAGGAAAATATAGATGAGCTTCGCGAGTATATAAAAATTATCAGTTGCGGGAGATATAGTGAAAATAATGTAGATGCAAATACCGCAGGGTTGAACGCTTTGTATTATAAGGTTGTACCTAAGGCGGCAGCATACGCAGGTTCACCTTCGCATTATGAGGCTATGGTTAATACTGATTTTGTATATTTTGGTACATCTAATTATTATATTGGTGAAAATAATCATACTAACCCGGCATTCCAGGAAACATCAAACTATATCAGTTTTATCCAGGACACATTTACCGATACTTTGTCAACGCCTACTAACCCATAATTGTTTAATGAAATATATAATTTTTACTCCGACATGAGTATTAAGGGTAGAGATGCTGCCGGTTGTGATGAAGGACAAGGCCGGTGAGGCAACTGTCAATTAAAATAATTTTTACGAAACTGTTTATATATATAATATATAATATAATAATA
>JAGAMF010000006.1 GCA_017624855.1 Lachnospiraceae bacterium
ATATATAATATATAATAGTATAATAATATATATATAATAACATACTACGCTTTTATAATTAAATATAATAAGCGTAGTATTTTTTTGAATTGACTAAATTTATTAGTTTTCTAAAACATATCTCAAAACAAGTCATATTATTTTTTTCTTAAAAACTTAGATTCAAATTTTGTAATACAAATATCCGTATGTAAAAAATAATTGTAAAAGAGTAATTCATTTTTATTTTATACTAAGATTTTTATTTATTTAAATGGACGGTATTCGGTGCTACCGCACCGAATACCGTCTAAGGAAAAAGTGAAGGGAGAAGAAATAAGAGAAAAGAAAAAAAGAAATTATAATTGAGAGAAAGGAGGAAGGAATTAAAAAATCATAAGAAAAAAGAAATTGTAATTGAAAGAAAGGAGAAAAGAATTTAAAGAAAAACATAAGTAAATGTGTTTGAAAGAAAGGAGATAAATGGCAAACATAATATTAGAAACAGCACGAGGAATACAGCCGATTGCAATTACAGATGAGTTATTGCGTAATCGAGTGATTTTTTTAGAAGAGGAGGTGACGCCTACGCGCGTAAACAGTATTATTAAACAGTTGATGTATTTGGAAATGGAGGATAGTGAAGCAGAGATTACGATATACATCAACAGTCCCGGTGGTGATGTGATGAGTGGCTTGGCATTGTACGATTGCATGTCTCTTATTACACCGCCCATCAGAACCGTATGTATCGGTTCGGCATCCAGTATGGCAGCAATTCTGTTTCTTGCAGGAGATACAAGACAGATGTTGCCCCACTCGAAGCTGATGATACATGATCCGTCATTTAGCAAGGCAGAGATAAGTGGAAACAAACCCCACGAGATACAGCAGAAGTTGGATACATTAAATGAAATAAAACATATGCTTGCGAAAATCATTGCATTGCATACGGATAAAAGTGTAGAAGAGGTAGAGGAGGAGACAGAAGAAGATACTTATTACGATGCAGAAACAGCCATAAAAAATGGTTTGGCAGATGAAATACTGTCTAAGTTTCGCATAAATTAAGCGATTAAGGTAGTGGTAAAATACATGGACGAACAAAAGAAATATGAAGATAAAATAATAATTGTATGTAATCGCTTGGATGAGTTGGACAATGTGATTACAACCTTGGTCTTAGGCTTAAAGGCTGAAAAAATGCCTCAACAGGTGCTTGATTGTTTTGAAAGCATTCGTTGGGGCATAAAGGAACTTAAATTTCAACTTGAAGAAATATGCTCATAACCTGTGAGTTTTTATGATTCCCCTATATGAAAAATTAAAATAGCGGCATGGATAGTTATATACTATTCGTGCCGCATTGTGTTAATAAGTGTTTGCAAAACTCGGATTTGTTCGTCACTTAAATGCTGTGTATCTAAAACAATAGGAGGTGCATCGGTACTTTTACCCAAAAGATAATCTGTGCTACATTTGTACAAGTAAGACAGTGCCAATAAATTCTCTACACTGGGTGTTCTTTCGCCGGTTTCGTATCCGCTAATGATGGAAGGAGAAACATCTAAAAGATTGGCAACATCTTTTTGGGATAAATTATTTTGAGTTCTTAACTCTTTTAATCGAGTAGGTAAATTTTTAATCATATTGTGTTAACCTCCAACACTTATTGTAAATTATAATTGCACACGCAAGGGGTTTTTGCGCAACACTTAAAGTGTTGCGTTGGCTGTCAAACAGTGGTACAATATTAAACTGGGAGTAGAGAGGTTTAATCACTATGAAAGGGATAATTATATCATGCAAAGGAAGGTTGAGTATAAAGAAAGATGTGGAACATGTGTGCGTGGTCGTATTACATGTAGAAGATGTTCCGGAAAGGGAAAATATTACGAGTGGCGAGAATATGGCGATATAAAATGTCCGGATTGTAATGGCGTAGGTAGTTTTCAATGTCCGACTTGTGGCGGTGAAGAATGGGTTAAAAAAGAAAGATGGGAATATGATTTTTCATCTGAAAGTACTTCAAGCAGTTCGTCCTCTTCAAGTTATAGATCGACGCGTTCGCATTCAGAATCATCGGGAGGCGGTATTTGGCTTTGGATTATAGCCTGTGTTATAGCCACATTTTTGTTTGGGTTGCCGGGATTGTTTATTGTTGGTATAATTGCAATTATTTGTAATTTTAAGGCGGTTATGAAATGTATACTTTCCCTGGTCTGTGCTTTGATTGGATATTATATTGCAGAAGCGTTGGGAATAAACGGTATATGGGGAATGCTGATATTCGGAATTGGTATTCCGGCTATTTTCAAAAAGAAATAAAATAAAAGAAAACAGAATTCAATAATAAAAAACAAAAATAGGAGGTTTTACTATGAAGAAAAAATTTTACATTTCCATCGTGGCTATCATCATGACAGTGTGCGTTATCGGATGCATTGGCAATACCGGTTCAAGCAATGTGACAGTGTCGGTCAGTGAGCCTGTGCATGAAGTTGCCGTGACTTCGGAAGTGAGCGAGGAAGTATCCGAGGAAGTAAGCGAGGAAGTATCCGAGGAAGTGAGCGAAGAAAAGACAGAAGAAGAAACAACTGAAGTTACAACCGAAGAAGTTGTTGATGAAGTTGTTGAAGAAGTACCTGAAGTTACTTATGATTTCAATTCAGTAGAAGCTATTTCTGAAGTATGCGGCCTCAGAGCTCCTGTTCAGGATGATATAACTATTTGTTATGTTCATACATTTGACGAAGTGAACCCTTATGATGTAACATGGGATTACGGTCCTTTATATGAAGAATATGTAGCAGCTTGTGATTGGTCTTTAGTATTCGACGCTGATTTTTATATGGAGTCTTTCCCTATGTTAGCACTTCAATATAATTACGACGAAGAATTATTACTTAGACACTTCCAAACTATAGGTATTCACGAAGGTCGTCAAGGTTCTGCAAACTTCAATATTGGTGCTTATTTCATGAACTGTGATGACTCTTTCTATGATTCATTTGAGTATAATTATGAAGGTTATTATTTCTATTATATGCTTAATTATGAAGCTGAAAAAAATGTCAACACAGTTACAAGAAATGATGGTAAGCCTGTGAAACTTCAGTATAATACAATTATGACTGCACTTCAGGCTAAAGAATTTGAACAAGTTAATGAATATCGTGAAGATGCTGGTGTTGAACCTCTTATTTACGATGCTGAATTTGCAGCTTTTGCTAATTGGCGTTGTTACATTAACTGTGTAGAAAATTGGGATGCACATGATTGGTGTCATGAAAACCTCGATGAACTTAGAAGCTATAAAGCTGTGATTGGATGTAATCACTATAGTGAAAATAATGTAGATACTACTAATGTAGCATTAAGCGGTGCTGAAGGTAATGCTATACCTAGAGCAGGCGCATATGCTGCATCCCCTGCGCATTATGAGGCTATGACAAATACCGAATTTGTATACTTTGGAACATCTAATTGTTATATTGCTGAAAACAATCGTACAAATCCTGCATTTCATGAAAATGCTAAATATATTAGTTTTGTACAAGATATCTTTTCAGATACTTTATCAACACCTACTAACCCTTAATTTTATAATTTGAAAAGGAGTGATTATTATGTTAAAAGAACTTAGAAATACTGTTAGAGTTATCTCTTTCATTATCGGTTTTGCCATTGCTTATGGTTTACTTACTTTGATTTTTGGATAACAATAACATGATAGCCTTTAACAATGTTTTCACATCATTAAAAGTTCTTTTAATATAAAAACAGACACAAAAGATTTCATCTTTTGTGTCAAAAAATAAAAAAGTAAAGACAAACGGCACAACCTTAGGGTTGTGCCGTTTGTGCAGGAAAAGGAAAAAACTGCCCCTTGCATGCAAGGGGCAGTTTTACGTAACTAAAAAATATTTAAATAAAAAGGAGGACAAAATATGTCAAATATAAAAAATAGTAACACAGAGAGATACGGAAACAGAATTCTTGCTAAGAATGTACATGTTTCCAATGATACAAAAATAACAGGATTAAATAATAATGATTTAATCATCGCTTCATCCGGAGCGGGAAAAACCGGAAGCTATGTAGTGCCGAATATCCAGAATCTTGACAGTAGTCTTGTGGTTGTGGATACAAAAGGACAATTATATCGATTGTTTGCCGAAGAGCTTGAAAAGAAAGGTTATAATGTTTATTGTATGAATTTTATTAATCCTAAAACATCTTGCGTATATAATCCGTTGGACTATATCGGCAGATATGAGGATGGTGGACTGATTGAAAAGGATGTTTTAACGATTGCAACAATGCTGACAGAAAAAAACAGTCCGGACAAAGAACCGATTTGGAATCATCTGGCAACAAGTTTTGTGGTATTTTTAATTGCATACTGTATGGAATGTTTACCACTGAAAGATAGAAATTTAATCAAAGTTGCTGAGTTATCAAGAGAGTTTAATCAGCTTACGGAAAGTGATGAGTTTACAACATGGTGTAAGAAGAATAGCGATTCTCTGGCGGCGAAGAAATATACAGAAATTAATAACTACATGCCGGCAGAAAAAATGTTTTCTTCCGTAAGAGGATTTGTAGATGATGCTCTGCAGATATTTAATTTTGCAGAGGCCAAGTATTTGTTTGATCCACAGAAGAGTGAAAAAGCTGTTTTTGATATCAAGCTTCTTGGAAAGGAAAAGACAGCCTTATTTATGAATGTGAGTGATACCGATGCGTCTTTTGATACAATTGTAAATTTGGTGTATGCGCAGACATTTCATGTTCTTCATCGAATCGCGGATGCAAATCCAAACGGTAAATTAATGTGTCCGGTAAGAATTATAATGGATGATTTTGCAGCAACGGCCAAGATTGCCAATTTTGACAGAATTATGTCGGTAATTCGTTCCAGAGATATTTATGTTAGTATTATTTTACAGAATGTTTTTCAGTTAAATGCTATGTATACAATCGGTGAAGTAAAATCAATTGTGGATAATTGCGACCATTGGATTTTTATGGGATGTAATGATTATGATATGGCGGAGTACATCGGTAAGCGTGTGTGTAAACAGCCTGAAACGATTCTGCAAATACCCAACGATAAGGTATATATTATAACAAGAGGCTGTAAACCTGCATTGGCAGATAAAATTGAACCTTACAGTACATTGGCGCAGGACTATGACAGAGCTGCATAATATGCGTTGAGCAAAAAATAAAAGGGCATCTGCCCTTTTATTTTTTTATGGCTCCGATATTCCGGTCACGCCAACATAAATATTGGAGATGGAATACCAGGTTGCAAAATCCGTCACACCGGTTGGATTCAAGTTAAAAATCTGTTGGAAACTTCGAACTGCCTCAGCTGTACCGGGACCGTAAATGCCGTCTTCCGATACACCGGGGAGGGCAGGGTAGTTTCTTTTAATGCGATTGAGCTGTTGCTGGAGTTGTAACACCTTACTGCCTCTGGAACCGATGGTTAAGTCATATCCGGGCCATGATGCGGGTACACCGTCAATTTGGTCGGCCGAATTGATATACATATCGTTGCCGTAGTAGTAGCGGATAATGTCAATGGCAGAATAACCTTCCTGCCCCAAATACATAGAGCCCCATTGGCTTAAACCGCGACAGGTGACCCTTTTACCGTCGCAGTATGAGGTGAAAATCGGCTGTCGTACGCCGGGTCTGGATAAGTAATTGTTAAAAATAGAATCCACAATACGGTCAATGTTGGCGTAGATATTTCTGCCGTAAATAAACTTCTGATCATATGCCGTGGAAGAAGTAATGGTAAAATTGTAGCCGCGGTTTCTATACCATTCCGTATATACGCGATTTAAGGTAAAACTCATAATCACCAGAGTGTTGGCGTAAATGGTACTTTCCGGCCAGGTGGGAAAGATTTCGCTGCTCACCACATTTTTAATATAATCCCGGTACGGAACATAGTAATTGGGTGCAGTGTTATCATCGGGAACCCCATCATGCACAATAATGGTTTCGGGAATTACAACCCGTGATAAAATGATTTCACCGGTTTCGGCTTCGGGCTTAATCTCGGCTTCCGGAGTTTTGGAAGGATAGTCGCCTACCAAGGTATGTATGGGAATATTAATGGTTCCCGCACCGGTACCGAAACGCACCGGCACCAAAGCCACCGGCTGAATAGAGGTTTCATCCGCAAGCATTTCGGAACCGTTAATGGTAATGGGTTCATAGCCTTCTGCCAGAATGATAAAACGATATTGGGAGAAGGGCTGCGGGCTTTCGGGATTTAAAGAATAGGACAAAGGTGGTGTGGGAAGGGTAATGGGTTCTGTCTGGCCGGAAGAGTTGGTAATAAGTGTATCAAGCAGGTTATCCGGCTCTTCTATGGAGTAAACCTGTATTTGTGCATTTGGAATGGGAATTGTGGTAGATACTCTTGTAACAAAGAAAACAAGCCTGCCGTTGTCGGTGCTTGTTAGTGTAGTCAAGGAATCCATAAAAACCTCATATGTTTCTTTGACATAAGATATGCAAAAAGACGCTTTGATATGAATCAAAGCGTCTTACTTTATGTAAAAATATGATTAAACGATGTAATCGAAAGAAGGTGCTGTCATGTTCTTAATAACGCCGCCCATGTTGGTGTAGCTGATGGTACGGTTTCTTCTCATAATGTCTGATAACACATCTGTGCTCTTGCTTGCGGTATCAGCAGTAGCGTTTTCTTTCTTCTCGGAAGCTTCTGTCTTTTCCACAACCTTGCCGTCTTCGGTTTCGGCTACGGTTTTGTCTGTGGGTTCTTTTACGGTGCTTGCTTTTAACTTATCCAAAATGTCGGTAGAAGAGTTCTTCTTGATATCTTCATCGCCGTACTTGTCATAATAAGCACCTAAAAGCTTGCCGTAACTTCCGGAGCGGATTAACGCCCGATCGGATAATGCGGAGTATACACCGGAAGTGGAAGAGGAACCACCCAAAATGCTGCTTGTCAAAGAAGCCATGGATGACGAACCATGGTTATTGGTATTGTACATACTCTGAAACATAGATGAAGCATTGTATAAACTGCCGATATTCATATGATTCGCCTCCCTTTCCCGTAACCTATGCATAGTTTGCACGCATTATTACATTTTCTTGATTTTATTATAGTATAGCGACGCATGAAAATCAAGTATTTGCCGGAAAAACTTCATAAAAAAATAAAATCACTAAATATAGTATTTTTTTATAGGTTTGGTTGCTTTATACCCACAAATAGTGCTATAATATATGAGTTGAATTAGGATAGGTGAACTATGCCTAAATACGGATGAAAAGAGGTGAGGTTTTGAAAAGAGCAGTGCTTTCCGTACTGGAAGAGAATTATGCATTTGAAGATAACAAGGGAAGTCTGGACTTTTCCTGCAATGTCATCGAAATGACTTTTGACAAGGCAGAGCAGAGAGAGGGAACTTTTCAAATTAAAAATATTTCCAAGACGCCTATGGAGGGATATATTCTGTCCAATAACATGCGTATGCAGTGCCTTACACCTATTTTCAGAGGGGAAGAAGCGGAGATTACCTATTGCTTCGACAGCACCGGTATGGAGCCGGGAGATGAAGTAAAAGGCGAATTTCAGATTATTTCCAACAAAGGAGAGTATACTCTGGCATTTGAAGTGAAGCAGGAGAAGCATTATCTTTACAGCACCATGGGAAACATCCGCAACCTGTTTCATTTTGCAAATCTTGCCAAAACCAATTGGGAAGAAGCGGTGCAGTTATATTATTCAAAACATTTTGCGGAAATCCTGGAAGGAAACGATGACCGGTATAAGAGTATTTACAGAGGGTTAAGTACAAAACCCGGAAATCAGCAGAATTTGGACGAGTTCCTTGTGGCCGTAAAGAAAAAAAGCCGCATTACATATAAAACCGACACAAAAGAAATTCGTGTGAAAAATCCGGATGACATTGTCATGAAGGAATTGATTATTACCAAGGACGGCTGGGGCTATGTTGCTCTTGATGTTGCCGTGGAAGGTTATTTTGTGGGAATCGAAAAGGCCGTTTATACGGAAGACGATTTTCTGGGCAATGTATGCCGTATTCCCGTGTATATGCAGCCGGATAACATGCATCAGGGTGTAAATTACGGTAAAGTGATTGTTACCACTCCCAGACAGAAATTGGAGATCCCCGTGATTGCAGAGAACCAAGTACTTCCCGTTCGGGATAATGTGGAGTTTGAGTGGCTGCAACTTACGGCAGAGATGACCCGTGAATACATTGATTTCCGTTTGGGTAAGCAGGGTACTGCAGAGTGGATTACCAAGTCTGCTCCCATCGTGGAGAGAATGTCCGGAGATGATGACAAAAACATTATTGCCGGCCTGTATCAGGCACAGCTCCTTTTGGCGCAGGAGAGGACCCAGGATGCGGATTATGTGTTGAATAAAGTGGAAGAGCAGATGGCGGCAGGAAAGCAGTTGCCGGAAGTATACGGATACTTCCTCTATCTGACCACTCTTTTAAACCGTGATGAAAGTTATACCGATAAAGTTGCCCATAAAGTGAAAAAGATGTTCCAGCGCGAGCAGGACAACTTCCGTCTTGCCTGGTTGATGTTGTATCTTCAGAAGAATCTATTCTTCAATGAGGATAAAAAATGGGAGTTTTTGGAGGAACGCTACGACAGAGGCTCCATAAGCCCCGTGCTGTATGTGGAGGCTTTGCAACTTTTATGGAAACAGCCTTCTTTGCTGATTAAGTTGGAAAGCTATGAAATCAACATTCTTTTGTTTGCCATGAAGCATGATGTTTTAAACGAGGCAATTGCCGAGCGTGTGCAGTTTTTGGTAAGCAGAGAGAAAGAGTATGACTTCCGTATTTTTGCCATTTTAAAATATTGCTATGATAAATGTTCCACCAAGGAAATGGTACAGGCAATCTGTGCGTACCTGATGAAGGGGAACTGTATCGGAACGGAGTTTTTTGAATGGTATGCCAAGGCCGTTGATTTGGACCTTCGTTTAACAAGATTATATGAATATTACATTATGTCCATCGATTTGAATTACAAGGGCGAATTGCCCAAGATGGTTATGATGTACTTTGCATATCAGAACAATTTGGATTACGAGCGCAGAGCCTTTTTGTATGCCAATGTGTTGGAGCATCGGGGAAGTTTTCCTGAAATTGCACTTTCTTATACGGAGCATTTGGAAGATTTCGTCCGTGAACAGATTGAGCTGGGGCATATAAACGATCACTTGATTAAGTTGTATCGTAAAGTTCTGGTTCCGACCGTTATGGATGTAAAATTTGCCAATGATGCGGCACCTGTGATTTTTATGCATGAGGTGGTTGTGGACAATCCGGAAGTGGTTAAAGTTGTGGTGGTGCATGAGCATCTGAGGGGTGAAGAAAGTTATCCCGTGGATGCAGGCAAAGCCTATGTGCCCATTTACAGTGCGTTTTATAAGCTTTTGTTCGAAGATGCGGTGGGAAACAGATATGTGCCCAATGAATTTATGAAACCGGCGCCTATATTGTTTACCGATGAACTTTTTAAAACAATATTCCCTATGGTACAGGAAAACAACGGCGTGATTCTGTATTATTGTGAAGATAAAAGAAATTACATAAGCATTACGGATTTGAATGTGTACGCCTATGCAAGACTTTTACGGTCGGAAGATATTACCACAGCCTACTACAATGAATTGCTGGTGGCTCTGGTAAAATTCTATTTCGACAGAGACTATATCCGTGAATTGGATGAGTTGCTTTTACAGTTGGAGCCTGACAAACTCAGCGCAGTGGAACGGGCGGATTTGGTACACATTCTTGTGGCAAGAGGCATGTATGATGCGGCCTTTGAGTGGGTGTGCGAATTCGGTGCGGAGCATATGGAAACCAAAACCGTACTGCGTCTTTGCAGCAGACTTTTGGAACGCAGGGATTTTGAAGAAGATGAAAATATGCTGGAGCTTTGCTCCTATGTGTACCGTAATAACCGTTATGATGAGAATATTCTGTCATATCTGGTGCGTTATTTTGAAGGCAGCATTCGTGAATTACGAGGCTTGCTTCGCAACAGTGAAAGCTTCGTGGTAGATAATTACAGCTTGTTGGAAAGACTTCTTGTACAGTCCATGTTTGCCGGTGTTTACATGAACGAAAAGATGAAGCTTTATGAAGCTTACATCAAGAAAAACGGCAGTCACGAGATTGAGAAGGCATTTCTTACCCGTTGTGCTTACGACTATTTCGTAGAGCAGTGCGTTACGGAAGACAGAGTGTTTGAGCGCCTGACCGCTTTTATGGCAGAAGGTGAGAAAATGAACAGAGTCTGCCGGCTTGCGGTGTTAAAAAATGCGTCCGAAAGCGATGAAAGCACATGGAATACAGAGGTGCTTAGTACTCTGTTGGCGGATGAAATTGCCAAGGGTAATTGCTTCCCCTTCTTCCTTGCTTTTGCGGGAAAAATGAAGGAAGTACTGCCCCTTACGGACAGAACTTTTGTAGAGTACAGAGGTGAGCCGGAAAGCAAGGTGGTCATCCACTATGCCATCGAAAAAGAAAACGGCGGCGAAACGGAGTATCGCAAGGAAGAGATGCGTAATCTCTACGGCGGTATCTTTGTAAAAAGTTTTATCCTGTTCTGCGGTGAGTCGGTTCAGTATTACATTACGGAACAAAGCGGTAACCGGGAACAGTTGACCCAGAGCAGTATGATTCAGCGAAGTGAGGATGAGAAGAATCCGGGCAGCTGGAGATTTTCATTGCTGAATGAAGCGGTACTCAGTAAGGAATTGCAGGACTGTGAAAGCAGCGGCATGGCGATTAAAGAGTACATGAAGAAAGATTTTATGATTCGGGAAATATTTGCCAAGAAGTAAATATTCCAAGGAGTAGCCATATGTTGACGGAAATCAAAGATGTTTTTGAAAAAATGAATAAAGACCGTTATGTTATCGGTTATGATTTGAGCAGTGATTATGTTCAGATGAGTTTCTGTCGCATTGACGGCAATAATCCTGAAACTTTCAGCACATCCAAGGAACAGGAAAAGTATAATGTGCCTTTGGTTTTATGCAGAAAGAGAAGCACCGGCCAGTGGTTAATCGGTGATGCGGCCATAGAGTGCTCCGACGAAGGCGACGGCAGTTTGGTAACGGATTTTCTGGAACCTGCTATCAGCGGCGGAACCGTAACCATTGACAGGGAAGAATATCATGCCAAGGATTTGTTGGCCCTTTTTATAAAAAGGACTCTGGGTATGCTTCCGGTTATGGAGACACCGGAAAAGATTTCCAATATAACCATAGCATTGCGAAATGCGGATGTGCAGACCATTCGTATGTTGCAGGAGGCGGTAAGCGTCCTCAAAGTGGATGCGGAGCGTATTTCTTTTACGGGATATGAAGAATGTGTATTCTTCTATATGCTGTATCAGAATGCGGAATTGCAGAACCATCAGATTCTGGTATTTGATGCCGGAGACGATAATTTGTGGAGTTATCGTCTGGAACGCAATCATTTTACAAGTCCCAGCATCGCCATGGTGGAGGCGAAAGAGTATCCTGATTTTAAGGTAAAAGATCCCCGTTATTTGAGCAAAACGGAAAAAGACAATAAATTGTTGCAGATAGCAACGGAAATATGCGAAAACAGAGTTTTCTCCGGTATATTCTTAATCGGAGAAGGTTTCTACGAAGACTGGTGCAATGCTTCATTGCGGTTTTTATGCAGAAACAGAAGAGTGTTCAAGGGTAACAACCTTTTTAGCAAGGGTGCCTGCCTTGCGGCAAGAGAGAAGGCAAATCCTTCCGGTTATGAGAAGAATATACGCTACTTCGGTATGGACCGTTTAAGATGCAATATCGGTGTGCAGGCTTTTAAATCCGGTAAGGAAATCAATATTCCGCTGGTGGAAGCCGGAGCTCATTGGTATGAAGCGCAGGCGACGGTGGAAGTGATCCTGCATGAATCGGATGTGCTTCCCATTACTGTGGAATATGTAAACAGCAGACAGACGGCTGTGGCTGATTTTGAATTAAAAGGTTTGCCGGTATCGACAAATCGCATGACAAGAATAGAACTCAGTATCAAGATGACTTCCGAAACCGGAGTGGCATTGCATGCCGTGGATTTAGGTTTTGGAGAGTTATATCCCACAAGTGGGAAAGAGTGGACGGAAGAAATGGACCTGCAATATCAGTAAAAGCGGGGAAAGGAAGAAAAAGTGGGTAAAGTATACGGATGTATCGGAAGAAAAGCAAATAAACCCTTCTTTTTGGAAAAGATATGTTGCAATATCTATTCTGCGGAAGAGTTGGTTTATTGCGTATATGAGAATGCAGAACTTCTGGAAAGAGATATCTTTACAACTGAATTGGCAGAGTGGCTGGACGAAGAGTGTGAAGCAAGAACGCTGGCGGAACGCATAAATAAGCTTTTGGGCAAGAAGGCGGATGTGAAGCAGTTGGCAGCAGTTCTTCTGGAAGCGTTTCCTTTTGTCAGTACGGGACAGCAAAACCGTTTCCTGGAATTGCTGGAAACGGAAGATGGAGAAGACGGCCCGGAGAGAAGCCGTAAGAGAGGCGATTATTTCCTGCACAAAGGTCGTTATGTGCATGCCTTAAACGAATATGAGAATGTGTTAAAACACACCACGGACGAAGATGTGGGGTTAAAAGCGCAGATTTATCATAATATGGGCATGGCTCGTGCGGGACTGTTTCTTTTGGAGCAGGCGGCGCAGGACTTTTACAAGGCTTATGAATTGGACGGCGCAGAGGAACATTATTATTACTACGCAGCTGCGTTGCGTTTCAGCATGAGCGAAGGTGAGTATATTCGAGCAATCAGCGAAGATGCTGAGATGAGTAATATTACGCTGAAGCTGGAGACGGCTATGCAGGAGGCTAATGTGAAGTGGCAGGAAGGCCCCGGTGCGGAATTGGATGCTACATTGGAGACACAGCGTTCCGGCGGAAGCAAGCAGTACGAAGAATGGGTTGGTAAGACACTTTCGGAATTGAAAGAGGATTACCGCAGATGTATACAATAGCGGAGAAGCAGAATGGGTTTTTGGAAGAAGTTATTCGGTGATAAAAAAGGCAAAACTGAATATACGACGGAAGTGGATGAGACACAGTATTACGAGGTGTCTAATTTCACGGACAACAGTCAGCGGGAGCGCTATATCGAAAGCTGTTTGGAGCAGATGAAAGCGGCATCGGATGAAATCGACCTGTTAAACCGTGAATATGATTCCGTTACCGCATACTTAAACGATACGGAAGAAATCGACCGCCTTCCCGAGCATATAAAAAACCCGATTCGGGATTGCGCTACCAAATTATTGCGTTTGGAAAGGGAGTTTCGTAATTATTCTGCAAGAGAGGACCTTTTAAGCAATGAAGACTATGCTTTGATGGAGCGTCTGGAAGATGAAATGCCGGAAGGGTACGAGAAGTTAAAACAAGGCGAAGAGTACCGAAAGCTGGTAAAAGAAGATATGAAACGCATAGAGGGCGAGAAGCAGGCGTACTATTTCCGCAAAGCAGAATTAAAAGGCATGCTTGCCAATATCAAGGGCGTATTTTTTATTTGTGTGGTAGCAGCGGTTACCTGCGTTATTATGCTTGCCATACTTCAATTCGGTTTTGAGCTGGATACCCGTATCGGCTATATCCTTACAGCAGGAGCGGCAGCAATTGCTTTTACCGTTCTCTTTGTAAAAAATATCGATATGCAGCAGGAATATTCCAAGGTGGAAAAAAGCATCGGCAAATTGATTCACATGCATAACACGGTAAAAATCCGATTTGTGAACAATACCAATTTATTGGAATATTTATACATGAAATATAATGTGGAAAGCTCCAAGGAATTAAAGGAGTTGTGGGACAAATATGTTTCGGAGCGTGCGGAAAGAGAACGCTTCGAACAGACCAAATACGATATTACTTTTTATCGCGATGAGTTGTTACAGCATATGCGAAAGCTTCACATTGTGGACCCGGACATTTGGCTTCATCAGGCAGAGGCATTGGTGGATCGCAAAGAAATGGTAGAGATTCGTCACGGGCTGGTGGAACGGCGGCAGAGCCTTCGTAAGCAGATGGAATACAACAAAGATATAGCGGTAGATGCACAGACAAAACTGAAAGATATGATACATGCATATCCTCAGTATGCGAATCAGGTTCTTCAGCAGTTGGAGGAGTTTGAACGCAAAGCAAAATCAAGATTGTAAAATATTTCGTAAGGTGTATAATGATAAAGTTGAAATCCGCTGTTGTGCAACGCAGTGGATTTTACTTTTGGATAAAAACAGAAATATGCCGTACTTTTAGAAATAAGGCGGTTTGTCTGAAATAATAGAGGAATAGCAGTAGTTATGAAAAAAAGAGTTTGGATTGCCGTGGTGATTTTGTTGATCATCAATCTTGCGGCAGGCGGGTTTGTCTGGTATACCATCAGCAAGACCCACAGCAGTATTACAGTAGAGGCCGGAAGTGTAGTGACGGCGGAGCATTTTATCAAAAGGGAAGTGGAGGAAATCTTCTTTGCCGAAGATTGTCCCGCATTCGATACAACAGTACCCGGTACATATGAGTTAAGAATTACCGCAGACGGTTTTACCAGAAGCTGTTTGTTGCATGTGGAGGATACCGTTGCTCCTAAGGCAGAGCCTGTGGCGGTTTACATGTCGGTAGGTGAAACCTACGAGGCTGAGGCTTTTATAAAAGATGTACAGGATGTGACACCTGTAACGGCGCGCTTTGAAGAGCGGCCGGATTTCGGCGGTTACGGTTTACAGGATGTAAATATTATTTTGACGGATACTTCCGGCAATGAAACCACGGTAAAGTCGGAATTGTATGTGTTAAAAGTGAAAGTAAACGAGACTTATGTATGGGATACTTCCGAAGGTACACCGAAGGCTGAGTGGTTTCTTGTAAAACCCGGCGAAATCTCTTATACCGGCGTTGGCTTACAGTATGTGCACTTTGATGAAATCGGCGTATATCCGGTGTGGCTGAAAGCGGACGGTTTTGTGTGCAAGGTAAATATGGAGATTACGGATACCAAAGCCCCTGTTTTTACCGTAAAAGAAACGGAAGGCTATATCGGGCATCCCGTAGAAGCGGCGGAATTTATAGAGACCGTGGAGGAAGATACCCAGGTAAAATTTTATTATGGGGCAGAGCCCGATTGGAGCTTGGAAGGGCAGCAGGAGGTTGTGATTGTTGCGGAAGATGCGGCAGGAAACAAATCAGAAATGCCCGGGATGTTAACCTTGATTCCTGATACGGAGGCTCCGGTGATTATCGGTACCGGTAATATATCCATTTGCATAGGCGAAAATGTGTCTTATCGTAACGGTATCAGTGCTTATGATAATTGTGACGGAGAGGTTCCCGTACAGATCGATAACAGCGCCGTGGATTTGAATACTTTGGGAACTTATCATGTATTTTACACCGCTACGGATGCGGCAGGAAACGTTACAACCCATGACATTAAGCTTACGGTTATGCCGGAGCGTAATGAGGAGGTAAGTTTAGAGGCGATGTACGCCTTGGCGGATCAGGTGTTGGCGGAAATCATTACGGAAGATATGACGGACTATCAGAAAGCGGAGGCGATTTATAATTGGACCCGCTGGAAAATCGGTTTTATCAGTGATTCCCAGAAAGAAAACTGGGTGGAATCTGCCTATGACGGATTTGTATATCGAAAAGGTGATTGTTATACCTACGCCAGCGTGGCCAAAGCCTTGTTGACCAGAGCCGGCATTCCCAATATTGATGTGTGGCGTAATTCCACTACCAGCAGCCATTACTGGAATCTGGTGGATACGGGACAGGGCTGGTATCATTTTGATGCCACACCCAGAGCAGATAAAACCATTATTTTTATGTGGTCGGAGACACAGTTGATCGAAAATGAGGCGGTGCGAAGAAGTCATGTATATGACCGCACTCTGTTCCCGGCAGTAAGCACGGAACCCATTAAACCATAAAAGTTGATCTGTAAGATAATGCAGAACTCAACAAGGAGACGAACATGAGTAAAAAATTAGGCGTAATCGGAGGAATGGGGCCTTTGGCAACCGCTCTTTTTATGGAGTTGGTCACTGAGATGACAGAGGCTTCCAGAGACGATGAGCATATTGTTATGGATATCGTAAGTGTGCCCAATATTCCCGACAGGACGGATTATATTCTGGGTAAAAGCTCCGGCAGTCCCGTGGATACCATCAGAGGCATAAAGAAGGAATTGGAAGACCGTGGGGCAGAGGTGCTTGCCATGCCCTGTAATACGGCGTTTTACTTTTATGATGAAATCGTAAAAGACGGCTTGCCCATGATACACGCTATAGAAGAAACCGCAAGCTGCTTACAGGAAGCCGGCATAGAGCGAGTGGGAATTCTTGCTACGGACGGTACGGTGCAAACAAAGCTTTTCCAGAATGTTTTGGAGGAGCGGGGGATTAAAACCTTCATTCCCGATGAAACACATCAAAAGCTTGTGATGAGCATGATTTATGATGATGTAAAAGCCGGTGGAAGCATTGATGCCCATAAATTATCCGAAGTAGAAAAGCATTTGAAGGAACAGGGCGCGCAGGTGCTTGTTTTGGGATGTACGGAGCTGTCGGTGGCCAAAAGAAGCGGACAGGTAAAAGAAGGTTATTTGGATACGCTGGAAGTTATGGCAAGAAAAGCCGTACTGGAATGCGCTACATTGAAAGAAAAGTATTTGAAACTGATATAGAGGAAAGATGACATGCAGAATCATGTATTGGATTACTTAGATGATATTGTGAAAAAGTGTCCGGATAAATTGGCATTCGCCAATGAAAAGGAAGGTTTAACATTCAAAGAGGTATATGAGCAGACCCGCTCCATAGGTACCTATCTTCATAAGCAGGGCATTTATAAAGAGCCGGTGATTGTTTTTATGAATAAACACCCGAAAACCATTACGGCATTCTTTGGTGTCATTGAGGGCGGATGCTTTTATGTGCCCATTGATGAACAGATGCCGGTGGCACGAATCAATCTGATTCTTGATAATGTAAAGCCCCGTTTGATGATTTGTGATGAGAAGACCGTCAAAAGGGCAGCAGAGTTTGAAACGCAGGCAAAAGCGGTGCTTTATGAAGATATTGCACATTTGCAGGCGGATGATGAAGCGTTACGGGAAATTCGCGATAAGGCCATTGACACGGATCCTATATACATCGTATTTACTTCCGGTTCTACCGGTGTGCCCAAGGGCGTGGCTGCCTGCCACAGAAGTGTGTTGGATTATATTGAGCAGTTGTGTGATGTGCTTAAATTTAATGAAAATACCGTATTCGGTAATCAGACACCTTTGTATTTTGATGCCTGCTTAAAAGAACTGTATCCTACCTTAAAATTCGGTGCCACCACATATTTGATTCCCAAGGGACTTTTTATGATGCCTTTAAAACTGGTGGAATTTCTGAATGAGAAAAAAATCAACACCGTATGCTGGGTGGTATCTGCATTGACTATGATATCGAGTTTGAACACTTTTGAGAAAGTGGTGCCTCAATATCTTCATACCATTGCATTCGGTAGCGAAGTCTTCCCTATAAAACAGTTTAACCTGTGGAAAACCACTTTGCCGGAGGCTGATTTTGTGAACCTCTACGGTCCTACGGAAGGCACCGGTATGTGCTGTTATTATAGAGCCGAGCGTCTTTTTGAAGAAGGCGAAAGTATTCCTATTGGAAGGCCTTTTAAAAATACGGAGATTCTGCTTTTGGATGAAAACAACCGCTTGGCGGATACCGGTGAGTTGTGTATCCGTGGTACATCCGTAACTTTGGGATACTATAACAACCCTGAGAAAACAAAGGAAGCTTATGTGCAGAATCCCTTGAACACCGCATATCCTGAGATTATTTATCGCACAGGCGATATTGCAACAAGAAACGAAGCAGGAGAGTTGCTTTTCGTATCCCGCAAGGATTATCAGATTAAGCACATGGGACATCGTATTGAGTTGGGCGAAATCGAGGCCAATGTAAATGCCTTGACAGGAATTAAAACCTGTGCCTGCGTATACTCCAAGACAGATGAAAAAATCGTCTTGTACTATGTGGGAGACAAAGATAAGGCAACATTAATTAAGGATCTTCGCGATAAACTTCCCAGATATATGCTCCCCAATGATATGGAGTGTCTGGATGCAATGTTATATACGCCCAACGGTAAAATCGACCGTAAGGCATTGCTTGCAAGATATGAGGAAATGAAACAGACTTGCTAAGATGCATAAAAACACATATAATGAGTTCGCGTAAAATACATAAAACAATTGTGTATTTTTACATGATAAAAATAAAACCGAAAAAGACAAATATACGGAGGCTGTTATGGACAGATTATTGGAGATTTTATCGGACTTACATCCCGAAATTGATTTTGAAGAATGTACCACATTAATTGATGACGGTATTTTGGATTCTTTTGACATTGTGTCACTGATTTCCGAAATCAATGAAGAATATGATGTGGTAATTTCCGCAGAATACATTGTTCCCGAGAATTTTAACTCAGCGGAAGCCTTATATGCATTGATTGAAAAATTAGAGGAAGAATAAAAAGATGCTTTTTACATCCTATCGTTTTCTTGCTTTTCTTTTGGTGCTCTTTGTGCTGTATTATGTGATACCGAAGAAGACGCAATGGATGCTTTTGCTTGTGGCAAGCTATGTGTTTTATGCCTTTGCGGGGTGGGAGTATTTTATTTTTATGGGAATCACCACCTTAAGTACATACGGTGCGGGGCTTTTAATCGATCGCAACCACAGCAGGCAGAAAGCATATCTGGCAGAACATAAGGCTGAGCTTTCCAAGGAAGAGAAGAAGGCGTATAAAGAAAAACAAAAGAATAAAAGATTTGCAATTATGGTAGTATGCCTGGTTCTGAATTTCGGAATTTTGGCAGTGTTAAAATATACCAATTTTATGATTGCCAATATAAACGGCGTATTGGAAATGACGGGTAGTGACAAAGTTCTGGCGTTTCAGGATTTGATTCTGCCCTTGGGTATATCCTTTTATACTTTCCAAAGTATGGGGTATCTGATCGATATTCACAGAGGCAAGTACGGTGCGCAGAAGAATGTGTTAAAATTTGCCCTGTTTGTATCCTTCTTTCCTCAGTTGATTCAAGGCCCTATCAGCCGTTACGACGACTTGGAAAAAGGGCTGTTTGGGCAGCATGCGTTTGATTGGCATACGGTAAGTTTCGGCTTGCAGAGAATTCTGTGGGGCTATTTTAAAAAGCTTGTGATCGCGGACAGAATGTTAATCGGTGTCAATGCCATCATCGGAGATACGGAGAGTTTTACCGGTTTCTATGTGTTCTTGGGAATGCTTTTCTATGCATTGCAGTTGTATGCGGATTTTACCGGAGGTATCGATATTACCATCGGTATTGCGCAGGTTCTTGGCATTAAGATGCAGGAGAACTTCAACCGTCCCTATTTTTCAAAGGGAATCAAAGAATACTGGCGCAGATGGCATATTTCACTGGGCGCATGGTTTACGGATTATCTTTTTTATCCCATATCCGTGTGCAAACCCATGTTAAAAGTGTCTAAATGGAGTCGTAAGCTTCTGGGCGAACAGGTTGGTAAAAGAGTTCCGGTATATGCCGCCAGCATTGCGGTGTGGTTTGTTACCGGTATCTGGCACGGCGCAGCGTGGAATTTCATTGTCTGGGGCTTGGGAAACTGCTTCTTTATCATGTTGTCGCAGGAGTGTGAACCCTTATACGAGAAGTTCCATAATCGTTTTGCGGTAAAAGAGAAGATGTGGTTTAAGGCATTTCAGATCGGAAGAACCTTTTTGCTGATGAGTTCTTTGCGTATGCTTGACTGTTACCGTGATGTGCCTATGACTTTTAGAATGTTCGGAAGTATGTTTACGGATTGGAATATAGGTGAAGTTTTATCCACAGGTATTTGGAATCTTGGATTGGGACTTCATGACTATATTGTATTATTGATTGGAATCGTGATTCTGCTGACAGTAAGTCTTGTGGGCAGACGCGGCAGCGTGAGAGATAAAATTGCCTCAAAACCCATGTGGGTATCCATGGCGGTGTTTGGCGGTATGTTTATTGCCGTGATACTGTTCGGGGCTTACGGAATGGGTTATGATGCCAGTCAGTTTATCTATAATCAGTTTTAGAGGATTTGTATGAAAGAAAAGAAAAATGTCCGAGGCAAAATATTCGCCACGGTAGCGATAGGGCTTGTGCTTATCATCGTTATACTTGGCTTGTTGCAACGGCTTGTAATGCCCAAATATATGGGCGAAGTAAAAGAAGGTGCCTTAATCGGTGAGTACTATGATGAAAATAAAGATTTTGATGTGGTATTCATCGGAGACTGTGAGGTGTATGAGAATTTCGTGCCGGCAGTCTTGTGGGAGAATTACGGCATCAATTCTTACATCAGAGGCAGTGCCCAACAGTTAATCTGGCAGTCGTATTATTTGGCGGAAGAGACCCTTACTTACGAGACACCGGATGTGATTGTTTTTAATGTGTTGGCGTTGCAATACAATGAGCCTCAGAAAGAGGCCTACAACCGTATGACCATTGACGGTATGCGTTGGTCGCCTTCCAAAGTGGGAAGCATTCAGGCATCCATGATGGAGGATGAGAATTTTATTGAATATGTATTTCCGCTGTTGCGCTATCATGACCGATGGAGCGCATTGGAAAAAGAAGATTTTACATATCTTTTCGGCGCTGAGAAGGTAGGTCATAACGGATATTATATGCAGGTGGGAATCGAGCCTGTGGAATATATTCCGGAAGGACGGCGATTGGGTGATTATTCCTTTGGGGATAACGCATGGAGTTATATGGATAAAATGGTTGCCCTTTGCGAAGAAAAGGGTGTAGAATTGGTTTTAATCAAAGCGCCCAGCCTCTATCCTGAGTGGTATGACGAGTGGGATGTACAGGTGGAAGAATATGCCGCAGAGCATAACTTAAAATATATTAACTTTCTGGAATGTACGGAAGAAATCGGTCTGGATTACAGTACAGACACTTATGATGCGGGACTTCACTTAAATTTATACGGTGCAGTTAAGCTTACGGATTACTTCGGAGAATATCTGGTTACCGAATGCGGACTGGAAGACCGACGGCGTGAAGAAGCTTTGGCAGCGGAGTGGGAAGTAAAGCTTGAGCGCTTTTATGAACAAAAAGAGGAACTGGAAGCATTAGAGGAGGAGAAATAATATGAAAAAGATTTTGTTGGCAACAGTAGCGGTACTTATGATGGCCATGTTAACCGCTTGTTCCGAGACAGCAGAGGATGCGGCGGATACCGTGGTTGGTTTAAACGATAAGGTATCGGATGCAGAGACGATTCTTGGTGATTACAAAGAGACTATGAGTAATGTGGATGCTACGGGAGAAGGAACTCCCAATGTACAGACCAACAATACTTCTTTGGATGATTTTGTGTTTGAATTTGGTGGTGTTACCATTGCGCCGGATATGAATACCAAGGAATTTTTGGATAAATTGGGCGAGCCCTTACACTACTATGAAGTAAAGAGCTGTGCGTTTGAAGGTATGGATAAAATCTATACATACAGAAGCTTTGAAGTATCAACTTACCCCAATGGAACTGAGGATTTGGTATCTTACATTTATTTTAAGGATGACACTGTGACAACACAGGAGGGCGCATATATCGGCATGTCCAAAGCTGATGTAATTGCTCTTTACGGTAGCGATTACACCGAGAGCGCAGGAATGCATGTATACGAGAGCGGCGGCATGGAATTACGCTTTATCTTTGAAAATGACAGCGTGGTATCCATTGAGTACGCAACTACGGTTTTGGATGAGTAAGAGGGAGATTCACAAAAGTGGGTTCTGTAATTGATGATGAATTAAAATTAGGATTTATAGGGGACATTGGCAAACTAACGGTTGATAACAAAAGGATATGGAAAAATCAGCGTGCATTTATGCAAGAACTGTTAGGTGAAGACAATTTGGATGATGGAAATCTATCTAAAATTTGTAAATTTTGCGAATGTGTAGATCTTACAAACATTAATGTCGGCGATTTGAAAAAACGCTGCGAAAATTCGTTGAAAAAATTTTATTCTAACGGAACCAAATCTCTGTCTAAAAATGATTACAAGGATTTAAACGACCAATTGATTAAGCTTTTGGACACAGATTATATATATGCAAAAAAATATGTAAAAAACAATGAAGATAAAAGGGAATATGCAGAATACAGTAAAAAAGACCGTGAGATTATGCAATCTTTTTTTGAAATGAAGGCAAGCAGCGGCGATATTGCATATCATCTTTGTGCAGTTGTTTATTTTGCGATAAAAAAAGAATTGTTACCCAATTTTTGTTATGGTGCCAATTATGAAAAAGATTTAAAAGACTTTAATGAAAAAGTGTTGATGATGTATGGCGTGACATCAAAACAGAGTCAAAAAGCCATTCTGAGTCTTGCGGAAGAAAAAAACATGTTCGCTTTGAGTGAAATGGGGGACATGTATTACTACGGATATGGTGAAGGCATTGAGAAAAATATCGAGAAAGCGTACCATATCTACAAAGAAGCTGCCGGCTTGGTTGAAAATGAAATGTCAAGTTTTTCGCATCCGTTGGCTTTATGGTCCCTTGCATATATATTGTTCAATTATAAAAGAAAAAGAACAGCGTTGGAATGTTGTCGCGATATAAAAGAACTGGATGGCATTCCGGAAAAAGAGCGTGTTCGCCGTGCGATTCAATATGCATGGGGTTCTTATCATTTTCGGGATGAAAATCATCCGCCTTCCGCCAATATTCTTGGAAAAGCAATGTTGCTGTCCGAAGAAGAGATCGAGGGAATTACCGAAATAAAAAAAGAGTTTAACCTTGAATCGGCAGAAACATATTTTTTAAGCGCGGCAAAAGATGATTATATGTATGGTATTACAAATTATGCACTTCTTGAGGCTGAAAAAATATTTACGGAAGATGCGTCAAAAAGAAGAGAGCATTTGGAAAATTATTTGGAATACATGCAGAAAGCACATATGCAACACAATCCTACAGGCTCTAATGAGTTGGGGGATTTTTATCGAACCGGAAAAATATACAGAAGAACCTTTATAATATATTCCAGAACATCGGAATGCATGGATTTTAGTGATTACATAGAAGAATATAATATAAAAAATCGTTCAAGCATGATTACAAGCGATACAAAAGCAATTGAGTACTACAGTGCCGCTTGTGAAACCTATACGACTTCGGTAAGTGCATGGGCATGCTGCAGTTTGTTGCTTTATTATCCGGAATATTTAAAGGAACAGGGAATGGATATTAAATATTTTAGAAAAATTCATACATTCCAAAATGAAGCTGCAATCGAAAAGTTAAAAAGAGAATGGCCGGCAGAACGGTATGGAAACCGAACTTATGATAATTATAAGATTTTGTTATAACCGTGTTTTAAAGAAAACCTCCGCAACATCATTGTTGCAGAGGTTTTTGTTGTATTTATGAAATTTTACTTCCCGAAATATGGATTTTACTTCCCGATTTGTAACCAATAGGGGAAGTAAGTTGAAAAATGAACAAAGTGACAATGAAAAAAATGAGGTGGTATAATCAAAACAGATAAGAACATAGGAGGTATGACAAGATGGATTATAACATTGATAAATCGAAGATGATGGCTGGTTGGGATTGTAAGGGTATAACTACCGTAGAGAGCAAAGAGAAAAAGCCGTCAATTATGTATTACATAAAAGAATTTTTTATAACGCTTTTACCTTTTGTTGTAGTTTTTCTTGCTTTCTTTACAGCTTCAAATTTTATTATAAATTGGGCAGAAAATGAAGTGTTTGATTCGACTCTTTTGGTGGTTATAAAGATTGCTTTGGGCATAGTAATTGTGGGAAGTTTATTGGGCGCGGCAATAGTAAGATTTTGCGGATGCGATGCGGATACGAGAATAGGAGAGTTTTTTGCGACTGTTTTGGGTGGAATTGTATCCGGTATTGTTTTGGCAATTGCATTGGCAATTATAATTGCTGCGGTTGTCTTAATTATTGAGGTTGTTGTTTGGATTGTCGAGGCTGTTGTTTGGCTTGTTAATTTTGTTACGGAACTTATAGAAACGCTTGTGCTTGTCGTTGAGAATGTTGTGGAGTATGTTGTAGAGTCACTTGAATATATCTTGGCTAATATTCTCGGATTCTTATTGGTAGTAGGTGCTGTGAGCATGTTCCTTCTGGGAGGGGGCAGTGGTGAACCCGATGGAGTTATAGTGTTTTTTAGAAGATAATTTTGCGGTATATAATTTGATAATATAAAAAGCACCGTTTTATGCGGTGCTTTTGGTTTGCTGTTATTCCTCATCTTCCCCGCTTGCGGCAGCTCCTTCTTCCAGAGCCTTTTTAAATCTTATCTCATCCGCCTGTCTCATGGTTTCTTCCATTTCTTCGGTGCGGTAGGACGCTACATTTTTGCGGCCGGTTATGGTGCTGAATATCCACATAAGAATCCAACCGATAATCGGCAGTACAATCAAGCCGATCATGCAGCTGAAGAACACGGTTTCCTTATTGGGAAAATCAAGGCAGGCAATGATAAAGGTTGCAATGACAAAGCACACAATTAAAATTACAGTAATCAATGCCATAATTCGTTTTAAATTATTTTTCATGGAATCACTCTCTTTTATAAAAAATTGCGATAAAAACCGCTCAAAACACAGTATATCACAGAAAAAAACCGAGGGCAATCGTGAAAAGGGGCTTTTCAGATTTTAAAAAATGTTATATACTAAAAAACGGCGTGGGAATTGCCTCGTGGTTTTATCTCGCGTTTTTTATGGAAAGATAAAAGAAAAAGGATGGACTAAGAAATGTTATTATTGGAATTATGGAGAGCACAGGCATATAACCAGACAGCAAACAAGGGTCAGTTACAGAACTTGTGGAACAAATATTTTATCAAGGAAAAAGAAATCTACAAGCAGTTACTTGCCAACCCCGATGAAGAAGTAAAGGGAACTGTTTCAGAACTTGCAGGCAAGTATAAGACCGACTTAATGTTCATGACCGGTTTCTTGGATGGTATCAATGACAGTTTAAAGACACCCAACCCCATTGAGACTATGGAAGAGGATACCGAAGTAAGCCTTGCTTTCGATAAGGAACTTTTGTATAAGAACATGGTAGGCGCTGATGCAGATTGGCTTTACGGCTTACCTGAGTGGGAAGAAATCTTTGATGAGGCTACAAGAAAGGCACTCTACAAAGAGCAGAAGTCTTCTACAACCGTTGTAAAAGAAGACAAAGTATATCCCAACGATCCCTGTCCTTGCGGCAGCGGAAAGAAGTACAAAAAGTGCTGTGGAAAGTAATTAAAAATAAACATACAAAACCGGTGCATTCATGATGCATCGGTTTTCGTGATAAAGCGGCAGGTGATTTTGTCCACCATTTGTCCACGCTTTTTATAAAAATTGTAAATGTATGCATTAAGCAATGCAAAAGGAACTACCATGAAAAGCAGAGTAGAAGAAGCAGTCAGAAAATTTGAAAGCGGCTACAACTGTGCGCAGGCGGTTTTTGCAACCTATGCGGATTTGTTCGGAATGAGCGAAGAAGATGCGTTGAAGCTTGCAAGCCCCATGGGTGGCGGTATGGGAAGAATGCGTGAAGTGTGCGGAACCGTATCGGCCATGGCACTGTTGGAAGGCTTAAAAGAAGGAAATACAGATCCGTTGGATAAAGCGGCTCAGGGGCGAACTTATGAGACGGTACGAGCCCTTAGCGATAGTTTTACCGAAGAAAACGGAAGTATTATCTGTCGTGAACTTTTGGGGATTCTCTCAAAAGAAAAAAGCGCAGTACCGTCGGAGCGTACCAAGGAATATTATCAGTCCCGTCCCTGCACACGCCTTGTGGCAAGTGCGGCGCGGATTGTTGAAGAGCAGTTGCTCGCAGATAGAATGGAGTAAGCAATACGGGGGAGAATGTATTGCATAGAAAGGCGGAAAGAAATATGAAAATTACTTTAAAAGACGGAAGCGTCAAAGAATACAGTCAGGCAATGTCTGTGATTGATATTGCCAAGGATATCAGCGAAGGTTTGGCAAGAGCGGCTTGTGCCGGCGAAGTAAACGGTGAAGTGAAGGATTTAAGAACCGTTATCGACAGCGATTGCGAGTTGAATATTTTAACAGCAAACGATCCCAAGGGCCTTGCGGTTTATCGTCATACAACCGCTCATGTTATGGCAGAAGCGGTTAAGAGATTGTTCCCGGAAGCAAAGCTTACCATCGGACCTTCTATTGACAACGGATTTTATTATGATTTCGATCATGCGGCTTTCTCAAGAGACGATCTTGATAAAATTGAAGCCGAAATGAAGAAAATCATCAAAGAAGGCAAAGCTTTGGAACGCTTTACATTAGGCAGAGACGAAGCAATCAAGTTTATGGAAGACCGTAACGAACCTTACAAGGTTGAGTTAATCAGAGATCTTCCCGAAGATGCAGAGATTTCCTTCTACAGCCAGGGTGATTTTACAGACCTCTGTGCAGGTCCTCACTTAATGAGCACCAAGACAATCAAGGCATTTAAGCTTATTTCTTCTTCCGGAGCATATTGGCGCGGAAACTCTGACAACGCTATGTTGCAGAGAATCTATGGTACATCTTTTGCAAAGAAAGAAGAGTTGGAAGATTACCTTGCTTATTTGGAAGATATTAAGAACAGAGACCATAACAAAATCGGTCGCGAGATGGAACTTTTTACCACTGTTGACGTAATCGGTCAGGGTCTTCCTCTTTTAATGCCCAAGGGCGCTAAGATGATTCAGACCATGCAGCGTTGGATTGAAGATTTAGAGGATAATGAGTGGGGCTATGTGCGTACCAAGACTCCTCTTATGGCAAAGAGTGATTTATATAAAATTTCCGGTCACTGGGATCATTACAAAGAAGGTATGTTTGTAATGGGTGATGAAGACAAGGATAAAGAAGTATTTGCTCTTCGTCCCATGACATGTCCTTTCCAGTACTATGTATTTAAGGCAGGACAGAAGTCATATCGTGACCTTCCCATCCGTTACGGTGAGACATCAACCTTATTCAGAAACGAAGATTCCGGCGAAATGCACGGACTTACCCGTGTTCGTCAGTTCACGATTTCAGAAGGTCACTTAATCGTAAGACCCGACCAGATGGTAGAAGAGTTTAAGAACTGTCTTGCTCTCGCAAAACATTGCTTAACAACTCTCGGCGTTGAAGAAGATGTAACTTATCACTTGTCTAAGTGGGATCCCGACAATCGTGAAAAATATATTGGTGAACCCGAAGTTTGGGAAGAAACAGAACAGCATATCCGCGACATTTTAAATGAATTGGGAATTCCTTTTACAGAGGATGTGGGAGAAGCTGCTTTCTACGGTCCCAAGGTTGATATCAATACCAAGAATGTTTATGGTAAAGAAGATACTATGATTACCATTCAGTGGGATGCTCTCCTTGCGGAACAGTTTGATATGTACTACATTGATCAGAATGGTGACAAGGTTCGTCCTTATATCATCCACAGAACATCTATGGGATGTTATGAGAGAACTCTTGCATGGTTAATTGAAAAATATGCAGGTAAGTTCCCTACATGGCTTTGCCCCGAGCAGGTTCGTGTACTTCCTATTTCCGAGAAGTATGCTGATTACGCTGACAAGGTGTTAAAAGAGCTTAAGAAGAACGGTATTCTTGCAACCATCGACAACCGTTCCGAAAAAATCGGTTACAAGATTCGTGAAACCAGAATGGCAAGAGTGCCTTACATGCTTGTTGTGGGACAGCAGGAAGAAGAGCAGGGCAAGGTATCTGTAAGAAGCCGTTTTGCAGGTGATGAAGGCCAGAAGGATTTGGCTGACTTCATCAAAGATATCTGCGAAGAAATCAGAACCAAAGAAATCCGCAAAGTAACTGTGGAAGAGCAGAAATAAAATCCTCGTTTTTTTGCGATAAAAATTTAAAATGTATAAAAATAATCTGCCATGGTAAAACTAAACCTGAAAACATTTTAAGGAGGTTTTGCCATGGCAGAATTAAGTTGTAAAGCGGAAACATGTACCTATAATAAGGACCACTATTGCTGTAAAGGTGATATCATGGTTGGCGGTAAGCATGCAGATACTACGGA
This sequence comes from Lachnospiraceae bacterium, assembly GCA_017624855.1. Classification (GTDB taxonomy): domain Bacteria; phylum Bacillota; class Clostridia; order Lachnospirales; family Lachnospiraceae; genus UBA3766. Next base: position 28,256 of record JAGAMF010000006.1, read on the forward strand.
CGCAACCTGTTGCGAAAGTTATGTACCTGTAAAAGCGGATTCGTATACCAATACAACCAAGCATCCCAGTGCAACCATCAGCATTGATTGCGAAGCGGTTAAGTGCATGTATAACAATAATTACAAATGCGTAGCCAAGAAGGTTGATATTTTAAGTAACGGAGCTATGAACAGTGCCGGAACAGCCTGCGGTACTTTTAAAGAAGCGAAGTAGAGAATAATATAAAGAAGAGGAAAGACAGAGAAGACAGCTTCTCTGTCTTTTTTATATTGGGAATGCTCACAAAGCAAATGGATAGGTGTTTTACATATTTTTTATAAAAACTATTGACAAATACATTTTACTGAATTATATTGAATACAGATTCAATGAAAATAAATTCAATAATGTGATGTGAAATAAAGGAGACAAACAAAATGAAAAACAACAAAAAAGAAAAAGTAATTATCATTGGTGGCGGCATTGCAGGATTTTCAGCAGGAATTTATGCACTGCGTGCAGGTTTTGAGGCAGAAATTTATGAAAAGAATGCCATTCCCGGAGGCGAATGTATAGGATGGAACCGTAAAGGATATCACATTGATAACTGCATTCATTGGCTGACAGGAACTAAAAAAGATACAGAACTTTATGATGTTTGGAAGACTGTTGGGGCTCTGGATGACGAGATGGAATATGCACCCATAAATTCTTTCTATACATCTACATATAAGGAGCAGAAGGTGACTCTTTGGAATGATTTAAAGCGTACGCAGGAAGAATTGATTGCGTTGTCGCCTGAAGATGAAGAAGAGATTAAGAAGTTTATTCAGTATGTGGAATATTCCAAGCAGTGTCTGTTCCCGGCAAAGAAGCCCATGGAAATGTGGGGTGTTAAGGATTACATCAATATGGGTAAGACTATGATGGATTTTCCCAAGGTGATGAAGGAATTCGGTGAAATATCCCTTGAGGAATACAGCAAAAGATTTAAGCATCCTTTACTTCAGCATTTGATGTGCGATTATCTGCCTAAATCCTACTGTACTTATTCTTTCCTGGTTTCTTATGCCACAATGGCAGACGGAAACGGAAATATACCTATGGGAGCATCTCTTCAGATGTCTTTGCGCATGGAGAAAAAATATAAAGACATGGGCGGTAAAATTTGCTATAATAAAGGCGTTAAGAAAATAAATATTGCCAAGAAAAAAGCTACAGGCATTGAACTTGAGGACGGCACTTTTATCGAAGGCGATTATGTGATACCGACTGTAGATACGCATTTGTTGTTCAATAAATTACTTCCCAAGGAATATATGCCGAAGGAATTACGAGAAGCGTATGATTCGCCCAAGGCATATCCCGCGACCAGCGGATTTCAGGTAGCATTTGCGGTAGAACTTTTACCGAATGAGGGTGAGACCATATTTATCGATATGGATCCGCTTTGTGTAGGTCAAAGAAGTTTCGAGCGAATGTATGTGAAATCTTACGGATATGATCCTGTTTTTATAAAAGATGGTAAAACCGTAATTCAGACCTGCATTACTCAGACTGACGAGGATTATGAATTCTGGAAGAGTTTATCTCCTGAGGAATATAAGGCAACCAAAGAAAAACTTGTGAAAGAAGTAAAACTTCGCATTGAAAAGGCGTTTCCTGAATATGCAGGCAAGATGGAGTTTTTGGATGCGTGGACACCGCTTACTTACGAGAGATATTGCAATGCATATCATGGAAGCTATATGAGTTTTGTTACAACGCCTATGGGTAAGCAGATTAAGATGAAGGGGCAGTTGAAAGGTATTAAGAACTTGTATGTTGCCGGTCAGTGGACTAATTCTCCCGGCGGTCTTCCCGTTGCGGTGGCAAGCGGCAAATTTGCAATCCAGAGAATTCTTAAGAAGCAGAGAAAAAGCATTGAGATATAGTAACTGTTTGGCGAAAGCCTGAATAGTTATAAAAAATAAAAGAGGACAGTTATGACCAGAAAAGAGCAGAAGGAAGAAAGAAGAAAAGCAATTTTAATGACGGCATTGAACCTTTTTGTAAATCAAGGCTACTATGAAACCAAGATTACGGACATCGCGGCAGCAGTTCCTATGAGTACGGGACTTATGTTTCATTACTTTGAGTCCAAGGAAGAACTTTTGCTTGAACTGGTTAAAATGGGTGCCGGTGCAACGAAATTTGCGGATAAAATGCCTGAAATTCCGCCGGAGATTTATTTTACGGAATTCTTAAAAAGACTCTTTGATTTTTCGAAAAGTCAGCCCTGGGTTTTTAACATGTTTATTCTTATGGGGCAGGCAAGAAGGGTTGGGATGCCCGAAGGAGCGAGAAAGATTGCGCTGTCCGTAAATACCATAGAAGAATCTGCTACGATAATTGAGAAAGGGCAGGAATCAGGAGTATTCCGCGAAGGAGATGCGTTGCTTTTATCTATGTGCTTCTGGGCAACCGTACAGGGTATTATGGAGGAGATGGCAATGCATAAGGATATGAAGGCACCTGAGCCTGAGTGGATTATGGGGATTTTGAGGAAGTAGAAAAGTATAGAGCCGAGAGGAGTGAAATTCTCTCGGCTTTGTTATATTGATAGATGTTCAAAACCATGCATTGTATGATTATTTAAGAACAAAAAAGAAACTAATAGCCCGCCTGAGTAAAAACGGTATGGTCGTAAAGCCCATTTCTTATAAAATTATGTATATGATTTGATTGATGGCGTCAAGAGAGTTTTTCTAAGTGTTACATATTTCATAATAAAAATGGAGATAAGAATAAGAAACATTTCAAGAATAGTCTTATATAAATTAAGTCGGATATTATTAAGAAAGATAAATTCCCAGCCGATATATATAATAAGCTAAGGACAGCGTCTGTTTTCAAAGGATTGAAAGTGAAAATAGGCGCTGTTTTTATGTAGAAAATATATACCGCTTGGTCCTTTGGGGGAGCGGTGCAATCCGGACTGACAGAAGGATTGCAGAAAGGATTATTATGGGTATAAACGGAGTAGATTCATATTATAAACAAGATTATGCAGTACAGAATCAGGAAAGAGGGAATGGTTCTTCTGTTACGGAATTTGAATTAAGAAATAATGCTACAACATCACAAGAAACGGCAGGTAATAAAAAGCCACTCGGTCTTACAACTGTCGGAAACCAAGGCTATGTAGCTACATATGCGGATTCTTCTACAGCGCAGGATCCCGTTATTAAGGTGGGAGATTGTGAGATTCATGTCAATGATGTGGATCCGCGCAATGCTACCAAAATGGAAATGTTTGCGTTGATGTCTTATATGGAGGATAAAGGACTCATTCAAAATAGGGGAATGAAGTCCTTTAACAAGATGACAGCGTATGCTTCGCAGGCAGAATACAATGGATATTGCAATGGTATTTATGACGAAGATGCTGCGTGGACAACAAAGCGGGATTGGACAGGAATTCTTGAAAATGCGAAGGGAAGTTTTATGTGCAATCCACAGACATACAAACAGGGTATGGAGTGTGAGAACATCATTGATAATCTAAAAAAGTGGAGTGAAGCTTCTCTTGCGTCCAACGAAAAAGCAGAGCCTATCGATTATTGGAAGATGATCAGCGACAGAAAAAATGAAATCTATGAGAAGGTAAAGAACGGTGACACGGAAGAAACATTTCAGATTGGTGGCAGTTCTTTTACGGAGAAAGAATGGGATAAGCTGCTTTCGGAAGTGGATGACATTATGGATGAAGTACGCGAAGCGATGAGGGAAGAGCATCAGAAGCGTGTTGAAAATGCTACAGAAGAGGAAAACTTAAAAAAGGCGGAGAGTATGTGCAAGGAGAATATTTCATCTTAATGATTTCAATTTTTTTGCCGATATATACGATAAGAACATTTAGGTAAAAGGATTTACCGTTTGGAATACAGGGAGGTATACTATGATAACCGGAACCATATATGAAGCGGGTAAAATGCTGGAATTGACTCAAAAATGGGAGCAGAAGAAAAATTCCGGCAACATAATTCAGAAAAAAGAATTGACTCCGGAAGAGCGGCAGTTGCAGAATTATCAGGAAGAACTGGAGAAAATGCGAGAGGGCAATGAATACAGTGCGATTTATGCCAAGATTCAAAGCGGTCGGGAGTTGAGTCCGGCAGAAGAAGATAAACTGCGCGCAAGAGATCCTAAATTGTATATGGAATATAAGGCTGATAAAATGGAGCAGGAAGCTTATGAGAAGAAGCTGAAAAACTGTCGCACTAAGGAAGAAGCGCAGAAACTTCATGTGAATAGGATGAACGGTAAGCTTTCGGAGTTAAAATCCATTGTGAATAATCCCAATATACCTAAAAGTGAGAAGCTAAAGGAAGCACAGCGGATATTGGGCGATACAAATAAAACAGTTCAGGCATTTCAGGAGTTTGCCAAAAGTGCTGAGTTTAAAGAGTTGCCTACGGAAGAAGAGATTATGAAAGCAAAGCAGGCAGAAGCTGAGTACAATGAAGAGAAGGTTTCCATTGACAGTAATACTGAGGGCGAAATGAAGAAACAAGGCGATGTTGCTACGGATATTTCAGCGTCTGATAAAAAGATTCTGGAAGAAATGTATGAACTTGAGAAAAAACATTTTGGCGAGGAAAAAAAGACAGTGAAGATTGATGTGGCACTGTAATTCATATTTCAGAATATAAGATAAGGATGGGTGAAATTCGAATGAATAAAGAAAAGAGTAGTAAAATTAATAAAAAGAATAATATGCTTATCATTGTAGGAATATTGGCCATGTTAAATTTTTTACTTGGCTTATGTCCATTGGTACAATGTACGAAAAATACAATAATGTTTTTTACGGGAAGCGGAGATTTTGGATATATAACTACTAATTTTAGGATGTTAGCCGGTTTGAGCATCATTGCGCCGCATCTGATTGCAATTTTCTTGATTGATATATCTTTTTTGCTTATGGCAATCGGAGGATTTTGCAGGAATAATATTGTTTCCGCAATTGGACTTGTTTTGTTCGGAGGCGCTTATATTCCGGCAAGATTATTTGATTATTTTTCGGATTTTATTGCGAGTGCGGACTGGATAAGATTTTGTGTGGATTTTGGGGATTTGTTTAGGGTGTTTTCTTATACTTCCCCACAGGATTATTTAAGACAGACCAATTTTTTTGCGGTATTATTAATTGGATTTTCCATATTGTTTGTAGTAATTCTTCTTATTATGAGAACTGCCAATGCGAAAAAAAAGTGGGCCCAAATTCTTGGTTCCGTATTAGCGGCTCTGGCAACATTGAATATTGTTATCACCGGCTTTATTGATATTATTTTGCTGAACATAAGAAATAGTATGCATTATTCTTTGACAGAAAGGATTTCCTATTTAACATATTTTTTCCGCAATATCAAATATATGTTAACGAGGTATTTTGAAGCGGGCAGTTTTAATTCTATTTCTCTTTTGGAACCGATAGAATTTATGTTTATTGATGTTTTTCTTATTTTCAGCATCAGTATCATTGCGATTTCATCCGCTGTCATGATTATAAAAAAGAAAGCGGATAAGAAGGCTTCAGAATCATCACAGGAAAACGCTATCGTTGGATCTGCGCAAGAATAGAAAAAATATTCTTGACTTCTCTCCAAAACTATGTTACATTTACATACGGTCAGTAGACTAATAGCAAGCAGAGTTATCCACTCTCACCCTGCGACAATCGCGTTTCAGGTGTTCATGATTTTATAAAATAAGGCGCAAGCCCTGATTTTGTAGTATTGAGTGGATAGTTTATGCTATCCACTTTTTTAGTTCTTATAAACTATATGATTCTTTTATGGAGGTGCAAGGTCATTAACGATTTTTTTATTAACGAACAAATCAGAGACAAAGAAGTACGTGTAATCGGAGCGGACGGAGAACAGATTGGTGTTATGTCTGCCAAGGAAGCAATGAAGATGGCGGAAGATGCGGGATTGGATCTTATTAAGATTGCTCCTACTGCGAAGCCCCCTGTATGTAAAATTGCAGATTACGGTAAATTTCGTTATGAGCAGGCACGTAAAGAAAAGGATGCCAAGAAGAAGCAGAAGGTTGTGGAAATTAAGGAAATTCGTCTTTCACCCAACATTGATACGAATGACTTAAATACCAAGATGAATTCTGCAAGAAAGTTCTTATCCAAGGGCGATAAGGTAAAAGTTACCTTACGTTTCCGTGGTCGTGAAATGGCACATATGGCAAGCAGTAAGCATATTTTAGATGATTTTGCGACAGGACTTGCGGATGTGGCAGTAGTGGACAAAGAGCCTAAGGTGGAAGGCAAGAGCATGACAATGTTTTTAACTGAGAAACGCTAAGGCACAGTTAAAATAGAAAGATTTTAATCAGGAGGAACGAAAAATGCCTAAAATGAAAACAAGCAGAGCAGCTGCAAAGCGCTTTAAAGTGACAGGAACCGGTAAATTAAAGAGAAGTAAAGCTTATAAGAGTCATATCTTAACAAAGAAGTCTACAAAGAGAAAACGTAATTTAAGACAGTCTGCTATTACAGATGCAACAAACGTTAAGAATATGAAGAAGATTTTACCTTATATCTAAGTAGGAGGAAGATAAGAAATGGCTAGAATTAAAGGCGGCTTAAATGCTAAGAAAAAACATAATAGAGTATTAAAACTTGCAAAAGGTTACAGAGGAGCAAGATCTAAGCAGTATCGTGTTGCTAAGCAGTCAGTTATGAGAGCTTTAACTTCCGCTTACGCAGGCAGAAAGCAGAACAAGCGTCAGTTCAGACGTCTTTGGATTGCACGTATCAACGCAGCAGCAAGAATGAACGGGTTATCATACAGCAAATTCATGTATGGTTTGAAGCTTGCTAACATCGACATCAACAGAAAGATGCTTGCAGAAATGGCAATCAATGATGCAGCAGGATTCACAGCATTAGCAGATATCGCTAAGAGTAAAATTGCTTAATAGAGCGTAGAATAATAAAAAGACAGGTTCGCCTGTCTTTTTTGTTTGCGTATCAATAAAAATCTTATTATACATGCATTTTTTCATTGTTTTTTTCTTGCAATAATGGGTAACCTATAATAAACTAAATACAATGGCTTATTATGCGGATAGTGTGTAATTACATAGTCAAAAAGGAGTAAAAAATTATGCAGAGTGACAGACAGAAATATTTTTTCTGGCTTAAAATTTTACTTACGATAGCCGCACTTACCTTGGGTGTGCTGTATTTTGAACAGGTTTGTCTTTTTGTAAAAGAAGGTTTCGGTATTTTATCGCCTTTTCTTGTGGGTGCGCTGATTGCGTTTATTTTAAATATTCCCATGAGAGGAATTGAAAAGGTATGTTTTGGAAAAGCTAAGGGTAAGTTTTTACTTAAAATAAAAAGACCGGTAAGTATTATTTTATCCATTGTTTTTCTTTGCGGACTGCTTACTTTATTGATTTTTGCAGTGGTGCCTCAGGTGGTGGAAACTGCGAAAACCATGCCGGATAAAATATCCGCATTTTGGTATTCCACATTGGAATGGCTTGAATCGTTAATCGCCAAGTATCCCAAGGAAACCGAAATGATTATGGACGAAGTAAAGAAAATGAGTGAGATGGAGATTGACTGGAAGCAGTTACTTACTCAGGTAAAAGACTTTTTCTTCACCGGTTTTGGCGGTTCATTTATTAAAAATGTATTCAGTTTTACAGGTAAAATAGGCGGTGGCATTTTTAATGCCGTTATTGCATTTATTTTCTCGATTTATATACTTGCTCAGAAAGAGAAACTTTGCATGCAGGGCAAAAGAATTATGAGTGCTTTTATGTCTGAAAAGGTATACCGTAAAACTGCAAAGATTCTCAGTATGCTTATGACCAATTTCAGCAATTTTATTGCGGGACAGTGTATCGAAGCTGTGATTCTGGCACTTTTAACCATGATTGCCATGGCGATTTTCAGATTCGATTACATCCTTTTGGTAGGCGTATTAGTGGCTTTTACGGCGTTAATTCCTGTTGTGGGCGGATTTATCGGCTGTGGAATCGGAGCATTTCTGTTCCTTATGGACGACCCCATAAAAGCACTTTGGTTTGTGGTGTTGTTCCTTGTAGTACAGCAGATTGAAGGCAACTTGATTTATCCTTATGTGGTAGGCAATTCGGTAGGACTTCCTTCCATGTGGATATTGGCGGCCATTACCATCGGCGGTAGCGTTATGGGTATTGGCGGTATGTTGTTCTTCATTCCTTTATTCTCTACGGCATATATGTTGCTTCGTGATACGGTAAATGAGCGAAACGGCGAGAAGCCATGGACGGAGAAGGCTCTAAAAGAAAAAATCAGAGCCCATGCGGATGAGGAAGAAGGTGGGCGAAGAGGTTTTGGAATCTTTAAGTTTAAGAGAAACAGAGCCAATAATGCAACAGCTCCTCAGAATGAATCTTCACAGCAGTCTGATAACGGTGAAGGCGAAGAAAATGTTGCACAAGAGAATGTTTCCGAACAATCCGGAAGTGATTCCACCGAAGAAGAGTAAGAGAGAAATTTATCTGAGGTAAGACATGTCCTCGGTAAAAGTAATAAAACATACAAAAAAGCACCGAAAGGTGCGGAGATGGAGAGAAAGCATGAAACAGAAAAGAGAATTTACGGCGGTATCCATTATTCTGGGACTGCTCCTGGCAGTAATATTCGGTGCTGCCAATGCGTATTTGGGGTTAAGAGTAGGTATGACCGTATCTGCATCTATTCCTGCGGCAGTAATTTCCATGGGAATTATTCGCTTTATTTTACGCAGAAACTCAGTAGTGGAAAACAATATGGTTCAGACCATCGGTTCAGCCGGTGAATCTTTGGCGGCCGGTGCGATTTTTACCATGCCCGTATTGTTTATGTGGGCAATCGCAGACGGAACCGCAATGCCCAGTCTTGTGGAAATTTCATTAATCGCATTGTGCGGCGGTGTTTTGGGTGTACTTTTCATGGTACCCCTTCGTCAGACTTTGATTGTAGACGAGCATGACAGATTGCCTTATCCCGAAGGTACAGCATGTGCGCAGGTATTACAGGCAGGTGCCAAGGGTGGTGCGCAGGCCGGAACCGTATTCAGCGGTCTTGGTATTGCGGCAATTTATAAGTTTATTGCTGATGGAATTAAGTTATTCCCCTCAGAAGTGGATTTTTCAATTAAGAAATATAAGGGCGCAGGTATTGGTGTAGATGTGCTTCCCGCGTTGGTAGGTGTAGGTTACATCTGTGGTGCCAAAACATCTGCTTTTATGTTTGCGGGCGGTGTTTTGTCATGGCTTGTGTTAATGCCCTTGATTTCCTTATTCGGCGGTGATTTAGTCCTTTATCCCGGCGAAACGCCCATCGGAGATATGAGTTCATGGGAGATTTGGAAGTACTATATTAAATATATCGGTGCGGGTGCGGTTGCAGCCGGCGGTATCATCAGTTTAATCAAATCGTTACCTTTGATTGTAAAAACTTTTACACAGAGTATTAAAGGATTTAAGTCTAATAAAGACGATCTTCCTATTTGGGTGATTCTTGGCGGTATTCTTTTGGTTGCGGTTGCAATGTGGTTGATTCCCGCAATTCCCGTAAACTTCTTTGGTGCGTTAATTATTGTTATTTTCGGATTTTTCTTTGCTACTGTGTCTTCCAGAATGGTTGGTCTTGTGGGTAGCAGTAACAACCCTATTTCAGGAATGACAATTGCAGCGTTGATTATTGTATCTTTATTGTTAAAAGCGACCGGAAACGGCGGAAGAGAATCTATGATTGCGGCTATTGCCATCGGTACCGTAGTTTGTATCGTTGCTGCTATGGCAGGTGATACTTCGCAGGATTTAAAGACCGGTTTCCTGGTTGGTGCAACACCTAAGAAACAGCAGATTGGTGAATTGTTGGGTGCTGTTGTTTCCGCAATTGCCATCGGTGGCGTATTATACCTTCTCAATGAAGCGTGGGGTTACGGCTCATCAGAACTTCCTGCTCCTCAGGCGGATATCATGCGTTTGGTAGTTGAAGGCGTTATGGGAGAAAATCTTCCCTGGACATTTATTTTTGCCGGTGCAGGTGTTGCGATTGTATTGGAAATTATCGGTGCATCCGTTCTTCCTTTTGCGGTTGGTATGTATTTACCCGTTCATTTAAGTGCAGCCATTATGTTTGGTGGTCTTGTAAGACTTGTTGTTGAAAAGAACAAAAAGGCAAGCAAGGAAGATAAGGAAACTCAGGTTGAAAACGGAATTCTGTTCTCATCAGGTATGATTGCCGGTGAAGGTTTGGTAGGTATCATCTTAGCCGTACTTGCGATTATTCCCACGAGCATGGTTGATGCAGAAGGTAAAGTAATCAGTGTAGGACAGTATATTGATATTTCGGGTAAATTCTCTACCGGAAATATCGGCGGCTTACTTTTCTTTGCTGCATTGTTGGCATCCTTCTTTGCCTTTATTTACAAGAAAAATAAAGTAAAAGAAGTTGCTGTGGAATCTGTGGAAACAGACGAAGAAGTTGATTCATAAGATAAAGAAAAATAATTTTATCTGTGAGGTTTCATAATGAATTTAAACGATTTACAGCCCAAAGAGGTATTCCGGTTTTTCTATGAGATTTGCCGGATACCTCATGGCAGTTACAATATTGATGCCATCAGTGATTATCTGGTGGCATTTGCCAAAGAAAGAAATTTAGAGGTTCGTCAGGACCAGTTAAAGAATGTTATTATTAAAAAGCCCGCAACGGAAGGGTATGAGAAAGAAGAAACATTGATTCTTCAGGGACATATGGATATGGTAGCGGTAAAAGAAACCGATTCCGACATCGATATGGAAAAAGATCCTTTGCGTTTGGATTATAAGGATGGTTGTCTGTATGCGCAGGGTACCAGCCTCGGTGGCGATGACGGTATTGCAATCGCCTATGCATTGGCAATTCTTGATTCTGACAGTATAAAACATCCCGGGCTGGAAGTGGTTTTTACCGTGAATGAAGAAGTAGGTATGGATGGTGCCATCGGTATCGATTTATCTGACTTAAAAGGAACAAGACTTTTAAATATTGACTCGGAAGAGGAAGGCGTTCTTCTTACTTCCTGTGCCGGCGGTATGCGTGTGCATGCGCTGCTTCCCGTTGTGCGTATTCCTTCGGAAGGAAGTTGCGTAAAGGTTGTTTTATCCGGCTTAAAAGGTGGTCATTCCGGTGCGGAAATTCATCACGGAAGAGCCAATGCAAATCATACCATGGGAAGGATTTTGTCGGAATTATCCCGTAAGGTATCTTTTAATGTGGCTATGCTTTCCGGCGGAGAAAAAGACAATGCCATTCCCTTGTATGCGGAAGCATTGCTTTGCATTGAGAATCCGGATATGAATGCGCTCAGTACCGAATTGTCCGCTATTGAAGAAGTATTAAAAAATGAATATGCGGGTAAGGAAGACAGTATTAGAATTACCTTATGCGAATCCGAGTGTGAAGTTGTTACTATGTTAGATGAGCAGTCAACAAAGGCTGTTTACGAATATTTGTGTTCGGTCCCGGATGGTGTAATTGCCATGAGTGGCTTAAATCCCGGTTTTGTAGAGACTTCTTTGAATTTAGGCGTGTTAAAGCTTACGGAAGAAGGCTTGGAAGCCGATTATGCATTGCGAAGCAGTATTGAACAGTCTAAGCTTTTCTTGCGGGACAGAGTGGACATGATTACGCGGGCATTCGGTGGCTCTTGCGAATTCTCCGGGGATTATCCCGGATGGGAATATAGAGCGCAGTCGCCTCTTCGGGATAAAATGATTCGTGTATACGAAAAATGCTACGGCAGTTTGCCGGAAGTGACGGCGATTCACGCAGGCTTGGAATGCGGTATTCTTTTAAAGAAAAGAAGTGACTTGGATTGTATTTCTTTCGGTCCGGATATTTATGATATTCATACCACCAAAGAACGCATGCCCGTGGATTCCGTGAAACGAACCTGGGAATATTTGCTTGCCGTACTTTCCGAAAAAGAGCAAGGCTGATTTTTATAAAATGTGTTTCTGAATTCCGAAACAAAGGAATTTTAGATAATTGTAACTTAGTGATGTTATTACAGAAAGGTAAAATTCTATGAAAAAAACACGAATGAAAACCATTGTGTTGCTTGTGTGTGTTATGACACTTTTGTTTGGCATGACCGTATATGCAACAGACGCAGAGGGAGCAGAAGCGGTGGTTACTGCAGAAGCTGCCGATGAATCGGAAGTTGTAGCGGAAGAAGCCGGTTACAGCGACGAAGAGATGGAATGGGCGCTGGACTATGTAGATAACTATGATTCGAATATCCAGGAAGACGCAGATGCATTTGAGGGTAATCTTGAAAATGCGGTTAGTGTAATTCGTTCCGATGTGGAAGTTTATGCTACATTTTTATCCCTTCTTCCTCCCATCATTGCGATTGTACTTGCATTGATTACCAAGGAAGTTTATATGTCTCTGTTTGTGGGTATTTTATCCGGTTCCTTGCTTTATACAATGTTCCATCCCGTACAGACCGTAACCAAGACTTTTGACACCATTATTGCAAAACTTGCAGACGGTTGGAATGTAGGTATTATTATTTTCCTGGTTATTCTTGGAATTATGGTTAGTCTTATCAATAAGGCCGGTGGTTCTGCCGCATACGGAGAATGGGCTTCTAAAAAAATCAAAGGACGCAAGGGTGCGTCTTTGGCAACCTTTGCTTTGGGTGCCATGATTTTCGTGGATGATTATTTTAACTGTCTTACCGTAGGTAGCGTAATGCGTCCGGTAACGGATAACAGTAAAATTTCCAGAGCAAAACTTGCATATTTAATCGATGCAACAGCTGCACCGATTTGTATCATTGCTCCTATTTCTTCATGGGCGGCGGCAGTGTCTTCAGTAGCTCCTGCGGGAGAAGGCTTAAATTTATTTATTCGTTCTATACCTTATAACTTTTATGCATTGTTAACAATTATCATGGTTATTACCATTTCGCTTTTGGGCTTTGATTACGGCTCTATGAAGAAGCATGAGTTAAACGCTATGGCAGGTGATTTGTTTACCACCGGAAAAGAGGAAAACGAAACAGAAGCTGCACCTTCTTCCACAAAGAAGGGTAAAGTAATTGATTTAGTGCTTCCCGTTGTGGTTTTAATCATATCATGTGTAATCGGTATGGTGTATACCGGCGGATTCTTTGACGGCGTAGATTTTATTACAGCCTTCTCTGAATGTGATGCATCCGTTGGTTTGGTATTGGGTTCTTTTGTTGCTCTTGCGTTTACCTTTGTTTATTACTGGGCAACAAGACGCTTGAGATTCAAGGAACTGACAGGTTCTTTTACAGAAGGATTTAAGGCTATGGTTCCTGCGATTATGATTCTTACTTTTGCATGGACATTAAGCGGTATTACCATGGATCTTGGTGCAAAGGTGTTTGTTGCGGAATTTGTGCGTATGAATGCATCCGGTCTTACATGGTTATTGCCTGCCATTGTTTTTGTAATTGCAATCGGTCTTGCATTTTCAACAGGTACATCATGGGGAACCTTTGGTATTTTACTTCCCATCGTGTGCGCGGTATTCCCCGGTGGCGGCGAATTGATGATTATTTCTATTTCTGCCTGCCTTGCAGGTGCGGTTTGCGGTGACCACTGTTCACCTATTTCGGATACAACCATTATGGCGTCTGCCGGTGCACAGTGTAATCATATTAACCATGTGTCCACACAGTTACCTTATGCGTTGACAGTAGCCGGTGTATCTTTTGTTTCTTTCCTGCTTGCGGGATTGATCAAAAATGCATTAATCGTATTACCTATCGCCATCGTATTAATGATTATTGTGTTGGTAGCAATTAAAGCAATTACCGGTAAGAAGGAAGCCTAAGACCTCAGGCGATCCTTTCTGACAATATGGATTTTTATCAGAGTGATGGTATCTTGAAGTTTTGGTATACTGTTGTTATAAAAAGAAATGTAAGTATCGCCGGCAATAATATATTGGCTTGCGGATATATAATCAAGCAATAATTGAATAGAAGTGTGTAATGATTCAAAAGAGCCCTTGTGCAAAATGGCAGCATATTCTCCTGCGGGCTGAACCGGTGTTTTGTTATCGGGGAGGCTTGCGTTAAGCGGAGAAAAACAAAAGAAGAGCCTGTCTATCTGCGCAAACGGGCTCTTTCTGGGTATAATAAGTCCTGTAGGAAACGGATAAACATTGTTTCTGTCGCAGTTATTTTTATGGTGCTTTAACGCTTCTGCAAATTCGACATAGTTATTGGGCTGAGGTTCAATCAGCGTGGCAAACAGATTCGTTTGCGTGGGCTGAATATAAATAAAAGGTTTATTGGAATCTTCGTTGTTTATAAGTTGGTTTAAAGTGTAAACATCATCAAAATACATCATTGAGCTTTGAAGGTAATATAGTTGCTTGCGAAGCGATCGTTCTTTTTCTTCTAACAGGGCAGATAATTCTACAGGATTACCACATTGCAGCATTTCTTTTATTTCGGTGAGAGGTGTTCCTATTTCGGCCAGGTGCTGAATATGACAGAAAGTATTGTATTGACGAATATCATAAAAACGCCTATGGGTTTCGTTGATATAGGCAGGAGATAAAAGTCCAAGGTGTTCATAATGATTTAGAGTATCGACTGTGGTGTTGCACATCTTGGCAAACTTACCGATAGAAAATAAATGTTCCATGTGTGTTCCTCCTTGTTATAAAAATTTTTAGTATAATAATACGATACTTGTAATAGCGTGATATATTTTGAAGTAGTATAGCATATTTATAATTGATTTTCATCCGCGCTTTTGTTAAACTCTTAGGAAAGAAGGAGGCATGAAGATGTCGAGACAATTTTGGAAACCCGGAAATATGTTATACCCGGTACCGGCGGTAATGGTAAGTTGTCAAAGGGAAGGGGAAAAACCGAATATTATTACTCTTGCCTGGGTTGGAACCGTCAACAGCGATCCGCCTATGGTGTCTATATCCGTGCGGCCGGAACGATATTCCTATGATATTATTCGGGAAACCGGGGAATTTGTGATCAATCTGACTACGGAAGAACTGGTTTATGCCACCGATTATTGTGGAGTGAAGTCAGGAAGGGATGTAGATAAATACGCCGAAATGAAACTGACGCCATGCGCATCGAAGGAGATTAAGGCTCCGGGAATCGATGAAAGTCCCGTGTGTATGGAGTGCCGTGTAAAACAGGAGATTCCCCTGGGGACGCATTCCATGTTTCTGGCAGAGATAGTGGCAGTATCCGTGGATGAGAAATATATGGATGAAAAAGGTAAATTTTACCTGGATAAAACCGGATTAATCGCCTATTCTCACGGTGAATATGTATCCCTGGGAGATAAAATCGGAAGCTTTGGATATTCGGTCAGAAAGAAAAAATAGAAAGCCGTAACTAACACATTGACTTTTGAAAATCATAGGATATAATATAATTAAGAAGTGATTTAAATATCATTTACTGTATGTTTAGGGGGAAAAAATAAATGGCATGGAAAGCACAGAATGAAATCAGTTCATCAGACGCAAAAAGGATCGACAATGCGATTACGCAGGTGGACGGACAGAGAAAAAATTTGATTTATCAGTTGGGTGAAGCTTTTTATAAAGCCAACAAAAAGAACGAAGATGTAGATGCTACATATAAAGTTATGGTTGATAATATCAATAAATTAGAGGATAACCGCAAGGTTTGGATTAACCGTAAGATGAAGTTACAGGGCATGCGTTTTTGTGACGGTTGCGGTAATGTATTACCTTACGAGAGTTGCTTCTGTAACCGCTGTGGCGTGAAGTTAGAGCCTGTAGCCGAAGAATTACAGGAACTTGAAGGTGTTCCTAATCCTGTGGAAACCATATAGTTAATAAGCTTGAAATGTTTATTAAGGGGATAAACATTACATATTTTGTGTAAAAAGTGAGTGAAGGAGGAATGTAGTATGGCAGAGAAATGTTATATCGCTCATAATACGAGAACTGACGAGTACCTTGCCGAGAAATTTCTTCGAGGATTCTATATGACGGTGGATGTGACATCGGCATTAAAATGCAAGAGTGAATTGGAATTGCAGAAGAAGATTGACAAGGCAAATGTTGATTACAAATCTCAGTTAACCATTGAGGAAATCACAGTATACTAATCAGGACATACAAAACCAGGCAAGGAAATGTCGCCTGGTTTTATATTGTTTAAAATAAACATAAGAGGATGTATTAAAAACATGAAGTTGTATTTTTATTATTACGGCAAGGTAATACTTGGCATTACGGCAATTGCCATTTCCTTGTATATGTACATTCAAAATCCTGAGAATTTGAATTTTACGGCTGCCGATCATTGGATTGGAGTGGATATTTTTTGGTTTATATTGTTGGTTGATTTGTTGTGGCGCTTTATTCCGGGCAAATTTCATCATATCGGACAACAAAAGTACCTAAAGCGTAATTTTACGCCGTCCAAAGCATATGAGGAGAACGGTGCTTTTACGGATAAAGAGAAAGAACATAAGAAAACCATGGATAAAAGAGCCGTATTTGCCTTGGGAGCATTCTTTTTGCTGAATGCTATTTGGCTGGTGCTGTATATTTTAGGAATTTTCAGACCTCAGGAGCTGTTTGGAATTATGCTTCTGTATTTTATCGGCGATATGGTGTGTGCATTCGGCATATGTCCCTTCCGATTGATTTTTCTGAAACACAGATGCTGTAATGTGTGCAGAATCTATAACTGGGATTCTTTGATGCTGGTATTTCCGCTTATGTTGGTGCCTTCCGTGTATTCATGGACCTTGGGCGTGATTGCGATTGTGTATACTGTTCTTTGGGAAGTGTCATACCACAAGCATCCGGAGTACTTTTACGGAAGCAGTAATGCTAATTTGAATTGTAATACATGTAAACACGGAATGTGCCCCTACAGATATAAAAAAGGCAGAAAAAAGGAAACAGAAGAGACCTCGTAAAAAATAGCGGTTTTGAAGTTCAAATAAGATGTTTCAAAATAAAAAGGAGAATCAAAATTGATTCTCCTTCTTTGTTGTGTTAAAATAAAAAAATCGGAGTGACAAGATTCGAACTTGCGACCTCTGCCTCCCTAAGGCAGCGCTCTAGCCAAACTGAGCCACACCCCGATAGTGTTATGTGAGCTTTCGTAACTCACGAATGCTATTATAAGCTGAAATATGGTCAGAAGTCAAGCACTTTTTAAAAAATAAATAAAAAAAGAAAAATATCGAAAACTACACATTTCGGAGGATGAAATGAAAGAAGAACCTAAAAACTATTTAAAGACTTTTATGGGGAAAAAAGTAGACCCCTTAACAGTTACGGCAGAAGATATTACCTTAGAGGATATTGCCCATGCCTTATCCCTTATGTGTCGGGGGAACGGGCAGGTGGTACATTTTTATTCCGTAGGACAGCATTGTATAAATTGTGCCAAGGAAGCGAAAGAAAGAGGTTGGAATGACAGATTACAGCTTGGGTGCCTGCTTCATGATGCAGCAGAAGCCTATATGAGTGATTTGATTACTCCGATAAAGGTTCATATGCCCCAATATTATGAAATTGAAGAGCATTTTTTAAAAGCGGTTTATGAAAAGTTCGGTCTGGCAGATTTGTCCGAGGAAGAGTGGAGGCTTATTATGGAGGTAGACAGAGCCCTGCTCACCTATGACCTTGTAGAACTTTTAAAAGAGCCTGTGCCGGAAGAGGGGTATATGGTTACAAGGATTCCGGACATTGCTTTTCGGCCTTTTGAAGAAGTTGAAAATGAATATAAAAGCATTGCCGAAGAGCTGTTGAAGAAGATTTCGGAGTAAAAGGAAGAAAACCGGGGAAGAATATTGTTAAAAAGGAGACTTTTTATGAGCAATATTCTTGATTATGTGCGTACTTACGGTGGCGATTCTTTTCGAGAGAGAAGGTTTTGTTCGGCAGATGCATTGGTGCTGGCTCAGTTAGCATATATGAACTGGCAGAGTGCGGTGCCTACATTAAAAGACAACGGAGATTACATTACCCTTCATGAAACCTTATATTGCGGAGATTTGGAACATATTATCCGCGGTTCGGTTTTTAAGGAAGAAAACAGGGCCTTATTTTATCAGACGGCCAACAGTCGACGGTTTGGCACATTGCGTCTGAATTATTACTCCGAGGTTTGGAATGAGGAGCGTAATCTTCAAATGTCCGCAATCACCTTTCTTTTTCCGGAAGGGGGCTTGTGTGTCAGCTTTCGCGGAACGGATGAAAGTCTAAACGGATGGAAGGAAAGCTTTAGCATGGTATATCGTTTTCCCGTGCCGGCCCAGGAATATGCGGCAACCTATCTGTATCGGGTAGCCCGGTTAACCAAAGGCCCCATGATTGTCTGCGGTCATTCCAAGGGTGGCAATTTGGCGGTATATGCTTCCGTAAAAGGCGGAGAAGAGATTCTAAGACGAACGAAAAGAATCTATAATTTTGACGGTCCGGGATTTTGGGACGACTTTTTTAAAGAAAAGAATTACGATGCCATAGCCGGTAAAATCCGCAAATATGTGGCACCGGAAAGCTTTATTGGCTTGCTTTTAAAAGATTCGGGCAAGACTTTTATGGTGGAATGTAAGGCCAGAGGAATGGAGCAACACGATCCTTATCGCTGGGAAGTCTATAACGGCAGGCTACGTAAAGTATGCAGATATAAAAAAGAACGCAGAAAAGCGGGAGAACAGTTGAATCGGCGGATTCTTGATGCATCGAGGGAGAAATCCAGGGATGTGATTGATGCTTTTTTTAAAGCGGCTACCGATAGCGGTCTGCACAAGCTATCGGAACTGAATGCAGATTATGCATTGGAGGTTCTAAAAAATTTTCACGGAAAATATGTCTATGACAGAGAATCGTTGATTGTATTTGCAAGGCTCATGATTTATATGCTGCCGGGGCGAAAAATCCTTCGTTGACAGTAGCAGGAAGCCGGATACTCTGTTATAATTGTAATAGTTTTTATTAAAATAAAAGGAGCAAAAGAGAATGGATGCAAAATTAAGAATTGAAGGAATTATAAATAAGACCATCAGTTATTCCATGCAGCAGAACAGGATTAATGCCTTGAAGAAAATTCGCATTGCCAATCTGACGGAGGAGGAGTACGAAGGTCTTAAAGTAAAAATCTCTTTTGCGCCGCAGTTTGCGTCGGACTTGGAAGTGGCGGTGCTGAAACTTGCGGCATACGAAAATATAGAATTAAAAAATATTGTGCCGGTAATTAACGGAGACTATCTGGCTTCCCTTACCGAAAAGGAAGTGGGATATGTAACGGTTGCGGTGTACAACGGTGAAGAACTGTTGGGCAGCGAAAACTCTGAAATAGAGATTCTCCCTTACGGACAGTGGAGCGGAACGGTGTATATGCCGGAGCTTCTCTGTGCCTTTGTTATGCCCAATCATCCTGCGGTGCAGGGAATTGTTGCCAAGGCGGCGCTTTGGTTGGAAAAATGGAAGGGCGATCCGGCTATTTTAGGGTATTCCACACAAAATCCCAATGAGGTCAGAATGCAGATGGCAGCCGTATACGAGGCAATTAAGCAGGAGGCCATTGCATATTGCCTTCCTCCCGCCTCATATGAAACGGTGGGACAGAAAATCAGAACACCGGATGAAATAACGGGACAGAAGATGGCAACCTGCCTGGATTTGACGATTTTATATGCATCTGCGCTGGAAGCCATGGGATTAAATCCCCTGATTATGATACATAAAGAACATGCTTATATCGGTTGCTGGTTGGAGGAGAAGTCTTTTGCGGAGTGCGTGCAGGATGATGTTTCCGCACTTTTAAAAAGAACTGCCGAAGGTATTGATGAAATTGCCTTGGCGGAATGTACGGTGATGACAGCCGGTAAAAATGTGTCTTTCGAGGATGCGTGCAAGACTGCAAAAGAACAGTTGCAGAAGGAAGAAGAGTTCCGCATGGCAATCGATGTTGAGCGTTGCCGTGGCGGCAATATCAGACCTCTTCCTGCAAGAGTTTTCGAAAACGGCGTGTATACCGTTGTTTCTTACGAAACAGAAGGCGGAGAGGCCCAGGCACCTAAGGAATTAAGTAATGTGGGCCGTGGTGCCACGGTAACAGAGAATACCATGACCAAGCAAAAGCTCTGGGAACGAAAACTGCTGGATTTAAGTCTTAGAAATACTTTGCTGAATTTCCGCGTAACCAAAGCAGGAATTCAGCTTATGGTAGACGATCCTGCTCATTTGGAAGATGCATTATGCCATGGAGAAGATTTTGCTATTTATCCTTTGCCGGCGGATTCCAATCTTACCCCCGGAAGCGATAAAATTTTCTCTGTAACGGATTATGCGGAAGAAATCAAAACCGTTGCCGTGTCAGAATTTAAGAGTAAAAGAATTCGTACTTTTATGCAGGAAGAAGATCTTGTAAAAGGTATGAAATACTTGCAGCGACAGGCAAAATTAAGCATTGAAGAAAACGGTTCCAATACTTTATATCTGGCATTGGGCTTTTTGAAGTGGTATGAAACAGAGGTTAGTCAGAAACCCCGTTATGCCCCTCTTGTTTTGGTACCCGTTGATGTGACCAAGAAGTTGCAGGATAAAAGTTATCACATTCGTATTCGCGATGAAGAACCTCAGATTAACATTACATTACTGGAGTTTTTACGCCAGGATTTCGGCATGGATATCGGCGGCTTGGATCCCCTTCCCATGGATGAAAACGGAGTAGACATTCCTTTGGTTTTAAATACGGTCAGACAAAGTATTATGGAGAAGAAACACTGGGATGTGTTGCCTTTAACCTTCCTGGGTATTTTCTCATTCAGCCGTTTTATTATGTGGAATGATTTGCGCAACCGTTCCGAAGAAATCCTCTCAAATAAAGTGGTTGCCAGCCTGATTTCGGGCAAAATGGAATGGCAGCCTAAGGAAACCGTGGGTAGCCAAAATGCCGATGAACGAATTAAGCCCGGAGATATGGCGGTGGTAATGAGTGCCGACGCCTCTCAGATGGTGGCGATTGAAACCGCTGCCAAGGGAGAGAGTTTTGTGTTGCACGGACCTCCCGGAACCGGTAAGAGTCAGACCATTACAAATATGATTGCCAATGCACTTTATCAGGGCAAGTCTGTGCTTTTTGTGGCAGAAAAAATGGCAGCTTTATCCGTAGTACAGAAGCGTCTGGAAAAAGTGGGGCTTGCTCCTTTTTGCTTGGAATTGCATTCCAACAAGGCTCAGAAGCAGGCTGTTTTAAAACAGTTGGAACGTACTTTGGAAGCCGGCGGTAAAAAGAGCAGCGGCGAATTCCTGGCTTATGCGGATAAATTATACGCAGAGCGTTGTAAATTGAATGAAGTGGTGGAAGCTTTGCATGAAAAGCAGGCCAGCGGTTTCAGCATATATGAATTGATTGGTAAATATGAGCTGCAGAAGGCTTATGACGGTAAGGTATTCTTTACGGAAGAGTGGGCCATGGATGTTAATCGTCAGGCCTATGACGATTGCTGCAGTGTATTGGCGCAGTGCGGTGCTGTAGGGGAAGAATGCGGCGGAATCAATAAGCATCCCTTAAAAGAATTTAAATTATACGAGTATTCTATGCAGCTTCGTAAAGATTGGGAGGAAATTCTATCCCGTTATCAGGTTGCGTTGAAAGAAAAGAGCAGTGTACTCGGACAGTTGTCCGCAAGTCTCGAATTGCCGGAAACTGCATCTATGGATGATTTATGCCTGTTGGAGCGTGTTTTATCATATCTTCTCGGAATGGAAGAGATTCATGATACACTTTTAAATCAAATGTATGCGTCCGAAAAAGAAGAAGCAATTCGTGAGCAGATTACCAAGGGCAGAGATTTGCAGAGCATTCAAAAAGAGCTTTTGACACATTTTAAGCCCGCAGTATTTGACTATAATGTAACAGATGCCAGACAGCGTTTGATTGCAGCACAGGGCAAATGGGTGTTGGGCAAGAAGATGGATATCAATGCCTTAATCAAAGAGCTCCGCTTCCTTGCAATCAATCCCAATATGGTGCAGGAAGCCAATTTAGAGAAACTGTATGAGCGCATTGAGCTTTATCATAAAATGAAAGGCGCCGTAACGGCAGACCCTGAATTTGAGGCTGCCTTTGGCGGTTTATATAAAGGTGCCGATACGGATTGGGAAAAATTGACAGCTGTTTATGAGAAACATCTGGCTCTTTGCCGTATTTTTACGGACAGTGAAAGTAAGGAAGGCTTTTATGCCGTTCTTTCCGGTTTGATTGCGGGAGAAGGTGTGGCGGAACTTGTAAAAGCCGAAAAAGCCGGTTTTGAAATGTTTATAGAAAAATCAAAGGCTTGTTTGGAAATTGAAAATACATTGATTACAGAATACGGCCTTGATTGGAATGCGTTCCGCAAAGAAGAAGACTTAATTCCTGTGCTGTTTGAGCGTTGCGGCGGATGGATTTCCCATTCGGAAGAACTCAGAACATACATTGCTTACTGCAATGCGGAAAAACAGGCTGTGGAACTTGGCTTGGAAGAACTTACGGAAGGATATCGTAACGGTATGCTTTCGGAAGCGGAACTGGTGCCTGTTTTTGAGTGTAATTTTGCCAAAACGGCAGCAGGCGGTGCCATTGCGTCCAGAGAAGTGTTAACGCATTTTAGCGGCGCGGGATTTACGGCAACCATTGAGAAGTTCTGTGAAATTTCGGATAAATTCGAATTGCTTACCAGGGAAGAAACCGTGGCAAGATTGTCTGCCAAAATTCCCGAAGCGGGAGAAGGATTTGCTGGTTCTTCGGAAATCGGTATTCTTCGCAAGGCGATTAAGAGTCAGCGCAGAGCAATGCCTATTCGTAAACTTTTTAACGAAATACCGGTGCTTCTCAGAAGAATGTGCCCTTGTATGTTAATGAGCCCCATATCGGTAGCTCAGTACATAGATCCCTCTTTCCCGAAGTTTGACTTGGTTATTTTTGATGAGGCTTCACAGCTTCCTACCGGTGAGTCTGTCGGTGCACTTGCCCGCGGCGAGAATGTAATTGTCGTAGGCGATCCGAAGCAGTTGCCGCCCACAAGCTTTTTCATGACCAATCAGCATGACGAAGAATATGCGGAAGTAGAGGATATGGAAAGCTTGTTGGATGACTGTCTTGCAATCAGTATGCCTCAGAATCATCTTTTATGGCATTATCGCTCAAGACATGAAAGTTTGATTGCGTATAGCAATATGACCTACTATGATAACAAATTGTATACATTCCCTTCGCCCAACGACCGTGTATCAGAAGTAAAATGGGTTTATGTGGAAGGACAATACGATAGAGGTAAAACAAAGCAAAATCGTGCCGAGGCCGAAGCGGTGGTAGAGGAAGTACTGCGCAGATTACGGGATGAAGAGTTGCGTAAGAGCAGTATCGGTGTTGTTACCTTCAGTTCGGTACAGCAGGAATTGATTGATGATTTAATGCAGGAAGCTTTGCATAAAGAACCGGAGCTTGAACAGTATTGTGTAAATGTGGAAGAACCGCTGTTTATCAAAAACCTTGAAAATGTTCAGGGTGATGAGCGTGATGTGATTCTTTTCTCCGTAGGATACGGTCCCGATGCCAGCGGCAAGGTGGCCATGAATTTCGGCCCTTTGAATCAGGACGGTGGCTGGAGAAGATTAAATGTGGCCATTTCCCGTTCCAGAAAGAGCATGATGATTTATTCCTCTTTCAGACCTGAAAAGCTTGATTTATCAAGAACGGCATCCGCCGGTATTGTCGGCTTAAAAGGCTTCTTGGAATTTGCCGCAAGAGGCAAAAACGCTTTATATAAGAGTGCGGATGATATTAAGCTTCGTAACAGTGATGTGGCAAAATCCATTGTTGCAAGATTAAAAGAGGCTGGATATGATGCGGATATTGATATCGGTACTTCCGAATACAAAGTGGACATCGGTGTCATCGACCCCGAAAATGCGGATCATTACTGTCTCGGTATTCTTTTGGACGGTGAGAATTATTTGGCTGCACAGACTGCAAGGGATCGAAATCTTTTACAACCTTCCGTATTGGAAGGATTGGGTTGGAAGCTGCATCGCATATGGACCTTGGATTGGTTGGATACATCGGAGCGTGAGTTTGGAAAGCTGGAAGAAGCGATAAAAAGAGCACTGCATCCGGAGTTGTATGCAGAAGAGGAAGTCACGGATGCAGAAAGTGCAGACCAAAATTCTGATGCACAGGCAGAAGAATCCATTGCGGATGATGAAGCAGATGCTGAGGTAATCGACGAAGTAAATACGGAAGTGATTGCAGGAAGCATCAGTACCGATGCCGCACAGGAGAGTCCTGCGGTAAAAGTGCAACCTGTCCGGAAAGAATATGTACAGGTGCAGTTGCCTGTTTTAGGTGATTCGGAAGACTTTTATGAGCCGAAAACCAAGGTGCAGATTATGAAGGCCATTGAAAAAACATTGCAGGCTGAGGCACCCATTGAATATGATTTGATGAAGAAGCGGGTGCTTATGTGTTGGGGTATGATGCGTAATACTCCAAAATCCGATGCGGTCTTTGAGGAGATTCTCCGTGAAGTGCCCGTAACACAGACCAATACGGCAGGTAATACTTTCCTTTGGCTTGACAATATGGATCCTTGTAAATATGCAATCTATCGTATACATGAGGAAGGCGCCTTGGAGAAGCGAACCTTAAGCCAGATTCCGGCAGAAGAGGCAGTAAATGCGGTAAAAGAAGTACTGGATAAAAATGTTTCACTGTCACGGGATGATTTGGTAAAAGAAGCTGCAAAGGTGTTTGGTTATAACCGTGTAACGGCAAGTATCGACCAGGTACTTGGAATTGCCATTTCTTATGCAGAGCAGAGAGGTTATGCCGAAATATCCGAGGACGGTATGAGAGTTTTACAGAAAGAACAGTAAAGATAATAAAGAAAAACCTACTCACATCAGTTGAGTAGGTTTTTTATATGCAGGAGAAGGGACTTGAACCCTCATGTTGTTGCCAACACACGGACCTGAACCGTGCGCGTCTGCCATTCCGCCACTCCTGCGTTTCATTTTTTAAAAAAACCGAAGATAAAATCTTCGGTTCTTTAATGCGGGAAAAGGGACTTGAACCCTCACGTCGTTGCCAACACTAGATCCTTAGTCTAGCCTGTCTGCCAATTCCAGCATCCCCGCATATCTTATCATAAGTATTGCTACTTATCTTTGCGACTTTTCAATATTAACAAAGCCTTGAGAAAAAGTCAAGGTTATTTTTAAAATTAATATAAAAATATTTTTTATCGGTGGTTCCGTAAGAAAATACTTGAACTTTCCGGAAGACCTTATAAGGTTAAAAAGAAAGATTCTATAAGGTTATGGACAAAGGCAGAATGAAAAAGTAAAATAAGTGAGGACAAAAAATTGTTGACTATTTTAATAAAAGGATAGAGATATTGAGATGAAATATATTTTTCAAACGGGCATAATTTTTGCCATAACCTTAATCGGTGAAATTTTAGCCGGGCTTTTACCATTACCCATACCGGGAAGCATATATGGTTTGATATTGTTGTTTTTATTGTTGTTAACGGGTGCATTGAAGTTAAAATATGTGGAAGGCGCAGGCAATTTTTTCCTGACGATTCTGCCTTTTCTTTTTATATCCAATTGCGTAAGTTTAATGGACTCCATGGAGTTATTGGGCAATCATGCAATTGTAATTGTGGTTTTAACCGTAGTATCCACTTTGGTGGTTATGGTGGTAACCGGAGGCGTGGCACAATTTTTTATTTCTCGACGCAAGAAAGCAGAAGTAAAAGAGGCAACAGAAGGAGGTGCGGAACATGAATGAGTTCTTTTCGGAATCCCTTTTGTTTGGATTTACTTTAAGTGTAGCGGCTTACGGAGTTGGATTTGCGGTGCAGAAGAAATTTAAAAAAGCATTTTTAAATCCTTTGATTATTGCCATGCTCCTTATTATTCTATTTTTGAAAATCTTTCGGATTGATTATGAAACCTATGATTATGGGGCAAAATATATCACATATTTTATTCAGCCCGCCACGGTGTGCCTGGCGATTCCCCTTTATAAGCAGGTTGAAGTGTTAAAAAAGAATCCGTTAACGGTGTTGGTATCCGTATTGGCCGGCTGTATTGCCCATGTATTGATTATGATCGGAAGTTTTTATTGGTTGCAGCTGGATGAAACGGTAATTCGCTCTTTATTGTCAAAGTCGGTAACTTTGGCATTTGCCTTGCCCATTACGGAAGAACTGGGCGGAATCGGCGCCATCACCATAGTGGGCCTGACTATTGCGGGTATTTTTGGCGCGGTTGTGGGACCGGGGCTTTTAAAAGCCTTAAAAATAACCGATCCTGTAGCACAGGGCTTGGGCATCGGTGCGTCATCCCACGGTGTAGGTTGCGGAAGACTGGTGGAATTGGGCGAGGTCTATGCGGCTATGGGAACCGTGTCGGTGTCTGTGGCAGGTATATTGACGGTGCTTATCGTTAATATTGCCGTTATGTGGATATAATAGTGAATTGTGAAAAATGATTGAAACTTTTTCTTATGTGACTGTGTCTAATTTCACAGAGGAGTTAAAAGGAGGTGACAGACCTTGCTTTCCTTTTCCGGAAAAGATAAAACCAATGAAGAGGTGGTGGAAGCGGTGCTTCTGGAAAATTATGACAGATATTACCGCTTAGCCTACAGTTATGTGAAAAATGAAGCAGATGCCGCTGACATTGTACAAAACGGCGCCTATAAAGCGATACGAAACAGCAAGTCACTGCGAAATGTAGAATATGCGGGAACTTGGATATATAGAATCATGTTGAATGAAACCTTCCGTTTTTGTAAGAAGAACGGTCCCATAGTTTTACCTTTGGATGAAATTCCGGTAGAACAGGGCAAGGAGGACCTTTATGAAGACATTGACTTAAAAAAGGCATTGGATTCGCTGAATGTAAAAGATAAGGCAGTGATTGAACTTAGATATTTTGAGGACAGACAACTAAATGAAATAGCAGAAATTTTGGGCGAAAATTTAAGCACGGTAAAAAGTCGTTTATACCGCGGACTGGGAAAACTGCGTATTGAGTTGGCTGTTGATGAATAAAACAATGGAAAGGCTGGGTGCTTTGTGAATAAGAAAGGTATCGATGAGTTGAAAAGAGAATATGAAGAAGTCTCTGTGCCCAATGGCGGCTTGGATGGATACAAAGATGCCATTCGCCGGGCAAAAGAGGACAATCGTAGTCAGAGACGGAAGGCTGTACGCGCATGGAAGATTGCTGCAACATCTGCCGCGGCGATAGTGATTGCTTTTATTATTTTACCTAATGCATCGCCCCAAGCAGCACATGCCATGGGGAAAATTCCGGTAATCGGAACTGTGGTAAAAGCAGTAACTTTTCGTGATTACCAATATGAGGACGAAACTCAAATTGCGGACATTGAAGTACCGAAACTTGTAACTGCTGACATCACCGAAAATGAGGAAGCGGCTTATGACGGCGGAGCAACCTCTCCCACGGCTTATACTTTGCAGGGAAGCGTAGAGGAAATAAACGGTGAAATCCAAGAATTGGCACAACGGATTATTGAGGATTTTCAAGCTGATGTGGAGCAAAGGGAAGGATATAAGGAAGTTATCGTGTCCCATGAAGTGATTTGTTCTACCGAGCAGTACTTCTCCTTGAAATTAATGCATTATGAGGGCGAAGGAAGCGGTACTCAGTGGAATTATTATTACACCATTGATTTGGCTACCGGCGAACGGATGAAACTTAAAGATTTATTTGCTGAAGATGCGGATTATATCGGTATAATCAGCAATGAAATCAAGAAGCAGATGCAGGAACGAATGGAAAATGATGAGGATAAATATTATTGGTTAAATGACGAAATTGAAGAACTGAATTTTAAGGAGATTACGCCGGATACTCAATTTTATATCAATGAAAGCAATAATCTTGTTATTATTTTCAACGAGGGGGAAGTGGCGCCTGCTTACATGGGTTCGGTCAGTTTTGAAATTCCTTCCGAGCTATTAAAAGACATCAGAAAATAATATTATTGAAAAACAGTTCAAAAATTTTTTGTATTTTGAACTGTTTTTTGCTTGCAAAATGAGTAAAAAGAAGCAATATTATGTAAAGAAACAGTATACAAAGATAAAAAAACAACGGAATCGTATGTGGTCTAAAAAGCAAAATAAAAAGGAAATAAGCGACTTACGCAGAATATTTATTATAGAATTAAAGTTTATATAGGGCAGCTTATTTTACATATTGTATATTATTTGCCGGCTTAGGCGGCAGAATGGGAGACTGATATGACAATCCGTGAAAAACTGGAATTGTATGAAAAAGAATATTTGAGTCCTTATGCAATGTTAAGTATGAATTCTAAAGGGCGTCTGCATCCGGAAGAACAGTGTGATATCCGTCCGGTTTTTCAGCGCGACCGCGACAGAATTATTCACAGTAAGGCATTCCGCCGACTGAAGGATAAGACACAGGTTTTTTTAACTCCGGAAGGTGATCATTACAGAACCCGACTTACCCATACTTTGGAGGTTTCTCAGAATGCCCGTACCATTGCCAAAGCCCTTCGTCTCAATGAAGATTTGGTAGAAGCCATTGCTTTGGGACATGATTTGGGGCATACTCCCTTCGGACATTCCGGCGAGAGAGCTTTAAATTTGGTTTGCCCTCATGGATTTAAACACAACGAACAGAGTGTAAGAACCGTGGATTATTTGGAGAAAGACGGTCAGGGCTTGAATCTTACCATGGAAGTAAGAGACGGTATCCTGAATCATCAGACATCTTCCATGCCTTCTACGCTGGAAGGTAAAATCGTCCGCTTTTCGGATAAAATAGCATATTTTCACCATGATATGGATGATGCCATTCGCGGTGGTATTTTGACGGAAAAAGACATTCCGAAGGAAATCGGAGATGTACTGGGTTATACCACGGGAGAGCGTTTGGATCGTTTTATTCATGATATTGTAACGGAAAGTACCGATAAAAATGATATTGTAATGTCGCCGGCGGTGGCGGAAGGTATGCAGAAACTCAGACAGTTTATGTTTGAAAGAGTTTATCAGAATCCGGAAGCCAAGAGTGAGGAAAGTAAGGCCGAGATGTTGATAACCACTCTTTATGATTTCTATTTGAAACATTTAGAGCGTTTACCCAAGGAACTTCTTGCCATGCTTGATAACGGAACCCCGGAAGAAATTATTGTATGCGATTATATAGCGGCAATGACGGATCGCTTTGCCATTGCACAGTATGACGAGATTTTTATTCCCAAGTCATGGCACGGCTAGGTTCGGACAAGTTTTGAATATGAAATGATATTCTGAAACAATACCGGAAAAGAAGAGGAATTTTATGTATTTTTCAGAGGAACTGATTGATGAAATTCAGCAAAAGAATGACATTGTGGATGTAATATCCCAGTACATTCATTTACAAAAAAAAGGAAGTAACTATGTTGCTGTATGTCCTTTTCATAATGACAAAAATCCCTCTTTCTCCGTGAGTCAGCCCAAACAGCTGTATAAATGCTTTGCGTGCGGAGAGGCCGGAAGCGTTTTTACTTTTTTGCAGAAATATGAGAACTATACATTTCCGGAAGCGGTTAAAATTCTGGCGGAGCGTGCAGGTGTAAAATTGCCGGAAGAAAACAATTCTGCGGCAAACCGTGCGAAGGAAAGCCGGCGTGTGCGACTTCTGGAAGTGAACAAAGAGGCCGCAAAATATTATTATTACTTACTGCGCTCGGATAAGGGCAAGGTAGGAATGGATTATCTGAAACGCCGTGAATTGACCGAGGAAACCCGAAATAAATTTGGTTTGGGATATTCCAGTACTTATGGCAGTGATTTGTTGTCTTATCTTAAAAGCAAGGGATATACGGATGAAGAAATCATCGGAGCGGGGCTTGCCAGCCATTCTGAGAAGTATGGTTTAAGCTCTAAGTTCTGGAACAGGGTTATGTTTCCCATTCAGGACAGCAATCATCGTGTAATCGGCTTTGGCGGCCGTGTTATGGGTGATGGCGAGCCGAAGTATCTTAACTCTCCGGAAACGGAAATTTTTGATAAAAGCCGTAATCTGTACGGTTTGAATTTTGCCAGAACATCCCGCAAAGACAATATTATTTTATGTGAAGGATATATGGATGTTATTGCCCTGCATCAGGCAGGCTTTAATCAGGCTGTTGCTTCTCTGGGAACCGCTTTTACATCGGGACAGGCCAATTTATTAAGGCGTCACACCAAAGATGTTTTGCTGGCCTATGACAGCGACGGTGCAGGAACAAAGGCGGCGCTTCGAGCGATTCAGATTCTTCGTGAAAACGGATTGGCAGCCAGAGTAATTAACATGGAGCCTTATAAAGACCCGGATGAATTTATCAAAAATCTTGGTGCAGAGGAATTTCAGAAGCGCGTGGATGATGCCGTGAATAGTTTTGTTTTTCAAATCAGAGCCATCAGAAAGAATTACCGAATTGATGACATGGATCAGAAAACACGATTTGAAAAAAGCATCGCATCTATTGTTGCGGAAGTTGCGGATGAAATCGAACGGGAGAATTATATATCAACGGCAGCAGTGGAATTGGGCATTAACCGTGAAGTATTTCGTAAGGCGGTTGGAGAGAGTGCCTTATCCGGAACGGGTAAAATTGCAGCTCGCCCCAAATCATCTGTGGTAAGCGAAAAGATTAAGGCCGAAGACCATAAAAGAAAGCCTCAGCAGTTGCTATTGACATGGCTGGCAGAGGAACCGCAGGTATATGAAAAAATCAAACAGTATATATCCGCTGAGGATTTTATTGATGAATTATATCAGCCGGTAGCAAAGCGTTTTCTGGAAGATTTGGAGAAGGGAAAAGCAAATCCCGCACTTTTAATCAGTTTAATTGAAGACCCTGAAGAACAGACGAAGGTCAGTGAATTGTTTACCACCCGATTGACGGATATCAATACAAAAGAAGAGCGGCAAAAAGCTTTTCATGATATTCTCATTGCGGTAAAAACCAACAGCTTTGAGTATTATTCCGGTCAGACGGGAACCGATATCAGTGCAATCAATAAAGTAATCGAAGGTAAAAAAGCTTTACAGGAATTGGCGAAAACGCATATTTTTCTGGATTAAGTTCAAAATAAGAGATAAAACGGAAGGATGGAAAAAGGATGGAAGAAAGTACAAAGCAAAAATTCGATGAGAAATTAAAAGAGCTCGTCGATATTGCGAAAACCAAAAAGAATACTTTGGAGGATCATGAAGTCAGTGCTCATTTTGCAGATATGAGTTTGGAAGAAGAGCAGTTTGATAAAATTCTTGAAACTTTAGAGAAGAACAATATTGATGTTCTTCGTATTATGGACAGTGAAGAAGAGCCGGTAGATGAAGAACTCCTGTTGGCTGACAGTGAAGAATTGGATGTTGATGTGGATGTGGAAAATATCGATCTTTCCGTACCGGAAGGTGTTGGTATTGAAGACCCCGTAAGAATGTATCTGAAAGAAATCGGTAAGGTGCCTCTTTTAAGTGCGGAAGAGGAAATTGAACTTGCCAAGAAAATGGAAATGGGCGATGAAGATGCAAAGAAGAGACTTGCGGAAGCGAATCTTCGACTTGTAGTATCCATTGCGAAGAGATATGTGGGAAGAGGTCTTTTATTCCTTGATCTGATTCAGGAAGGTAACTTAGGTCTTATTAAGGCGGTAGAAAAGTTTGATTACCGCAAGGGATATAAGTTTTCAACCTATGCAACATGGTGGATCCGTCAGGCAATCACCAGAGCAATTGCGGATCAGGCCAGAACAATTCGTATTCCCGTGCATATGGTGGAAACAATCAATAAATTGATTCGTGTCAGTAGACAGTTATTGCAGGAGTTAGGTCGTGAACCGACCCCCGAAGAAATTGCTGCTGTGTTAAAAATGCCCGAAGAGCGTGTGCGTGAAATTCTTAAGATTTCTCAGGAACCGGTATCTTTGGAAACACCTATCGGTGAAGAGGAAGACAGCCACTTGGGAGATTTTATTCAGGACGATAATGTGCCCGTTCCTGCGGATGCGGCAGCATTTACCCTTTTAAAAGAACAGTTGGGAGAAGTATTGTCAACTTTAACCGAGAGAGAACAGAAAGTACTTCGTTTGCGTTTCGGTCTTGATGACGGTCGTGCCCGTACTTTGGAAGAAGTTGGTAAAGAATTCAATGTAACCAGAGAGCGAATTCGACAGATTGAAGCGAAGGCATTAAGAAAGCTTCGTCATCCCAGCAGAAGCAGAAAGTTAAGAGATTATTTGGATTAAGAAGAGGTTATCCGGTCATGGATTTAAGCAGGAGACTTGCAAAGGTGGCAGATTTGGTATTGCCTGCCGTTACCCTTACGGATGTAGGGTGTGACCACGGTTATCTGTCCGTTTATCTGGTGCAGAGCAAGAGGTGTGAAAAGGTCATAGCCATGGATATTAATAAAGGTCCGTTGCAAAAGGCCCGGGAGAATATTCTGCGATACGGCTGCGGTGACTACATAGAAACAAGACTGTCTGACGGCTTGCGTAAGTTGAATGAGGGAGAGGCTCAAGGCTGCGTTTGTGCAGGTATGGGCGGGTCTCTTGCGTTACAGATACTTTGGAATGACAGAGATAAAGTAAAAAATATGGCGCAGGTAATCCTTCAACCCCAGTCGGAGTTGTGGCTTGTGCGAAGAACCCTTAAAAAATGGGGCTTTGTTATTGAAAAAGAGGATATGGAATTTGAGGATGGAAAGTATTATTTTATGATGCGTATTTGTCCCGGAGATCATTTGTGTATGGATGCTTCGCCTGACGAAAATGATTCTCTTTTCGGAACATGTTTAAGTGACGAAACAGAGGAAGTTGTCAGAGTAATATCCGAGGAATGCATTGCCAATGCGGCTTATGAAATGTTTTCCAAGGAATTATTGGAAGGTCGACACCCTCTTTTAAAGGAATATATTTTAAAAGAAATGAAGCGGCTTACGGAAGTATATGAGGCTTTATGCCGTCAGGAAGATTCCGTAAAATGCCAAAAAAGAAAAGAACATATTGAAACAGAGCTGGCTGTTTGCGGCTTTGCTCTTGGCCTGTACGAAGAATAGAAGCGGTGATAAACCGGTACGGAGGCTCATATGAGATGTAAAGATTTAATTGCAAAACTGGAGCAGTTATCGCCTGCAATGTATGCCATGGAATGGGACAATTCCGGGCTGTTGTTGGGAGATGCGGAAAAAGAAATCCGTAAGGTACTTATTTCCGTAGATATAACGGATGAAGTAATCGATGAAGCGGTTCGTCACGGTGCGGATATGATTATCGCTCATCACCCTCTGATTTTTTCCAAGATTAACAAAGTGGTTGCCACGGATTTAACCGGAAGAAGAATTATTCGCATGATTGAAAACGGTATCTGTTGTTATTGTATGCATACCAATTTTGATGTAATGGGAATGGCAGATGAGGCAGCCGAAAGATTGGGGCTGATTCAGAGCGAAGTTTTGATGGTTACTTATGAGGATGATATATCCAAAGAAGGAATCGGTCGTTACGGATTTTTAAAAGATATCTGTTCCCTAAAAGAACTGGCGGAGCTTGTAAAGCAGCAATTTGCATTAAATCATGTTACCGTTTACGGAGAAGCGGATACAAGAGTTGCCAAGGCGGCAATTTCTACCGGCTCCGGTAAAAGCATGATAAAATATGCTTTAAAAACCGACTGTGATGTAATTATAACGGGAGATATTGATTATCATTCGGCACTGGATTCCGTTGCCCAGGGGTTATGCATCATTGATGCAGGGCATTTCGGACTGGAGAAGATTTTTATCCGTTATTTAAAAGAATATCTGCAGCGGGAGGCCACCACAATTACAGCGGTGGAATCTGTGCAGGATGAAATCGGCTATGTAGTGTAGGATTGCGGTTATTTTAGAAATACAAACGGTATATTATTTATAAAAGGTATTGGGGACAAAAATAAAGGGGGTAGCAGCTATGTTACATTTTATTATTGACGGACAGAAAAAAGAGTATGAAGAAGGTATTACTTTTGAAGATGTGGCAAAAGAATACCAAAAGGATTACGACAGTACCATTGCGGCAGTAATTTTAAACGGCAAGATTTGCGAATTAATGAAGAAGCCGATTCGCAACGGTGAACTTACTTTCTGTGATTTAAGATCTTCTATCGGACATCTTACATATGTGAGAACCGCAACTTTACTTTTCGTGAAAGCGGCTCACGATGTAATCGGTGATAAGAATATTGATAAAATAAAAGTAGAATGTGCTTTGGGCTCCGGTTTTTATTTTACGGCAAAAGGAAATTTCGTGGTGGACAGACCCTTGGCACAGGCGATTAAAAACCGTATGCAGGAAATGGTGGATGCGTGTACACCCATCCGGAAGCATTCTATGGCATTAGATGATGCTACGGCTATTTTTGCCAAGCAGGGCATGAAGGATAAGCAGCGCCTTTGCAAGTTCAGAAGAAGTTCTTTAATTAATGTATATGATGTAGAAGGATATTACGATTATTTTTACGGCTATATGTTGCCCAATATGGGATATGTGAAGCTGTTTGACGTAATTGCATACAGTAACGGTTTTGTGTTGAATCTTCCCAGAAAGAGTTCGCCCAATGAATTGAAGGAATTTGTTCCTTTGGAGAAATTGTTCGCTACCATGATGGAAGCAACAGACTGGAGCGAGAAGTTGGAAATTGATACCGTGGGCGAATTAAATGAGTGTATTTGCAACGGCAAATTAAATGAGATGATTCTGGTGCAGGAAGCTTTGCAGGAGCGTAAAATTGCAGAAATCGCTCACGATATTGTAAGTCGCGGTGGCGTTAAGTTTGTTATGATTGCAGGACCTTCTTCTTCGGGGAAAACCAGTTTTTCACACAGATTGTCGGTGCAGTTAAAGACTCACGGTTTGAAGCCTCATCCTATTGCGGTGGACGATTATTTTGTAAATCGTGAAGATACACCTTTGGACGAAAACGGCGATTATAATTTCGAATGTTTGGAAGCAATTGATATAAAACTGTTTAACAAAGATATGCAGAATCTTCTTGCAGGTAAAACCGTGGAGATTCCTACCTTTAATTTTAAAACCGGACACAGAGAATATAAGGGTAATTATAAAACCTTAGGCCCTGATGACATTCTTGTAATTGAAGGTATTCATGCCTTAAACGATAAAATGTCCGAGAGCCTTCCTGTGGAAAGCAAATATAAGGTGTATATCAGTGCATTAACCACCTTAAACATTGACGAACATAACAGAATTCCTACCACTGACGGCAGATTGCTTCGTCGTATGGTGCGTGATGCGAGAACCCGTGGGGCTTCCGCAACCAGAACCATACAGATGTGGCCTTCCGTACGCCGTGGCGAAGAAGAGAATATTTTCCCCTTCCAGGAAAGTGCGGATGCAATGTTCAATTCTGCATTGATTTATGAATTGGCAGTAATCAAACCTTTTGCAGAACCGCTTTTATACAGTGTAAAACCTACAGATCCGGAGTATCATGAAGCAAAGAGACTTTTGAAGTTCTTGGAATATTTCCTGACTGTGGATACCGAGAATTTGCCCAATAATTCCATTGCAAGAGAATTTGTGGGCGGAAGCTGTTTTAATGTGTAAAATTCCATAAAAAAGTTAATAGAGTTAAAACCGAGTGGGATAAATGATCGCGCCTGTCTGTCCGCAAGGTGGCAGGTGAGGAAAGTCCGGGCTTCATAGGGCAGGATGCCGGATAACGTCCGGTGGAGGCGACTCCAAGGATAGTGCAACAGAAATAAACCGCCGTGCAAACGGTAAGGGTGGAAAGGCAGTGTAAGAGACTACCGCCCGGGTGGTAACATCCGGGGCATATGTAAACCCCATCCGAAGCAAGACCAAACAGAGGACCATAGATTTGCCCGATCTGTTCTCAGGTAGGTCGCTTGAGATTAGCGGTAACGTTAATACCAGATAGATGATCATTCACGACAGAACCCGGCTTACAGTCCCACTCGTTTTATTTATATTGTGTATTTAAGAAAGGTACCAAAGATATGGGGCGCGTTTCCGTAAAAGAAAATAAGAGTATGTATCAGGTGCGACGGGAAGAACTGGGCTTGTCCAGAGAGAAGGCTTCGGAGCTGTTGGAAACCATTCCACCTGAGCGTATCGAGAAAATAGAAAATCAGAAATCCCTTCCGCATCCGGAAGAGGCCCTTGTTATGGCGGAAGCATATAAAATGCCTACATTGTGCAATTATTATTGTGCAAACGATTGTCCCATCGGTAAGCGCTATGTGCCGGAAATTAAGCAAAAGGATTTGTCGCAGATTGTATTGGAGATGTTGGCTTCGCTGAATGCCATGCAGAAAAAACAGGAGCGTTTGATTGAAATCACCGTGGACGGTAAGATTGAAGGTGATGAAATTGAAGATTTTGTATATATCCAGGAAGAATTGGAGCGAATTTCCATTGCGGTAGAGTCACTGCAACTTTGGGCAGAGCAGATGCTTGCCGATAATTTAATTGATGCAGAGGCGTACCATTCATATAAAAACAGCAGAAAATAAAAGTAAAAAATAGCGAAGATGCTTATGTTTTTTGCCATAAGCATCTTTTATTTTGCCGATTTGGTAAAAATAGGGTGCTTTATTTTGCCGATGTTGTTATGTATGAAGCGCAGGGGCTGTTTTATAATAAAACCATGTAAAAGGAAGCGATATACGCAAAAAGCTTAAGGATGGGTTCGGGCATGGACCGAATCCCCGTCCGGAGGCTTAATGAGAGGGAGGATTTAAACATGAAAGTGGCAAGCGACTTTCGAAGAGAAGCAAGAGAAGCATTAAAAGGGAATTGGGTTATTGCTACGATAATCGGTCTGGTAAGCACGGTATTGGGTGTCAACACGATTTTTGCGGCAAACGGATATAGTTTGGACATGGATACAGAGGGACTTGGTCAGATACTTGCGGAAGTTCCGGAAGAAACTGCCATGGCGATTTTGGCGTTTGTAGCGGTTTTTACAAGTATTATAGCTATTTTGAATATTATTATTTTCTTTGTTGCAGGACCTTCCACTTTGGGATATGTTAAAATTAATTTGGATATGTTAGACGGCAAAAAGCCTGAATTTGTTGATTTGTTCTCCGGATTTAAGAGATATAAAGAAGGCTTTTTGATGCATTTTGTGAGATTGTTGTTTATCGGATTGTGGATTCTCGCGTATGTCGGAGGTGCAATTGTTTTGGGTGTTATTTGTGCATTCATCAGCAGACCTCTTGCTATGGGCGTTACTGTTATTGCCAGCCTAGTTGCAGCTGCTTTGATTATTGTAAAATATTATGATTATGCCTTAGCACCGTATATTGTTTATGAATATCCTGAAATCGGTGCAAGAACCGCTTTGCAGAAATCCAAGCAGTTGATGGATGGTAACAGATGGCGTTTGTTCTGCCTTATGTTCAGTTTTATCGGATGGTCGTTATTGGCAGCATTTTTCACCTTTGGAATCGGATTCTTGGTTTTAAAACCTTATCAGGAGGCCGCGTATGCAGCGTTCTATCGTCAGATTATGACGGAGAGAAACCGCTCTTATCGTCTTAACATCAAAGATGAAAACGACGGTGAAGTGAAAGAAGTGGAAAGCGTAGTAACCAATTACAGATGGAATTACTAAAAAGTGACATTTTATAGATTGTCTCCCGAATATCGGATGTATGTCCGATGTTTGGGAGATTTTTTTGTAAAAAGCATTGCAGGCTTTTAGAAGAATGATATTGACAGAATCAAAATAATTGAATATAATTTAATTGAACTCAATTAAATTATAAATTTGAATTATTAGGAGGTAGGAAAATGTCAATTTATGATTACAAAGTAAAAGATACAAACGGAGAAGAAATTTCATTATCAGCATATGAAGGAAAAGTGCTTTTGATTGTTAATACAGCTACCGGTTGCGGTTTTACGCCTCAGTACGAGGGATTGCAGAATTTATATGAAAA
This sequence comes from Lachnospiraceae bacterium, assembly GCA_017624855.1. Taxonomy (GTDB): domain Bacteria; phylum Bacillota; class Clostridia; order Lachnospirales; family Lachnospiraceae; genus UBA3766. Next base: position 66,344 of record JAGAMF010000006.1, read on the forward strand.
ATACGGAGAGCAGGGATTGGAAATTCTTGATTTTCCCTGTAATCAGTTCGGACATCAGGCGCCGGGCAGCGAATCGGAGATTATGGATTTTTGTCAGGTGAATTATGGTGTTACTTTTAAGCAGTTTGCCAAGGTGGAAGTCAACGGCACCAATGAAATTCCGCTCTACACATATTTAAAAGAACAAAAGGGCGGTGTTATGGGCAAAAAAATCAAATGGAATTTTACAAAGTTTTTGGTAGACCGTGAAGGGAATGTGATTGGTCGTTTTGCACCTACCGTTAAGCCGGAAGAACTGGAGGATAAGATTAAGGAGGTGTTATCATGAGTGATATGGGATATGAAAGTTTGAAATTGGAGAATCAGTTGTGTTTTCCATTATATGCATGCTCCAGAGAAGTGATTAAGCAGTATAGGCCGCATTTGGATGCACTTGATTTGACTTATACCCAGTATATTACCATGATGGTTTTCTGGGAAGAGAAGAAGATAAATGTAAAAGAACTTGGGAAGAAGTTGTTTTTGGATTCCGGTACGCTGACTCCCGTATTGAAAAGTCTTGAAAAGAAGGGCTATGTGAAACGATATCGTTCCAAAGAAGATGAGCGTGTTTTGATGGTGGAAATAACCGAGACCGGAGAACTTTTAAAAGAAAAGGCGGTTGAGGTGCCGGCGAAGATGGCCGGATGCGCCGGATTGGAACTTGCGGAGGCTATAGAACTGCGTAGATTACTTGATAAAGTTTTAAGCGGTTTCGCAGAATCGGAATAAATGTAATAAAAGTAAAAAAGGCTGCCGCATGTGCAAAAGCGGTAGTTTTTTCGTTGAAAGGGAGAATTTTATAGTTTATGAAAATAGTATATTGCAATATATAAAAGTACATAAAAATTATACTCACAACTCTGTAATAATGTTATAATATAAGTGTAAAAGATGATCTTTTTCAAAAGGTGACGCCTATGGAAAACCACAGACTGATTAACATTTACATTAAAATTCATAACAAAAAGAACATTACAATGGATGATTTGCGCTATTTGGCACAATATGATCCGGAATGCTTTCGAAAAACCTGCGCAAATGTGGTATACAATATTCCGGAAACAAAGGAAGTGATGGACGGTGCCGTTATGAGTGATTCTTTGCTTGCTGAGACGTTGCAAACAGATTCCGAAGAGACTAAGGCTATCGGTGAAACAAAGGAATTTGATTTGCAGGCAATTTTGGAAAATATAAAGAAGATGGAAGACGGTAATGTTTTTTATAAAAATGTGGATTCTAAACGGGTTAAAAACCTGTTGGGAAATCTTTTTATGGAATTGTTGTTTCCCCATAATGGCAAGGATGCGTTCATTTTTGAAGATGTTGGTGAAGTGGAACCCAAATTCGATATTAAAGCGTAAAAAGCATTTTATACAAAAGTTTAATTTAAAGGGTATTTCGGAAATACCCTTTTTTATTTGGGCTTGATTTGCTATAATGTATGAAGTGCGTATGAAGAAATAAGGAGAATGTAAATGGGCATTTTGGATAGATTAAACGATCAACAAAAAATAGGTGTAAAAACCATAGATGGCCCCGTGTTATTGTTAGCCGGTGCCGGCTCCGGTAAAACCAGAGTTTTAACCAACCGTATCGCGTATTTGTTGGAGCATGGTGTGAATCCTTGGAACATACTTGCCATTGCTTTTACAAATAAGGCAGCGGGAGAGATGCGTGAGCGTGTGGATGATATGGTGGGATTTGGTTCTGAGAGCATCTGGATTGCTACTTTTCATTCCACTTGTGTCAGAATTCTTCGCCGACATATTGACAGATTGGGCTACGATACTAATTTTACAATTTACGATTCTGACGATCAGAAGAGTATCATTAAGGCAATTTGTAAGCGTGATAATATTGATACAAAGCAGATCAAAGAGCGTACCATTATGGGAGTCATTTCTTCTTGTAAGGATGAGATGATTTCGCCTTCGGAATATGAGCAGGAGGCCATGGGTAATCGTATTAATCAGCGTATCGCTCATGTGTATAAGGAATATCAGAATACCTTAAAAAAGAATAATGCCCTGGACTTTGATGATTTACTGGTTAAGACCGTGGAGCTGTTTCGGAATTGCCCCGATATACTGGAAAGTTACCAGAAGCGTTTTCAGTATATTATGGTGGACGAGTATCAGGATACCAATACGGTGCAGTTTGAAATGATTCGTCTTTTAGCGCAGGCCCATCGTAATTTGTGCGTAGTGGGAGATGACGACCAGTCTATCTATAAGTTCCGCGGCGCAAATATTCGCAATATCCTTGATTTTGAATTTAATTATCCGGATGCTACCGTAATTAAGTTAGAGCAGAATTACCGTTCCACCAAGAATATTCTTGATGCGGCAAATGCAGTAATAAGCCATAATAAGGGCCGTAAAAGCAAAGCCTTGTGGTCTGAGCGGGGAGAAGGTAAAAAGTTGCATTTTCGTCAATTTGAGAATGCAATTGAAGAAGCACAGTATATTTGTGACGATATCCGTCATAAGGTTCGTACAAAAGAAGCAAGTTATAAAGACTGTGCGGTATTGTATCGAACCAATGCTCAGTCCCGTGCCATTGAAGAACAGTTTGTAAGAGATAACATTGCATATCGTCTGGTGGGTGGCACCAACTTTTATGGTCGTAAGGAAATCAAGGATGTACTTGCTTATTTAAAAACCGTAGAGAGCGGTAGGGATGATTTAGCGGTTAAAAGAATCATCAATGTACCCAAAAGAGGTATTGGCGCGGTCAGTATAGAGAAGGCGGAGCGTTTTGCTTCCGAAAATGAAATCAGTCTTTTTGAGGCCTTTGCCCGTGCGGATGAGATTCCTTCGTTGGGTAAAACTGCGGAAAAGATGAGAGCTTTTACCTCTATGATTCGTGTATTCAGAACCAAAATGCAGGACGGATATTATGATGATTTACCGGAATTGCTTGATGATGTGATTAAGGGAACCGGTTATTTGGAGGATTTGGAAAACTCCGATGATGAAGATGCAGAGGACAGAATCCAGAATATCGATGAATTGATTACCAAAGCTGCGGCTTATGAAGAGAAATATGAGGCAGAGAATCCCGAGGCCGAGCATGGCCCTACTTTGCAGGATTTCCTTACGGAAGTATCTCTTGTGGCGGATATTGACGGAGTTGACAGCTCTAATGAAAGAGTGCTTCTCATGACCATTCACAGTGCCAAAGGTCTTGAATTCTCACATGTATATCTGACCGGTATGGAAGACGGACTTTTCCCCGGTTATATGGCCATTACCGCCGAGAATGACGAGGAAATGGAAGAGGAGCGTCGCTTAGCTTATGTAGGTATTACCAGAGCCAAGGATGAGTTGACTTTAACCTGTGCCAAGGCCCGTATGATTCGCGGGGAAACGCAGTATAATCCTGTAAGCACTTTTGTCAGAGAAATTCCTTCCGAGCTCTTGGAAGGCAATATGCCTAAGAAAACGGTGTACTATGAAGAACCTGTAAAATCCGAGTCGGTAGCCTATGTGAAACAAGCGCCTTTTACCGGGTTTAGCAATGTTGGAATGGTAAAACCCAAGGCAAGTTTGCGCCAACCTGCATCAAAGCCTTATGGGGGCTTATCGGGCCTTACCAAAGGAAGCCAGATGAGTGGAGGCAGTTTTAATTTTGAAGTGGGCGAACGGGTTCGTCACATAAAATATGGTGACGGAGTGATCGATTGCGTGGAAGTGGCAGACGGAACCACAACGGTTACCGTATATTTTGATAAGGCCGGCAAGCGTGTATTGAATGCCGCTTTTGCAAGATTACAGAAAATTTAGAAATATTTCCTATTTTTTCTAAAAATAGGGATAGTAAAATTATGGATTTCGTGGTATTCTAATTATAGATTTGTTAGGCAATAAATCGTAAAAAGGGAGGTTTGAATCATGAAGAAATTTGAAGAACTTTTAGAATCAGTAAAGTTAAACGAGCTTATTAACAGAAAAGAGAAAGAACAGGACGAGAAAGTAAAGAGAACCATCATCTGGGTTTTGGCAATTATCGGTGCTGTAGCAGCGATTGCAGGTATTGCATATCTTGTATATCGTTATCTTACACCTGATTACTTAGAAGATTTTGATGATGATTTTGATGATGATTTCGATGATGACTTCTTTGATGATGAAGAAGCAGTTGAAGTTAAAGCTGATGCAAAATAAATAAAGGATTCATAAAACGGGATGTGTCACAGCATCCCGCTTTTGTTGTAGGAAGAGAAATGAAAAAAGGCGATATTTTACAAGGATATGTAACAAAATGTGATTTCCCCAATAAGGGAAGAGTACAGGTAAAAGAAGAGGACGGAACATTGTCTGAGGTAACGGTGAAGAATGCGTTGCCCGGCCAGACGGTATCCTGCATGATTAACAAGAAAAAGCACGGGAAAGTGGAAGGAAGACTTCTGGAAGTGGTGGTGCCTGCGGATTGTGAGATGGCAGCACCTTGTCCGCATGCGGGAATCTGCGGAGGGTGCCTCTATCAGACATATCCTTATGAAGAACAGTTAAAGATTAAGAAGAGCCAGGTGGAGGATTTGATTCGCCCGGTTTATGAAGCATTCAATATCGGCGATAAGGCTTTTACGGAAGTGTTTGAAGGGATTAAGGCAAGCCCCGTAAGTGAAGGATATCGTAATAAAATGGAGTTCTCTTTCGGTGACGAATACAAAGACGGTCCTCTTTCTCTTGGTATGCATAAAAGAGGGAGCTTTTATGATATTGTGTCCGTAACGGACTGCCGTATTGTGGATGAGGATTATCGCCTTATTCTTGCTGCAACCAAGGAATATTTTACCAAGGAAGGATTACCCTTCTTCCATCGTTTGCGTCATGAGGGGTATCTGCGTCACCTCCTTGTGCGTAAAGCGGTAAAAACAGGAGAGATTTTAATTGGACTTATTACTACAAGTCAGATGCAGGTGGATTTAAAGCCTTATGTGGATGCCATTCTTGCATTGCCCTTACAGGGCAGCATTGCGGGCATTGTACATACCGTAAACGATTCCGTGGCGGATGTGGTAAAGAACGAGGGAACCACACTTTTATACGGCAAGGATTATTTCTATGAGGAGTTATTGGGTCTTCGTTTTAAAATCACTCAGTTCTCTTTCTTCCAGACTAACAGCTTAGGAGCGGAAGTGTTATACGATACCACAAGAAGCTATCTTGGTACCATGGAAAAAGAAAATCCTACCGTGTTTGATTTATACAGCGGAACCGGAACCATTGCCCAGCTCCTTGCCCCTGTGGCCGGTAAGGTGGTAGGCGTTGAAATCGTGGAAGAAGCAGTGGAAGCAGCAAAAGAAAACGCTGCCTTAAACGGCCTTAACAATTGCGAATTCATTGCCGGCGATGTGTTAAAAGTACTGGATGATATTACGGAAAAACCGGACTACATTATTCTCGATCCGCCCAGAGACGGAATTCATCCCAAGGCATTGCAAAAGATTATAGCTTACGGTGTAGACCGAATTGTGTATGTGTCTTGCAAGCCCACCAGTTTGGCGAGGGATTTGGAAGCATTGCTACAAGGGGGATATAAGCTGGAGAGAATGTGTTGTGTGGACATGTTTCCCGGCACGGCAAATGTTGAGACGGTAGCATTGCTGAAGCGGTAGGGTTGTGATTGAATGAGAAGATTTGTTTGGTGTTAGATCGTAATATGGATGACATATTGGATAGTGTTGTGGATAAAAATAATGTGCGCAGGAGGAAAGCATCGTGGAAGAGAAAAAAGGAGTTATTTACATATTAACCAATCCGTCCTTTCCGGATTATGTAAAAATTGGATATGCGGATGATATAGAACGAAGACTGAATCAACTTAATCGAAGCGAATGTATTCCTTTTGCATTTAGGGTTTATGCAATCTATGAGGTGAATTCAAGATTATCTGATTTGAAGATACATGCTATTATTGACAAACTGAATCCTAATTTACGTTCGATAGATAATTTTAATGGTCAGAAAAGAGTCAGAGAGTTTTATGCTATGTCTGCAGAGGATGCATATTCGATTTTAGAAGCTATTGCGGAAATTCATGGATGTACCGATAAACTAATGTTGGTTAATCCAAATGAAGAGGAAATAAAAGCAGAGGAAGCGGCAGAAGAAGTGAAAAAGGAAAGTCGTACAAGGTCAGCCAACTTTACCTTCTCAGAGTGGGAGATACCGCTTGGTGCGGTGTTGGAATATTATACAGACAACACAATTACTTGCACGGTAGTAGATGATAGAAAAGTTGAATATAACGGCGAAATTATGAGTCTTACGGGTGTGGCGAAGATAATAACAGGTAAAATTTCAGGAATCGCGGGTCCAAGATATTTCAAATACAAAGGTGCATGGTTGTGGGATATAGAAGGTCGCAAATAATTTTTCAACCAAAAATTTCTGATAATAATAATTATGAATTCTTTTTTTAGGAAATTTATTGTTGCAAAAAGGTGTGCCAAAAAGTGGAGCCATTTTTCAAAAAGTGACACACCTATATAAATATCAGGGGTTTTAGGGGATTTTGCCCCTGACTAGATGCATTTTGGAATGGATATACAAAATGCGTATCTAGTAAAAGATCCCTAGAGAAATGTAAATGATTTAGAGATTTTTTCTTACCGGAATCATTGCTTTTTCCAATTCATAGTTGTATCATTAAGGCAAGAAGTCATAGATGACTTATCGGACGAAAAGATGCAGAAGCGATTATGGAAGGCGGGAAGCTTTGAACAAGGAATTTGAATGTTGCTACACATTCCTAGCCGAGATAATGGAGAAGTACGGAGCGCTGGTTTTGCGAGACATTGCCGTAGAGATTCAGTATGAACCAGAAACTTGGTGTGATGATGCAGAGGGAAAAAGACTTCGGTATGAGGCTTATGCGAGAAGATTTCTGAAACGGTTTGAGAAGGCAACATAAGGATTACCGGCATCCTACGAGAGTGGGATGTATACATACGATAGAGCGTTCAAAATAATGCATATGGAATATAATTATTAAATTGGATTAAACCTCGGTGAAATTTTTTACCGGGGTTCTTTTTTTATGGGAATAGGTTATTGACTGTAGGTAATAAAAGTCATATAATTTATTTATGCAATGCATAAAGGAGTGAACTATGGAAGCAAGAGAAGAATTGAGAAAATTAAGAGAAAGTACCGGTATGAGTCGAAAAGAATTTTGTGAGTACTTTGAAATTCCGTATATGACGGAAACAGACTGGGAATTAGGGAATCGAAGAGTTCCACAGTATCTTTTACGGTTGATGGCCTATAAGATTGAAAAAGAGAAGTTGGCTGATAAAAGAAATAAGGATGGCAAGAAAGACGAAGTAACTAATTTATAATGTATAGATAATTGTGCAACAGCCTGTTGCACAAACTGTGGAAGGATGAGTGTAAAGATGACTGAAAGCGCAGATTTGATGACGCTTGACAATATATGTAATCGAGTTTATGTTATTCGAGGACAGCAGGTTATGCTTGATTGTGATTTGGCTGAGATTTATGGATATGAAGTGAAGCGTTTGAATGAGCAGGTAAAGCGTAATATCACAAGATTCCCTGAAGATTTTATGTTTCAATTAACAACAGAGGAAGATGAGATCTTGAAGTCGCAAATTGCGACTTCAAGTTGGGGTGGAAAAAGAAAGCTTCCGTATGCATTTACGGAACAAGGCATTTATATGCTTGCTACAGTTCTCAGAGGTGAGCTTGCAGAGCAGCAAAGTATATTCATTATGCGTGCATTTCGTGAGATGCGTCATTATATGAAACAGAATCAGCAGTTTGTTACACGGTCAGAGATGTATCTTGTAAGTGCGAGAGTGTCAGAAATTTCTGTGCAAATGTCAAATATGGCTGACAGACAGAAGAAAACAGAGCAAGATATGCAGGTTATTCAAAAGAGCATAGATACTCTAAATGAAAACTTTGTTTCAGATAAGGATTTCAAAAATTTTGTTATCTATAAAGGACAGAAGTTCGAAGCAGATGCGGCGTACATAGATATATATCAACGGGCTAGGAAGAGTATTTATGTAGTGGATGATTATATGAATACAAAGACTTTACAGCTTTTGTCGCAGAAGCAAGTCGGTGTAGAAGTGGTTTTATTTACGGAAAATGGTCATGGGAAAAGAGGTTTTTTGACAACGGCGGTAGTAAATGATTTTATACAAGAATATCCACCACTTAGAATTAAACCGAATGCAGATTGTCATGACAGATTGATAGTTCTGGATTATGGTGAGCCTACAGAACAAGCATATCATTGCGGTGCTTCCAGCAAGGACGCAGGGAAGAAACTTTGCGCCATAAATGTGATATTAGAAACAAGAATGATTCATCCGGTAATAGATAAGTTGCTATTAGCTTCGGATAAAAAGATATAGTCATTCTTGTGTGTAATGTCCGTAGAGAGGCAAGGGTAATCAGATGGATAACTTGCCTGTGTCGGACAAGCATTACGACAAGAAGTATGAGGATATGCAGGTGCGTCTGGATAAGCTTTATGATGAGGTAGAAGAAATAGAAACTCTGATTGAAGAAGTGGAGACCAGACTGTATAATATTAGGCAGGAGAAAATATCCGGTGACAATGTGTACCAGTTTTTACTCTTCTTTGATAAGCTGTACGACAGATTTACGGATATTGAGAAGAAAACATTTATGAAGAGCTTCCTTGCGGATGTGAACATTTACGAGGAAGAACAGGCGGACGGAAGAATCCTTCGTAGTCTTAAGTTTAGATTTCCTGTGTTTTTCAATGGGAAAGAGATATACGAATTGGATTGGGACAACGAAAGTACCGTTGAGACGGTGGCATTGCTGAAGCGATAGGACATAGTAAACAATTTTATATATGTAAAAAGTACATGAGAAGGTAGGTGGGGAAATGGTAATAACACCAGTAGAAGTATTTTTAGGAATGGTTAGAGTGATTCGTTACAGAAGCGGTAACCGTAGCAATAAAATTAAAGTAAAACCGGCAGAAGTAATCTGTGCATCCTGTATGTTCTGCACAATCGAGCAGAGCAGATTGGAACGGTTTTTATTAACAGAGCAGGATTGGGTTCGATATAATTTACTGAAAAATACTATTCAAACAAGAATGTTAATGGATCTTGATTTAAAAGAATATGATGTCGAAGAAATCAGGAGAGCTCTTGAATATGATTTTGAATATTTTAATGATTTTACTCATGGATTGCTGACTTCTGATGATGAAAAAGGCTTGTGCACATTGGATGAGATGGAGGAGATTGCGAGGGAAGAGGCTATTTCGCAATATAATGTTATTTATCTGATCTTTTCTGTTTACAGTCGACTTTTAGCAAAGCAGGGTGCACGGGATCTTATAAGGCAGTGTTTGGATCTGACCGAAAAAAAGAAAACAGTGAATAAAAACGATGCGCTGAGTGATGCAAATGATATTATGACCATGCGCAATGCGTTAAAAGAAAAGTTAAAAGACAAAGTCAAGGGACAGGATTTGGCCGTTGATAAATTTGTTGACGGTTTTATGCGTTATAAAATACGAGGAAGTGTATCGGGAAAACCGGCAGCCGTTTATTTGTTTGCCGGACCTCCGGGAACCGGAAAAACATATATGGCAGAAACATTTGCAAAGTTGGTTGCAGATGAAGGTTATAAATATAAGCGTTTTGATATGTCTGCTTTTGGTGGGAACGGAAATGACAATATAACCGGTTTGGTTGGTTTTGAGAAAACCTGGAAAGCATCACAGCCCGGTTTGCTTACGGAGTTTGTAAGAAAAAATCCCAAATGTATTTTGCTCTTTGATGAGATTGAAAAAGCAGGTGCCGCTGTCCGAATGCTGTTTTTAAGTGTGTTGGAAGGCGCTGTTCTTACAGACCGTTATTATGATAAGCAAGTATCTTTTGAAGATGCTATTCTTATTTTTACCACAAATGAAGGCAAGGACCTTTATGAAGACAATCGGTCCGTAAATCTTACCACATTGTCCGATGCGGCGGTAATAGAGGGACTTCGGGAGTCACAGTTTGCACCGGAATTGATTTCTCGACTTATGTCGGGAAATGTTGTGATGTTTAATCATTTAAGCTATTCCAATATGTCGGAAATTTTTAAGGTATCTGTAAATAATACGATGGCCGGACTTGGTCGTGACCGTTTTAAGTTTACCATGCGTCGACCGGAAGAATTACAGCAACTCTATTTTTTGAATAAAGGTGCGAATATCGATGCCAGATTTGTGTCCTCCAATACAAAGAAAATGGTAGAAGATTATTTTCTTCAGGCTATGGAGTATCTTGGAAAGCAAGAAGAGGAGGCGTTGTAGGAATTAAAAGAAATCGTTGTTTCCGCAGAAATAAATGTTACTGTACGCGAATATTTTAAAAGAAAGCATAAACCTCGAATTCTTGTGTGCGGAAGAACAAATACGGATGTATATGCGGATAGTGTTAAGAATTTATATATATCCAGTCCGAAAGATATAAAATCAAAGAAATTACAGCAAATTGCAGAGTGTGATTTCGCGGATTATAACAGCTTTAAAGAATATCTTCAGGATTGTAATTGGAACAGTAACGACAGAAAAGATAAATATGATTTGGTGTTGATAGACCTTTGGGCAGATTCGAAGGGCGATAATGTTCGCCTTACCGAAACAGAAGGATATCAATGCCTTAAAACAGTGGAAGAAGAGAATCTTAATATTCCTGTTGTTGTTTTAGAGAAGGAAGTTGTACATTTGCATTACAACAAGACGAAGAAGACATGGGAAAAAGGAATTTCAAAGGATTTGTCTTTCAGAGATGAGGAGAAAAATATACTTAACAGCCATGGTGTTACGGATTATATTTGCGGAGTATTTTATGATGTAGAAGAAAAATCCGGCAAATATAGTTTGCTGCTTGAAAAGAAGGCGTTGGATTCTGTTTTAGACAGACAACATCGTATTGAAGCGGCAGTGAAACTGGCAAAAGCAGAGCAGAAGATTTCTGCGGATGTTACATATCATTATGAGAAAGAAAGCGGAAAATTGGAGATTATTTTCGATAATCTTTGTGTGGGAAACGCTACGGAAGAAAGTGCAGAATTGAGACAGCAGAGCAAGAAATATTTGCTTGCGGACAAACCTCAGGTTCGTGTAAAAGATGTTTTCGGTAATGCATTGGCAAAAGAAGCAGTAAAGCGTTGTATTGATAATATCAGACATCCGGAAAAATATAAGGCAGCAGGCGCTAAGTTAATGAAAGGTATCCTGATGTATGGTGATCCCGGAATGGGAAAGACCATGTTTGCCAAAGCTTTGGCATTCGAGTCGGGCGCATCTTTTATCTCTACTGTGGGTGCGGATTTTCTTCAGGATGGAGGTCTTGCCCGTTTGGAAGAAATGTTTAAAACAGCCAGACGCAAGAAACCTTGTATTTTATTTATCGATGAATTTGATGCATTTACGGAAGTCAGAAGAGAAGGGATGAACCAGTATGTAAAGAGTCTGCTGGAAAAATTCCTGATGGAAATGGATGGTTTGGAGTCTGATAATGAAGGTGTATATGTAGTGGGAGCAACCAACTGTATGCCGGATGAATTGGACAGTGCTGTAATGAGACGATTTAGCGCTAAAATACAGTTTAAATATCCGAATATGAAAGAGCGGCAGGAATTCCTTCTTTACATTTTAAAGAAAAAAGGATTGGAAAATGTGCTTTCGGAGAGAGCTGCCAAAACTTTAAGTCTTATGATGTACGAAAGAATGAGAAGCTATGCGGAAATGGAGAGCTTTATCGAAGAGTCCATAGCAGAGGCGGTTTATCGTGATAAGCCGGTTACTGCAAGATTTTTATTCAACCGCGTTCATAATGAAACAAGTGGTGAAGCAAATCCGGAGGAAAACGGTGAGAGAATGTTAGAAACTGCTTTTCATGAAGCGGGACATGCGGTGTTACAGTGGTATTTTGGCAGAAAGAACGAATATGTTACCATCGTATCCAGAGGGGATTATGGCGGATATTCCATGGCAAAACCGAAGCTGTATAATGGACAGGATTTCTTGAATCACATATGCATTTGCCTGGCAGGTCGTGTTGCTGAAACGCTTTATTTGGGTGAAGACAGTATGGAGAGCATCAATATTGGTGCGGGAAGTGATTTACAGAAGGCTACGCAGATTGCATATGAGTATGTTTGCCGATACGGTTTGGGCAGTCGCTTTCTTGTTGTGCCGGGTAAATTTGCTCCTTATGGTAATCGTTATCCGGAAACTGTATTGCCCGAACATGAAAAAGAACTGATATGGAACGATGTAAAACGGATTCTTGAGGAACAGAAAGAGCGGACCAAAGAACTTTTACAAGAGAATTTCTATGAAGTCGGAGCCTTGGCTATTTCTTTGGTTTATATGAAAGAGCTGGATGGAGAGACGGTAGAGAATATTATTCAAAATAAGGTCCCTTATTTGGAGGAAAGCTGCTTCATTAATGAAGATCAGGATTATGTAACTGTGGAGAATTCCGGCGAGAATAAATATTTATTCGGATATCCCATTTATCCTCGTACAGAGGTTAAGATTTCCTTGGAAGACGATGAAACCGTAATGGTTGATAAGAAGCATTATTATACCGTAAAAACAGATACAGAAGTGATAGGCGTATATGAAGATATACAAACCGCTATGGCGCAGACATATGGTTGTATCAATGCCAGCTGCAGAAGGTTTGAAAGCAAAGAAAATGCGAAGAAGTATCTGGAAATGTCGGAATTAAAGGTTGTTTCTAACGGAGAAGAGAATTTCATTGGTTTCAAAGTCGATGCAATGGAAGAAATGATAGAGGGCAATGCGCAAGAAAAACGAGTGATAGATTTAACAGAGGATTTAAATTGTAAATTATTTGAAGATGCAGCGACTCATGGATTATCTCCGGCGGAATATCTGTTAGGTTATATAGTGAATGGAATGATGGAAGAATATGAAGATTTATATCTTGTAATTCGAATTTATGACAAGTCGCTTCAGCAGGAATTAATTCAATGTTTGGAAACAGGGGAAGATTGGTAACCATAATTTTTAGGAGGTACACTTATGTGTGGAATGACATCTGATCAATAATATTAATTTGATTGGAGGAAAAAATGAATACAAACATCAGAGAGATAAAAAACAGCGAATATGCTTTGTTGGATGATTTTTTATACGAAGCAATTTTTATACCGGAAGGTGTGGAAGCACCGCCTCGAGAGATTATTTATGCCCCGGAGTTACAGGTTTATGTGGAGAATTTCGGGAGACAGGATGGCGATATCTGTTTTGTGGCAGAGGCGGCAGGTAAAGTTGTAGGCGCCGTGTGGGTCCGTATCATGGATGATTATGGACATGTGGAAGAGGGTGTGCCTTCTTTTGCAATTTCATTGTATCGTGAATATCGGGGACTTGGTATCGGAACGGCCATGATGAAGCGAATGCTTGCAGAGCTGAAAGCAAGAGGATATCGGAAAACCTCTCTTGCGGTACAGAAAGCAAACTACGCGGTGAAGATGTATCAAAATGTGGGCTTTGAAATCGTGGACGAAAATGAAGAAGAGTATATTATGGTGTGTGTATTATAATCTTGATCATTAAGAAGTTCCCGCATTGTAAATCAAACTGAAAAAGAACATTGGAATAAACCTTGGTAAAAGTATAATTTACCGAGGTTTATTTTATTAAGAAGAAAAATATGTTGCAATCACATTCTTGTTTGGTATGCGTGCTTTGTTGTTGATTTTAAATTTAAACAGATGTAAAATTTTACTGTTACGGTTATAGTGAAATTGTGATGTTCATATTTGGAGATTTGTGAAATGATAGATAATGCCATAAATTACATAAAAGAACTGTTTGCCAAGGATTACAGTGGGCATGATTACCATCATACCATGCGCGTATATCGGCTTGCGGTACAGCTTGCGGAATGTGAAAATGCCGATGTGCAGGTGGTACAATTGGCGGCCTTACTGCATGATGCAGATGATATAAAATTATCTCCGGATACCCATGCGACAAAACAGAATGCGGTTGATTTTATGAGAAACAACGGCGTGAATGATGAGATGATAGATTCCGTGTGCAGAATTATTGAAGAGGTTTCCTTTGCGGGAACGGATTCGGTAGTACCAAGTACCATAGAAGGGAAATGTGTGCAGGATGCAGACCGGTTGGACGCCATGGGCGCTATGGGAATCGCAAGAACGTTTGCTTATGGAGGCAGCAGGGGAAGACAGATGTATGACCCGGATATTAAGCCTGTGCTTCATATGAGCAAAGAAGAGTATAGACAGAATGAGAATTCTACAAGCCTGAATCACTTTTATGAGAAGCTGTTATTGCTAAAAGACATGATGAATACGGAAACTGCGAAGAAAATGGCAGAGCACAGGCATGCGGTTATGGAGTCTTATCTGGAAGAATTCATGGCAGAGTGGAACGGTGTGCGATGAGTGGATGACAGGAAACAAGATACGGCAGGTGAGGATCATAATAGCATCCTAAGAAAAACAGAAGTATGAAAGAGGAGGAGATTTTACATATGCGGAAACATACGATTGAATTAAAATCAGAATATATGCAGCGTAGTGTAACAGTGGGAATTGTTACAGCTGAGAAAATCGATAAAGTCCTCCTTCTGCTTCACGGGTACGGCGGCTCTTTTCAAATATTGGATAAGGAACTTCCTTTGGGGGAATATGCCGAAGAGAACAATATGTTGATGATACTGCCTGATATGGGTAACGGATATTACATAGACAGACCGAGCTACCGCGTAAATGATTTTATGATGAAGGAACTGTTGCCGACGGTGTTTGCTACATATGACTTAGGGAATGATATGGCTACATACATTGCCGGGATTTCCATGGGGGGATATGGAAGTCTTCTAATCGGCGCGACATATCCAAAGGCTTTTAAGCAAATGATTGCCATTAGCCCAGCTTTTATTGCTCATGATGTGGCAATTGGGAATCCGCAGGTGGTAGGAACTGCTAAAAGTCCGGAAGTGATGAAATATTATGCGGAGATTTTTGCTCCTTTTGATACATTGGAGGAGGACCCGCTTCGGAATCCTATACCTGCCGTAATCCGCAGTCATGAGAACGGGACTGTTCCGGAAATTATTATGACTTGCGGAACGAAAGATGAATTATATAAAAGAAATACCGATGCCATGGAAGTATTTCGTGGGCATGGTGTAAAAGTGGATTGGCTTTCTGTTGAGGAAGGCTTGCACGATAAGGAATGCTTCGATAAAGGGCTTCGATATGCATTTAAGCGGCTGAAATAGTAAAAAAATTGGTTTCAACTTTTGCTTAAATAAAAATATATTTTTGCAACCTTTTTAACAGTCATACAGTGTTAATGGTAAGGAGGTCTGTTTTGAACGCGAAAGAAAATATGTCAGCGGAAGAACTGATTGAAAAATATTCGGATATGATATACAGAGTTGCTTTTTCCAGAACTCAGAATGTAAGCGATGCGCAGGATATTACCCAAGATGTATTTTTAAAATATTTAAAATACACGAAAGCCGGAAATACCTTCCGGGACGAGGAACATCGCAAGGCGTGGCTTTTAAAAGTGGCGGTAAATACCGGCAATACTTTTGTGACTACGGCGTGGTTTCGGCATCGGGCAAGTTTAGACGAAGTGGGTGAGATTGCCGCGGAGAATAAAGAGGATAAAAGCGAAGTATATGAAGCTGTTATGGATATTCCGGAGAAATACAGGGTGGTAATCCATTTGTTTTACTACGAGGAATTATCTATAAAAGAAATTTGCAGCATACTGAATATGAGTGAAACAGCTGTAAAATCCAGACTCCATAGAGCAAGAGAATTGTTAAGGGAAAAGCTGAAAGGGGCACAGTATGAATTTTAAGAAAGAATATCAGGAAGCTTTCTCCAATATAAAAGCGGATGAAGACTTCAAAAAACAACTTGCAAAGAAATTAAATGAAGCAGAGCGACCCAGATGGAAAACATCTTATACGGGTATGATTGCGGCAGCCGCAGTATTGATTGTTGTGGTGAGTGTGGGTATCGCAACGGGGGTGTTGGTAACGAATTCCTCACAGGAACAATCGGATGTGCATGGCGGAATGGTGCAGAACGATAGTAGTGATATTACCGACGGACAGGATGTAAGCGAAGTGCTTCCGACTACACCGGGAGTGGCAGCAGGAACGAATAATTCAGAGACATACATGGAAATGAATTTTTCGGATTTGAGCTGGTACGGTAAGGCAGAAAATGATGAGGCACTTTTGGATACTTTTATATCCTTGGTAGGTGGCGAAACATTGGATACCCTTTATTGTGGCGCGGATAAAGGTGATGATGGAGCGGTTGCATTAAGCGATGCAGAGGTTGATGCGTTGATTGCTTCTTTTGACGGAGCAGTGGCTGAAGATGTGGCGGCAGAAGGTGACGGCAAATATTACAGAGCGGTGTTTGAATCCGGCATGAATATTCGTTTTGTTGTATATGAAAACGGCTATTTACAGTTGGAAGATACCGGAAGCATGTATAAGCTGAAGTAATTTTTTTCATAAAAATAAAATTTTTTGCAACCTTTTCAAATGCTGATAAGTGTTTAGTGTAAAAGGACAAAAAATCAAAAGGAGAATTCAAAAATTATGAAAAGAAAAACTGTATGCAGAATGCTTACCATGATGTTGGCACTTAGTATGGTGGTTGCACCCATGAGCGGTTGCAGAGGATTGTTTCCGCAGAATCAGAATACCAATGGGCCGGTTGTGGGAAGTGATGCAGGTCAAACTTCCGAAAGTGATATTACCGATGATGAAGTAATGGCAGGTGCAACAGATTTAATGAGTCATATTAAAAATGATTTTGCAGCATCTGAGTTGCCTGAGGATTATAATCAGCCTATGTATAATCTTCCCATTGACCATGTGTTTGAGTTTGAATGCTGCGAAGAAATTGGTAACTATCCCAATGAGGCTTTTACGGTGGTAGATAATACTGATTTTGTGAATAAAGGCGGTATGACTTTTAACTGGAATACTTATGAAGACGGTAAAATCACCGTAGAGCCCAGAGGTGCCCTGTATCTGGACAAGAACGGTTCAAGTAATATTAACGATGGAACATGGGGATCGTTAAATGTATTGTATTTGGTTCAGAAGGTTGATTTGACTACCGGTGAAACCTTGGAAAAACCTATTATTACACCGTTTACCGTACAGCAGCCTTTACAGGCTCCCATTATCAGTCAGGGCGTAGACGAAAACAATAACTATACCATTTCATGGGAAGCGGTTCCCGGTGCAGTGGAGTATCGTGTATATGAACACTTTTTAGATTACGGATACAAGGTAGAATGCGTAACAACCGAAACTTCCGTATCGGTATCTGAGTTTGAAACTCAGAAGACAATGGAAGAGTATGAAGAGCTGATTGCACAGGAATATATTGACGCAGGTTATGACAGCGGTATTGTCGGCAGAGACGGTGTGTCCAACATGAACTATGGTGTAAAATACGACGATGAAATGGAAAGCGGATATTTCCTTGTAGTTGCGGTTGGAGAAGACGGAGTGCAGTCAGGTGCCAGCAATTGCGTGGATGTACGTGATATTGCCATGAAGTTGCCTCACGAGGTTCAGGACACTACATTTGAGGTTGATATTACTTCTATTGAAGATGTTCCCGCCTATGTAGATGTTGTAATGGTTGACGGTTCCGTTCAGCAGATGATTATTGATTACAAGGGAGCACCGGTTTATAGTTTCCCCGATAATGAGAATAAAATTGCACTTAAGTGTAAGGTTTTAAATACACAGTTTGATAGCTTCTTTGTTATATTAAGCGGTATGCATTATGAGGATGTGTTGGCTCAGAGTGAGTTTGTTAAGAGCAGACAAGATGAGTTGGCAAGTAAAGTAGGAAGTGCACAGGAACCGGAAATTAATGTGACTCATTCACCTTCGGAAGATTTAACAGAAGCAATCGAGGAATTCCGCGAGGATATGCCCGGATCAGAGCCTTCAGAAGAACCCAGCGAAGAGCCTTCAGAAGAACCCAGCGAGGAACCTTCGGAAGAGCCCAGCGAAGAGCCTTCAGAAGAACCCAGCGAGGAACCTTCGGAAGAGCCCAGCGAGGAACCCTCGGAAGAACCCAGTGAGGAGCCTTCGGAAGAACCCAGTGAGGAGCCTTCAGAAGAACCTGAAGTGCCTTCTGTACCGGAAGGAAATGCAAGCCTTCCCATGCAGTTAATGAATGATACGGTAGCTTATGTAGAGCAGACTATGAATGCATTGGGTGGCGACAGAGTAAACGGCGTTCTTTATGCATCCAATGATTTACAGGCATGGCTTGCAATGTGTATGATTGCACAGAGCGAAGTAATCCCGGTGCCTTATGAGATGTTTCCGGATGCAGTAAACTTAGACTATACAACCGGTTTACTTATGGAAGCATTTCGCCAGAATCCTACCGCAGGAATGATTAAAGAATTACGATATTCAGGTGAATATCAGGCATATGTGGTAGAATATCTGGAAACACCCGAAGTAAGACTGGATAAAGCACAGCAGGAATTGGACGCTGCATATGAAATTGAAAGTCGTATCATTGATGACGGAATGTCAGATTATGAAAAAGTATTGGCAATCAATGAGTATTTCAGAATCAATGCTTCTTATGATTTTGATTCTACAGCAACTGAGATTTCAGATATGTCCACATTGTCAGAACAGTTTATAGATGCACACACTCCTTATGGCATTATTTGCAATAATTATGGTGTATGTGAAAGCTATTCCGAGTCCTTCGTTTTAGTGGCAAGAATTGCCGGCTTGGATGCAATGTGTGAATTTGGTACATTATACGGCGGCGGACATGAATGGAACCGTGTAAAAGTAGACGACAGCTGGTGTGTGTTGGATGTTACCAATAATGACATTGATACATTTGTTAACGGCTTGATGAACATAACCGATGAACAGGCATCCGGAATTTTGGTTCCCGACCATTCGGCAATTTTAAATGACTACAATTACGCAGCAACAGATGAAACAAAAGAATATTACTACATGTCAGGTTGTGTGGTAAATGATTTGTCTGAGGCGGCAGATATGATTGCAGACATCTTAGAAGATGAAGATATCGCATTGATTCGTATTCCCGCAGGTTGCACCGAGGCTGAATTGGAAGCGGTAATCGAAGAATTGGTATATGAAAAAGGCGTTAATTTCTCTACTGCAGGTGTGCATATGAATATTCTTTGCGTAGAGCAGTAATAATACAAAACAGATAAAATGAATGTAAAAGTACCGTAGTGATAAATATAAAATCACTGCGGTATTTTTGTTTTTATAAATATAAAAGGGAAGGGGTTGAAGAATGAGGATATTTTATGTGGAAGAAGAGTGTGATGCGGATAAAACATTGAAAAAAACCATTGATGAAAAAGATGTAGAATGCATTAAATGCAACAGTATTACAGAAGCGTTCACCCGGATTAAAAGTGCCGGAAAAGAGGAAATATCCGTTATTATGATAAAAAGTACATGGGCAGAACAGGATACCTTTTCGAATAATAAGTTGATTGTTCAGACTTTTGGTAATTTTGAGGTGTTCTATGGAGACAGGCCTGTGGCTTTTATGCGCGCAAAATCAAAAGAGCTGTTGGCTTATTTGATTGACAGGCGGGGAGCTACGGTTACTACAGCGGAAGCCTGTGGCATTCTTTGGGAAGGTAAAGAATATAATTTTTCATTACAAAGACAGTTTCAGACCGTGGTATCCGACCTGATTAAAAGTTTGAGAAAAATAGATTTTGAGCATTTAATTCACCGTAGCAGAAACTGCCTGTCGGTAGAAGTTTCGGAAGTGGAATGCGACTATTATAAGCTTTTAAAAGGAGATGCAGAAGCTAAGAAATTGTACATGGGGGAATATATGACCAACTACAGTTGGGCGGAATTGACTGCAGGTTTTCTTGCACAAAAGTATCATTAATAAAAAATATGTCGTTTTATAAAAAATATTGTAATTTGGTGTAGAAATGGTGTAGTGGAGGGTGTATATTGTAAGTACATTAGATTTAATGTAGAGTACAAAAGAATGAGAGAACAAAAGAGTTGACAAAGGTACAATGCGATTAATACTAATGTACTAAAGATAAATATCAAACAAAAGATATGTGTCTTTACATTCAGGATAAAACAACCAAATGAAGTACAATGTATCCCCCCGAAATATACGGAAGATAAGCAGACAAAATATAAAAGACAGGTACACCGTTAAAGTGCACCTGTCTTTTTGTTATTCATCATCATTCTGTGGCATCATCTCCGGAGGAAATTTAGGATAAATCTGATTCTTGATATCCTGCATTTTAGAGTCCATATCTGCAATGGTGGTAGCACATTCCAAAAGCTGTGCGCTGATGGAAGCACTGTCTATCTGTGATAAATCTTTTTTATATTTTAATTCATGTTCCAAACTTGCCCAGAAATCCATAGCAATGGTACGAAGCTGAACTTCAACTTTGAGAAATTCTTTGCCTTCGGAGAAAAATACCGGAGTTTCCACAATCATGTGGTAGCTGCGATAGCCGTTGGGTTTGGGTTCGCGGATATAATCTTTGTAACTGATTAAGCGAATGTCGTCTTGTTTAAGAAGCATATCGGCAATTTCATAGATATCATCCACGAAGTCACAGATTACGCGGACACCGGCTACATCGTTTAACTCGTTTTGCATATTATCCAAAGTAAAAGCCAAACCTTTGCGGTTTAATTTGTCTATAATACTTCTCGGATTCTTGATTCTTGACTTAATGGCGTGAATCGGATTTCGCTTACTCTTAATGGATAATTCTTCGTTTAATACTTCGAATTTGGTACGAACTTCTTTGATGGCGCAACCGTATTTGGTAACCAGCTGCTGAAACTGTTCCATGGAAGATGCCATGGCTTCCTGTACCGCATATTGTTGGAATTGTTCATATAAAAATATCTTATCATCCTGTTGCATAATTTATCCCCCTTAAAAACTTATACACAAAATGTTTTTTAATGTATTGCCTCTTACGATAGAATACAAATGTATCTGCATTGTATATCAGTAGCCCAAATAATATTTGTAATATTCATATAATGATTGGGCGAAATCCTTGTATTTTTTGCTGGCATCAAAGCGTAAATATTTTATGTCCAGATCATCCACCCTGACTCTGTCCAGGGCATCGGCATCTTTTAGCATTTTAGCAATGTAAAAAGCTCTGTCGCTGTCTTTTACCCCATAAGAGGCAATAATCTGAGCCATATGCTCATCATTGGGTGAGTGGGCGTGAATTGCCGCCTGTACAATACGCATATCTTCCTGCGGAAGCATAATCACATCCGATAACATACTGCTGGAACGGCTACCGTGTTCATCGTCCTTGGAGTCATCGATTCTTCCGATGTCATGGTAGGAGCAGGCGGTAAGTAACAGTACGGTGTCCGCCTCGTTGCAATCGTTCTCCATGGCAATAAGACCGCCGAAAAGAAGTACACGCTCAATGTGAGCGATACCGTGAATGTGACTTTTGTATAAGCACTCGGTTTTCAGTTCTTTGATCTTTTGTTCAAAAACAGGCCATAATGCCCAGCTTTTAAGAGCATTAATCTGCTCATCAAATGCAGTGGTTTCCCGCTGAAGTAAATCCTGTAAGATAGATTCCATGATGTATTACCTCCTCCTGCATTATTAATATGTTTAGAAATGTTAATTTTAGGAAAAAACATTAATAAATCATATTGATATTATAGCATATCAAGGCGCGAAAATAAACCAACGAATCATGAAATAATTGTTAATACATTGCAAACAAACCGTGTTTTTGAAGTATGGGTTATGGTTGACTTTTTGGTACAGATTGATATACTAAAAGGTGGTGTTTTAGCACAAAGGAAGGAGCAGAAAAAATGCTTGAGTTAAGAAATGTATCTTACTGCGTAGATGACAACAATACGCAGAAAGAGATTATTAAAAATATAAGTGTAAAAATTGACAACGGTTTTGTGGCAATTACAGGTCCCAACGGTGGTGGTAAGTCTACTTTGGCGAAATTGATTGCAGGTATCCTAAAACCTACTTCGGGACAGATTCTGTTGGACGGAGAGGATATTACGGAAGCTTCCATTACCGACAGAGCCAATATGGGAATCAGTTTTGCATTCCAGCAGCCGGTGCGTTTTAAGGGTATTACCGTAAAAGATTTGATTACCCTGGCAGCAGGTAAGAAAATTACCGTTACGGAAGCATGTAAATACTTGTCGGAAGTTGGGCTTTGCGCCAAGGAATATATTAATCGTGAAGTGAATGCCAGTCTTTCCGGCGGTGAGTTGAAGCGTATTGAAATTGCCATGATTATGGCAAGAGGTACGAAGGTATCCGTATTCGACGAGCCTGAGGCGGGAATCGATCTTTGGAGTTTTAAGAATCTGATTCAGGTATTCGAAAATATGCATGAGAAGTTAGGCGGTTCCATTATTATCATTTCTCATCAGGAGCGTATTTTAAACATTGCGGATGAAATTATTGTTCTTGCTAACGGTGAAGTGACCGCTCACGGCAAAAAAGATGATGTTTTACCCGGACTTCTTTGCGGAGATGTGGGTTGTAAGACATTGATGGACAAGATTGAACAGTAAGAGAAAATAACAGCATGTATATGCGGAAAGCAGGATAGATATGGATGCAATTCAGAAGAATTTGTTGGAGCAGGTAGCTGACCTGCATGAGATTCCCACAGGTGCGTACAACATTCGTGCCAATGGCGGTCTTGCAGGAAGAAATACCACTGCCAATATAGATATTATTACCAAAGAGGACAAGCCGGGAATCGATATTATTATCAAAGACGGAACCAAGAAGGAAAGCCTTCATATTCCGGTACTTTTAACCCAGACCGGATTAAAAGAATCCGTATACAATGATTTTATCATCGGAGAGGATTGTGATGTTACCATTATTGCAGGTTGCGGTATTCACAACGGCGGCAAGGAAGGTACGGAGCACAGCGGTATTCACAGCTTTATCGTAGGTAAAAATTCCAGAGTAAAATATGTGGAGAAGCATTACGGCAGCGGCGAAGGAACCGGTGAGCGTATTATGAATCCCACCACCATTATTGAATTAAAAGAAGGCGCTTATCTGGAAATGGATACGGTGCAGATTAAGGGTGTTGATTCCACCAAGAGAACAACAAAGGCAACCTTGGGCGATGACTCTACACTGGTAATCAAAGAAAAAATCATGACCCACGGCAAGCAGACCGCGGAAACAGATTTTGAAGTAAATCTTGACGGTGTGAATTCCGGAGCAAATGTTATTTCCCGTTCGGTTGCCAAGGATGATTCTTATCAGTTGTTTTTATCCAAAATCAACGGTAACAACAAATGTAACGGTCATACGGAGTGTGACGCTATTATTATGGACAATGCATGTGTTCGTGCGGTGCCTGAAATTACGGCAAACCATATTGACGCCAGCCTGATTCACGAGGCTGCAATCGGTAAAATTGCCGGAGAGCAGTTGATTAAATTGATGACCCTGGGCTTGACGGAAGCAGAAGCGGAAGCACAGATTGTCAGCGGCTTTTTGAAGTAGGAGATATAGGATGAAAAGTTCTTCGCCGAAAGAAAAAGAGAAGCCAAGGGCTGTTGATTCAAAAATAAAACTGGTTTTAAAAATTGTTCTTTGGTGTGTAGTTGCGATTGTTATTGTAGTTACCCTTGACCGGTTTATTGTATGGTTGGACAATCGTAATAACATCGTTATCGGACATGTAATACCGGAAGATGGTATGGATGTTGTGGAAGAGTTGCCTATACCATCCGAAAAATTATATATGACAGCCTACGGAGAAATAAACAAAGAAATGTTACAGGAAGAATTAAGGAAAACCGTTGTACAAATCCGGGCGGATATTGTATCTGAGACGGAAGGCACTGATTACACCATAAACGGAAGCGGTGTTATCCTTGAAATTACGGAGGCGTATATTGATATTGCAACGGCAGCCCATGTGGTGGAACTGACGGCTGAACCGGAGGTGTACTTTTGTGATGGAAGCCATGTAAACGGGATCGTGCTTGCATACGGAAAACAAAGCGATGTGGCGTTTGTTCGTATTGAGATTTCAGCATTGCCTGATGGTATCGGCGAACAGGTGCAGGAAGCAAAGTGTTGTACTATAGAAGAATATAATGAGTTGGTACTTAGTAGTGAAGTCTTCTGTGTCGGTTCTGTTTCCAAAGTGGCTGATACAGTGGTAAGAGGTGCGCTTGTAGAGAAAGACCGGTTTGTTCCACTGTTTCAGAATGATATGCTGATAGGTGATACCGCCGTGGACGGAGGCATGTCCGGAGGCGGAACTTATAATGATAAGGGAAAACTGCTGGGTATTGTTGTGGGAACTGCCGACAGCGAATCTGCAAGTGTGGCAATAACCGATGTAATGGCAGAATACCGCAGTATTGAACAATAAAAATGAAAGGAAGTAAAAACAATGACTAAAATTGACATTGTATCCGGTTTCCTCGGAGCCGGCAAAACCACTTTTATACAAAAGATGTTAAAAGATGTTTTACATAAGGAGAAGGTTGTTTTAATTGAAAACGAATTCGGTGAAATCGGTATCGACGGCGGCTTTTTAAAAGAAGCAGGTGTGGAAATCCGTGAAATGAATTCCGGATGTATTTGTTGTTCTCTGGTAGGAGATTTCGGAACCGCATTAAAAGAAGTGATTGAAACCTACACACCGGAGCGTGTTTTAATTGAACCCTCAGGAGTCGGTAAGCTGTCGGATGTCATCAAAGCGGTGGCAGACCTGGAAAAAGACGGTGCCATGGCAGATGTTACATTAAATGCAGCCGTTGCCGTTGTGGATGTATCCAAGTGTAAAATGTATATTAAGAATTTTGGTGAGTTCTTTATTAATCAGATTGAGCATGCGGGAACCATTGTATTAAGCCGTACACAGAATGTCAGCGAAGACAAGTTACAGGCGGCGGTAGAATTGTTGCGTCAGCACAATGAGAAGGCAACGATTATTACCACTCCCTGGGATGCTATTGACGGCGTAAAAATTCTTGAAACCATGGAAGCAGGAAAATCCTTGGAAGAGGAATTGATGGAAGAGATGATGAAGCATCACCATGAGCATCATCATCACCACGATCATGATGAAGACTGTGATTGTGGATGTCATGACCACGACCACGAGCATCATCATCACCACGACCATGATGAAGACTGTGACTGCGGTTGTCATGACCACGACCACGAGCACCATCATCACCACGATCATGATGAAGACTGTGACTGCGGTTGTCACGACCACGACCATGAACATCATCACCACGACCATGAGCATCACCACGATCACGACCATGAACATCACCACCATGACCACGGTGAAGAATGCACTTGCGGATGCCACGACCACGATCATCACCATCATCATCATGCGGATGAGGTATTTACCAGCTGGGGATTTGAAACTCCCAAGACTTACACCAAGGCTGAAATCGAAGAGATTCTGGACGCATTGGAAGATGCCGGTAAATATGGTTTTGTCCTTCGTGCAAAGGGTATGGTGCCTGATAAAGAAGGCGGATTTATTTACTTTGATTATGTGCCCGATGAGAAGAATGTCAGAAACGGTTCGCCGGAAGTTACCGGTAAGATTTGCGTAATCGGAAGCAAGATTTCAGAAGAACATTTAAAAGCTTTGTTCGGAGTATAAAAAGTCTGGTTTTAAACGGAGAATGAATCAATGAAAGCAGTTTATATTATTAACGGTTTTTTGGAAAGCGGTAAAACGGAGTTTATTCAGTTTACCATGCAGCAGCCTTATTTTCAGAGCAAGGAAAAGACCTTATTGCTTGTGTGCGAGGAAGGCGAGTTGGAGTACGAGGATTCCCTTTTAAAAAGCACTAATACCGTAATGGAAATTATTGAAAGCAAGGATGATTTTAATGCATCCAAGCTAATGGAATTGGAGAAAAAGCACAGACCCGGCCGTATCATTATCGAATATAACGGCATGTGGCCTTACAAGGATTTAAAATTCCCCTGGCATTGGAAA
>JAGAMF010000007.1 GCA_017624855.1 Lachnospiraceae bacterium
TCTTAGCTCAGCTGGGAGAGCATCTGCCTTACAAGCAGAGGGTCATAGGTTCGAGCCCTATAGGTTCCACTCGTATCGTAAGATACAAACTTAATATTTTATTATGGGCGGGTTCCCGAGTGGCCAAAGGGGGCAGACTGTAAATCTGTTAGCAACGCTTTCGATGGTTCGAATCCATCTCCGCCCATTCATTTCTTTAAGAGAAATGCTTGTGCAGGGAAGTATCACTACACAAAGTTCAGGTTTATCCAAACCGTATTAACGCGGGGTAGAGCAGTCTGGAAGCTCGTCGGGCTCATAACCCGGAGGTCGTAGGTTCAAATCCTTCCCCCGCTACTAACTTCTTTATGAAGTGGCATCCAAAGATGCAGATTGCCCAGATAGCTCAGTTGGTAGAGCAGAGGACTGAAAATCCTCGTGTCGCTGGTTCGATTCCGGCTCTGGGCACTTTTAAGTGGAGTTCATTATGAATTCCATTTTTTTTGCCTTAAACTGACCGAACGGTCGGTCACAAATTACACACAATTCTCATATATACTTGCAATGATTTATTTTGGTCAAAAGATTGCACTACATATAGTACAAGTATTTTGTGTTTGATCGGAATCAAATATTTTCATAAAAAAAACATTTATATTTTATCCATAAATCGGAGGTTTCTATGTTATCTAAATTCAGTGTTAAAAAACCCTATACTGTGTGGGTGTGTGTGGTATTGGTATTGGTTCTTGGTGTTGTATCCGTAATGCGAATGACAACAGATCTTTTACCCAGCATGAGCTTACCTTATGCGCTGGTAATCACAACCGACCCCGGTGCCAGTCCGGAAGAAATTGAGAAGAGCATTACTGCGCCGATAGAAGCAGCTATGGCGACTACAGCCAATGTAAAAAGTATCAGCTCGGTATCATCTAACAGCTCTTCCATTGTTATTTTGGAATATGAGCAGGAAACCAATATGGATTCCGTAGTTATTGAGATGCAGCAAAAGCTGGATCAGTTAAAGGGCGGTTGGTCAGATACGGTAAGCGCTCCTATGATTATGCAGTTAGACCCTAACATGTTGCCCATTATGGTTGCGTCTGCGGATGTTGAGGGAATGACTCAAATAGAAATTTCCGAATATGTGGAAAATGAATTAAAACCTTCTTTAGAAAGTGTGGAGGGTGTTGCTACCGTTAGTTTGGTAGGTTCTGTGGAAGAAAAATATGAAGTTGTTATCCGTGAGGATAAGGTAGCGGCTCTGAATGAGAAGGTTATTGCGGAAATTGACGAGAAGTTTTTAGAAGCAAGACAAGAACTTGCGGATGCCAAAACAGAGTTGGAAGACGGTAAAAAAGAATTGGAAGAACAGAATCCGGAATTGAATATGGCAGTATTGATGGATCAGGGCGTTTATATTGATATGATCGTTGAGTCTGTTATTCAGAATATTTTAGTCGGTGCAATTTTGGCGATTTTTATTTTGATTATCTTCTTAAAAGACTTGCGTTCTACTTTTGTTATTGCATGTTCCATTCCTATGAGTGTGGTTTTTGCCCTCGTACTCATGTATTTTACAAATATTACATTAAACCTGATATCTTTATCCGGTCTGGCTCTGGGTATCGGTATGTTGGTGGATAACTCCATCGTAGTAATTGAAAACATCTATCGTTTGAAGAAAGAGGGACTGTCTGCCAAAAAAGCAGCTGTAGAAGGTGCATCACAGGTAGCCGGTGCGATTGTGGCATCTACATTAACCACAATTTGTGTATTTGCACCCATTATTTTTACAGACGGTATTACAAAGCAGTTATTCGTAGATATTGCATTAACAATTGCATATACCTTAATTGCCAGCTTGATTGTTGCGTTAACTTTCGTACCTATGATGGCTTCCGGCATGTTAAAAAATGCAAAAGAACCCAAGACCAAGCTTTATGATAAATTTAGGGATTGGTATGGAAATATTTTACGCTATATTTTAAAATTAAAGCCCCTTGTATTAATTTTATCCTTGGTGCTTTTGGTATTAAGCACATGGGCAGCATTCTCCAGAGGTTTTACTTTTATGGATATGGAGATGGAGGCTGACCAGATTTCAATGTCGGTAGGACCTAAGGAAGATGAAATCCTTACCTTCGATGAATTAAAAGCGTTGGCGGATGAGACTACCGCAGCGATTGTTGATATCGAAGGAATTGAAACCATTGGTGCAATGGCCGGTGGCGGCGGTACCATGGATATGATGTCATCGGGTGCGGAATCCGTTACTTATTATATTCTTTTGGATCCCGAGAGCGAACGCTCCATGTATGATATTATCGATGAAATAAAAGAAAAGACCAAAGACATTGACGGTCTTATCAATATCAGTTCGGAATCTTCCGATATGACAGCCATGTTAGGAAGCGGTCTCAGCATTCAGATTAAGGGTCGTGATATTGATACTTTGGAAGCTTTGGCCGTAGATATTGCTAAAATTGTGGAAGATACGGAAGGGACCGTGGATGTAAACAACGGTTTACAGGATGCTACATCATCCCTTACCATTCATGTGGATAAAGAAAAAGCAGCAAAGTATAAAATGACGGTTGCTCAGGTATTCCAGCTTGTATACGGAGAACTTGCTTCCGATACCGTATCCACACAGGTGTCTACTGACTTAAAAGATTATGATGTTTATGTTATGAGTGAGGAACAGTCCGAAGTAACTCTTCGCGATATTAAGGCAATTACCTTCCCCTATACCGATAGCGAGGGAGAGGAAAAAGAGATTAAAATTACCGAAATTGCCACATTTGAAGAAGGAATTTCCATGAATTCCATTAACCGTTCCGCTCAGACACGCTATATCAGTGTATCTGCAGGTATTGATGCAGACCATAATGTAACTTTGGTAAGTAACGAAATACAGAAAAAATTGGAAAATTATGAAATGCCGGAAGGATATACCATTGAAATGGCCGGTGAAGATGAAATGATTATGGATGCAATGGGTCAGTTAGGCTTGATGCTCCTTTTGGCGGTTATTTTTATCTACATGGTAATGGTTGCTCAGTTCCAGTCCCTGTTATCGCCGTTTATCATCATGTTTACCATTCCTTTGGCATTTACAGGTGGTTTCGGTATTCTGTATTTGTGTGGAATTGAAGTAAGCGTTATTGCCATGATCGGTTTCGTTATGTTGGCAGGTATTATTGTTAATAACGGTATCGTTATGGTTGACTTTATTAATCAGCTTCGAAGAGAAGGTATGGCGAAAAAAGAGGCAATTGTGGAAGCAGGCAAGGCCCGCCTTCGTCCTATCCTTATGACAGCATTGACCACCATTTTGTCCATGATTCCCATGGCGTTTGGTATGGGCGACGGTGCGGAAATGATGCAGCCTATGGCGATTACCATGACAGGTGGTTTGATTTACGGTACTCTTTTAACCTTGGTGGTTGTACCTTGTATCTATGATGTATTTAACAAAGACAAGAGCATGGTGGAAGAAGAACTGTAAAATTTTTAGAGGTGTAAAATGAGTTCAAATATAAACAGCAATCCTTTGGATATGTTTGAGGGCATAGCCGAAAAGGAGATGCTTATGTATCAGGCTGTAATTGATATGGTACAGGAAGATTACGATATCAACAGCATAAAGGTAAGCGATATAACCGGAAGAGCCGGAATTGGTAAGGGTACGGCTTACGAATATTTTACCAGTAAGGAAGAAATTATTGTAAAAGCTTTGCTTTACGATACTTATACACATTTAAAGAGAATTGAAGCTATTTTATGTGGAAAAGACGGTTATAAAGATAAATTCTACGCTTTGATGGATTATTTGGAGAAGAAGCTGCCTCTTACCAAAGGTGTTGGCAGTCTCATGAAGATGCTCTCCGGAACCTACGAAATCAAAGACGATATAAAAATCGAATTGGATAAATTTCATAATACGGATGCATGTCCCTTAACTTATGTGGAAAATTTAATTGATTATTATATGATGCAGGGCGTGGAAGAGAAAATATACACGGAAGCGAATCCCATTCTTCGCAGAAGCGTTTTTGCAACCCAGCTGACAGGCTATATTTACTGTATTATGAATAATTATTATGCAGGAAATTTAGGCAGAGAAGAAGCCAGAGATTATATTTATAACAGTATGGTAAAATTATTGAACCCGTAACTGTTTGCAATTTTTATGAAATAAAAATTTTTCGGCAGAATGCTTTTCAAGGCATATTTTATGGAAAGTTCAGACATACTAAATACAAAGATTTGATTGGAGGTATGTTTTGAATGAATTCAGATACAATTGCTCTTTTAAAAGAATGTGATGCCGGATGCAAGATGGGCGTGGAAAGTATGAAGCAGGTCCGCTCTTATGCAGAAGAAGGCAGACTGATTGCCGTAATCGACAAGTATTTGGAGCGTCATGACGACTTTGGCGACAAATGTCACCGCATGTTAAACCAAGTAAAAGAGACCACACAGGATCCGCCCAAGATGGCCAGCGCTTTTGCTAAAATCAGTACGGACATGAAGCTGATGATGGAGAAGGATTCCCATAAAATTGCGGAAATTCTTATTGATGGTTGCAATATGGGTATAAAATCCACAACGGAGAATATCCATAAATATAAAAAAGCAGACGGTGAAGTGATGTCTTTGGCCAAGGAATTGGTGGAGATGGAGCAGAAAATGTCTCAAGATTTGTTGCAGTTTTTATAAGAAATGAGTATAATAAGTTTATAAAAATTTTATAAAAAGAGAATATACTGTAGAAAAGATGTGATAAGCCGGAATCAAACTTCCGGCTTTTAGCAAAGAATAAAGCAACTTCGTACATATTCAGCAACAAAAAAACAGATAAAAGTAGAGGGTGTAAACTATGGCAAAAGTAAGAATCGTTTCAGACAGTACCTGCGATTTGTCGCCGGAATTAAAAGAAAAATATGATATTAAGGTGATTCCTTTATGCATCGTTATGGATGATGAAAGCTATTTCGATATGGTGGATGTGACTCCCCTTGAGATTTTTGAGTGGGCAGATAAAAACAAAACCACACCCAAGACCGCTGCGGCAGGAATCGAGGATGCCATTAACTTCTTAAAACCGTTCCAAGAGGCCGGTGAGGATGTAATTTATATCGGAATTTCAGAGGATATGAGTACTACCTGTAATGTTCTTCGCCTTGCGGCAAGCGAATTGGAGTATGACCGTGTTTTTGTGATTAATTCCATGAACTTATCCACAGGGATCGGCTTGCAGGTGTTAAGAGCTGCGGATATGGTAGCAGAAGGCAAGAGTGCTGAGGATATTGTGGAAGCAATCTCCGGTGCAAGAACTCTGGTTCGTGCCAGCTTCGTTGTGGATAACCTTACTTATCTTGCAAGAGGCGGCCGTTGTACGGCAGCAACCGCTTTGCTTGCCAATACCTTGCAGTTAAAGCCCCGCATCGATGTTAAAATGGGTAAAATGGGCGTAGGCCAGAAGTACAGAGGAAAGTACGGCAAGGTCATTTTAAAATATGTAAAAGAAATGGAAGAGCAGCTTCTTCGTGCCGACAAAACCCGTGTTTTTGTAACACATACGGATATGGATCAGGCAATCGTGGAGGAAGTAAAGGATTACTTAAAGAGCTTGAATTACTTCGATGAAGTATATGAAACAGTGGCCGGCGGCGTAATTTCCAGCCATTGCGGAAGAGGTACGCTGGGCGTATTATTCTATGATACGAAAGAAGAATAAATAATGAGTAAAAGAATTTATAGAAAAATACCGGTTGTTTAGGCGCTGATACTTTTAGCGAAAATACTGTAACTATGCGCTACGCTGTATATAAAGGTGCTACACATGTTGAAGATTATGCTGATTCTGATGCAAGGATAGAGTGGTTGTGTTAATTTATTAAAAAATTAGTCTTTAAATAAAATATGAAGCAATAAAAGAAATGTAAAAGATGTTTTGTAAGCCCTGCAATTTTGCGGGGCTTTTCGTGTTTTTTAGGGAAGAATGGAAGAAAACCCTCAACATTTAAAAAGCCTAGACCATAGACCTAAAATGTGCTATTATTATAAGGTGTAACCTTGTCGCATTATGTTCAGTTTTATAATTAAGAAAAAGCAGGAAAACATGCTTATAAAAGAAGCGCAGGACCGATTGTTTGGGCAGGAGGAAAAGGTGGAAAGCATCCTTAAAAAATTACAGAATTTAAGTGAATCGGACTTTTATCCTTATCATATGCCCGGCCATAAAAGGCTTGGCAATGAGACCTTTGCGCTGGACATTACGGAGATTGACGATTTTGATAATCTGCACCACGCTACGGGCATTTTAAAAGAAGCGCAGGAGCGGGCGGCGAAGCTATACGGAGCCGAGGACTCTTACTTTTTGGTAAACGGAAGTACCTGCGGTATCTTGGCGGCAGTGAGTGCTGCTTTTCACAGAGGCGATCGGGTGATTGTGGCAAGAAACTGCCATAAAGCGGTTTATCATGCTTTGGAATTACGGGGGCTGGAACCGGTTTATCTCTATCCGGAGCAAATCGCGGAGTATGATATAAATAACAGAATACGCCCTGTGCAGGTAGCAGAGTTGCTGGAACGGGAAGATAAGAAAGCGGCAGGTATGGTTCTTACTTCGCCCACCTATGAAGGATATGCGTCTGAAATAAGAGAAATTGCTGAAATTCTCCATGAGAGGGACATGATTCTTATTGTGGATGAGGCTCACGGCGCACACTTTGGATTTCATGAGGATTTTCCGAAATCTGCGGTTGGACAAGGTGCGGATTTGGTGATACAGAGCCTGCATAAAACCTTACCTTCCATGACGCAGACGGCTCTTTTACACCGTTGCGGTCAAAGGGTGGAAAAGGATAGAATACAGAAGTTTCTGGGAGTATATCAGACCAGCAGTCCTTCTTATGTTTTTATGGCATATATGGATGAGTGTATGAGGCTTTTGGAGCGGGAAGGTCATGAGCTTTTTGCAGAGTTTGCCCTGAAACTTAGGGACTTTTATAAAAAGTGCGATTCCTTGCGACACATTCAAATTGTTCGGGATTACAGAAGTGATAAGGTACTTGCGGACCCGGGCAAGGTTGTGATTGGTGCCGGCGAATTTATGACCGGGAAAGAACTTTACGATAAACTGCGCTGTGAGTTCGGCTTACAGCTTGAAATGTACGCAGGCAATTATGCCCTTGCCATTATGACGGTTTGTGATTCCCAGGAGGGGTTTGACCGGTTATACGAAGCATTGTGTAAAATTGACCGGGATTTGGAAGAAATGGGGGCTTGTACACCCCATAAAAGATACGAAAGAAGCGCAGATACGGACAAGGTACGGGAGGCGTTGGCCTTATTGTATCGTAAACAGCCCACCATGAAATATTTGCCCGGTGAAGTTGAGGATTTGGATCGGGAAAAAGTGGATTTGGAGGATTGCGCAAACCGAATCAGCGGGGAATACATCTATCTCTATCCACCGGGAATTCCTTTTATCGTACCGGGAGAATGTGTGGATGAGGAAATGTTGAAGGCCATGATTTCTCTTCGGAATCAGGGATATGAAGTACAGGGCATGGCGGATACGGAAGGCGCAAGCCTGTGGGTAGTCAAAGAGAACGACTGATAAAATACGCCTAAATAAAAGAGGCGCAGAAATTGTGTAAGAATTTTGGGGGACAATATGGGAAAAATCTTTTATTTGATGGGCAAAAGCTCAACCGGAAAAGATACAATATATAAGTTTATTTTAAAAGAAAACAAGTTTAAGTTACGCAAGATTGTGCCGTACACCACCCGCCCCATTCGTGAAGGGGAGGAAAACGGACGGGAATACAATTTTATCGATGATGCCGAAGTGGAAAGACTGGGAATTGCCGGTAAAATCATTGAACTTCGTGCGTACAATACTTTTCACGGTACATGGCGTTATATGACGGTGGACGACGGAAGAATCAAGTTGGACAGCCATAACTATATTATTATCGGTACCTTGGAATCTTATAAAAGAACCGTGGATTATTATGGACAGGAGGCCGTTGTACCCATTATGGTTGAGGTGGACAACGGAGTTCGCCTTCAGCGTGCGTTGAATCGGGAGAGAAATCAGGAGAATCCCAAATATCAGGAGATGTGCAGAAGATTTCTTGCGGATGAGGAAGATTTCAGCCCTGAGCGGATGAAAGAAGCCAATATTACCAGAATTTTCGTAAATGATAATTTAACCACATGCATTTCGGAAATTGAGGACTATATAGAAGCCAATTTAGAGCCGATAAAATAAAGAGAGGTATCTTTTTATACAGTAGATTGCAGGAGGTGTGGGTATGGATATAAAAGTGAATAATATACAGCAGGTTACGCAGCCGACCCAGACCAATCAGGTGCAAAGCGGCGATCCGGCTTTTAAGTTTGCATTGGCAAGCAATATTGCGGAGAATGAATTGCAGACAAAACTTACCCTGATGTTGGAGGATATTACCATGCAGGGCAAGAAAGTAGGCAAGCGCATGGATATTCGGGAAATGAAGAAGTATCGCATGCTGATTAAGGATTTTATGAATGAGGTGGTAACCCGCTCCCATGAGTTCTCCCGTGAGAATTATCTGGACCGCAGAGGAAGACATCGTGTATACGGTATTATCCGTCGCGTAGACGAGTTACTGGATGAGCTGGCTCAGGAACTGGTGAAGGATGAGCAGGACAATTTGGCGATTCTCAGCCGAATCGACGAAATCCGCGGCCTATTGCTGGATGTATTCACCTAGGCGGGACATGAGGAGACAGACCGTCAAGTTTTTAGAAAAGTAAGATAACAATAAATATAATCAACAAACGGGTGCTGGCGAGCCGTCGGTATTTGGGTTCCGTATTTTGGAACCCTATATACCGCTACGTGCGAAACGCAGCGAGAGCGTGCCCGTGTTGATATATTTATTGTTATCGTAGGTATAAAATAACCGGGGAGGTGTACGAATGGCAGGTTTTAATGATATAGTAGGACAGGACCATTTAAAAGAACAGTTAAAGAAGTCATTGCAGGAAGGGAATATTTCCCATGCCTATCTTTTAAACGGAGAATTGCGCTCCGGAAAAGAATATATTGCTAAAATTTTTGCGGCAGCGTTACAGTGTAACCATGAAACCGATAAGCCCTGCCAGAATTGTCCTTCCTGCGCAAAGGCTTTTAGCGGAAATCATCCGGACATTATTTTTGTAACTCATGAGAAGCCCAACACCATCGGTGTAGAAGATATCCGCAATAAAATCAACAATGATATCGGAATTAAGCCTTATCATGGCCCTTACAAAATTTATATTATGAACGAAGCGGAGAAGATGACGGTACAGGCGCAGAATGCCCTTCTTAAAACCTTGGAAGAGCCGCCTGCATATGCAGTAATTATTTTGCTTACATGCTCCATGGAAGCTTTATTGCCCACGATTATCAGCCGTTGCGTCAATATGTCCATGAAGCCGGTACCCAATGCGGCGTTGAAAAACTTCCTCATGAAGGAAATGCGCGTTCCCGATTACAAGGCCGATATTGCAGTGGCATTTGCAAGAGGTAATCTGGGACGGGCCAAGATTATGGTGGCTAACGAAGACTTTGATAAGATGCGCGATGATGCCGTTTCTTTGATGAAATACATCGATGAAATGGAAATCTCCGAAATCATGGAAGACATCCGCAAAATCAAGGATTACAAGTATGATGTAGAGGATTATTTGGATATTATCATGGTGTGGTATCGTGATGTTCTGTTGTTCAAGGCTACAAATGATGTGAATGGCTTGATTTTTAAGAATGAAATACAGTATATTAAAAGGGTGGCTCAAAAGTACTCCTACGAAGGAATCGAAAATATCGTAGAGGCTTTGGAGAAGGCGAAAGCCCGCTTAAAAGCGAACGTAAATTATGATATGACCATGGAATTGTTGCTTTTAACAATTCAGGAACAATTGCATTAGAAAGGTATTATTTAAATGATAAAAGTAATCAGTGTCCGTTTTCGTACCGGAGGTAAGGTATATTTCTTTGATCCTCTTGAGTTCGAAATTAAAAAGGGACAGCATGTTATTGTGGAAACTGCCCGTGGCATGGAATACGGCCTAGTGGTAAGTGATATTCGCGAAGTGGAGGATGAAAGGGTCATTCAGCCCTTAAAACCGGTAATCCGCGTTGCGACTGAGGCAGACGATAAGCAGAATGAAGAGAATTTGCTTAAAAAGAAAGAAGCTTATGCCATCTGTCTTGAAAAAATTCGTAAGCACGAGCTGGATATGAAGCTGGTGGATGCGGAGTATACATTTGATAACAATAAAGTTTTGTTTTATTTTACGGCAGACGGAAGAATCGACTTCCGTGAGCTGGTAAAAGATTTGGCAGCGATTTTTAAAACCCGAATTGAGCTTCGCCAGATTGGTGTTCGTGACGAAATTAAAATTATGGGCGGTATCGGTGTGTGCGGCCGTGTATTGTGCTGTCACTCTTATCTGTCAGAGTTTGTTCCCGTGTCCATTAAAATGGCGAAGGAGCAGAATTTGTCATTGAATCCCACTAAGATTTCCGGCGTATGCGGTCGTCTTATGTGTTGTTTGAACAATGAAGAAGAAATCTACGAGGAATTAAACAGAAAGCTTCCCAATGTAGGAGATACGGTTACCACAGATGACGATTTGCAGGGAGAAGTACACAGTGTAAACGTGCTTCGCCAGAGAATCAAGGTGTTGATTGAGACCGGCGACGAGAAGGAGCTGAAGGAATACCATGTAGATCAGCTCACTTTTAAAAAGAAATATTTTAACAAAGATAAATCCGACTTAAGCCCTGAGGAATTGGCAGAGTTGGAGAAGCTTGAGCGTCAGGACGAGGAAGATGCCAAGAAAGACGGTACAGAGGACAAGCCTCAGCGTCAGGAGAAAAACTTCCGCAATAATCGTAATAATGACGGACAGCGTAACGAAGGGGAAAATACCAATCATAACGAGCGTCATCGCAATAAAGGCCATCATAATGAGCATCGTCATAACGGTGAAAACCGAAACGAGCGCCATCAAAATGAAGGTCATCGCAATAACGAGGGCCGCCGTAACAACGACAATCGCCCGGAAGTTAAGGCTGAGGAGCATGCAGTAGGTGAGCAGAACGGACAGAATCCGGAAAAGAGCGGAAACAAGCATTATCGTAACCGTAGAAACAAGCATCACCGTCGTGACCGTCAAGAAGGAAAAAACAGCGAAAATGACAATTAATCTAAAAGAAAATGAGCGGGTGGATTGTCTGCAACGCAAGGGTTACCGGATTATTCAGAATCCGGAGAAGTTCTGCTTTGGCATGGATGCGGTACTTTTATCCGATTTTGCCCATGTAAAAGCAGGTGAAAAAGCCTTGGATATCGGCACCGGAACGGGAATTATCCCCATTCTTATGGAGGCCAGATACGGCGGCGGACATTTTACCGGTTTGGAAATCCAGGAGGAAAGTGCGGATATGGCTGAAAGAAGCGTGGCACTGAACCGGCTGGAGGACAAAATCACAATTGTGACGGGAGATATTAAGGAAGCAGAAGCAATTTTTGAGGCTGCTTCCTTTGATGTTATAACCTGCAATCCCCCGTATATGATAGGGCAGCATGGACTGACAAACCCGGAAGAGCCCAAGGCCATCGCCAGACATGAAATAAAATGCACATTAGAGGATATCATCGCCAAAAGTGCAAGGCTTTTGGTGCCCGGCGGCAAGTTTTACATGGTGCACAGACCCTTCCGTCTGGCGGAGATAATGAACTGTATGTCCCGCTATCGCATTGAGCCGAAGCGAATGCGTCTGGTGTATCCCTATGTGGATAAAGAGCCCAATATGGTGCTTATTGAAGGTGCCAGAGGGGGAAAACCCAGGATGACGGTGGAAAAGCCCCTGATTGTGTATGAAAAGCATGGTGTCTATACCCAAGAGATATTGGATATTTACGGCGAAACCGATGCATGATTTTATAAAATCGCTTTGCGGAAAGGAGAAGGTATGAGCGGAACTTTATATTTGTGTGCAACACCCATAGGAAATTTGGATGATATGACATTCCGCGTGCTGGATACTTTGCGCAGTGTGGATGTAATTGCGGCGGAGGATACCAGAAACAGCATTAAGCTGTTGAATCGCTTTGAAATTAAAACATCCATGACCAGTTATCATGAGTATAACAAGGTGGAAAAGGCCGAGAAGCTTATTTCCATGATGCAGGAAGGTAAAAACATCGCCTTAATCACGGACGCGGGAACCCCTGCCATATCCGACCCCGGCGAAGTTTTGGTGCAAATGTGCCATGAGCATAACATTCCCGTTACTTCATTACCCGGCGCATGTGCCTGCATTACCGCATTGACTTTGTCCGGATTATCCACAAGACGCTTTTGTTTTGAAGCCTTTTTACCGGCAGACAAGAACGAGCGTAAGGAGATTTTGGAGGACTTAAAAGAAGAAAGCAGAACCATCATTCTTTACGAAGCACCTCATCATTTAAAAGCAACTCTGGCAGAGTTAATGGATGCCTTGGGAGACCGTAAAATTACCCTGTGCCGTGAACTCACCAAGAAGTTTGAAACCGTCATGCCTACAACCTTGGCGGATGCCATTTCCTTTTATGAGGAAAATGAGCCCAAAGGGGAATATGTATTGGTGCTGGAAGGAAAAAGTCTGAAGCTTCGCAAAGAAGAAAAGCAGAAAGAATGGCAGCAGTTGTCCATAGAAGAGCACATGGAATTCTACGAGGAACAGGGTATTGACCATAAAGAGGCCATGAAAAAGGTTGCAAAAGACCGAGGTATTTCCAAAAGGGATGTTTATCAATATCTGTTAGAAAAGTAGTTGACAAAGTACAAGGCAGATAATATACTCATAGCGTAGTAAGGGAGTTATACATAGGTGAGTCCCGATATTCCCAAGTAAAGGAGTTTAGATATGTTAGAAAAGATTTCAGAGATTATTGTGGAGCAGCTCAACATTACAGGAGTGGAAATTACAGAAGAAACATCTTTAAAAGATGACTTAGGTGCAGACTCTCTTGACTTATTGGAGTTGGTTATGGCTTTTGAATCAGAATACGGTGTGGAAATTCCTCCCGAGGATTTGGAAGGCGTAAGTACCGTAGGCGATATTATCGAATACATTTCTAAGAAAGAAGCAGAATAATTATAATTTATGCCAAAATAAAAACACCATCGGCGGATGGTGTTTTTTGTATTTATTACAACCGTGTTGTTCAAATTTAGAGATTACCGGAATGCTTCTTATTGCTATCCTGGGTAAAATTCTTACGGAAGTTCTGGTCGCGATAAACCTTGGGCGTACAGCCGGTTTCCTTCTTAAAAATACTGGTAAAGTGGCTCTGAGAAGAAAAACACAGGTGGTTGGAAATCTCTTCGTAGGAGTATTCCGAGAATTTTAACATATTCTGTGCTGCCTCGATTCGTCTGGAACGGATGTAGGCACTGATAGAGATTCCGGTTTCTTTCTTAAAAAGCTTTGACAGGTAGGTTTCGCTGATACCTACATTATCCGCAATGGTTTTTACCGTAAGGGGTTTATGCAGGTTGTCGTATATGTAATCAATAACTCTTACAATATTTTTGGAGTAAATATTGATTTTCTTCATTTGTTTCATTCGCTTGCAGTAATCTACCGCCATGGTGTACTGAAGATTTTTTAAGCTTTCCGTTGTGGTACAGTGGTCAGCTTTCTGGATATAATAATCACTGAGAGAATAGGCCATTTCATGGTCCATTCCGCCTTCGATGCAGAAACGGGCAACCATTGCCGTAGATATGATAAAATGATATAAAAGGTTGCGGACGATGTTGTCCGAGAGCACACCTTTACCCTGTAAAGCTTCCTTCTGGAACTTATTCATTTCAATTTCTACGGTTTCCAAATCCCCATTTTTTACCGCATCATAAAAGGACATCTCGTTCTCGAAAGAGCGGTATTCCACGGCGGAATCCCTGGTGAGATATAATTTGTGATTGATACTTTTGTCTTCCCTTTTTCCCATTTTGTTGTCCTCCCCATAATTATTCTTATTATAACAGAGCCATAATGAAAAACAAGCAAAAGAGGATAATTTTTCTGCGAAAAAGTGGACTTGTATTATTGATTTTAGTTCTAAAATTAGGTATGATTAGGTTTGTATTTTATTTATAAAAACGGAGTCGTAACATGCACAAAATAGGTTTTGACAATGAAAAATATCTTAAAATGCAGTCTGAGCGCATCAAGGAGCGTATCGCAGCTTTCGGAGGTAAATTGTATCTGGAATTCGGCGGTAAGCTTTTTGACGATTTTCACGCGTCCAGAGTTTTGCCCGGATTTAAGCCCGACAGTAAAATCGACATGCTGGTACAGTTAAAAGATCAGGCTGAAATCGTAATTGTAATCAGTGCGGGAGATATTGAGAAAAATAAGGTTCGCTCGGATTTGGGAATTTCCTACGATATGGATGTATTGCGTCTGATTGATGCCTTTCGCGGTTACGGCTTATATGTGGGAAGCGTAGTTTTAACCCAGTTTGCAGGGCAGTCCAGCGTAGTGGCGTACCAGAAGAAGTTGGAGTCTTTGGGTCTTAAAGTATATCGTCATTATCATATTGAGGGCTATCCTTCCAACATCCCTCATATTGTAAGCGAAGAAGGCTACGGTAAGAATGATTATATTGAAACCAGCCGTTCCCTTGTGGTGATAACGGCACCCGGACCCGGAAGCGGTAAAATGGCTACCTGCCTTTCACAGATTTATCACGAATATAAAAGAGGAATTAAGGCAGGCTATGCGAAGTATGAAACCTTCCCTGTGTGGAATCTGCCGTTAAAACACCCCGTGAATCTTGCTTATGAGGCGGCAACCGCGGACTTAAACGATGTAAATATGATTGACCCCTTCCATCTGGAAGCTTACGGTATTACTACGATAAATTATAACCGTGATGTGGAGATTTTCCCGGTTTTGAATGCCATGTTTGAAGAGATTATGGGAGAGTCTCCCTATAAATCACCTACGGACATGGGTGTTAATATGGCAGGCTATGCCATTATGGATGACAATATTGTGGGACAGGCTGCGAAAGAAGAAATTATTCGAAGATATTACAATGCACTCTGTGATAAGAGACAAGGCACAGGGGATCAGGATCAGGTTATGAAAATAGAGCTTCTTATGAAGCAGGCAGGCATTACGGTGGAAGACCGTCCGGTAATCGGTGCCGCAAATAAGCGTGCCGAAGAAACCGGCGCGCCGGCAGCAGCCTTGGAGTTGCCTGATGGAGAAATCATTACCGGTAAAACCGGCGAGCTTTTAGGAGCCTCTTCTGCGTTGTTGCTGAATGCATTAAAGAAGTTGGCAGGATTGGAAGAGGAACTTCATATGATTTCTCCCACCATTATTGAGCCGATGCAGGAATTAAAAATCAAGCATTTGGGCAATGCCAATCCCAGACTTCACATGGATGAAACCCTGTTGGCTCTCTCTATTTGTGCGGTTACCGATGAGAAGGCAAAGCTTGCCATGGACCAGTTGCCCAATCTTCGCGGATGCGAAGTGCATTCCAGCGTTATTTTATCCGGTGTGGATAAGAATATGTTCCGTAAGCTGGGCATGAATCTTACTTGTGAGCCTGCTTATCAAACCAAAAAGTTATATCATAAATAGTACCCGAAAGGACTGTCTTTGCCAGCCAAAGCCGGTCCTTTTTTATTTCATAGGAAGGCCTGTGAAGTAATAAATATTAGATTCTGTACATAAAAATGTAAATGTGAAAGTTGTTTGATAAAAATATGATGAAATTGTGAGAAAAATGTGATAATATAATAGAAGTAAGTGTATTTTATCTTAAAAGGAGGAATTAAATTATGCAGTTTGAAGTTAAAGGTACACCGTTTCCCGTTGTTGTTTGTAATTTAGAAGGTGGCGAATCCATGAAGTGCCAGAAGGGTGCTATGACTTGGATGTCTCCCAACATGCAGATGGAAACATCAACAGGTGGTATCGGCAAAATGTTCGGTAAGGCTTTCACAGGCGAAGCTCTTACAGAGAATAAGTATACCGCTCAGGGCGGACAGGGAATGATCGCTTTCGGTTCAGGCGTTCCCGGAAACATTCTCCCCATTGATTTAAGTGATGGAAAAACCATCGTTGCACAGAAGAGATCTTTCCTTGCATCTGAAGCAGGTGTTAACATGGAAATTCACTTCCAGAAGAAGGGTGCAGCAGGCTTATTCGGTGGTGAAGGTTTTGTTATGCAGAAGTTCTCAGGTAAGGGATATGTTTTCCTTGAAGTAGACGGAAGCACTGTAGAATATGATTTACAGCCCGGACAGACCATGATCGTTGATACAGGTAACCTTGCAGTTATGGATTCAACAGTTAAGATGGATATCCAGATGATTAAGGGTCTTGGAAACATGCTTGGCGGCGGCGAAGGCTTATTCAACACCGTTCTTACAGGTCCCGGACGCGTTTGGTTACAGACAATGCCCGTTTCTACTCTTGCAGGAGCTATCTCTCCTTACATTGCAACAGGCAGATAAGATTTGTATAATTACATATAAGAGACCATCGGGCTTTATGCCCGGTGGTTTTTTGTTGTTTATGAGAATATGAAATCCAGGTTAAGGCTTACTTTCTTATTTTCTGCATCTTGTATTAAAAAAAAGAATGCGATACAATAAAATTTAAAGTACATTTCGAGAAAGCGAGGCAACTATGGAGAAAAAAGCAAGGAGCAGTATATATAAAACCATTCCCGCCATGGCCATTGTACCCTTGATGTTATTTGGTATTTTGGTATTGTCCATTTGTTCGGTGCGTTTTAACAAAGTTATGCACGAAAAAGTGGAAGATGAACTGAAAAACATTGCAAGCTCCGTAGCTGCAACTTACGATACGGTTTTTCCAGGAGAATATCGCTACGAAACCAGCGATAACA
Source organism: Lachnospiraceae bacterium (assembly GCA_017624855.1). Taxonomy (GTDB): domain Bacteria; phylum Bacillota; class Clostridia; order Lachnospirales; family Lachnospiraceae; genus UBA3766. The sequence goes on from JAGAMF010000007.1 coordinate 16,962, forward strand.
TTGCCTTTTATTATAAGGGCGATGAAGAAATTACCGGTAATTTTACCATTATTGACAGCCAGAAAGAAGCTACCGGCGCTGAAATTTCCATCTTTTATAAGGATGTGAGAATGATTACCACCATAAAAGACAGCGAAGGGCAGCGTTTAATCGGAAGCGGTGTCAGCACCGTGGTATGTAAGGATGTTTTGGAGCAAAAAACCCCCGGTTTTTATGACAGCGTAGAAATCGGAAACAATACATACTGTGCATATTATATGCCTCTTTTAACAGAAAACGGCGGTTGTATCGGCATGATTGCCGTAGCCAAGCCCGCAGAGGTTATAAAAGATTTGGTATTTAAGGCCATTGCTCCCATTATTGCAGTTACCGTTATCGCTATGCTGGTTGCCGGTATTATTTCATTCCGCTATGCCAAGAATTTAGCGGTTGCCATCGGTAATTTGCAGCAGGCATTGTCCAATGTGGCAAAGGGTGAATTGTCTAAGGAGCCTCACTATACGGTTATGGGCAGAAATGATGAGATTTCGGACATGGGCCGTTCTGTTGTGGCGATGCAGAAGTCCCTTCATGTATTGATTGAGAGAGATGCTCTTACGGAATTATATAATCGAAGATGCGCAAACCAGCGTTTGAAGAAAATTATGAAAAAAGCTGAAACCACAGGTACCCGTTTCTGCGTAGGCTTGGGGGATATCGACTTTTTTAAGAAAGTAAACGATACCTACGGGCATGAGATGGGTGACAAGGTATTGATTGCCGTGTCCAAAGCCATGAAGGCTTCCATGACGGGCAGCGGTTTTGTAGCACGTTGGGGTGGCGAAGAATTCCTGGTTGTGTTTGATGAAACCGAATACGATGCAGGTATGGCTAAATTAAAAATTATGCTGGAAAATATCAGAGCGCTTCGGATTCCCGACGAGCGTTTTGAAATGCCCATTCAGGTAACCATGACCTTCGGTATTGTGGCAGGCGGCGGTGAGGATGATATGGATCATCTGCTTCGCGCCGCAGACGAAAGATTATATCAGGGTAAATCCGAAGGAAGAAATCGTATTATTGGAGAATAATGATGAATAATAAAAGGGTGAACAACGGCCTGACACAATTGATATACGAGGAAGACGCCTACGCGAAAGTATGCAAAGCCAAAGTGCTGGAATGCAAAGAAGTGCAGCGAAAAACAGAAGATAAAGATGCACTTTTATACGGAATTGTAACGGATTGTACCGTATTTTTTCCGGAAGGCGGCGGGCAGCCGGCGGATGAAGGAACTTTGGCAGGCGAGAAAGTCGTAGATGTACAGCGTGAGGACGGCAAGGTATACCACTATGTGGCCAAGGCTTTTACGCCCGGAGAAGAAGTGGAGCTTGCCATTGATTTTGCGGTGCGCTATCGAAGAATGCAGAATCATTCCGGGGAGCACTTATTCTGCGGTTTGCTTCATAAAATGTACGGATACGAGAATGTAGGTTTTCATATGTCGGGGGACTGCCTTACCGTGGATGTAAACGGAGTCCTGACGGCAGAAGACATGAAGAAATTAGAGAAGCTGGCAAACGAAGGAGTCTATGCCAATGCCCCGATTACGGCGGTTTATCCCGAAACGCCGGATGAAATGGAGTACCGCAGCAAGCTGGATTTAAAAGAAGAAATCCGTGTGGTAATCATTGAAAATTACGATGCCTGTGCCTGCTGCGCCCCTCATGTCAGAAGTACGGCAGAAATCGGTCTCATAAAAGTAATGGATTTTATGAGTCACAGAGGCGGAACCCGTTTCACCTTAAAATGCGGCGGTGATGCGGTGGATGATTACGGGATTTTACATGATGAAATCGGCCAACTGATGCGTATTTTCTCTTCCAAGCGGGAAGAATGTCATTTGGCGGCGGCAAGGGTAAGCGAGCAGTTAAAAGATCAGCACGAGACCATTACCGCATTAAAAAGGCAGATTACGGCCCTGCACATGGATAAAATGCATGAAGATGTGCGAAATCACCCGGATAAGACTGTGCATATGATTTTTGACGAAGCCTTGGACGAAGTACAGATGCGTACCCTGATTAATGAGGGCGTTACCATTGTTTCCGGTGTGGTTGCCGGTTTTATGGGAAAGGACGGAGAAGGTTACCGTTACATTATCGGTAAAAATGAAGGGGTGGAAAAACCTGATTTACGGGAACTTGCCAAATCTTTGAACGGCGCATTAAGCGGAAGAGGAGGCGGTTCGCCCAAGATGATTCAGGGAAGTGTGGCTGCGACCCGCGAAGAAATAGAAGCTTTTATGAGAGGAATATAAAATGTTCGGAAACAGAATCTTTCGCATTGTATGTCTGATTTTATCTTTCGTGTTGTTGTTTTTTATCATAACTTTTGAGTCTATGACCCAGGGGGCTTACCCCGCTGACAAAGTGGCAGTAAAAGCCTTGGAGAGCACCAAATATGTTACGGTGGAAGAGAAAGCGGCATACATTGCATTTAAGCCTGAGGGCACTTTTTATAATAAGGGCATTATCTTTTATCCGGGAGGAAATGTGGAGGCTGAGAGTTATGCGCCTCTGATGCATGCCTTGTCGGAAGAAGGGTATCTCTGCGTTGTTGTTAAGATGCCCCTGCATTTGGCGGTTTTGGATATGGATAAGGCCGACAGCGTTCGCAAAGCTTATCCGGAAGTGGCGGATTGGTATATGGCAGGCCATTCTTTGGGCGGTGCCATGGCAGCGACTTATACCCATGACAATGCCGCGCAGATTAGGGGGTTGATTCTTCTTGCGGCGTATTCCACAGAAGATTTGACTAAGGATAATATACAGGTTCTCAGCATATACGGCACAGCGGACGAAGTGCTGAATATGGAAAATTACGAAGAGTATAAAAGCAATCTTCCTTCGGATACCAGAGAAGTAATTTTGGATGGCGGAAATCATGCTTATTACGGTAATTACGGTGAGCAGTTGGGTGATGGTGCCGCAAGTTGCAGTCCTGACGAGCAGCAGGCAATTGTAGTGGAAGAAATCTGTAATTTTTTACAGTAAAAATATTTTAGACCCGGAACAGTCTTGCCGATATAGGGAAGTGTTCTTGGGATATTCTATGAGAAAGAAGTGAAAACGGATGAAAGACAGACAAAAAGGCATATTATGCATCATCGGTTGTGCATTTTGTTTTGCGCTGATGAATTTGTTTGTTAATTTGGCAGGAGACATACCTGTAATACAGAAAGCGTTTTTCAGAAATGCGGTAGCATTGATTTTTTCCGGAATTGTGCTGTTTCGCAGTACGAAAAAGGAAGACCGAAAAGTAACCAAAGACAATTTTTGGTTACTCTTTTTGCGTTCTTTTGCAGGTGGTATCGGTTTTGTGTGCAACTTTTATGCTATTGACCACATGAACATATCCGATGCCTCCATGTTAAACAAGCTGGCTCCCTTTTTCGTCATAATTTTTTCTGCTGTTTTCTTAAAAGAAAAGGCGAATTGGTTCCAGTGGCTGGCGGTGGTTTTAGCCTTCGGAGGCAGTCTTTTTATCGTAAAACCCACCTTTGGCATGGAAGTACTTCCGGCGGCAGCAGGACTTGTGGGCGGCTTGGGCGCAGGCATTGCCTATACCTGCGTGCGTAAGCTGGGGCAAAAAGGCACGAAGAGCGCTTTTATCGTATTCTTCTTCTCGGCTTTTACCAGTATTATTCTTGCGCCTATCGTATTGCTGAATTATCAGCCCATGGAGCCGAAGCAGTGGCTGTTTTTGTTATTGACGGGCCTGGCGGCTTCCGGCGGACAGTTTTGTGTAACGGCGGCATACACTTACGCACCGGCAAAGGAAATTTCGGTTTACGATTATTCACAGGTAATCTTTGCGGCAATTTTGGGATTTTTCTTCTTAAATCAGGTGCCGGATCTTTTCAGCATCATCGGTTATGCCATCATTATTGTCGTGGCTATAGCCATGTACATTAAGCAAAAGTAGCCTCGATGCATGAAATAGCCATAAAATGTCATGAACGAAGATAAAAAGTCCGTTTATAGCTAGTGCAAAAAAGCTACATATAGGTTATAATAAACATATATAAGTGTTTAAAAGGGGTAAACATTTATTAGAGGAGGCCATATGAATTATATTTATCATTATGATTTGGCGGCAATTCTCATTTGTATTATTGTAGGGGTTTTGTTTTTCTCCAAGAAACATTTCCCAAGCAGATCCAATCGATTATTCTTAGCAATAGGGGCAATGATTATCACTGCTTCTGTTTTTGATGTCATTTCCGTTTATACATTAAATCACACTGATACGGTTCCCTTGTGGTTAAATTATGTGGTAAACGGTCTTTTCTTCTTTTCTTTTAACTGTACATACATCGTATACTTTGTTTATATTTGTCTGATTACGGAAAGAAGTAAAAGTAAGTATGGTAAAATTATGCAGGGTGTAAGTGTCATAGCACTTGCGTATATTGCGTTGGCGGTAATTACTACGCCCTGGCTTAAATTGATCTTTTATTTTGAAGACGGTGTATATAAACACGGTCCTCTGCATGTGAGTTTTTATGCTGTTGCATTTTTTATGCTGGGCATGTGCATTTTTACGATTATGATTTCCAACCGTAAAATTAACAAAATGCACCTGATTACTACTTGCAGTATTGCATTGATATCCATAGTAGCAATTATTATTCAGTTTATCTGGAACGAGTTGTTGCTGGTTGATTTCGTGGCGTCGCTGCTGTTCTTTATGTTATTCCATTCTTTGCAGAATCCGGACGATTATCTGGATAAAGAGCTGAATGTTTTCAACATGAAGGCATTTTTGCAGAAGGTGGTTAATCTATCCGGCAAGAAGCGCGGCTTTACCGTATTGGCATTCGAGATTGAAGGATTCCAGTTTGTAGATCAGTTCATGGGTGTTGAAAGCGGTAACGATTTATTGGAAGTTGTGGTAAAAGAGTGCATGAAGGGCAAAAAGAATGATTTATATCATTTGGATGGAACCCGATTTGCTTACATTTTTGATAAAAACAGCAAGGAATTTGACGAATATGCGGATTGGCTGAAATGGCGTTTTGTATCTGCCTTCCATGTAAACCGTGTAGCGGTAAACTTAACTGCTCGTATGTGCAAGGTAGATTTTCCGGAAGTTGCGTCTACAAGAGAAGAACTTTTAAATGCCATCGGTTCCGCATTGGATCAGGCAAAGGAAGAGAACAGCTATGATGTTGTGGAAGCCTCCAAGGAATCCATGGAGAAGCATCAGAGAAGTACCATCATTACACATATATTAAAAAGTGCGGTTAGAAACAAGAGTTTTGAAGTATATTATCAGCCTATTTATTCTATTGATGATGGGGCATTTACTGCGGCGGAAGCGCTGGTGCGTTTGAAAGATCCTGAGCTTGGCTTTATTCCTCCCGATGAATTTATCCCGCTTGCGGAACAGAGCGGTTTGATTCTTGAAGTAGGCGATATTGTATTCCGTAAGGTATGCGAATTCCTGCGCTCCGAAAACGCAAAGGACTTAGGCATTCGTTATGTGGAAGTGAATCTTTCCATGGTACAGTGTATGCAGGAAGATTTGCACGAGCATTTGAAAGCCACTATGGATCGTTATGAAATTCCTTATCATATGATTGATTTTGAAGTGACGGAAACCTTTACCAATTCCGACAACCGTATTCTTATGAACAACATGGTTCGCTTAATCGATTCCGGCTGCAGTTTTGCGGTGGATGATTACGGCACCGGATTCTCCAATACGGACTACTTAATCGAGTTCCCGTTTGAATTGGTTAAGCTGGATAAAAGCGTGGTTTGGGCCGCAACCGATAATGACAAGGCATTAAAAATATTGGAACATACTGCGGCAATGATTAAGAGCTTAGGGCTTAAAATCGTGGCAGAGGGTGTGGAGACCTTTGACCAGGTGCTTATGCTTCGCAGCATGGGTTGTGATTTCCTTCAGGGCTATTATTTCTCCAAGCCTATTCCGCCGGAGGAATATGTGGAATTTATGCATAATACCGCTACCTGCATTAAGGAGAAGCTGACAGATCGCTTGGCAATGATGTCATAAAAATGTGATAGAAGAATATATGGATTGTAATATAAAACATTTCCGCGGGTCGGGAATGTTTTATGTTCCTTACGGGAAAACAGAGTCCATACTTTTATATAAATACTACATAGAATAAAGGATTTTACCATGATCAGAAAATTTGATACGAAAGTACAGCATTTAAAATACAGGGTTCTTCGGGAAGTGGCCAAAAGAGCCTGGGAAGGTAATTTGGAAGAATCCGCTTTTGAAATTCCCAAGGTGATTGCACCGGGAAGAGAACCGACCATGCGCTGCTGTGTATACAAAGAGCGTGCGGTTTTGGGTGAAAGCGTAAAAATTGCCATGAATACCACCATGGACGGAAAAGGTTATAAAAGGGTGGTTCAGGTTATTGATATTGCCTGTGACGAATGTCCGGTGGGCGGTTATCAGGTAACCAATGCCTGCCGTGGCTGTATCGCCCACAGATGCGGAGATGTATGCCCCAGAGATGCCATTACCTATGACGAGAATCAGAATGCCCATATTGATAAAAGCAAGTGTATCGAGTGCGGTAAATGTGCTCAAGTGTGCCCTTACAGTGCCATTACACATAATGTTCGTCCCTGTCAGAATGCCTGCAAGGTAAATGCCATCACCATGGACGAGAATCAGGCGGCCTATATCAATGAAGAGAAATGCATCTCCTGCGGTGCCTGTGTGTACATGTGTCCCTTCGGTGCCATTACGGATGCATCTTTTATCTTGGATGCCATTGATTTGATTAAAAACAGTAACAACAATAAAAATTACAAGGTATACGCACTGGTGGCACCTTCCATTGCCAGCCAGTTTAAATATGCCAAGCTGGGTCAGGTAGTAACCGGATTAAGAGAAATGGGCTTCCACAATGTGGTGGAAGTTGCCATGGGCGCCGATATGGTGGCGGATTCGGAAGCGAGAGAATTGGTGGAGAAGGGCTTTCTTACCAGCTCCTGCTGTCCTGCCTTTGTGCAGTATATAAAAACTCAGTTCCCGGATATGGAAAAGCATATTTCCCATAACGATTCGCCTATGACCACATTAAGTAAGGCATTAAAAGAAAAAGATCCGGATTGTAAAATTGTATTTATCGGACCCTGTACCGCTAAAAAAGTTGAATTCCAGCAGGAAAATGTAAGACCTTATGTGGATTGCGTCATCACTTTTGAAGAGTTGCAGGCCTTGTTTGACAGTAAGGATATCGATATTACCGCATTGGATGAGGGTCATATGTTTTTTGCATCCTACTATGGCAGAATTTTTGCCAGAAGCGGCGGTTTAACCGAAGCGGTGGAACAGGCTTTAAAAGAGCAGGGTGTTACGGATTTTGAACTTCGTCCCGTGGTTTGTAACGGTATTGCCGAATGCAAAATGGCACTTTTAAAAGCAAACAAAGGCATAGACATCGGTAATTTTATCGAAGGAATGGCTTGCGTGGGGGGCTGCGTAAACGGCGCGGGATGTCTTACTCACAGCGAGCGCAACAAATTGGAAGTGGATAAGAGCGGTAATGAGGCCCTGGGTAAATCCATTGCCAATGTCATTAAAATCTTACAGTAGTGCTTTTAAGAGGTAAAATTGCCCTCATAGAGGTAAAAAAAGCAATAAATAACAATTTTATAAATTTTTAATATAAAATAGTAAAAGTATAAGGTATAATAGAAAATAGGATTTGTCGGAAAATAGGGGAAGGCGGACAAATCTCACAAAGGGAAAAGAAAACATAAAACGGAGGTTACTTATGGCAAGAGCGAAATTGGATTTATCGGTAAAACAGAATGCAGATATCAGCCGGAATAAAACGGCGTTAATCAGTATGACCATCACAACGGTTATACTGGCAATCGCATATTTTCTGGAAGTGTTAAAAGATGCAAGAACAGTGGGAGATTATGCAATTCTTGCGGCTACATGTTTGGTGCCGCCTGTTGTTGCATGGGTTTTATACAACCTTAAAAAGGATAATGTGGCAATTCGCTATATCCTGGGCGTGGGCTTCCTGGTATTTTACACATATCTGATGTTTACAACTACCTCAGTATTGGCATTTTGCTATATTGCGATAGCATTTCTCTGCCTGACGGTTTATGTTGATATGAAGTTGTGCATAATTATGGGTGTTTATGCATTTGTTGTGAATGTGGGAGTTATTGTAAAAAATGCATTAGACGGTGGCTTGTCGGCAGAAGAGCTGGCAAATGCGGAAATCGTTATTGCGTTTGTCATCTTAATGAGTGTGTTTGGTATTATATCTATCAGCAAGGTTGCTCAGATTGGCAGGGAAACTGCGGCAAAGGCCGATATGCAGAGAGAACAGTCCGAGAGATTATTAGAGACCACTTTGGAAGTTGCAAATAATATTACAGACAGTATCGGTATTGCTACAGCAGAAGCAGAAACTCTCGGTAAGGCAATTGAGGCAACCAAGTATGCCATGGAAGATTTGTCCGGCGGTGCGGGAGATACGGCAGCAGCCATTGCGGAGCAGCAGTGCAGTACTGAAGAAATCGACGGCTACATCAAGGGCGTTGGTTCTTCTACTGAAGAAATTGTTGCAGAAATCGGAAATACCGAAGAGAGCATCAGCGTGGCTGACGGCGTAATGAATGAGCTTCTTGAGCAGGTAAAAGTATCCGAAGAGAAGGGTGCTTTGGTAGCTAAGGAAATGGATGAATTAAAAGAATATGCCGATAAGATGGTTACCATTGTTAACTTAATCAGCAAAGTGGCAAGACAGACCTCCATGTTGGCATTGAATGCCAGCATTGAAGCGGCAAGAGCAGGTGAGGCAGGTAAAGGTTTCGCGGTAGTAGCCGGAGAAATTTCCGATTTGGCTTCTCAGACAAATCGTGCTACGGATGACATCAACAACTTAATCGGCAATGTAGGTAAGTCTTTGGATGAAGTGGTTGTGGCAGTGGAAGAATTGTTGACAAGCAATCAAAACCAGAATGAATATGTAGGCCAGACGGCTGAGCACTTCCGTGCAATTGAGAACAGTGCCCGCAAGATTTCCGAGCAGGCGACTCAGTTAAAAGAAGCGGTAGAAGCGGCATCAGCGGCAAATTCAGCCGTTGTGGAAAGTATTCAGAATGTGTCTGCGGTAACCGAAGAAGTAAGTGCAAGTGCAATTGCTACTTTGGAAAGTTGCGATCAGAACAGTGAAAGCATTCGCAAACTTGCAGAAATTATGGAAAGCTTAAGCGAAGAGGCGACAAGATTACAGCAGGAAGATGAAACCTGATATTTCCAATAGTTGCTACCGAAAAATATTTTGTGTATAATAATAGGCGTGTGCATTTATGAAGAATAAGTGCATACGCCTTGAATTTTTGCGATTGGAGATTTTTATGAAAAGAGAGCGTTTGGGAAGCCGTTTAGGCTTTATTCTGTTAAGCGCCGGCTGTGCCATTGGTATCGGAAACGTTTGGAAGTTCCCTTACATGGTAGGCCAGAACGGTGGCGGTGCATTTGTATTGATTTATTTATTTTTCCTTGCAATTATGGGAATTCCCGCATTAACCGTGGAATTTTCTTTGGGCCGCGCCAGCCAGAAAAGTCCGGTTAAAATTTATAAAGAATTAACCCCGGATAAAAAGGTGTGGAATATTCACGGCTACATGGCCATGGCAGGTAACTATATTCTCATGATGTTTTATACCTGTGTAACCGGTTGGATGTTGCAGTATTTTGTAAAAACCGCTATGGGCGAGTTTGAAGGCGCGGATGCAGCCGGTGTTTCGGCGATTTTTGATGGGATGTTGGAAAAGCCCGGAGTAATGGTTATTTCAACTTTTATTGTTATTATTGTGTGTTTTGCCATCAATTCCATCGGTGTGCAAAAAGGCCTTGAAAGAGTAACCAAATACATGATGATTGCCCTTCTTGTAATTATGGTTATCCTTGCAATTAACAGTATTTTCTTAAAAGGCGGCGCAGAAGGATTAAAATTCTATCTGGTGCCTGATTTTGGGAGAATGCAGGAAGTAGGCATCGGCAAGGTAATTGTATCTGCCATGACGCAGGCTTTCTTTACATTAAGTCTCGGTATCGGTTCCATGGCGATTTTCGGAAGCTATTTGGATAAGGAACGCAGCCTTATGGGAGAAGCGATAAATGTAGCGGTTTTGGATACTTTTGTGGCTTTTACATCAGGTCTGATTATGTTCCCAGCATGTATGGCATATGGCGTAGATGTGAATTCCGGCCCGCCTCTTATCTTTGAAACTCTGCCCAATATTTTTAATCATCTTCCCATGGGAAGACTGTGGGGTAGCCTTTTCTTTGTGTTTATGAGTTTTGCAGCCTTGTCTACCGTACTTGCCGTATTTGAGAATATTATCTCCTGTACCATGGATGTACCGGTTGGAGTCGTAAAAAGACCTGTATTATCAATGCAATCGCCATGATGGTGCTGGTACTTCCCTGCATCTTCGGTTACAGTATCTGGTCAGGATTCCATCCTTTAGGCGGAAGTTCCACAGTACTGGATTTGGAAGACTTTGTGGTAAGCAATATTCTTCTTCCCGTGGGTACCTTAATTTACATTGTATATTCTACCACACGCTACGGCTGGGGCTGGGACAAGTTCGTGGAAGAGGCCAATGCCGGTAAGGGTATGAAGATTAAGAAGTGGATGCGTCCTTACATGACCTTCGTACTTCCCATAATGATATTGATTTTATTCATATTCTCTATGATTGATGTATTTGTGTAAGGTGGTTTATACGGAAGTAACTTAGGAGGGGTGTTATGGAGTCGTTTAACAAGAAATATGAATATGAATACGAAACAGCGCATCCGGAGAATGGTCGGGAGATGGAAGAAATGTCCAAGGAAGAACTCTACCGGAGAGTATATCATGACACCATTACCGGTCATTATAATTGGAATTACATGTGGAAGCAGCTGGATCGAAGATATATGCCGGCAGAGTTTGAATATTGTTTTGTTCATTTCGACATCAAAGATTTTAGTGTAATAAATGAAGTATACGGACATTATGTTGGGAACGATCTTTTAAGGATTGTTTGTAGTCGCATGTCTGAGGAGAAGGATTGGATCCACTATTCGGTTCGTTGCCATAATGATAATTTTGCCATGATGACCAAGGCTATGGCGCGGGAAGACATTATTGAAAAGCTTGAAAACTTTTTTGAATCCGTTTCGGTTCTGCCCGGTGATGAAACATTCAAGGTATATTACCGTTGCGGTGTTGTGACGGCGGAAGATTCTCTTTCCAAGGACGATCAGGTGGCAGACTGGGCTAAATTTGCTCAGAAACTTGGGCAGAAGAGAGATTGTACGGAAATTAATTTCTTTACTACGGAAATGTATAAAAAAATGCAGCAGGATAAATATTATCTCGCATATTTGGATCAGGCAGTTAAAAACGATGAATTCATAGTATACCTTCAGCCCAAATATGATATTCATACAGAGTGCATTGTGGGTGCAGAAGCTTTGGTCCGTTGGAATTATAAGCATGAAAAGATGGTTTTTCCGGGAGAATTTATTCCCGTATTTGAAGAAAACGGTGTGATTGGTAAAGTAGATCAGGTTGTTTTGGAGAAAACCTGTAAATTGTTACACGACATGGAGAAAGAGGGCTTACCGTTATTTCCCATATCCGTAAATCTTTCCAGAAGGCGAATGGAGAATGAGCATCTTCTGGATCAATTGGTAAATTGTGTGGATAAGTATGGCGTGTCCCACGATTTAATCGAATTTGAATTAACAGAAAGTTCCGTATATGAGAGCGAGGAAGAAATGCTTCATCTGCTGGGAGAGTTGCGTAGTCTCGGTTTTAAGATTTCAATGGATGATTTTGGTACAGGTTACTCTTCCCTTAGTCTGCTTCTCAATATGCCGCTGGATACACTCAAGATAGATAAATGCTTTGTGGATTGCATTGATGCGGATCATGAAGAGAAGAAGGAATGTATTTTGATTAAGGCAATCATCTCTCTTGCAAAGGAATTAAAGCTATGCTGTCTTGCGGAAGGCGCGGAAGAGAAGTCCCAAGTAGATTATTTGCGTAAAAACGGTTGCGACAAGGTCCAGGGCTATTACTACAGCAGACCGTTGCCTGCACAAGAATATGTGTCCAAAATTCGTGAGATGGGCAACACCGAATAAGTAAAGCAAAAACCGGAGGACATAATGAAAGCAATTTTATTTGATATGGATAGGACCCTTGTTCCCATGGACGAGGAGCTTTTTATAAAAACATATTTTGGCGGTCTTGCCCGTAAATTATGTCCGGTAGGAATCGAGAAAGATCCCTTGATTGCGGCTATTTGGAAGGCCACCGGTGCCATGATTAAAAACGACGGAAGCCACACCAATTACGAGGTATTTTGGCAGGTATTTGCCAATGAAACCGGCAGAGATGCCGCGCCTTATATGGAAGCTTCGGATGCTTTTTATAAGAAGGAATTTTATGAGGTAAAAGCCGTAACCGGCGAGAATCCTCTTGCTGCGGAAGCCATAAAAGCCGCAAGAGAAGCGGCGGATAAAGTAGTATTGGCTTCTCAGCCCATCTTTCCCATGGCGGCACAGCTTGCAAGAGCTTCTTTCGTCGGTTTAAAAGAAGCGGATTTTGACTATATAACAGCTTATGAAACCGAAAGTTATGCCAAGCCAAATCCGAAGTATTACGAGGCAATTTGCAAGCGTTTGGGCGTAGAACCAAAGGATTGCTTAATGATTGGCAATGACGAAAAGGAAGACATGTATGCGGCGTCAGCAGCAGGACTTCAATGTTACCTGGTAACGGATTACATTAATGCAAGAGAAGAGTGTCCCTGGGCAGGCCCTAAGGGAACTTTTGAAGAAATGATTGAGATGTTAAAAGCTCTGAAAGACCAATAAAAGCTTAACCGGGCAGAACTGCCCAAAGAGTAAATATTTGAAAAATACACCCGCTATAATAGGGAGAAAAGGAGGTGTTTTCATGAAAATAAACATGCCGGAAGCAGTAAAAGACATTATCCATACATTGCAGAACGAAGGTTATGAAGCCTATGCCGTAGGCGGTTGCGTTCGTGACTCTATTCTCGGCAGAGAACCCAACGACTGGGACATTACCACCTCAGCTTCTCCCGAAGAAGTGAAGGCACTGTTTCGTCGTACCATTGATACGGGTATCGAACACGGCACCGTAACCATTATGGTGGATAAAGAGGGATACGAAGTAACTACCTACCGCATTGACGGTAAGTACGAGGACGGAAGGCATCCTACGGAAGTAACTTTTACAAGAGAATTAAAAGAAGACCTGCTTCGCAGGGATTTTACAATAAATGCCATGGCCTATAATGATGAAGAAGGCTTAGTAGACATCTTCGGCGGTGTCGAGGATATCCGCAATAAGGTAATTCGCTGTGTAGGCGATCCCTTGGCCCGTTTCTCCGAAGATGCACTGCGCCTCATGCGTGCCATTCGTTTTGCGGCACAGTTAGGCTATACCATTGAAGAGAACACAAGAGAAGCCATCCGCGTAATCGCCCCCAATTTAGCCAAAATCAGTGCGGAGCGCATTCAGGCGGAATTGATTAAAATTATGGTTTCTCCCAATCCCGGAATGATGCGGGAAGCCTATAAATTAGGCCTTACGAAGATTTTTATGCCGGAATTTGATTTGGCAATGGAGACGGAGCAGGTGAATCCCCACCATCTCTATACGGTGGGCGAGCATTCCATGGTTTCCGTAGAAAAAGTAAAAGCGGACAAGGTACTTCGCCTTGCCATGTTGATGCACGATTTCGGTAAGCCCCATTGCATAACCACGGATGAAAAAGGCATAAACCATTTTTATGGTCATCCGGAGAAATCGGAAGAGATTGCCGGTGCCATTATGCACCGCTTAAAATTCGACAATGATACTTTACGCAAGGTATGTATTTTAATCCGTTGTCATGATGAACGCATTGTTCCCGGCGTAAAATACATGCGCCGCGCCGTGGCCCGTATCGGTGAGGATGCTTTCCCTGCCTTGTTTGATGTGCAGGAAGCGGATATTTTAGCTCAGAGTGAATATAAAAAAGAAGAGAAGCTGGCAGCAGTAGAAGCAAATCGTCGGGATTACGAAGAAATGATTGCAGAGAAACAGTGTGTAAGCATTGCTGATTTGGCCGTAACCGGCAAGGATTTGATTGCTTGTGGCATGAAGCCCGGCAAGGAAATCGGACAGGTGCTCAACGCCATGCTGAAAGATGTAATTGAGGAGCCGGAGCACAATAACAAAGAATATTTATTGAAGAAATTCCTTCCCTCTTCCTAACATACTTTTACAACCCGTTTCATACAATAACATAGCGGAAGTAATCAATGCCGGAATCCCTCGGGGAGCCGGATTTGATGGGGCAGTTTCCGTTGGTATAAGTATGATTGCCGGGGAGGAAAAGAGAATGAATGACAGGGCCGTCAGTATATTGGATAACTATGATTTTACCGTAAGCAGGACTTATAAGGTGCGGGGTGCTTTTGTGTGCGAAACCGATTGCGGTTTAAAAATCCTGAAAGAGTATCGGGCACCGGTATCCAAGTTGGGGCTGATGGATGTGCTGTTAAAAGATTTTCCCTCTACCGCAGGGGTACATGTGGATGCCCTGATTGCAGATAAAGAAGGCAAGTTCATTTCTTACGATCGGGAGGGCATGGGCTATGTGGTAAAAAATTACTACGAAGGCAGAGAATGTGAGCCTAAAACCGTGGAGGATTTAAAAGCCGCCATGCGTTCCATGGCATTGCTTCACGAAGCCCTTGTGTATCCGGAAGAAGATATGCCGGAGGACCTGCGCAGATATGATTTGGAAGAAGATATTGTAAGGCAGAACAAAGGCCTTAAAAAAATCCGCTCTTTTATCCGATCGAGAGGTCGTAAAACTGAGTTTGAATTGCAGCTTTTGGATGCATATAACCTGTTTCTTGCGCAGGCAGTGAAAGTGGAGGAGCGAGTTATTCAAGAGGATTTTACCGCCTTTTATGAGGAAGTTGAGAAGAGGCGGCAGTTTGTCCACGGAGACTTCCAGTACCACAATATTTTATTGGGAAAAGAAAAAGCGGCAATCATTAATTTTGAGAAATGCCGGTGGGACAGCAGAGTGCGGGATGTGGCCCTTTTTCTGCGTAAGACTTTGGAAAAGGCGGATTGGGACATTGCCCTGGGAAGTACTTTACTTGCAGAGTATGAGCAGGTGAATCCTTTAACCCAAGCGGAGCGGCAGCAGCTTTTTTATCGCCTTGCTTATCCGGAGAAGTTTCGTAAAATTGCCAATTTTTATTATAATTCTAATAAAGCGTTTCTATCGGCGCAGTATATGTCAAAATTGCAGAATATTACTCGTCTGGAAACTTATAAAAATAAGTTCCTGCGTAAAATATTCGACGATGAAATTGAAACATGATACAATATTGTCGATAACATAAATAACAGTGTTGTAAAAGGATAAAAAAGCCTATGGAGGGCTGCTATGAAGAAGTACTTAAGTTTAATCGGTATGATTCTTATGTGCCTCTGTCTGGTATCCTGCAAGGGAGATGAGAGCCCCGGGCAGGAAGAGCCGACGGAGGAAATCAGTGCAAATTACATATATGACGATACGGCAATCCTTGTAACCATGGATACCGGTGAGGAGACTATTACTTTTCAGAATGTGGAAACCGGTTTGCGTTATACCTTAGGTTACGACGGTGTGACGCATTTTAACGATAAGTACGGAAGTGCCATGTCTGCAAAGCAGGTAAAATGCGGCGTTGTGGCAGATATTACCTTTGATAAAAGTGAGAAAAAGCTTTTATCTTTGAATGTATCTTCCGAGTATTTCGTGTATTCCGACATTGTTTTTGAGGAATTCATTAAGAAGGATGCCAAAATCCTTCTTTTAAACGAGGAGTACAAGCTGGATGATTTTCTGGTAATCTCCGACGGAAACATGAATATGGACAAGTTGGAGCTGTGCAAAGGCGACACCATCAGTGTCTGTGGCAAAGACCATACAGTGTACAGCATAACATTGCAGAAAGGCCACGGCTATTTGAGGCTTGAAAACGACGAATATTTTATTGGCGGCTGGATTGAAGTGGGCAATAAAATTATCCGCTCCGTAACCGAGGACATGCTCCTTACGGTGCCCGAAGGCTCTTATGAGGTTTTAATCAGCAATGAGGGAATTACCGGAATAAAAAGTGTTACCATAGGCCGTAATCAGGAAGTGACCCTGGATTTGGGAGACATTGATGTGGAGAAAAAATACGGCAATGTGCTTTTTGTATTAAACCCTTCCGATGCGGAACTGTTTGTGGACGGAGCCAAGGTAGATGCAGGGGCTCCCGTTTCCATGGAATACGGTATTCATCAGCTGATTTGCAGGGCAGACGGTTACGATACCATGTCCAGCTATATTAAGGTAGGTGAGCCTTCGGCTTCCGTTACCTTAACCCTGACCCAAAGCGAAGATGCAGAAGACGATGACGAGGATGAAAAGGACGAGGAATCTTCGGAAAAGACCTCGGAAAGTTCTTCCGAAAGCAGTAGTGAAACCTCATCGGAAAGCAGCAGTGAAAGTTCTTCCGAAAGCAGTAGTCAGACCTCGTCGGAGAATAGCAGCGAAAGCACATCGGAAAACAGCAGCGAATCTTCTTCCGAGACCGGTTCGACCGGCACAAGTTCCGGTACTGCAAGTACGGAAGCTAAAGTCTATGTAGACGGCCCGGAAGGTACGGAAATCTATGTGGACGGCAGTTATGTGGGCATTGCCCCCATATCCTTTGCAAAACCGGAGGGAAGTATTGTGATTACCTTGCGTAAAACCGGCTTCCAGACCCGTAACTATACCATTCAATTGGAGAATGACAAGAAGGATGTGCACTATTCCTTCTCGGATTTGATTGAAATCGGACAGTGATAAAAGAATTCATAAATATTTTAAAACCATAGGCGGATTATATAATTCGCCTATGATACATTAGAGACGCATATAAGGAGAAAAGTTATGATTCACAAAGAAAAATATACTTATCAGGATTTTCTGGAAATCATTAAGGCATTAAGAGCACCGGACGGATGCCCTTGGGACAGAGAACAGACCCATGACAGCCTTCGCCCCTGTATGC
Organism: Lachnospiraceae bacterium; assembly: GCA_017624855.1. Lineage (GTDB taxonomy): Bacteria > Bacillota > Clostridia > Lachnospirales > Lachnospiraceae > UBA3766. The sequence continues at coordinate 34,152 of JAGAMF010000007.1, forward strand.
TGGAAGAAGCCTATGAGTTTCTCTCTTCCGTGCGTATCTGGGAGGAAACCGGAAGCGCCGATAACATGTGCGAGGAGCTGGGAGACCTGCTTCTCCAGATTGTTATGCACAGCGAGATTGCCGGAGAAGAAGGCCTTTTTACCATGGAGGATGTTGTAGATGAAATCAGCCGTAAAATGGTGAGAAGACATCCTCATGTATTCGGTACGACAGAAGTATCCGGTGTATCGGATGTGTTAAATAACTGGGACGATATTAAGAAAAAAGAGAAAGAAGGCAAGACCTGGATTGAAACACCTCTGCGGGAGATTCCCACGGAGCATCCTTCCCTCACCAGAGCGTCTAAGGTGCTGAAAAAGGTACACAAAGTCTATGAGCCGATTTTGGATTATGAAGCTTCTTTGGACAAGCTTGGCGAGAGCATAGAAGCCCTGAAGAAACAGGGTAAGGAGATTTCTCCCGAAGAGTTGGAGAAAGAGATGGGTAAAATGCTGATGGAGTTGTCAGCAATTGCCGCCGAAAAGAAGATATACACGGAGCAATTATTGATAGATTGTGTCGAAGAAACCATAAAGAAGTACGAGAGTTAGCTTAAAGTTAAAAAAGTGCCGTAAAATCGCGGTTTTGTCTAAGTTTTTCTTGACAAATTGAGGAAAAACAACTATAAATAGTATAGTGGTTGTTTACGCGACCAAGAAACTTAAAACATCCTATAAAAGTAAGAGGAGGAGTTCAATAATGAACAAGACAGAATTAATCGCAGCTATGGCTGATCAGGCAGGATTATCTAAGAAAGATGCAGAAAAGGCTTTAAAGGCTTTCACAGACATCGTAGCAGATGAATTAAAGAAGGGTGAAAAGATCCAGTTAGTTGGTTTCGGTACTTTCGAAGTTGCTGAAAGAGCAGCTAGAGAAGGTAGAAATCCTTTAACAGGCGCTTCTATGAAGATTGCAGCTTCTAAGGCTCCTAAGTTCAAAGCTGGTAAGGCTTTAAAGGATATGATCAACGCTTAATTGCAAGCTGATTATGAATTCAAAAGACCGACTTTTAAGTCGGTCTTTTTTATGGAGAAATTATTATGAGACTTGATAAATATTTAAAAGTATCCCGACTGATTAAAAGAAGAACCGTTGCAAACGAAGCCTGCGATGCAGGTCGTGTAACCGTAAACGGTAAGGTTGCCAAGGCATCACAGGATGTAAAAATCGGCGATAAAATATCCATTAAATTTGGCGATAAAACCGTGGACGCAGAGATTCTTTCCGTACAGGAAACCGTTCGCAAGGAAGAAGCCAAGGATATGTTTAAATACCTGTAAAGGTATGTATAAGTGTATATGTATAAGCGGTAATTCGCCATTGTTTTCAGGGAAACAAAAGTGAATTACCGCTTATTTTTTATATTTATTTATCGTATGGCAGGTGTATAGAGCCTTGTATCTTCGCCGTCGATATGACATTCCAGGATGTAGATGGGCTGATAAAAGCCCTTGGAATCCACTTCGTAAGAAAGAAAGATATCGTTTACGATGATATTTTCCGGTTCGTAGGCCGGTTCAAAGCGGAAGAAGCCTTGCGCTATGCGCGTGTAAGCTTCTTCTTCCGTGATAATGGAAACCTCTTTGTAGGGTGTTGCGTCTTTTAAATCGGTATTTGGGTCGGTAATATCGCCTTTTGTATGACGGGGACTATCTTCCGGTACGGTGTAGATATAGACCATATTGGACTGCGAATCGAATTCCGTGTTACAGGTGACGGATTCCGGATGAGCCCGGGTAATATGGTGACAGCTTAAATTGCCAAGTTCTTTTAAACCGTGGATGCTAAAAATCGTAATAAAAGCTATGGTGGTTATGACCAGAGGAAGCTGGTATAAGAGAACCGGTTTTAAGGGGACGGCCTCTTTTTGTATTCTTTTATGAAGATAATCTGCCAAACGGAAGAAGGCGTATCCGATTACCGTGCCTAAGGTATTGTTGATTAAATCATCGGTTTCCAGAATCCCTCTTTTTAAGATAAACTGAGTTGCCTCGATGCAGATGATGAAGAGAAAACCGGCCAGCAGGGTAGGCGCAAAATTGCGGAATTTTTTATGAAGGTAGGGGAGAAGAAGGCCGAAAGGCACCAGCATAAAAATATTTAAGATCAGGTTGCGCCAGTCTTCATCTTCGTATTGATACCAGGCTTCTATATAGGAGTAGAAGGGCATCAGACGGAAGAGTCCGGTATCGCCGGGACTGCGGTTTAGGAGAGTTACACCGAAAACCGCAAAAAGATAGCAGGCAAACATGCCTACAAAAGCCACCTTAATCAGTACCTTATTGCTCTGTTCCTTTCCCGTAGAATTCAAATCCGCCATAGCATAATTGCTCCTTGCCTTGTTACATTGCTTTTAGTATACATCATTCTACTCTTTTTATGATGCGGTGACAAGAGTGGAAGTAGAGTCATAAGTTGCCCTTATGGGGAATATACTTTACAAGACCGAAGTGTAAAAAGAGGAGGTACCGTATGGAGGATTTGAATCATGCAGGCAAAACCGGAAGGGCTCACAAAGTAATGCTGCTGGGCCGCAAAACCTGCGGTTTAAACGGTATAGTGGATGTGCTTGCTTTTGATGTAAACGAGATGATTATGGAGACCGAGCAGGGAATGCTTATGATAAAAGGAAGCGAACTTCATGTGACCCGGTTGTCTTTGGAGAAGGGAGAAGTGGATTTGGAAGGCAGGATCGACAGCCTGGCCTATTCGGAGGTGTCCACGCCGGCAGCCAAGGCGGAAGGGTTCTTCGGGAAGCTGTTCCGCTGATGCATATAAGCGGGGAAATTCTGGAGGAGGTCAGACTGTTTGCCAATTCTGTGGTGCTCGGAGCGGCTTTGACCTTCATCTATGACGGATGGCTGATTTTGCGCAAGGTTTTTAAACATAATATATTCTGGATATCCGCAGAAGATTTGTTGTTTTGGTTCGGAGCGGCTTTGACGGTTTTTATGTGCCTGCATGAGCAGACCCAAGGGGTCCTTCGATGGTTCGTGGTGGCGGGAGCCGGCATAGGAATGTTATTGTATAAAAACTCTGTCAGCCGATTTTATGTAAAGTACATTGGTGATTTGCTACTACATATTGTGGTTTACATAAAAAGATTAGCATATTTTGTGTGCAAACCCGTAAAATGGCTCGAAAAGTGCGTAAAATCGGGCTTTTTGGCGGTAAATAGTGGCATAAAAAAAGTTACCATAATATTGAAAAATACCTTGACGGCTTACATAAAATGGTTTACAATTGCGTTATGTAAACACAATGGAGAAGATGGTGATTTACATAACGATGAGTAACTGTAGTGGGGGATACGCAAATGGCAAGAAGGCGTAGAAAGGCTGCTTATCTGAAGAATAATCGCAATCGTACGGGTATGATTTTGGTTGGTTCGGTTCTTCTTTTGATTATGCTTGTGGTAGGTGTTCAGACCTATAACTTGAAACAGCAGCAGCGTGAATATCAGGAACAAGAAGAATATTACCGTGATTTGATTGCGCAGGAAGAAGAAAGAAGCCTTCAGATTGCGGAGTTCGAGAAGTATACCCACACAACGGCGTATATTGAGCAGATCGCAAAATCGAAATTAGGTCTTGTAAAGGACGGCGAAATCATTTTCGTTGCGGAATAAAGTAAGTACAGCCCGGCATGATAAGTGCCGGGTTTTTTTATTGGGGGAGAAACATTCCTTTTGGCGGAATTGTTTTCTCTGCGGAAACATGATATAATTTGGCGCAGGACAGAATTAAAAATGTATTGATTCGGTGTAACAGAGTTTTTGTTTTATGTTAGTGTTAGTATAAAGAGAAAGGATTAGGTACGCGGTTGCGTTACGGTTCTGATTATGAAAAAAATAAATAAGACATATTTTTATATATTGGCAGGATTCCTGTGTATAATCTTATATTATTTACCTTATTTTATTTTAGGGCAAAATGCATCATTCCGTATTACGGATTTTTTGGATGATGAGATTATACAGTATCTTTATAATGGAAAATATTTGTTTGCATCTTCCGATACTATTGTAGAAGAATGGTTATCGGGCGCACCCCTGGCAACCATTCAGGCTCCTTGTTTTACCTTGATTTTATTCTTTAAGTTTTTGCCGTTTTTTGAAGCGGTAATGGCCAGTTGTATTTTTGGAACGGTTTTTGCTTTTTTGGGCATGTTTCTTCTCTGCGATAAGATTTTAAAAGGCGAGAAAAAATATGTGACATTGATGACATCCGTATTGTTTTGCATTTTACCGTATTATCCGCCTTACGGCTTATCTTCCGTAGGCATTCCACTGGTTATTTGGGCATGTATTCGAATGTTTGAAATCGTGCAGGAAGACAAAAGTGTAAAATTCGGAAAACTATTTGTTAAATGCCTGCCTTACATCTTAGTATGTATCTTTTATGCCTTGTCGTCGTCTTTGATTTGGGCCGGATATTTTGTTGTGGGATTTATGGTGCTTGCCGGTATCATTATGTTGTGTAAAAAGAAAAAAACCGGTTGGTTTCTTCTTATTACATCAATGTTTATGACACTTACCTACTGTTTTGTTTTTCGCGAAACACTGATTAGCGTATTGTTTGAAACCTTTGTTTCTCATCGCTCGGATCCCGATAAGATTTACAGTGCATCGGATTTTTTAACTTCATTTATTGACATGTTTAAATACGGACAATACCACGCTCCCAGTTTACACACCTATATCATGGCGTTTTCACTTTTGATGGTTGTGGCCGGTCTGATATTTTATAAGAAGATGGATAAAACTACAAAACATAGAATTATGCTGGCAACAACGGTATGGGCAAGCTTGTTGTTTATTGCGCTTTTTCACGGATTTTATGTTTGCGAAATAGGATTGGAAGTACGTAAATACCTGGGGCCTTTGGAAAGTTTTCAGTTAAATCGAATTTATTGGTTAAATCCTACTCTTTGGTATTTGGAACTTGCCTTATCCGTTATGATATTGTTTGCAATTGTTGAATTCCTTGCTAATTGGTTACTTAAATTTATTAACAGTAAAAAGGAAAACATTACCGAAAAAACCAAAAAAGTATTGATGCAGGTTTTTCGTGTGGGATTTGTGGTAGCGTTTGGTCTGTTTTTTGCAAACTATATTATTCATCATATATGCAGCGTGGAATATTATACTAATGTTCAGCGCGTTTTTGGAAAAGAGACCGGGCATTGGACATATCACGAATTTTATGATCATGAATTATTTGATGAAATCGAAACTTATATCGGAATGGACCAAAGTGAATATCGCATCGGTTGCGTAGGATTTGTACCGGCTATTGCTCAGGCAAACGGATTTTATACGGTGGATGCTTATTCGACAAACTATCCTTTGGATTATAAGTATAAGTTCCGAACCGTAATTGAAAAGGAACTGGATAAAAGTGCCACTCTAACAAGTTATTATGATCATTGGGGCAGCCGTTGCTATATTTTCTCCGCTGAGTTGGAGACGAAATTCCAAACCGGAAAAGACGAAAATATTGTGTTGGAAAATTTTGAAATCAATACAGAGGCTTTAAAAGATTTAGGTTGCGACTATATCTTTTCCGCAGTAAAAATCGGAAATGCCGAGGAGATTCATTTGACGCTTTTGGATGTGTTTACCACAGAAAGCAGTAAAATCGAAATTTATGTATACGAACTTTAATTAAGATATTGCTTATTCTCATTTTATATTTTTATGTGAATTCGAGAATGAGCAATATTTTTTTATGGAAAAGAATGTGTGGCTTTTTCGCCCAATTATAGACCGGTTTTTACTTGGAAAGAAAAAACAGTTGATTTTTAGATAAAAATAAGCTAAGCTAAATGCAGAACATATGTTCTTGAACTGCAAGGAGGAGGGCGTACCGATGTGTGAAAACCGAAGCTACATGTGCATTGATTTAAAGACATTCTATGCTTCGGTAGAGTGTGTGGACAGAGGGCTGAACCCCATGACCACCAACCTGATCGTGGCGGACAAAGAGCGTTCGGATAAAACCATCTGCCTTGCGGTTTCCCCCGCTATGAAAGCCTTGGGTGTGCGAAACCGATGCCGTGTTTTTGAGATTCCCAAGCACATCGAATACATTACTGCGCCGCCCCGTATGAAGAAGTATATAGAGGTGTCTGCGGACATCTATGAGATCTATTTGAAGTATATTTCCAAGGATGACATCCATGTGTACTCCATTGATGAGGTTTTTATGGATGTGACGGACTATCTGTCCATGTACCGAATGAGCGCCAGGGAATTGGGCGTTACCATTATGAATGATGTATTTGAACAGACCGGAATTCTTGCCACCTGTGGTATCGGCACTAATCTTTACTTGGCCAAGATTGCTTTGGATATTACGGCGAAGCATTCGGAGGATCGAATCGGCGAATTGACGGAAGAGACATATTGTGAAACCTTATGGAAGCACAGGCCCCTGACGGATTTTTGGCGGGTGGGCCCCGGTATTGCCAAGCGTTTGGAGAGGTACGGCATCTACACTATGGAAGATGTGGCCCATGCGGACGAAGAGATTCTTTATCATGATTTGGGTGTGGATGCGGAGCTTTTAATCGATCATGCATGGGGTCGGGAGCCGGTCACCATGGAGGATATCAAGAATTACACATCCAGAACCCGTTGTCTTACCAGCGGTCAGGTATTGATGCGTGATTACGAGCACGAGGAAGGCAAATTAATCGTAAAAGAAATGATGGACTTATTATGCCTTGATATGGTGGAGAAAGGGCTGGTAACAGGCTCTATAACCCTGCATATGGGTTATTCCAACGAATTAAAAGTGCCGCCGGTTCACGGAACCGTATCTTTTACATCGGCAACCAATTCGGCAAGGACAATTTTGCCCCGGATCGAAGATTTATATGACCGGTTAAAAAATCCGTCCATGCCCATTCGCAGGGTAAATATCTGCTGTAATCGTGTGGTGGAGGAAGGCTATCGGCAATATGACTTGTTTTCGGATCCCGTGGAGTTGGAGCGGGAGCATAAGATGCAGGAGGCGGTAATCGGCATTAAGCGAAAGTTTGGCAAGAATGCAATTTTAAAAGGAATGAATTTAGAAGAAGGTGCCATGACCCGGGAGAGAAATCTTCAGATTGGCGGCCACAGAAGCGGAGAAGAATCATGACTGAGAGACCGAAAATGAGCAGAGAGGAGAGGGCGAAGCAGTTTATGCCTTTTGCAGCCCTGAAAGGGTATGAAGAGGCATTACGCGAGAAAGAGCGCGAGGTTGCGGAGCGGGAAAAGAAAGAGCAGTTAAGTGACGAAGAAGTATCTTATTGCTTTGGAGACTTTTTTAATGTAAAATCACAATAGAATTTGTGTAATTGCGCGGGGGAAAAGTAAAATGCAAAAACCGGCTAAAATTTTATTGTGGATTTCATTGGGAATGGGGCTTTTATACGCGATTGCAGCGTTTATTGCCATGATACTTGCCAATACTTTAAATACTTTCGGAAAAGCAGAAGGCTCGGCGTATTTGGCATTGATTGTGATATATGTAGTCAATGTGGGAGTGCCTTTCTTGGTAAAGATTCTTTTTGCCGTGGTCATCTTTTTTGGCTTAAAAGGCAAAAGCGAGAATATTATCATGGAGATACTTGCCATTATTTCGTTTTCCGGTATTTTTTCGTTGCTGTCCGGAATCGTTAACAGTCTCGCAAGCAATTTCATAGCAATGACCGGCGGTTCAGAAGCACTTATAACATTTAGCTATATGAATACAGGTATGGCATGGGTAGGGTTCCTGTGCAGTATATCCACGGCACTCTTTATTGTGGCGGCATCCTTTTCCATTGCTTATAAAAAAATTGAGCTTGCAGACCTTCGTCGGATTTTAGAAGAGGAAGACATATAAAATTGTTTGACATCAAACTTAAAATAATGTATCATATTCAGAGGTTGCAAGCGCAACCCTGAATATTGACGATGCGTGGCTCAGCTTGGTAGAGCGCTGCGTTCGGGACGCAGAGGTCGCAGGTTCAAATCCTGTCGCATCGATGAAAAGAGAACTCTCAATTTGAGGGTTCTTTTTTGTTGCTAAATGCAGTGTTTTCGGGGCTTGCAAGAGATTGCAAAGATTGTGTTCTAGTGTTGAGTCGGTTGTGCGATGGAAGTAGTTAAAAAGTGCAGTTCTAACCGAGTTCTAACCATTTTTCTAAAATTTGCAGTTACATTAAAGAAATTTAAATGTCTAAAATGGAAAGAGTAAGTCTATCTAGGTAGACTTATTATAAGGGGAATAAACGAGAAGTTTATTGACGAAAATAATAATTTTTAATATAATTGCAATATATAGATTGCAATTATAATCAATCCAGAAATTACGGATTGCGTAAATAAAAATTATGGACACCGTGAAAATGTATGTGTACTGTATAATGGAAATCCATTTATAGCCGACGGTGGCGAAGATAAACCGAATACTCTGTATTTAAACATTACAGATTTCTTACTTGCCATAGATAAGTATAAAGATATGGATAAGGTAATGGAAGTTTTAACCAAAGATTTACCCTTGTTAAAGCCTAACGAAAATGGGGATATTATTTTCCCTAGTGAAGTACAGGCTTGTATTGAACAAGTGGAAATAGATTTATAAAAAAAAGAAAGGAAGAAAGTGACGCTCTTGCGAGTGAATACGAGAAAGAAAGGAAGAATTTAATATGAAAGAAAACGGTTGGGTATGTGAAACTTTTGAAGAATTTAAACAGTATTATAAATGCCCTAAAAAATTTATTGAAGAAGAAGGCGAACAATGGGCTGATGAATGGTTACGCTATGAATGGGACACAAATCACGATAAGTTAGTGGTTATGGGAAATACTGTATTTCCGTATGCTGATAAGCGTTATTTACAGTTTCGTTCTTATTGTGTGGAACACATAGGCGACGACCACTTCTCTTATATTTTTAGGGGCAATTTTAATATGACTGATGATGATAAAAAATCTCTTGTAGAACAGATTAACAGTTTACCCGACGAAATTTATGATTTGTTACAGGACATTGGCGATTACTATGACTTTAATCGGGAATTTGTAGAAGGAACTTATGAAATTCCGCAACTTGCAAGAAACTAAACGCAAAATGGAAGCCTTGAAATAAGGCTTTCATTTTATGTCTTGTTTAATGCAGAATTTTGTAACGGTTTTATTATTATTTTGTTATATAATAATTATATTATATAAATATAAAATTATTTTTTATAAGAAAGGAAAAATGTTATGGCAACAAACACAAACACAGGAACGAATGATGATAAGAAAAACTTATGGCAGGCTTTAAAGGAACTTATCGAAGCCTTCCGTAAATTGATTGAGAACAAAGGTAAGATACCCGTTTTGGAACGGGAAATCAGCAATTTGCAACAGACCGTTGAAGATATGAGTTGGGTTAGCGTAGCCAACTACGACCAACTTGAAGCGTTGACAGAAAAGATTGATGTAATCAGCAAGAAGTTGGCTGTTGCAAATAAGGACTGCATGAAGCACTCGATATACATAATAAAACAATATAATCACACAATATAAAACCACTGCCTAGATTTTATGGCAGTGGTTTGTTTTTATACATCCAGAAAGAAATCGTTGTATTCGCAATGAAAGAGTTCTTTCAAAGTTTTTAATTCAGATATCCGGATATTATAGGTTCCGCATTCGATTTGAGAATAGGCACTACGAGATAATTCGCTACCATTTAATTGTAGATGGGCGACAACTTGTTCTTGGGTGTATCCGGCATTCTGTCGAAGTAAACGAATGGTATTTCCGATTGAGATATCTTGCTTTATTTTTTGTGACATGTTTTATCCCCTTTGCAACAAATAAATTGCATTGTATAGATTGATTTTAGTGATTTTAATAGGCATAATTGCAATATATAAATTGCAACAGAATTTAAGAAAAAAGGGGTTAAAATATGACAAAAGATGAAAAATTAGATGCACAGTGGTCTTATTTATTCTGACTTGCAAGATACTAAGTCATACTAGAAGAAATTAGCAAGAATAGGACTCTGACTTATTAGACTGACTAGATTTTGCAAAAATACTGTAAAAACATTGACAAGCAAGTCAGGCTTGCTATATAGTCACATTAAACAGGAGGTAAAAGAGATGTCAGCAAAAATAAATAATGCCGAAGCGAAGAAAAATTTTGCCCATGAACTTAACCAAAAATTGAGACGATATGATATGTCCGAGTCAAAACTGGCACGAGAAATCAATGTAGCGCAGAAATCAATTAACCGATATTGTAATGCACAGACTTTACCGAGTGAGGATGTGCAGAAGAAGATAAGAGTATATTTTAATACATTGGAGTTGCAGGAATTGCCTCCGGGAGAAAGACCCATGACGGTGAAAGAAATTGAGGAAATGGAGGAGTACTTCCGTTGTGAACAAGTGGATGAGTCAGGGGATGATTATTATGAATATTGTATGAAGTGTGGAAGTAAAGTAGCGAATAATCTGGAATACTATAAGCCTGAGGCACAGAAATATATTCTAAAATACTTCGATATTTTTCAGTATATGGGTCTTGATGAGATGACATTTATTGAACGTATGCGTAAACTTCCAGAGAGAGAAGAAGAAATGATAAGAGGTATGATGGAACAAGTGCCGGTTACTATTGAGATGTTTCTTATGGATATAGATGAGGTTTATGCGTCGAGAACCGAATATGAGACTATGAAGCGTTATGAAAAACGTCTGCGTTGTATTGACGAAGAGATTAGTGATTTTTTTGCTACTGTTGATCAAAAAACCGGTAAGCCCATAAAAAAGTTGAGCAAAGAAAACATTGACAAATTTATGGAAGAATGTGACACCTGTTTTTATGCATCCGGCGAGGCTGTGCGAAGTGATTTTTTTGATATTGTTAATAAAACAATAGACTATCGCTATACGGATTGGTACTATTTGTTCCTGTTATCCCGTACACGTTTGGCAGACAGAGCAGATTGGCCATGCAAACAATATCATCTGGAAGATTTTCCGGAAAAAGCGATGGGCTCGCGCGAGTTTATGTTGTGGGAAAAACTGAATTGGTATTGTAGAAGAGTATAAGAGTATAAGAGACAGTAGGAAAAGGGATAAAAAGATGGGATGTAGAGTAAAAGAAAAAGCAGGACGATTTGTGGAAGATATGATAGATATCCATTTGCAGGAAATAAAAGAAACGGATGAAGCATACAGGGTTGTCTTGCACGATTTGGAAGAGATAGTAAATGGTGTAAAAGCGGTTATGGAGCAGTTGGATAAAACGCAGCGAGAACTTTTAGCAGACTATGATGAGCGTAAGCATATTGTAGAACAGGAAAAAGGACGCTGTTTGTATTTAGCCGGCATTAAGGACGGTGTCAGATTGGCAAAGTATTTACAAATCAATGATTAGATAAGGAAGAGGTAGTATGAGTTTTTATAGAGCGCGTGTAGGTGTTGTTAAGATAAAGCAAGAATTTATTCAGGAAATGGAATATTTGTTTCGTGAAGAATACGATAAAATTACAGACAAAGAGTTTAAAAAATTTATATCGTATTATAAAAAAGACCTCATTAAAAAACCTATACGAAAATGGACGCACAATAATGCTAAAGGAGAGTGGTTGGGTAAATACAAAACTTCCTTTGAAAACGGAATACTTACATTTGGTGTATACTACAATAGTAGCGGTGGAAATATGAAATGGTATGTAGATGCATTTGAGGACATTGTTTTTGGGTATATTGCAGAAGAAGAATTGGTTGATGAATATTGGGATGAAGATGATTTATGGAAAAAAGATAATACATTAAAAAACATTGAGTAAGTCTATCTAGGTATACCTAGGTATACCTAGGTATACCTAGGATTCATATTACATTAACAATTAATTGATAGGAAAATGGTTATTGTAAAATCAATACAAATAGTGCCGGAAACAGTTTAGAAAGAGAGAAAGGCATTGGCATACATTGCACAAAAAATAACAAAAGAAATTAGGAATGGAAAGACTTGTAAGGTACACTATTTACTAGCCGTTACCACAAAAGATTTAGAAGAGTGGTTTGGTATATTGGATGAAGAGCATTATGGATTTGTTTGGTTTGGAAGGCACGAAGTACAGTTTGCAAAACTCTATAATGATTCGGATATTGTTATTGTTCAAACCAAGTTTGAAATAAAGGTTAGATATATTTTAAAGCATTATCGTGAGGATATTTTTAGGGGCGTTTAATAAAAAAAGAAGATGTCCTTAGGTCTGGGGTGCATACGGACAATGCCGTAGAGAGCCAGTCCTATCAAGGAACATCTTCTACTGTTAGTCTATCACATTTATTAAAGATTTCAATGGTATTATAGTTAAAAAAATTATATGACACTTTGGGACTGTCTTATGATGTTATAGAAGGGAGCGAGATTTTATGAGTAAAATAATGTATGGCGAAAATGATAATTACCATTATCGTTCTTCAAGCGAAATGTCGTTGACAGAACAATTAAATTCAGCAAAAGAAGCATTAGATGCTGCTATAAGATTGTCACAAACAAATAAAAGTGATTATTTGGATAATAAAATAATAGAAATAAAAGAAAGAATATTGCAATTAGAACAAGAAAAAAAATAACAAATCTTTAAAAAAAACCACTTGATACTTTTGAGAATGCCAAAGGCATTGTTGTTTACGATTATAGGGAAGGATAAAAGATTATGGAAAATTATAAACCTACACGGACTTTGACGGAAATGTTTGCCGAAGTTCGTAAAAATTTTGAGAAGGAAAATGGAAGGTTGTTAACCGAGGACGAAGCGCTTGCCTATACCGAAGAGATTAGAAGAGACATTCAATCGAGAAAAGATAAATAGAAGGGGGAAAATATTTAAATGAACGCACAAGAGATTTTTCGTTATATCGATAAGATTCATACAAGAATAGGTTTTGCCGAAAGGATAGGAATGCTGGAAGAAAACTGGAAATTATTTGACGAATTATATGAATTGGCAGCAACGGTAGAACCTTATGATAAGTATCGTGATGGAGAGGATAGAATGTTTTGGATACATGCTCCGCGGGGAACGTATGAAGAATTTGCTGAAACATTTCAATTACATTTTACAGAGACAACCATTGAAGATTATTTTGCCGGAAAGAAGGGGGTTTTGAATGTTGAAAGAATGAAAAGTCAATGGCCTGTAATGTTTCCGGATGAGACTTGTTGGTTTAAATTATATCTTGCAAAACACTGTGATGTTCGTGGGTTGCATATGGAGGGAGACTGGTTGGTAGATACCAGAGACCGTTATAAAGAGAGAATGGATATGGAACCGCTACTTCAATGGATGATAGATGAAGTCAAAGAATGTATTGAAATGATTAAAGAAGGTACCTATGGGAAGTTTCTGGAAGAAAATCTTCCCTATAAGCACAGGTCAGGTATTGTGGATAGTCAAATCTTCTGGAAATATGTTCCGGAAGACAGGGATCATACTTTACGCGGTGTTGATCCGAAAGAGTGGGACGAATTTTTGGCGTGGTTAGATGAGGATGAATTATCTCGCGGATGGACGGAAATGTGTGCCGGGGATTATTTTAAGGCATGTGATCTCCTATATGATGAATTAGGTCTTAAAGAAAAATTTCCCATTATTATAAGTGATAATCCGACACCACGGGATTTTTATATTGTATATTCCGATGGAAGGGATATGGGACCGGATGGAAAGCATTTGCGAGAGATTGATGAAGACTCTGCGGAAGTATTCGCGCGCTGGGTGGAAAAAGGAGCGCTGGAAGAACATGCATGGGAGATTTGCCTGACGCCACTTCTTATACTGCGCCCTGAAAAAATGAAAGATAAATACTTTTTATCGCTATATGAACATCATTTGTCAGAATATGGGAGTATCATTCATTTACAACTTGCCCTGTTGCGTGCAGGATTTCCGATTCGTAAAACTCAGTGGATTGCGGATAGGCTTATGCAAAATCAAAAGTTTGGTATTCAGCCGTTAGGAGATGAGTTTGCATGGCGTTATACCTATGAAAACAAAATCGAATTGGAGGATTACAGGAATCTTCCGGAATTGCCAAGTGATGAATTGATTCAGGCAATAGAGTGGATACCGCTTGGTGAGTGGAAGATGAAAAATTGATTTTGAGAAGGCGGTAGAAGAGATAAGGCGTTGCAGGTAGATTGAGGAACCACAAGGGGTATGATTTATGAGACTTGAAGAAAAACAAATAAAGTGCATAGAAGAAATTTTAAATTCTGAATCGTTTGATGAAGAAACATTGGAAAAATTAACGGGGAAATTTGAACAAAAAGAAAAAATCAGATACATATACGGTGCCTTAACACAACAATATGCCGAGTTAAATATTGTTAAAATATGTGAAAATAATGATAAAGACAAAATCATTGATTTCTTAAATCGTCTTATGAAATCGGAATTAGAAGATAAAGAGAGAGATAGATATGCGGTAAGCATTATTACACAGGCGGAACTGGAAGAGTTTAGAATTTTGGCAGAGGAAACCGATAAAATCAGTAAAGAAGAGTTATCCAAAACAGCACCGGTTCTTACCACAAGAAGTTATATGGATATGTGTCGAATTGTTTATGATGCAACATCGGAGTGGAAGTATCCCGATGATATTTCAACTGCTTATTTGTATTGTAAGGCTAGACTTACCTGTTTCGGAAGCGAATATAAGGAAGGAATTTTTGGAGTTGACTGGGATTCGCCCGAAGAGTTTGTTTATGGGTTTCTGTCATCCTATCATCACGAAGAATTAGAGTTTGGTGGATTAACAATGTACATCCACGATGAAAGTGGATATCGGGGTCATAATTTATATGAAAAGCCTGATACATACAGTAGGTGGACAGGACTTATTTGTTGTGATGTAAGCGTGATTCGTTCTATTCGGATGTTTCTTGCGTTAAGAAAGGCTGAATACCCAGTATACTTTTATGAATATGAAAAGGCATATTTGCAAGCAAAAGAATATTGTGCACAGTATTATCGGTAACTTATCTTTAGGATTTATATTGTTGAAGACACGATTGTTCGTGTCTTTCTTCTGACTTGTTTAATACCAAATTTAATGTATGTGCTATTAGTATTAAAACTTGCAGATGCAGTTCGTATTTGAGTATATAATTCATATACCAAATGTAACGATGGTCTGTTTTTGTATAGCATAAGGAGAGATAAAATGGCAATTTACGGATATTGTAGAATAAGTAAAGCAAAGCAATCAATTGAAAGACAGATACGAAATATCAAAGCGGTATATCCGGATGCAATCATTGTGCAGGAAGTATTCACTAGAACGCGTATGGAACGCAAGGAATGGATGAAACTATACGCAAAGATAAAGTCAGGGGATACGATTGTATTTGATAGTGTTAGCCGAATGAGTGGAAATGCCGATGATGGCTTTTCGGCATATGAGGAACTTTTTAACAGGGGTGTGGTTCTTATCTTCTTAAAAGAACCGCATATTAATACAGATACATATAAAAAGGCATTGGAGAGTAACATTGACTTAACAGGAACCAATGTAGACTATATTTTGGAAGGTATCAATAAGTATTTGCTGTCTCTTGCTAAAGAGCAGATTAGGCTTGCATTTGAGCAGTCAGAGAAGGAAGTCGAAGATTTGCATCAAAGAACCAGAGAAGGCATTGAAACGGCTAGATTAAACGGAAAACAGATTGGACAGCGTAAAGGTGCCAAGTTGAATGTTAGGAAGGCAAATGAATCCAAGGAAGTGATATTAAAACATAGCAAAGATTTTGGTGGTAGCCTAGACGATCAAGAGGTGATCAAATTGGCAGGGATATCTAGAAATTCGTTTTATAAGTACAAAAGAGAATTAAAAAGTGTATAATGATAGGAGAAACCAAAATTTGAATTTGCTGGAGATATTATGAAAAACATTAAGATAAAAAAGACAGTTTATATTGTATTTGTTATAGTAGGTTTGTTCATTGTTCAAACTTTTGCAAGCAAGTTAGGTGGTTTCATTGCTGATTTATTTCAATATGCAGTGATTGATAAAGACGGTACATTTATGAGTATCTCTGTGCATCATATTATTCAGATGATAGTGGCTTTAGTGCTTATTTTTGTTATCAGTAAGAAAAGTGATTTAGAATTTTGGTTAAAGCCGAGGTTAAATAAGAGCGGTATACTATATACGACGATTTTTGCTATTGTCATTTTAATATATGTTCTTATTAGTTATGTCGTTGGATATTCACTTAATACAATTGTGCCATACGCATATGAGTTAAATGTAGCAAATGTATTAGGAACATTAGGGTTTCAACTGTTTTTATCAGGAACATCAGAAGAAATTTTGTTTAGAGCATTTCCGATTACCGTTCTTGGTGGAGTAATAGGAAAAGATAATAAAAAAGGTTATGCATTTATTATTGTAATAGCCTCGGTACTATTTTCTGTTGCACATATCCAATGGTCATTGTTTCCTGTTTCATTAACTTTTTCATGGTTTCAGTTGATTTATGCATTTATATTAGGTATAGCGTATGGATTTACATATGTGAAATCAGAAAGTATTATTTACCCCATGATTATGCACGGATTGAGCAATTTCTTTATGGTGGGAATTGGGTATATATTTATGGCTGTGATGAGTTGATATATAGTTAAGAGCATGCCCAAATTTCAGTTTCACGCAGGGATGATTACAAAAAAAGATACCCAATTTTACAATAAAATGTTGGGTGTTTTTTTGAATAGTTTAACATAATGATATTGGATTATAAGGGTGGTATTCTTGATGACTATTAGATATTAAAATATTTAGAATGGTCAACATTGGCTATAAACTGCGTTCTTGGGATAAAATTTTAAATTTAACTTTAGAGTGATAAAGGTGTTCAATCGGCATTGTAATTATTCCTCTAGAGGAATATAATATTGGTATAGAAATTCCGTCGGAGGATTTAAATGAAATATATATCAACAAGCGAAATGGCTACGAGGTGGAGTATTTCGCGAAGACGAGTAACTATATTATGTTCGCAAGGACGTATTAAAGGTGCAGTGTTAACAGGAAATACATGGCTAATACCAGAGAAGGCTGAAAAGCCTAAAGATATGCGAAGGAAATAAATGGAAGATAGTATGAAAATAGGAATTATTGATGCAGACCTTTTAGGTAGAAAAAAGCACCGATTTCCCAATCTTGTTTGTGAAAAAATATCTGCTTATTGGAAAGAGCATGGCGCAGAAGTGCATTTAAAGTTAGACTATGAAAATTTGTTTTATGACAGAGAGGTTCATAAAGTAATTAGGGAAATTGAGTCTTGTGTAATGGATAGAAAATTTAGCAAGGAATGGGGTTGGGATTAAATATGACAAGGGGGAGTTTTCGTGTTTGTAGTTCAAGGATATCGGGGTATAACTCATTCCGGAAGATATAAATTAGAAAATATTAAAGTTTAAATATAATAATACATTCAGTAAAAATAAGAAGAAAAGAATAACCACTACAAAATGATGATTAAAAATCAAGAGTAGTGGTTATTATACTTCTTGCATATACACACCAGGGGTGGGGGGGTCAGCAAAAATTTTATCAAAATAATATATTATATAATTTTTATATAAATTTAATATAGGAAATATATTAGATTTATATAAAGATTTATACAATTACTTGACCTTCATACCCTTCAGGTGTGTTTACAACTTCAAAACTTGTGCTTGATGCTGAAATATTACTAAATACATAGTATTTTTCGCTGTTTTTCTGATCTATACGCATTTCTAAACCAGATTCTTTTATATAAGCATAGTATGAGTGAATATTCATTCCAAGTGAGGTTGCGGTACTTGGAATTTCACATCCGATTTCTTTTGACAAATCCAGAATTTGTTGACAGCGTAATCGTGAAGTTCCCGTAGATAATGCATGTTTTATAGTTTTCACTAGGTTTTTCTTGATTTCATCACAGGCGGAAGTCGGTCCTATCAAGCGAGACCATGTAGTTTCGTTGTACACTAATTCTAAATCTATTGCAGGCACATTTTTTCCAGTTACTGACAATGTGTAGATATCCTTCTTTCTGGTGTTGTTCAATAGTAATAAAGTGTCAGCAACACCAGAGTGAGCCACTGACCCAAATGTACCGGAGATGGGGTCATTATCTCGTGAACCTTTGGGGGAATGATGAACTAATAAAATTGCAACATGATATTTTTGTGCAATTGCTTTTAATAGTGTAAATTCTGTATATACGCCATCATAATTGCTTTTGCTGTTATGAATAGTACGCAATTGTGCAATCATGTCTATGATAACAAGTTTTATGGAAGGAGTAGCACATAGTGTGGCTTCTAACCTATCTTCAAAACCCTTCCCGAGTTTAGGGGGATTATCATCTTTATAATACATAAAGGATTCGACATTTGTATCGCTAAATTGCGAATTATTTCTTGCTTGTCGAACGATTTCACCGGCTTCAAAATCAAAAAATAAAACATCTGTTTTTTGAGTAGGATATCCTAAAAAATCCGTTCCGGTTGCAACTGCATATCCTAATTGAGTGACGAAGAAAGATTTTCCGATTTTAGGACGCGCAGAAAGAAAAATTAGACCTTCACTAATCAAATTGTCAATAATGAATAATGGTTTTTCTAATTCTGTTTCCATAAATTCTTTCATTGAAATTACAGAAAATGCATTTGAGGAGGGGGTGGTCTTATTTGCTACATTATGTGCAGTACAAGAAGAAATTGCTTTTTCAATTGTTCGTTCGATATAATCGTCACGATCTAATTTATCGCGATACAAACCGCTTGCTTTCCAAACTTCTTTCATTACAGATGGATCACCACATGAATAGTAGTTTGCCTTTTGCATTAGTGCTAAATCTGCTTCTGACTGGCTTTTATAGTGTGCTTCCCATTTGCCATTAATTAAATCCACATATTTGGCAGTTCCTTCGGCTTTGATAAGGGATATGATGTTCGCGCTATTTGCGTGGTGCATAGTACTATTTACAGAGACAGGAGTATTGGTTGACACATTGCATACATTTTCTAAAAACTTGTCGCAAATTAGATCTAACTCGGTTTGTTTATCAGAAGGCTCCGTTGCATAGATTGCATTGAAAGTCATAGCGATATAGCGTTTATTATCGTAAACTTCTATTTCCCCTTTTTTAGACAACTTCGTATTTTTCTTACCACGAAGAAAAATATGTATACCAGTGCCGGATTGAGATACTTCCATATATGTATCAACGCCAATTATTGATAATACATCTTGAGCCAAGGGTGTAATTTCGCCAGTTTCATCTATGCAATGATCAAGGTCAATTACAACAATATCATCTTCGCTTGTTATCACAAAGCCTAATCCAACACAATGAGGATTGTTATTCAGTGCTGCTATTGCTACATCATAAGTAGCCCAAGTATCTGGATTGCTGACACTGGCTTTGGCAGTGGGTTCATTTGGGTTATAGGGGACTTTGTTTTCATCCCGAAGAACCCATTGTTTCTTTGTTTTTAATAACTCTGGGGTAAAATTGTTAGTTGTTTGTAAATTTAAATAATTATTCATAATAAAAATTTCCTTTCTATAATAAAATTATTTCTATTTATATAAAGACACAAGCAGAAAAGAGAATGTTCCGATTATTACAAATTGGAAATGCACGGTCTTTTTACTTGTGTCTTTACTTATTTACTTCATTTACTTAAAGTCCAGCATACATCTTGGCTAATTGTTCACCAATTTTCTGCTTTTCCTTTTCGCTCTTGATTTTGGCATAAATTTTTAAGGTTGTTTCAATGTCTTTGTGACCGACCCAAGCCTGTATTTTCTTTACATCAAAACCGGCGTCAATCAAATTCGACACACAAGAGTATCTCAAACTGTGAAAATGAACATCTTGAGGTAACTCAGGGTGCTTTTTGATTATTTTTTTGATTAACTTCGACGGATAATCAGGGTAATACATTTTTCCGTTTTCGTGTTTGAATACATAGTCATTTTCAATGTATGTATTTCCGAAGAACTCACGGAATTTTGTTTGTTTTACCCATTCATTCTTAAATAATTCGCATAAATCGTCCGTTAACGGATAGGTACGGAAACTCTCATCGGTTTTGGTATCATCCTGCTGGTTGACACGCGTTCCGATAGTAACCGTAGAGGCTACTCGCAATGTTTTGCGATTTAAGTCTACATTAGACCACTTTAAGCCGATGGCTTCTTCTCTGCGTAAGCCGAAGCGGATAGCAAGAACAAATAGTAGATAGAGAGGGTGATCTTTTACCAAAGTTAAGAATAATTTGCATTCTTCTTGGTCAAAAAAGTTTGTACCATCAATATTTGTATACTTTTTCTGGCTGATTAATTCCGCATCGGGTTTTGCTTTTTTTACAACATTTTCACTGACAATGCCATTATCTATGCAGTAATCAAAGATTTGAGAGAATAAAAGCCGAATATCTTTTACAGTTCTGGCGCTTAATCCTGTTTCAGACCCTTTGCGGACATGAGTAATAGCATTATTACCAGAAGTTAAGAGATAGTTTAGAAAGTTTTCCGCATCTTCTGTTTTTAATTCATTTATGGAGATATTACCAAAATAATCAGCAATATGTTTACCACGATGAAGGTAAGAAGAATAGGTTGTATTTCTAATTTTTTTCTCTTTATTCGCTAAAAAGTGATAGACTGCGTCGCTAATTGCTAGTTGTCCGGAGGATATTTGTTTCCTGCTGTATAAATCAATTAACTTACGATTGCGTAAGTTTTCTGCTTCATTATAATTTGCAGGAATGTCCGTTAATCCGGTAGCATACCATTTCTTTTGTTGCTTTCGCTGACCGTTAACAATGGTAGAAAAAGAGATAACTGCATAGAGTTTCCCTTTTTTTGACTGTATGCCATTGGGTCTTTTTACTTGTCTTTTCATAATGTTTCAATTAACTGAAACTCAAAAGAAATTTAATTAAAGAATCTTTTGTAATCAAATACTTTTTGCCTAATTTCATTGAGGGAAGCGTTCCGTCTTTGATAAGACCATAAACGGTATTTTTACCCAGCCTTAAGACTTCACAAACTTCGTCAATGGTTAATACATCATTATAATTGATTAACATTGAGTTTCTGCTCATAATTATCCTCCTTTCTTTATAAAGCGTTCTTATAAGTTAATGAACATTAACAAATAAGTTATAGTTCTATTATATACGTGTTGCATAAAAAGTCAACACTTTTTTGCGCTCGAACATTAACTTTTTTGCTTGAAAAAAGCGAAAGATATGGTAAAATAGAAAATAAGAAGATAAATGAAAGGAAATAAAGAGTATGTCTGTTATATCTAACCCATTAGGGCAAGACTATTTACAGTTTATGGAGGATACATCTGCACAAAGAACCGGCAGGCGTATTCAAGCCATTAGACGTGATAAAGGAATATCAACAAGTGAATTGGGTTCCCAAATTAATTTGACGGTGGATAGAATACGTCAATATGAAAATGGATATAGAAAACCAAAAACAGAAATGCTGCAACAAATGGCATCTGCATTAGAAGTCAATACGTTGGCATTGGTAGATTCTGCACCGGTGACCTTCATTAGCACAATGTTTGTCTTTTTTGAGTTGGAACAAAAATATGGATTGAAGCCGGAGATGATAGGGGATAGGCTGGTATTATCGCTAGATGATAGTAGTTCGGTATTATCTGATTATTTGCAAAGATGGCATGAAAAAATCTGCGATAAGAATACTGAATTGGAGAGTGTATCAGCAGAGGAAGATAGGGCAACTATTGAGAAGGAGTATCGTATTTGGAAATACACATTTCCAGAGTCAATAGCAATTAATAAAGATAATACTACAAAAAGAGATAAATTATTAGAAGATATTAAAAAACTTCAAGAACAATTAAAGCAACTAGAAGATGAGTAGTAATAATATAAAAGTTTTAGGTGTGCTAAAAATATTCTTTGAATAATATAACATCACTAAAAAAGTAGCAAATTAGGTGGGGTAATGATTAACAAAAATTTTGTAGAAGTAAAGAGAAATATTATTGGGAATAGAACTTAGGTTACGGTATATTATTATGTTTATAAAGTGTAAAGCAAGAAAGTGAAAAGGGAACAGCATAAGAAAAAACTTATAATGTTTGCAGAAGAGGTGAAATAATTATGAAAGGTATGTATAATATTTTTGAAGAGAGAAAAGATGACTTGCAGATAGAATTATGGGAAAAAATATTATGTTTGGAACCGCCATATAGACAGACCAAAATTGAATATAGTGATTATAAAGATATAGTAAAAACTAAAAAAATATGCATAGATTCATACTGTGAAAAATGTGATGATAAAAAAGTTTTTCTGTGTAATATTAATAAAGAATTGGAAGAAATGTTAGGGGATTGGTTAAGTGCAAGACCGATGCCGGGTTATGTTAATAACTTATCTGATGAAGATGTGTTTAAAAATAAGTTATATTTTATAGATTTAGTATTTTCGTGTGCAAAATGCGGTGAGAAACACCACTATTCACTGATGTTTAAGGGTGATATTGTAATTAAAATAGGGCAGTATCCGTCTTTTGCGAGAGAAGAAGAACAAAAATTATTAAAATATAGGAATTTGATAAGTAAATTTTACATAGAACTTAAACAATCTGTGAGTGCGTATTCCCAACATATGGGTATAGCCGCATTTGTTTATTTAAGAAGAATTTTTGAATATATTATTGAAAACGAGTATGATAAAATAAATACAGAAATCAGTGAGAAAAAAGTATCTTTTGATGAAAAGATGAAAGCGGTAGATAAAAAGTGGAATATTATTCCTGATGAACTAGATTCGCAAAAAAGTAAAATCTATCAGGTACTGAGTAAGGGAATACATGAGTACGAAGAGGAAGAGTGTTACGAATTATACCCCTATATGAAAACGATAATTTTAATTATTTTAGATAAATATTTATATGAAAAGGACAAGGCAATTCAACTTAAAGAATTGTCGAAAATGCTTGGGAACATATAATTGGGATATTTTAACAGGTATAGGAGTACATATGGAAAGCAATAAAAAATTAGTTCTTGAATTATGTAAGTTACCCGACGAAACCGCGTGGGTAGAATTCAAACATAATAATTATGATCCTAAAATGATAGGTGAAGATATTAGTGCTCTTGCTAATTCTGCGACTTTACATGAGAAAAATTGTGCATATATGATTTGGGGTGTAGATGATAAAACGCACGAAATAGTGGGAACAAATTATAATTTGCAGAATATAAAAAAAGGAGATCAGGAATTAGAGAATTGGCTTCGTTGTTTATTGTCAGATAATGCTGATTTCGAGTTTGAGTCTGTTGAAATTGAGAATAAAAATGTTGGCATACTCATAATATATAGTGCAGCCTCTTTTCCTGTAAAGTTTGAAAAGACTGACTATATCAGAATAGGAAGTTATACAAAGAAATTGAAAGAATATCCAGCAGTCGAATCTCAATTATGGGACAAGATTAAAAATAAAAGATATGAGGAACAATGGGCAAAATTTGATTTATCGTTAAATGATGCACTGCAATTATTAGATTTTGGTGTATATTTTGATTTGACAAATACCCAGATACCATCAACATCCGAAGGAATAGTTCACTATTTAATCGAAGAAAAGATAATTGTTAAACAAGACAATGGTTTATATGCAATTACAAATATGGGAGCACTTTTATTTGCAAAGAGATTAGCAGATTTTGACAAAGTATCTCGTAAGGCAATGCGTATTGTTCAATATGATGGAAATAACCGAATGGTAATGTTGAAAGAAAATGTAGAAAAGAAAGGGTATGCGATAGATTTTGAAAATCTCATAAAATATATTGATGCTTTAATTCCTACTCAGGAACTGATTGAAGAAGCGTTAAGGGAAAAAAAGAGTGCATATCCTATTCTTGCAATTCGCGAAGCGGTTGCAAATGCTTTGATACATCAAGATTTTTCTATATCCGGAACGGGACCGGTTGTGGAAGTATTTAGTAATAGAATAGAGATAACTAATGCGGGTAC
This sequence comes from Lachnospiraceae bacterium, assembly GCA_017624855.1. Taxonomy (GTDB): domain Bacteria; phylum Bacillota; class Clostridia; order Lachnospirales; family Lachnospiraceae; genus UBA3766. The sequence goes on from JAGAMF010000007.1 coordinate 58,291, forward strand.
ACCTTTAGTTGATGTTTTTCGAATTATTGATAATCCACCTAAATCTAGAAATGAAAAGTTGGCGGAGTTAATGCGCCGATTACGAATGTGTGAAGAGTTGGGAACTGGATGGGATAAAATGGCTATGGCGTGTGAATTATCATTGCTTCCTGCGCCTAAAATTGATTTATATCAATCTAATACCAGAGTTACGCTATTTTCGGAAATACCTTTTACGAGTTTGTCTTCGGATGAAAAATTGTGGGCATGTTATTTACACGCGTGTATCAAGCAGGTGCAGGGTGAACAAATGACTAACAGTTCATTGAGAGAACGATTTGGACTTAAAGATTCATCCGCAGCAACTGTTTCGCGATTAATAAAAGAAGCGATAGATAAGGAATATATAAAGCCACTGGATCCGGATACCGCGCCAAGATATATGAGATATATTCCGCGTTGGGCATAATTTAACTTGCCGGTAACTTGCTGGTAATTTGCAGACAAAAACTAAGAATATAGAGAATGTATTTTTGATTGAAACAAACCACAAGATATAGTGTCTGTTTTTCAAAAACAGTAAAATTTTAACTTGCAGACACTTTTCTTGTGGTCAAATTTTTAGAATTCTAACTTGCTGGTAATTTGCAGAAAAACGCAAAAAAGATTCGTAAAATATGCAAAAAGTTTGGAAAAAAGATGTTTTTAGCCAACTTTTTTGGGATTTTTAATTTGCGCGTAATTTGCAATATATGTACATATAAGGGAATGCAATGTCAAAACTTAAGAGAGAAGATTTGAAAATGGGAAGAACTAATATAATTCTAAAATCCGATGTTAAAATCGAAATGAAAGTTGAAAGGACAATTAATTGTCAGATTAATATTACTTCTCAATTAGCACGCATGCATTGGTTTATGCATGAACATGACAATGATATTAATGATCCGAGTTGTCCACATTGTCATTCGATGGAGGGTAATCACAAATTAGATATATATTCCGGTAACATATATGAATATCCAAAGAAAAAATATAAGTCTAAATTATCTAAAAAAGAAATGAAAACATTGTGGGAAGAAGAAGGATTTTTAGAATTAGTATTAAAAGAAAGAGAATGGTATAACGAAAATTATCATAAAAAAAATCCGAGACGTTATCCTGCATTACCACCCCTGCCAATAACTCAAAAGCATAACAAGTCTATTATACGAGTCACAAGAAGATGGATGAGCAGAAATGAAAAAAGAATATGTAAGTAGGGGTAGATAGTGCTTTGTGTGGCAGGAATCTAAAATAGAAGTAGTTCTAACCAAGTTCTACTTTTGCCACTTTTTAATAGGTTTTTGATAGTTTTGCTTAAAAAATATTTTTAAAGAAATGCCGTAAAACAAGGCATTTCGAGACACTATGAAACACAGAAAAGTGTACCGATTTGCGTTCGGGACGCAGAGGTCGCAGGTTCAAATCCTGTCTCATCTATACTTTTATTCCATCTTATTTCTTTCTTTCATTTTCAGTACAAATACAATAATAACAGCCGTAAGAATAACAGCACCGTATATCAAAAAATCAAATTTTAGTTCTTCCAGCCAAGAAGGGTACGGGGCGCTATACATTGCCGGATGTGCTTGGTAATCAAAATATATGCGTAAAAATCTGCCGGTAAAAGCTCCGGAAAAAATAAATATAACGCGGGTAAAGTATTTTCTTATTTTTATAAGTGTATTCATCTCTCTTTTATTTGTCAGTTCATTCATGGTATTAATACTCCTTTGTTTTGTGTTTCTAAATATAAAACACCTAAGGAGTAAAATAGGTTTCAAAAAAATAAAAAACAGTAATAATTTAAATAAAATGATACACATTTTCCTAATTGATTTGCGCCGACCCTCATAAATATTTTATTATTAAGGTTAAAAATTCCCATACTATTTGTAAATTTAACTTTTATGGGATATATTATGAATATATGCCAAAAAAGGGGGTATTACATATGGCAGAATTAAAATGTCCTCATTGCGGACAGGCTTTTACGGTGGATGATACAGAGCTCAGCTCTATTATTAAGCAGATTCGTGACAGTGAATTCGAGAAGGATATTCATGTTCGTTTGGAGCAGGAGAATAAGCGTCATGAGTTGGAACTGAAAGCGCAGGAAAACGATATTCGCCTTAAAACCAAGGAAGCTTATGACAAAGAAATCGAAAATTTAAAAGAACAGCTCCGCAAGGCAGAGGATCGCACCAAAGAATTAAAAGCAGAGTTAAACAGTTCGGAAGATAAAAAGAAATTGGCCGTAATGGAAGCGGTAAAGAAAGTAGAAGACGAGAAGCGTGATTTGGAGAATGATCTTGCCCAGGAGAAGGATATGAATCGTCTCCGTCTTGCCCAGAAGGATGAACAGATTGCTTATTATAAGGATATGAAGGCTCGTCTGAATACCAAAATGGTGGGCGAAACCTTGGAACAGCACTGTGAGACACAGTTTAATCAGTTGCGTGCCACAGCCTTCCGTAACGCGTATTTTGAGAAGGATAACGATGCCAGCAGCGGTAGTAAGGGAGACTATATCTATCGTGAATATGATGAAAACGGCATAGAAATTGTTTCCATTATGTTCGATATGAAGAATGAATCGGATGAAACCAAGACCAAACATAAAAACGAAGATTTCTTCAAGGAACTGGACAAAGACCGTAATGAAAAGAACTGCGAATATGCGGTTTTGGTATCGCTTCTTGAAAGCGACAGTGAATTATATAATGCCGGAATTGTGGACGTTTCCTATAAATATGATAAAATGTATGTAGTGCGTCCTCAGTGCTTCATTCCCATCATTACCTTGCTTCGCAATGCAGCCATGAATGCGTTGACTTATAAGCAGGAATTGGCAGCTGTGCGTAATCAGGATATCGATATTACCAATTTTGAAGATAACCTGAAAATGTTTAAGGAAGACTTCGGTAGAAATTATACCTTGGCTCACAATCACTTCGATAAGGCAATCGAAGCCATCGATAAGAGCATTCAGCAGCTGGAAAGGGTGAAGAAAGAGTTACAGGGTTCCGATAATCAGTTGCGCATCGCCAACAATAAGGTGGATGATGTCAGCGTGAAGAAGCTTACCAAGAACAATCCTACCATGCAGGCGAAGTTCGACGCATTGAAGAAGCAGTAATTTTATTTCATTGAAGAGAAAACATTGTATGCATACATGCGAAGGTACGGTATAAAACGGAGGGAAATCATGCATTTACCCACATTAAGCGAATCGGAAATCATCTATACATTAATTGCGCTGTCTTTATTGCTCATCAGCGCCTACTCCTGCGGAACGCTTTTTGAGAAGATAAAAGCACCCCGCGTCGTGGGAGAAATCATAGGTGGTATGATTTGGGGCGGAAGTTGTCTGTATCTGTTCTTCCCCAATGCGGTAAATACCATATTTGCGGCTTATCCGGAAGAAGGTAAGGTGCTGAATATTTTCTATCAGCTGGGCTTGATTTTTCTCATGTTTTTATCCGGGTATAATACCAACATCGAAGTGGATAAAAAGAACGGTAAAATCATCGTTTGTGTATTAATCGGAGCAACGGTGTTACCCATGCTGGGAGCCATTCCTTTTATATCCATGTTCAAAGAAGATTATATCGGCGTATTGGGCAATGAAGTGGCCTTTGGAATCGTATTTACCATCGGTGTGGCGATTACATCCATTCCCGTGATTTCCAAAATATTCTTTGATATGGGAATTATGAACACCACTTTTTCCAATACCATACTTACTGTGGCGACTTTGCAGGATTTGTGCCTGTGGATTCTCTTAAATGCGGCTACCAGAATCGCGGCTACCGGCGAAGTAAAGTTTTTGGATATGCTTATTGTGGTTGTAGTAACCTTGGGGCTGTTTGTAGCGGTAAAATTAATTTCCGACCATACGAAAGTATGGAAGAAGCAAATGAAGGCCATACATTTTTACAGTATCAGCTTTGCCGTGCTTCTTATGGTGTGCGGCCTGTTGTCTCTTTGTGGCATAAACATCATGTATTCCGCCTTTTTGGTGGGCTATGTGTTAAAAGCCATCGTAGGATACAATGATGAATCCAAGAGCAAAATGGATGCACTGGGTAATTTTGCATTTTCCTTTTTTATTCCGATTTATTTTGCCTTGGTAGGTATTCAGTTAAATGTAGTGAATGACTTCTCATTCTTAAAATTTGCTGTTTTCTTTGTGATTGCTTTCGGTTTGGAAGCAGTGGGAACATTGTCCATGCTTCTGTTTACCAATTTAACCACTGCATCAAAAATTAATTTTGCGGTTACCATGAATGCCAGAGGCGGCCCGGGCATTGTATTGGCCACTGTGGCATATGCCAACGGCATCATCAGTTTGGAATTTTTTACGGTGTTGATTCTGACCACCATGCTTTCTTCACTGATTGCAGGATATTGGTTGCGCAGACAGCAGAAGCAAGACGCCAATGTGTTTATGGTTTTAACCAAGCCGGAGAAGAAATAGGCAAAACGGTTTAAGGTCATTTTATAAATAACAATTATAAAATTTATAATGAAAAGGTTTATAAAACCGCTTTTTAAACCGATAAAAGATATGGTGTGGTCGCAAGGTATAGAGAATGCGGCGATGTAAGAAAGGAGCTTATAAGCTATGGATAAGATTAAAGAGCAGATTGAAAAAATCGTAGAAAAGATTAAAAAGGATCCTGATTTCAAGGAAGAATTCATGAAAGATCCTGAGAAAGCCATCGAAAAAGTAACCGGCATTGACATTCCCGACGGAATGGTAGATAAGGTGGTTGACGGTGTTAAGGCTAAGATTACCGGCGACAAGATTTCAGGAGCTATGGGTTCTTTGAAGAATTTGTTCTAATTACATAAGTTCATGAGAAAAGTGCAGAGGATTATTCCTCTGCACTTTTTTATTACTTACTTGAGCGTTTTACAGATTTTCTTCGTTCATGCGGTAACCTACGCCAAGCTCATTGATAATATACTGATTATCGCCGGGTTTAGAACCCAGTTTTTTACGAATATTAGCCATGTTTACCTGAAGCTTTTTGATGCTGCCGTCATCGGAGCAACCCCAGATTTCTTTTATAATGGAGGCATAGGTCATGACTTTGCCGGTATGATAAGAAAGAAGCGCCAAGATGTTATACTCGGTCTGAGTAAGCTTAATTTCCTCATCTTTCATATATACGATACGACGATCATAATCAATGGTTAAATCATATAAGGTAAATTTCTCGCCGGGAAGAGAACCGGAGCCGCTTCCGGGGCGATTGTTTCGCAGTGTGGCACGAACTCTTGCGAGAAGCTCACCGGTGCCGAACGGTTTGGTTATGTAATCATTGGCGCCTAAATCCAAAGCTTCGATTTTATCCTTTTCGCCGGTTCTTGCGGAGAGAACAATAATGGGTGTGGTATCCGTTTGGCGAATATTTTGAATAAATTCAATGCCGTCCCTATCGGGAAGACCTAAGTCCAGCATAACCAAATCCGGAATATGGGAAGCATACATGAGAAGTCCCTGTTCACAGGTTGAAGCTGAAAGTGTCTGGTAATCGTTGGCACTCAATACGGTTTCAATAAAATTTCGAATATTATTTTCATCTTCGATTACCAAAATTTTATATTTGTTACTCATTTTTGTCCTCCATTTTTAACTTAAAATAAAAAATTGCACCGCCTTCTTCGCGGTTTTCTCCGTGAATCGTACCGCCGTGAGCATTTACGATGGTAGAACATACGGACAATCCGATTCCCATATTGTTGCGACTACCGTCGGTAGGGGTGTCGGAGCGGCTGATATAGCCGCTGAATAAGCGGTCTTTTACATCGGGATGAATACCGCACCCGTTGTCTAATACCGAAAAAACGGCAAAGGATTCATGGGTATCAACTTTTAGCATTAATTCGGTCATGTCTTTGGCATGAAAAACTGCATTTTCCAGCAAATTGAGAAGCACCTGTTCAATCAAAATAGGGTCCATGGGGATGCTGATAAACTGTTCGGGGATTTCCACGATTACTGCCTGTTCGGGACAGCGTTTCTTGAATTTTACAAGAACGGAGTCGATTAGTTCTTCAAGTACCACAGGTGTTTTGTTTACTTTTACCTTGTTGCTGTCAATTCTGGTTACAGACAGCAGATTTTCCACCATGTGAATCAACCACTGGGAATCTTTTTGTACATCTCCCAGAAGCTTCAAATTCTGCTCCTTTGACAGTGTATCGTAGTTCTCGATTACTGCGGAAGTAGAGCCGTAAATAGAGGTAAGCGGTGTTCGCAAATCGTGAGATACGGCGCGTAAAAGGTTTGCACGCATTCGCTCCATTTCACTTTCCGATTTAATCTTTTCCTGCGCTTTCAACTGTGTGGTCAGCGTGCCTGTCATAACCGCGACAATCAGCATTACCACGGCCGAGAAAATACATTCCGGTGAAATTAAGTCAAATGCATAGTAAGGAAAAGTAAAGGCATAATTTACCGCCAAAACGCTTAAAAGTGATGCGGTAATGCCCCAAAAATATCCTTGGGTTTTTAAAGACACAAGAAAAACACCCAAAACGAAAATCATGGGTATTAATGTTCTGGTATCAAATACAATTTCGATAAAAAGATTTACGGCAAATAAAAAAAGTAAGGTTACTAATGTAAAAATGCCGTCCCATATAAGCTGTTTGTGTTTTTTCATGTATGTATTATAGTACATAGCGGTTAGCCTTACAAGTTAAGAAGCGGTAAAAAGAAATTGCACATCCTTGTGTATGAGGCTATAATTAGTTTCGGAAATATGCGTAAAAGAAGTGAAAATCATATTTGATATACGGAGATAAAATGGATCAGAATCAAAAGTATATACGAATGACAACCGAACCCATTCCCAAGTTGGTAGGTTCTTTGGCAGTGCCTACCATTATCAGTATGCTTGTGACCACCTTTTATAATATGGTGGATACTTATTTCGTGGGTAAAATAGACACTTCAGCCACGGCAGCCGTAGGTGTGGTTTTTTCTTTAATGGCATTTATACAGGCCTTCGGCTTTCTCTTTGGTCACGGCGCCGGCAATTTTATGGCGCGAAAGCTGGGGGAAAAAGACTTGGAAGAAGCTTCAAGGATAGCCAATGCAGGCTTCTTTTTCTGTCTGGTATTCGGTATTCTTTTTATGGTTATGGGACTGATATTTGTAGAACCTCTGGCATACATGCTGGGGTCTACGGAGACCATTCTTCCCTATGCGGTGGATTACATGCGGATTATCCTGTTGGGAAGTCCCTACATGATGGCTTCGTTTGTGTTGAATAATCAGATGCGATATCAGGGAAATGCCATGTATGCCATGATAGGTATTATTGTGGGTGCAGTGTTGAATATTGCTCTGGATCCGCTGCTTATGTTTGGTCTTGACATGGGAATCAAAGGAGCCGCTTATGCCACCATTATCAGCCAGGGCGTAAGTTTCCTGCTCTTGTTGGGAGCTACCCACTTTGGTGGAAACATTCCCATTACGCTGAAAAAGAATCCCTTCGTATTTCGACTGTTGCCGGAGATTCTTGCGGGCGGTATGCCTTCGTTGTGTCGTCAGGGAATTGCCAGTATATCCGTCATGTTACTGAATACGTCAGCGCGAGATATTGCCCTGCTTCAGGCGGATGCGGAGAGCGCCGGCCTGTATGCGGACGCAGCTATTGCGGCGTTGTCCATTGTGTCTCGCATTACTATGTTTGCCAATTCGGCATTGATCGGTTTCGGCCAGGGATTTCAGCCGGTATGCAGTTTTAATTACGGAGCCAAAATATATAAAAGAGTAAAAGAATCTTTCTGGTTTTGCGTAAAAACTTCGCTGGTTTTCCTGATTGCGGTAGCTGTTGCAGGATTTGTTTTTGCCCCGCATCTGGTGGAGATTATGCGTGACGGAGACCCTTTGGTAACGGAAATCGGTACTTTTGCGTTAAGGGCGCAGTGCCTGACGTTTCCGTTGAACGCGTGGATTGTTATGTGTAACATGCTTTTACAGGCTTGCGGACAATCTTTTACCGCATCTGTGGTGGCATCTTGCAGGCAGGGAATTTGCTTCATTCCGCTATTATATATTCTGCCCGCATTCTTTGATTTTACGGGAATTTTGGTTGCTCAGCCGGTGGCAGATGTTTTTACATTGGTAATTTCCATGGTGTTTGGTTTGTGGTTTCTTCGGAAGCTTGAGAAAGATAAAAACGAGGTGAATGTATGATTAAAAATATAGTATTTGATGTAGGAATGGTTTTGGTTGATTTTAAATGGCGTCAGGTTATGGCAGATGTGGGATGTACTCCCGAGGAAATCGAGGTGATTTCCGCGGTCATGGTAAACGGCCCCTTGTGGAATGAGTTGGACAGAGGTGTTATGGAGGAAGAGGATGTCATTGCCGGCATGGTAGCCAAGCTCCCCGGCTTGGAGGACAAAGCATGGGCATTCTGGAAAAACATTCATCTTACTATTGAGGCGTTTCCATACGCGAAAGATTGGGTAAAAGGTTTGCAGGATGAGGGATACCACACATACCTTCTTACCAACTATCCCAGAAGCCTTTATAAAAATACCGCAGAGCAGTGCTTTACTTTCCTGCCCTACATAGATGATGTTTTGGTATCTTCTCATGAAAAGATGACCAAACCCGACAAGGAAATCTATGAGCGCCTCCTTGAAAAGTTTGATTTAAAAGCGGAGGAGACCGTTTTTATCGATGACAGACTTGCCAACATCGAAGGCGCCGAAAGCGTAGGCATCACGGGAATTCATTTTACCGATTATGAGGAAGTAAGTGCCAAATTAAATAAAATCATCGGAAGATAAACCGGAAGAATTATATGAACCGTCTTAAAATAAAGCCCTTTGTTTTAAGGCGGTTTTTTATTGGAGAAACAAATTCTTTTAAGCAAAGAGCGGAGTGTGCGTCGGATACAATTACCGGGAGGGGTTAATTTTTTGCCCCTTTTAACCGAAATAAATAGTGACCTAAAAATATGGCATGAGGTGTAGCATGATTCATTTATATACAAATTCCGGTCAGGAAGACAAACAAGTAAATACAACTTATGCAAAACCCGTAGAGAATAGTGCGTCCCGCGTGATTAAGGCTACGGATTTTGCCATGTCCATTACCGGAAAGAATGCTGAGTTCTCGGCATATGAAGGTCAGGGCATAAGCAAGCAGGATATTATGAAGCAGGCAGGCGCCATGGATGTTACGGCAAACCGCAATTACATGACGGTAATGTCCAATTCGTTATCCGATGAAGATTATGCCGAACTGGTAAAAGAAGGCTATAAGCCCGGGGAAACTTCCGTGGAAACCACGGTAACCGTGGTGGATGAGATTAAAGCAAAGCTGGCTCAGAGCGGTGTGATTATAGAAGGTTACAATGATGATTTGTCCGATGAGGTTTTGCAGGAGATTACCGGTAGCGAAAGTGCTGCCAACGCGGTAAAAAAGGCATTTCGCGAGGCAGATATCCCTATGACGGAAGGCAATGTGAGAAATACTGCCGAGGCTATGGGCTATGCAGCAGAGATTACTGAAATTACCGATGGAATGTGCGATTACCTTCTTCGAAACGGTATCGACCCCACCATCGACCATTTATACAGAGTTCGTTTTTCCGGTGCGGAAGTTTCGGAAAACATGGGTGGTTATTATGCCGATGATATCGGCGGCTATATGAGCAAGCAGTCTTCCGAATTTGACTGGCAAAGTATGGAAGCAAGATTGTCACAGACCGTTGAAGAGGCAGGACTTCCCGTAAACGAAGAAACCATGAAGGAAGCACAGTGGCTTGTAAAAAGCGGAATTCTTCTGAATGCAGGTAATGTAAAGATTCTCCATGATTTAAAAGGAATCCGGATGCCTATGTCTGAGGAAGAAGTTGCCCGCAGTATTGCCAACGCCATCGCGGACGGCAGAGAAGCAAAGGAAGCTTATCTTAGCAACAGCACAAGCAAGTTAAACGAAGCGGTGCAGGTATATGAGGATGTACAGAGCTTCAGCTACGAAGCGGTTAAGGTTGTGGTAGAGGGCGGCAAGTCCTTAAACATTCGCGAATTACGGGTGGCAATGCAGTCTGTTCGCATTGAAGGCACCGTAAGTGAAAACGGCATCAGCCTTTCGGTGGAAGCTGCAAGCGCATCCATGGCGGCAGTAAGTGCCGAAGCGGTAAGCACGGAGAATCCGGAACTTGTAAAAGCAATGCGTGTTTTGGAAGAAACCAGACTTGCCATGACGGTAGAGAATAATTACAGGCTTATGAAGCTTGGTTACAATATTGAGACCACAGAACTTTCACAGTTGGTGGAAGATTTAAAAGCAGTGGAAGCTCACAGACAGAATACCCTTTTCCCCAAGGACAGTGAAGCTGCACAGAAAGCAACTTTGTGGCAGGCGACAAACGATAAGCTTGTTACATTGGCTTTTATGCCGGCGGCAACCGTAGGTAAAATTGTACAGGCGGAAGGCGTACACACTTTATCTTCGGTACACGATTTGGGCGAGGCCATGCGGCAGGATTATCTCAAAGCCGGACAGCAGTACGAGCTTCTGGGAACCGAAGTACGCAGGGATTTGGGAGATTCCATTCAGAAGGCATTCAGCAATGTGGATGATATTCTGCAGGATATGAATTTCGAGTTGAACGATACCAATCGTCGTGCAGTGCGAATCCTTGGATACAACAGTATGGAAATAACGGTTTCCAACATTGAAAGCGTAAGAGAGGCAGATGCCGGATTGCAGCGAATCATAAATAAAATGACGCCTGCTTCTACCTTACAGTTGATTCGGGATGGCATTAATCCCTTGGAAACGGATTTGGCAACTTTGGAAAATCACCTTGACGGTTATGAAAGTACTACCACGCAGACTGCCGAGAAATACAGTAAATTCCTTTTTAAGTTGGAGAAGAATCATGAGATTACTCCTGAGGAAAGAGAGTCATATATCGGTATTTACAGACTTTTACATCAGATTGAAAAAGCAGACGGTGCTTTGGTAGGAAATCTTTTAAGTCAGGGCGCGGAAATGACTTTTAAGAATCTTTTATCGGCTGCAAGAAGCGGTAAAAGTACCGGAATGGACTACTGCATCGATGAAAGCTTCGGCGCCATGGCAAAGCAGGCAGGATACGAATTCAATATCAGCAGCCAGATTTTAAAAGGATTTGAAGATGTCTTAATCGGAAATGAAGAAATCAACGCAGAAATCATGGCAGAGGATTTGGACGAATTAAGAGATGTCCTTGGCGGAAAAAATGCGGATGCGGTAGAGGAATTACTCTATTACAATCAGGAAATAACGCCGGACAATATACAGTCCATGCAGGCATTGCTTGAAAATCCGGATGCAACGCAGAGCGCATGGAGCATTTTCCAAGCGGCAGCAGAAAAGAACCGGGGAGCGCGCAATGCAGATAAAAAAGCAGAGGGCGAAGCAGAAGCAGTTCGGGAGAGTGCAAAAGAGGCAAGTGCTTTGGAAGAGGCAATTTTCGCAATGCAGGATGCTTTTACGGATGAGGTAAGTGCCAAGGATGCTTACAGCGAGCTTGTTAAGCAGACGGGCAGTATTTTGGAAGAGAGCCTGGCAAATGACGAAATGGGCAGAATTGACATTAAGTCCATGACTTCGGCATATAAGCAGATTTCTTTTACCGGAAATCTTATGAAAGAAGAGAATTACGAAATTCCGGCATATATTAACGGTAAGCTTCAGGGAATCAGAGTTAAAATTGTACATAAGGGTGAAAGCGAAGGCAATGTAATAGCAACCCTTTCCACAGAAAAATACGGCAATATCGTAGCACAGTTCAGACTCACGGAAGAGAAGGTACAGGGCTACATCGCATGCGACAGCGAAGAGGGCATGGAGGCCCTGAAAGCAGCCGGAAGATTCGAGGAAGAATTGTCCGCTGCAGGCAAAGAAGCAGGCGATATCAGATATCTTTACAGTGAGAAACTGGACGGAACCTTTTTGTATCGCAGACACGATAAAAGTGATCCGGCCGGCGGTTCAACCAAAGATTTATACGAAACGGCAAAATTGTTTATTTTAAGTATGCAGGATACAGAAAGGTAAGGTGACAATATGAGTTTAAGAGTTTCACAGAATATTTCAGCAATTACGGCGCAGAATGCGTTACACAGAACAGACAATAAGTTATCCCAGTCCCTGGAGAGATTATCTTCCGGTTTAAAAGTAAATCATGCGAAGGATAATCCGGCAGGTGTGGCGATCGCTAAGAGAATGAATTCCCAGATTAAGGGACTTTCCATGGCGGGAGACAATGCCAGTGATGCAATTTCCATCGTAGAAACCGCAGAAGGTGCTATGAGCGAAATCCACGCAATGTTACAGCGTATGAGCGAGCTTGCAATTGATGCGGCAAACGGCACCAAGTCCGATGCGGACAGAGAGATGCTTGATGCAGAAGTAAAGCAGTTAAAAGAAGAAATTACAAGAATCGCAAAGGATACAGAGTTTAACGGTCGTCCTTTACTTGATGGCGGATTCGATTTAAGAGGCTATTCCAGCGATCCCAATGTGGAAGTTTTATACTATTCCGATGAAGTTACCGTAAAAGATTATTCAATCTCGGGAATCACAACCACTACAGATGCAGACGGTAATTTGGAAGTTACCGGATTAACCCTTTTACAGGGAACCGGCGACAATGCCTTCCCCGCAGACGCTCAGTATGAGGTTGACGGTGATGTGGTAACCATTAAGGCTTCCAACGATTTTGAGATGAAGATCAAAGTAAAAGGTGATGTGCAGGGAGATGTGAACCTTGATATGACCGGTATCGGTGCAATGCGTATGCAGATTGGTACGGAAGAAGGTCAGGTGCTTGAAATGCGTATTCCTACCATGAGTCTGGAACTTATGGGAATCGAAAATATTTCCATCGGAACCGAGGCGGATGCAAGAGATGCCATTGGAAGAATTTCTGAGGCGATTACCTATGTTTCCGCAGCACGCTCAAGACTGGGTGCATATCAGAACCGTTTGGAATCTACCAATGCCAGCTTAGACATTACCCATGAAAATATGACAGGTTCATATTCCAGAATTATGGATGTGGATATGGCAGAAGAAATGACCGAATATACCACTCAGCAGGTACTTTCTCAGGCAGGTACTTCCATGCTTGCACAGGCAAATGAAAGACCTCAGCAGGTTTTACAGTTATTACAGTAGTTAAGGGGGAAAAGGCATGACAAATGAAATGAAACAGGCCTATACCTTGCGTATTTCTCAGGCAAATAAAACCGAGTTGGTGGTTATTTTATATGAGATGTACTTAGACTATGCCAACGAGGCAAAGGAGAATTTGCAGGCAGAGAGCCGCCTTGCATTAAAAGAAAGCCTCGGCAAAGCCAGAGGCTGTGTGAATGAGCTTATGGAATCCCTTCATTTGGAGCAGGAACTTGCTCAGAATCTTCTTCAGCTTTATCTCTATGTATATCGTGAATTGTTGAAATGTGAGATGGATAAAGATGCTTCTCATATTGAAAATACACTTAAAGTGATGGTGCCTTTAAAAGAAGCTTATACCACAATCAGCGGGCAGGATGATTCCGGTCCGGTTATGAGCAACGCTCAGACTGTGGTTGCAGGGCTTACCTACGGTCGCAGCGATGTGAACGAAAGCATGGCAGACCAGGGGGCTTCCAGAGGCTTTTATGTGTAAGCCGCAGGTGTTTCCGGTATAAAAATAGTTTTGGGCAGAGAAGGGTCTTTTTGCTCTTCGTCAGCAACATTGTGAATTTTTTCTGCCTGCAACAGAAGGTAACGATAGCGTTTTAAGGCTGAGTTTACCTGATAAATATAGCAATCAATCAAATCAGGGTCAGTTGCATTGTCAAAGCCGCAATAAGCGCTTTCCAGTGCAATCATGGCCTTTTTGATTTCTTCGCGGAGTATTTCGTCGTTGTCTGCTTCGCCGGGGGTGGTTTCGTAATCTAACTGGCAATAAGCGATTTGCATGAGAGACCTCCTTTTATAATTATTAAAAAGAAAATGTTGCCAATCTGCCGCCGGTCAAAAGCCGGCGGTCTTTTATTGGTTATTGTCAGTATGACCGAAACAAAAGAAAATATACATTTTATGGGAAGAAAAGAAACGGTCATAAAATTCCGGGTTTGTACATAAATTAGCAATGAAAAGATGCTTAAAACACAAGGGGAGAAAATGACTTCCGTAAACATTCCTTTGCTTATCATTACTGCAGTTACGCTTATCGTTATACTTCTTATAGGTCGCAAACGGCCGGATTATGCCATTAATTTTTTTCTGCGCATCGGTTTGTGCTTTGTGGCCATTTATTTTATAAACGATGCGTTTTTAAGCAAAGGCATCAGCGTTTGCATCGCCATGAATGCGGTGACTTTCTTAACCTGTGGGTTCTTGGGTTTTCCCGGCTTGTTTCTTTTGTATGGGTTGGGATTTTGGGATTTGTTTATGGGTGTGTAAGTTGATTCGGAGCGGCTCCGTTTATAAGAATAATTTGTAAAAATGTATGTTGATAAATGCATGAGAGAGATGAATTCATAAAATTTTTGACGAGTAAAATCTCCGTAAAATCAAGGTTTTGTGGTCTTTTGAACTCTCTTTTTTATGATTGTTTGTATGATTTTTACAAAGATAAAAAACTTCTAAAAAACCACTTTACAATTTGGAAAATAACCCATATAATGCAAAACACGACGGACACATCCGTCACAGATTCTTGGTTTCATTCAGGCAGAGTTCTCTGCAAATATTCCATGATTTTTATTAAATTTCATAGTGGGAGGTATGATTATTGTAGCTCTGATTATTATTCTTATGATTGCGGTTATTTCGGATTTGTCCAAGACCCGTATACCAAATGTATTGATTCTTGTGGGGTTGATATCGGGAGTGTTTTATCGTGTGTTGTGCATGGGTGAGAGAAATTACATTCAAATTGTTTTGGGAATCGTGATTCCGCTCATATGCTTCTTTCCCCTGTTTTTATGCAGGGCGATGGGTGCGGGCGATATTAAGCTGATGGCGGTTACAGGGACCTATTTTACCATAAAAGAAAATACAAAGTGTATCATTTTGGCCATCTTTCTGGGCGGTGTTATTGCTTTGGTTAAAATACTTTGCCATAAAAATTTAAGGAAGCGAATGAAGTACATGCTTGCTTATTTTGGAAATGTATGCAGATGTGGGGCGGCGGGAAATTATTATGATTCACCTTATATAAATTCCGACAACGCGGAAGAAGTCAAAACCGCGGGTATTAAATTTTCTCTGCCCATTTTATTGGCGACTATTATTGTTATGGGAGGTGGAGTATGAGAAAAAAGCAGGTGGCAATTTGCGATACCAACGCAGAATTTGCAGAAAAACTTCAGGAATACTGGAAAGAAACAGGAGGACCTTCCTGTCGGACGGAATTCTATACAGACCCGGAACGGTTTATGGAATATGTTTTGGCACAACGGCCATATGCCTGTGTCATATCTGAAGATCTTGCCCGGGATGAGGATTATGGAGTAGTAGCAAAGTACTGTGAAAAGGTGGTTGTCTTGTGTGAAGATAAAGATGGTTTGCCCCCAAACGGAATTTATCGATATCAAAACGGGGATGTTCTGGCGCGACAATTGAATGAAGTGACAGGAATTGGTAACAGTCATACATATGGATGTGCAGACAGGAGCACGAAACTGGTGGGAGTCTATACTCCCATAGGAAGGTGTTTGCAAACTTCTTTTACACTGGTTCTTGGTCAGATGCTGGCCTCAAAATATAAAGTCTTATATCTTAACTTCGAAAGCTTTTCGGGTTTCTCACAAATGATGCAGCGCAATTTTAATTCCGACATGGCGGATTTGCTGTATTTTCTTAAAAATTTATCACAGGATTTTACACATCAATTTGAAAATGCGAAACAAAACATAAACGGTTTGGATTTTGTGCCTCCGGCTTTTTCGTATATTGATATTTCACAGGTACTTCCCGGTGAGTGGGAGCGGTTCTTTGACGAATTGGGAAAACAGGGAGAGTATGACTTCATTTTACTGGATTTGACAGATTATGTGCAGGGTTTGTATCAGATACTTCGTTCTTGCTCACATGTGTATACAATTACCCGAAATGACGGAATGGCGTTGGCAAAAATTGCACATTATGAGGATGTTTTAAAAGAATTGTCTTATGAGGACATCATTGAAAAAACCAAGAAGTGCTCCTTCCCCATATATCGGCAATTGCCGGCAAATATGGAGGAGTTGATACACTCCGAGCTGGCGGATTATGTGAGAAAAATATTGCGGGAGGATTTTGATTTTCGATGAAGAGTCAAGAGGAATTAAAAGCAGATATTTACGCAGAAGTAAGAGAACGACTGGATTTGTCCAGAGAAATGGAGGATGGAGAGCTTTGGGATTTAATATACCGAATCATTGCGGAAAAAAGCGAAGAGCAATATATGAGCATCCGACAGAGAGAAACTTTAGCCGGTGAAATCTTTGCATCCCTTCGAAAATTGGATATTTTACAGGAATTGCTTGATGACGATGAAATTACGGAAATAATGGTAAACGGCCCGGAGGATATTTTTATTGAAAAAAGAGGGATTTTACAAAAGACAGATAAGAAATTTCAATCTGCGGAAAAATTGGAGGATGTAATTCAACAGATTGTAGCATCTTGCAACAGAACCGTAAACGAAAGTTCGCCGATTGTGGACGGACGAATTTCGGACGGAAGCAGAGTCAATGTAGTTTTAAAACCACCGGCATTAAACGGTCCTATTGTAACCATTCGACGCTTTCCGGAAACAGCAATTACCATGGAGGATTACATTGCTTTTGGGAGCATTACACCACAGGCGGCAGTGTTTCTGCAAAAAGCCGTGGAGTATGGGTACAACATTTTTATTTCGGGTGGAACCGGAAGCGGAAAAACCACGCTGCTTAATATTTTATCCGGTTATATACCTTCCGGACAACGAATCATAACCATTGAGGACAGTGCGGAACTGCAAATCAAAGGGGTAAAAAATCTTGTGCGGTTGGAAACCAGAAACGCCACGCGGGAAGGGTGTGAAGCCATCAGCATTCGTGATTTGATTAAAACTTCCCTGCGTATGCGTCCCGACAGAATTATTGTAGGCGAAGTTCGTGGAGCGGAGGCTTTTGATATGCTTCAGGTCTTCAATACCGGCCATGAAGGAAGTTTATCCACGGCTCATGCAAACAGCGCTTCGGATATGCTGATGCGTCTGGAAATGATGGTTCTTATGGCAAAGGATTTGCCGTTGTCAGCCATTCGAAGACAGATTGCTTCCGGAATCGATCTTTTAATTCATTTGGGAAGAATGCGGGATGGGAGTCGTAAGGTTATGGAGATTTTAGAGATAAAAGGAATCATAGGCGAAGAAATTGCACTGAATCCGTTGTTTGTATTGGAGGAGGGAGAAAAAGGTAAGACTTCCCTGGTACCGGTAAACAGTTTGCAGAATAAAGAGAAGTGGATAGAGGGATAAAAAATGAACTATGAGGAGTATAAGTTTAGCAAAAAAGAACTGGTTATTCTCGGCTTGCAATGGATTGGAATTGCAGGGGTGACGGCGTATTTCTTTTACCGCTCCGTTGTGGTTTTTATGGTTCTGTTGCCGGTGTTTTTTCTTTATCTGAAGTGGAGAAAAAAAGAAGCAATCAAGAAGCGTAAGTGGGAGCTTACATTGGCTTTTCGTGAAGCGGTTGTTATGGTGGCAGGGAATTTACAGGCCGGAAACTCGGTGGAAAATGCGTTTAAGAAAGTATATGCAGATCTGAAAACCTTGTATGGAGAGCATGCGGAAATCTCGCGGGAATTTCGTATGATTGGAAGAGGGCTGGACAATAACATGGTATTGGAAGCGCTTCTTAAGGATTTTGGAGAACGCAGCGGTGTAGAGGACATAAAAGACTTTGCGGATATTTTCGGTATTGCGAAGCGAACGGGAGGTAATTTGAAGGAAATCATTTCGGATACGGCAGATGCCATCAGCACCAAAACGGAAATGCGAAGGGAGCTTCGAATTTTAATAAGCGAGAAGCAATTCGAGCAGAGAATTATGAGCGTAATCCCCTTTTTTATTCTAATTTACATCGGTTTTACATCGCCGGGATATTTTGATTCTTTGTATCACAATTTGCAGGGGATTGGAATCATGACAGCATGTCTTGCGGCATATCTTGCGGCTCTGTTCTGGAGCATGAAAATCACTGAGATTGAAGTATAGGAGAATACTATGACAAAAAATCGCAAAAGGGCTTTTATTATCTTGGCGGCAGGAATTGTAATTGCAATAATATCTGTTCTTGTGACCGGTATAAAAGGAGAAAACGGCAGTGGGAACCGATTTGAAAGAAATGAATTCGGAGAAGGGGAAAAGGAAATTTCGGTGATTGCCGTAAGTTCATTGGGAGAAGAAGAAATCCTGTACTCTCTTGGAGAGCGGCAATTGTCGGAAAGCGAAGTTGAAGCTATATTACCGGAATTTCTTTCTTTTATGGAAAAAGCAGTACTTGGTGAGAATGACTCATCGGAGCAAGTGTATAAACCTTTAAATTTTATGGAAGAGGCAGATGGGTATCCCTTTAATGTTTACTGGTCGTGGGAACCTCGCAATTACATAGATTCCAAAGGAAACATCAAGGAAGAAGTAAAAGAAGAAATCTGCGTAATGCTGACGGCGGATATTGAATATGGGGATTTTATGTACTCTCATACATTTCCCATTGTGTTGGTTCCGCAAAGCTATACGCCGGCGGAGGAATGGCGGAGGGAATTGGAAGATGCTCTGTTTTGGGCGGATGCAAGCAATCCTACCGACAAGTATATATTGCTTCCGGAGGAAGTAAAGGGACAAGCCGTTAATTGGAAAATGCAACAGGAGAATAAAGGAATTAAAATTGCAGGCTTTTGCGTTCTTGCAGCAATGGTATTTTTCTTTGCCGATAGCGTAGAGGAGAAGGAGCGGGCAAAAAAGAGAATACAGTATATTCGGAAAGAGTATCCGGAATTCGTTTTAAAATGTTCCATGCTGATCGGCTCCGGAATGACTCTGCGACAGGTATTTGAGAGACTGGCAAAAGCTTATATAAAAGATAAAAAGAAAGAACGGCCTTTGTATGAAGAAGTATTAATCTGTGTAAGAGAGCTGGAAAACGGCGTTGCGGAGAGGGAGGTTTATGAGCGTTTCGGAAGGCGTTGCGGAATTCGCGAAACACAGAAGTTTGGGAATCTGATGTCCCGAAATCTACGCAAAGGTTCGGAAGGGTTAAAAGGTGCATTGCGGGAAGAAGCAGTCGAAGCAATGGAATTACATAAAGAGCAGATAAAAAAGCAGGGAGAAACGGCAGGAACGAAGCTTTTGTTTCCCATGTTGATTCTTTTGCTTATTGTAATGGTCATTATAATGGTTCCCGCGTTTGGCACTTTTAGCATATGACAGATAAGTCAAAAAATAAGAAAGGAGGAAGCGGAATGGATTTAAGAAAACAAATAAGTGCTTTTATGAAGGATGAAAGCGGTTTGTCTACGGTGGAAATTATTTTAATTCTGGTGGTACTGATTGCGTTGGTGCTGATCTTTAAGGATGAAATGATTGAAATCGTTGAGGACATTTTCAAAAACATCAACAAAAGAATTGACAAGATTTAGAAAGGAAAGGGATTGTCGTATGAAGCGTGCACAAATTACCGTTTATTTAACTTTGGTTTTTACATTGATTCTTTCTGTATTCCTTTCGGCATTTGAAGCGGCAAGAGGGAGTCATCTGAAAATAAGGATGGAAAATGCCGTTCAAACGGCAATCCACTCTACCTTTGGCGAGTATCACAGGGAGCTTTTTGAACGATACGGACTGTTGTTTATTGATACCTCATATATGTCGGAAACGCCGGATTATCGCAAGGTGGAGGAGCGGCTGGAGGAATATCTGGAATATAATTTAAAGCCCGGAGAAGAGCAGACCTTGCTGTTTGCAAGAGACTGGTACGGTGTGGAAGATTACAATGTGAGCCTTACCAATATACGCCTGGCAACAGACGATTGGGGCGATGTATTTCGGCAGCAGGCAGTGGATTATATGCAAAATTATGTTGGTGGAGAAGTAATTGAGGAGGTTTACAAGTGGCTGGTGATTGTTGAAGAGTATGAACTGGACAGCGGAAGTTTTGAGGAATACCACAAAGAAGCAGTAAGAAAAGAAAAAAGCTGGCAGGAGAATAATCTGCTGGGAGAAGAATGGAATGCATCCGGCATATTACCTTCATTGGATTTTGCCAATGAGTATTTGGATGTCCTTTCCACACAAACCATAGGTTCCAATTTCGGGGGGATTTCTACGAAGGCTTTTATTCCATGGACACATGCCTCTCATCGTTGGAATATTCAGGGTACCGAGGTTTTGGAGGAGCAGAATTTTGACCTGACAAAGGAGTTGTTTTTCGGGGAATATATTTTGGACAAGTTCGGAAATTACACGGAAGTGAGGGAAGATTCCAAATTGGATTATCAGGTGGAATATATTCTGTTTGGGCAATCTCAGGACAGCCTGAATTATGTCCGCATGATGGAAGCTCTGTTCTGGTTTCGCGGAACCGCTAATTTGTGCATGCTTCTTGCAGATAAGGAAACCCAGGCAACTATAGAGCTTATATCACAGCTATCTCTGTTGCTTGAAATTCCGCCGGAAGTGGTTATTGCAATCATCAATGTATGTTGGGCGGCGGCCGAGAGCATGAGTGATGTGCAGAAGCTGACCAAAGGCGAAAAAGTACCGCTTCTAAAAGGACCGCAAGATTTTACGATAGGGCTGGGAGGTCTGATGGAAGGCATTGACATGGACATATCGGCTAAGGGCGGAAAGGGAAATATTCCGGCCATAGAATTAGAATATGAGGATTATCTAAGAATTTTTTTGTACCTGCAAGTGCCGGTTCTGAAAGTATATCGTTGTATGGATATGATTGAGGCGGATATCAGACTGACGGAAGGAAATGAGAATTTTAGAATGGATGCCTGTGCGGATGCAATCAGTTTGGAAGTTGGAATCGTAGACGGTTACGGACATTTTTATTCTATGGAACGCAAATACAGTTATTTTTAAGAAAGGTAAATAAGGGGTAGCGAAAGACATCCTTTTTCCGGGGCGTCTATAAAATCAATTCTACTCTCTCTAAAATTCTTTGGCATATAATATGGCACATCTAAGCCTAAGAAAGAGGATGTTTTTCGCTATCTCTTTTATGTTTGACATGAAGAAACGGAAATTTTGCAAGATGGGAAGTATTACGGTGGAAACCGCAATTGTTATGCCCCTTTTTATATTTCTTTTAATCAATATAGTTACGCTTTTTCAGATGATATCCATTCATACGAGTTTGGATTCTGCCCTGACACAGGTGGCAAGGGAAATCTCGGCGTTTGCCTGTTTTCAAGAGGTATATGAAAATGTGTTGCTATCGGAAGTGTATGTGAAAGAGCGTGTAATACAGACTGTTGGGAGGGATGTTATTAACAATTCGGTTGTTGTTGGTGGGACATCCGGCATCGTTTTGTGGCGTTCG
This sequence comes from Lachnospiraceae bacterium, assembly GCA_017624855.1. Classification (GTDB taxonomy): domain Bacteria; phylum Bacillota; class Clostridia; order Lachnospirales; family Lachnospiraceae; genus UBA3766. The sequence goes on from JAGAMF010000007.1 coordinate 79,918, forward strand.
GAAGTAATAGAAGAAAATGATGTCATTGATCTGGTTATGACATACAGGGTAAGGCCGATGTTTCCGGTTTTTAACATAGGAGAAATGACCCTGGTGAATCGATGTTACATAAAAGCATATACCGGTTATGAGAAGGAGGAATATGGCAGCGAGAGGCAAAGGTATTATGTGGCAGAAAACGGAGATGTATATCATCTTCAAAGAGGCTGTACCCATTTGCAATTGTCAATTTCCATGCTGAATGTTAATGAGTTGGCGGCTGCAAGAAATGAGGACGGAAGCAGGTATTCACCTTGCGAAGTCTGCTATGACGCGGAGCGGTCAGGAAACAGGGTGTACATTACAACTCAGGGGGATCGCTATCATTCGTCAGTGGCATGTACCGGATTAAAAAGAACCATTTATGTAATATCGGCAAGCGGAATAGGAACGAAAGCTTTATGCACAAGGTGTGGAGGTGGATGAATATGTCTTATATAAAAACTGCGTTGTTCATCATTTTTCTTACAATGGAAGGCATCAGAGATTTACGGGAGCGGAAAATATCAATGAAGTCAGTGCTCTTTTTTGGAATTGTGGGCATTATAACAAGTCTGCCTGATATAAGGTTGCAATGGATGAGCCTTATTGGTGGTATAGCAATCGGCGTTGGGCTTTTGCTGATTGCAAAATTTACCCGGGAGAAGGTTGGATTCGGCGACGGATGGATCTTTACGGTAAGCGGTGTATATCTTGGATTCTATAATAATTTAAGTCTGTTTTTTATTGCCTTGTTTTTGGCTGCAATGACTTCAGTTGCCTTGCTTGTTTTTAAAAGGGTATCATTTAAAACAGAATTGCCTTTTGTGAGCTTTGTGCTGCCCGCATATTTTATAACCGTATTGCTTCGCTGAATAAAAAAGAGGTTTGTATGAAAAATGTAAGGAAGTTTTATTGCTTTTATGCAGGTTTAAAATCAAAAAGAAAAGACAGAGCAAAAGCAAGTTTTACCGTTGAGACCACATTTATTTTGCCTTTGATTATCGCAGTAATTGTGACAATGCTTTTTCTTATAATTCACATGTATAACCGAAGTGTTATATACAGTGCCGTATGTCGGGGAAGTAAACAGATTTTTTATTATGAGAACGAAAGCAACGATGTGATTGAAGAAATGTGTTTGGATGCTCTCTTAAATGATATGGAAGGCAGACTTGTGTGCGTGGAAGATATTAAGGCAGAGATAAAAGTTACTGCACTCTATGTTGAAGTAAGCGTTTCGGGCAAGATGAAAATTCCGGAGTGGACCATATGGAGCCGGGAGGGTGCGGATGAGTTTTGGACTTATAATATCAGTCGAAAAGAGCCCAGATTCCATGTGGCGGATTTTATCAGAAATGGGCAGCAGTTGGAAAATATTTATGAGGAAGTCAAGGAGGGACTGTCATCGGATGGAAGCAAGATTCAAGAGGGATTATAACCATAATTATATGATTTTATCGGTGCAGGAGAAGGATAACTATCGCATAAAAATGATATGTAACAATAAAATAAAAGGCTTGCTGGAAAGTCATATAAGTTCTTTTAACGGCAGTTATGAGCTTTATTATGATGTTAGTTCCAAGCAACCGCTAAGTCGCCTATATGCAAGGAAAGAGATGGGGATTGGAGAAGTTGTGGAAGTGTTGTCATCCGTAAAAATATTGATGGAAGAACTTCGAAAATATTTATTGGACAGTGACAGCATCATATTTCATCCCGATTTTTGTTATTGCAATCCGGAAACCTTGAAAGCAGAGTGGACTTGCTATCCCGGAGAAAATCAAACATGGCACATAAGAGAACTGGCGGAATTTCTAATCGATCGGGTAAATCATTCCGATTGCGATGCGGTAGAGCTTGCCTATGGCTTTTATAAAATGGTAAAAGCAGATTGTTTTGGCATAAAAGAAATGGATGAACTGCTGCAAAAATATGGCCGGGAAAGAGAGTTTGAGCAGCCTGAGAAAGAGGAGATAAAAGAAGAAAATCTGTATGACGCTTGGGGACATGAGGAAGAAAAACAACCGGAACGCTTAACCTTATTTGAAAAGATTAAAAAACTTATTATGAATAAGCCGGAAAAAGAAGCACAGATTGTACCGTTTGCATCAAAGGTACAAAGATATGAATCGTCCCCCGGCCGAGAGATATTTGATGAGGAATATCCGGAGGAATACACCGGTGAGACCATGGTGATGGGGGTTCAAAGCCGTAAATCGTTTCGTAGGCTTAGAAGCATAAAGAAGGGGAGTGTTGAGTATATTTCATTGGATAAACTGCCTTGCATTTTAGGGAAAATGGAAGAATGTGCAGATGTGGTATTGAAGGATATCAGCGTATCGAGAATGCATGCAAAAATCTTTGAAGAAAACGGAGAACTGTTTTTGCAGGATTTAAATTCCAAAAACGGAAGCTATGTCAATAACCTTGAATTGGACAGTAACGAAATCGTAAAGTTATCCATAGGAGATGAAATTGCATTCGGTAACCTTAGATATATATACGAATAGTTGATTTTTCGCCATAAAAAACGTATATTTTATATACGAGGTTAGTGCGAATGAGAGAAGAATTAAAAGCCTTTCTGGTGCTGGAAGGATACTCGGCGGTTACTTCCAATTTGCCGGAATTTCTGGTGTTTTTAAAAAAAGAATACAGACATATAAGCGTGATTTTTGTGATGGAGTTGGAAGAAGGCTCTACTTTTACAAGTGAGAGGTATAAAGCAGTTTATGAAAGTGCCTGCAAGCTCCTTGAAAAGAACGGAATTACGGAAATGCATATTTTAACGATGTTGATTACCGATGATGTTAATCTTGCATCGGAAGCTTGTAAAGAAGATAAAAATGCGTGGATTATTAATCGCGGAGAAAAGACCCTTATAATCGAAGAAGATAAAGTGGTTGATTTTTATGGTATGAAATCCGTATTTCAGAGGTTTCTTCAGAATCCTGAGGCGGCAAAGATTAAGATTCAGGAAACGGAAGAGAAGATTTTAAATGATATTCGCGAAAGAAACAAAGCAAGTCTTCGTAAAATATTTATTCCCTGGGTTGCGTATGCGTTGGTTGCAATTAATATTGTGGTATATATTGTATGTACATCGACCGGCGATTTGTTGTATAATATGGGGGAAGTGAGCGTTGCAAATACCATATACGGTGGGCAATGGTACCGAGTGATTACCAGTATGTTTTTACATGGGAATCTGTCACATATTTTTAATAATATGCTGATATTGTATTTACTGGGAAACATGGTAGAAGAACGGTTGGGAAGATGGAAATTTCTGCTTAGTTATTTTGTGTGCGGAATTGTTGCAGGATTAATCTCCCTGGGAGCCAAGTATTTTAGCGGTATTGATGCCAACAGCATCGGCGCAAGCGGTGCGGTTTACGGTATTTTTGGAATTGCGCTGGTAACAGAATTTGCAACAATCAATTGGAAAAAAGTGAGTGCTGCTACGGTAAGAAGAGTCATACTGGTTTTAGTGTGTATCGCAATCAGTTTGTATGTTGATGCGAAAACTTCCGGTATTGATTATGAGGCACATGTTGGGGGCCTGTGTATGGGGGCCATGATCGGAATGGCATGGTATTTTACATGGCTCAGAAAGATGAGGGAAAAGAAAAATGAAGGTTAATATTTATTACGGCGGAAGAGGTTTGATCGGAGACCCTACATTGTATGTAATCAATAAAATGAAAAAAGTGTTGGAAGAGTTAAATGTAACCGTTGAGAAATATGATTTACATGAGTGCAAAAATTCCATTACCACATTACCCAATACCTTGAAAGATGCTGACGGTATTATTCTTGCCAGCACAGTGGAATGGTATGGAATCGGCGGATATATGCAGCTTTTCCTGGATGCCTGCTGGCTGTACGCGGATAAGGAGAAGTTATCTCAGATCTATATGTGCCCCGTTGTAATGAGTACAACTTATGGCGAGCGTGACGGTAAGCTTACTTTGGCTACTGCCTGGGAGATTCTCGGCGGTCGTCCCTGTAGCGGAATTTGTGGATATATTCCCGAAATTTCGGTATTGGAATGTACGGAAGAATATGACCGCTTAATTGAGAAAAAAGCAGAAAACATGTACAGAACCATAAATCAGAAGATTACAAGTTTTCCGGCAAGTAATCAGGCTGTAAAGCAGAAGGTGTCATATACGCAGAATATCGCTTTAACACCTCAGGAGACAGAGCAGCTGTCCATGTATGCTTCAGACGACAATTATGTGCAGCGTCAGAAAGAAGATATCAAAGAATTAACAGACATGTTTAAGGACATGATGGAAAATAAAGAAATTGACGAAAAGAACAGTTTTGTAGATGAATTTGTAAGTCATTTTAAGGCGCAGCCCGGATTTTCAGCCATTTACAGAGTGGTAATCAAGAACTATAAAAAACCCATGATTATCCGTGTTCAGAACGCTAAACTGGAATGTTTTTACGGTACTTCCGAGTATGCCGATATTGAACTTCAGTCAGATGAAAAGGTCATCGAAGATATTATTGCCGGTAAAATTACTTTCCAGAATGCTTTTATGAGTGGCAATATGACGATGAAGGGTGATTTTAAACTGCTTCGTAATTTAGACCATTTATTTACTTTTTCCACCAATGTGGAAGATGATGGAATGTTTTCATAGAAACCAATAAAGGAGTAACCGATATGAGAAAAGATGATTGTATTTTTTGTAAAATTGCCAATGGAGAAATCCCTACCAACTCCATTTATGAGGATGAGAAATTTCGCGTGATTTTGGATTTGAGCCCCGCAACAAAAGGACATGCGTTGATTCTTCCGAAGGAGCATTTTGCCAACCTTTTTGAATTGCCTGAGGACTGGGCCGCTGATGTTATGGTATTGGCAAAGAAGATGGCAACTATGATGAAAGAGAAGCTGAATTGCGACGGTTTTAACCTGGTTCAGAATAACGGCGAATGTGCAGGACAGACCGTATTTCATTTTCACTATCATCTGATTCCCCGTTATATTGGAGACGGTCAGAAGATTGCATGGGACCCCACATCTCCTTCTGCGGATGAATTAAAAGAAATTCATACTAAATTAACAAAATAAGATTATAATAACCTGAAGAACGGCGGTAAGGAGGTTTCATATGAACGATAATACGAATGAAGTTCCGGAAACAACTCAGGTAGAATTGGATCAGGTGCAGAAACTGAACAAGATGCGCAAGGAATATCGCAATGCGGATATTATTTGGAAAACCGTTACGGTGTTGGTGGTAATTCTGGCATTCTTGTTTGTGTATGCGGCATATATGAAGCTGATGTTTGCAACAGGAGCTTTGCGAGTGATTTTGGCGGTACTTTTCCTTTTGGCGATACCGTTTTGTCTGTATATTCTTCCGTTAATTCTTAAAATGTCTTCAAAGTTTAAGGCATATAACAAAGAGTATAAAACCAATTTCCTTCAGGAAAAGATTTATGCGGAATTTCCCAAAGCAGACTATAAAGAAACCGATAAAATTTCCATTAAAGAAATCAGCGAGTGTTCCATGATTAAAAAGGCCCGCGCGGCTCATGCAAATGACTGCATTGAAGGAACTTACAAGGGTGTTGATTTTGTTCGATATGACATGGAACTTTCTTATAAAAAGAGTCGTAAGTCATCCAACTGTGTTTTAATTGCCTGCAATAACAGAACGGAACTTAACGGTGAAGTTCAAATTATTGACAGAGATTTTACCATTGGTAAAAGTGCTTATGAAAAGCCGGAAAACTATTTGGGATATGCAAGTTGTGATGCGGATTTTGATAAGAAGTTTGCAATATATGCACAGGATCCCGCTGAGGCGGCTGATTTTATAGATAAAAATTTGATGCGTAAGTTGTCAAAATTTTCGGGCAGAGGTCCTATTGCGGCGTTCTTTGATAAAAAGAAAGTATACATGATTATCAGAAGAAAAAAGGATTCCATGGAAGCGCCCATATATAAGGCGGTAAAAGAGTCAGCCTGCCGAAAAGAAGCTGAAAGGGAAGCCGAAGTAATCAAGAAGTGGTTAGAACTTTTAGATGAATGTGTTTTAAAATAAAATTACGATTTTGTCTGTCGGTTTTTAAACTGTTCGGGAAGAGCGGGATAAATCAATTTGCGCAGACCTATGGATAAGAACATTTTGGCAATGTCCGGAATGATAAACGGAAGAATACATATTTGTAGAACTGGTATCATTTCGGACATATTTTTTATATCGGAATAGGCAAAAACAAACCATAAAGTACCGAAAGAATAACAAGCAATCAGTCCAAGAAGCATTCCTGCAATTCTTGACCACAGGCTGCAAGCACCAAGACGGGTAATTCCCCAATAGATTAACGCAAGGAAAATAAAACCCATGATATAGCCGCCGGTGTTGCTTAACAGTACACCCAAACCGCCGCGGAATCCGGAAAAGACCGGTACGCCTACGATACCCAGCAGAATGTATAGCAAGACACAAAAAGTGCCCTTCTTCCCACCCAACAATTCCAGTGCAAGAAAGATACCCAAGGTTTGCAGGGTAAAAGGAATCACCACAGGAATTGTGATATAGGAACAAAGGGCAATGATTACAGTAAAAAGGGAGCAATACACCATAGAAAGGATTCGATTATGTCCGGATTCCTTTTTATGGCTCATATGTAAATACTCCTTTCGTTATTATCGTTACGGTCTGTTAATTACCGCATCTTCAATCAAGCTGATTACCTTGTCAACAGCGTTCAACTGTGAACTCTGGGACATGGTATCAATGTAAGATTTTCTGTTAAAGTATAACTCATGAACCTTTTCTACCAAAGTTGTTTCATCTAAGTCATCCTCGTTAAGAACCAGTGAAAAGCCCTGAGATTCGAAAGACTTGGCATTCAGAATCTGGTCTCCTCGGCTGCTGGTTGCAGGAAGGGGGATTAACAGGTTAGGCTTCTTTAATGCAAGAAGTTCGCAAATTGCGTTTGCGCCGGCACGGGAGATTACGATATCTGCCATGGCAAGCACATCTTTTAATTCGCTCTTCAAGTACTCGAACTGGGCATATCCGCTTTTATCTAAAAGAAGATTGTCAATGCGGTCGGTTCCGCAAATGTGAACAACCTGGAAGTCTTCCAATAACTTGGGCAGAGCGGCTCTTACAGCTTTGTTAATCGCAACAGAACCTGAACTTCCGCCGATGACCATAATAACGGGAAGATTGGCATTGAACTTACACATATTCAATGCGGCTACCTTATCACCTGCATGTAATTCTTTTCGAATGGGTGAACCGGTAAGAACTGCCTTTTCGGCAGGAAGATTCTGTAAGGTTTCCGGGAAATTACAACAAACCTTGGATGCTACGGGAATGCATAATTTATTTGCAAGTCCGGGAGTCATATCCGACTCATGGATGATGCAGGGGATTTTTAATGCGGCAGCAGCACGAACAACGGGCACGCTGACAAAACCGCCTTTCGAGAATACCACATCGGGTTTTAATTCTTTTAAAATCTTCTTGGCTTCATTAAAGCCCTTCATTACACGGAAGGGATCCGATACATTTTTCAAATCGAAGTATCTTCTGAATTTACCGGTGGCAACTCCGTAATAAGGAATGTCAAAATCAGTGATTAACTTTTTCTCGATACCTTCATATGAGCCGATATAATGAATGTCATAACCCAATTCTTTTAATTTAGGCAACAATGCAATATTCGGTGTTACATGGCCGGCAGTTCCGCCGCCTGTGAGAACGATGCGCTTCATAAAACATCCTCCGCTTATGTGTAAGTTTATTATAGAATATCCTGTTATTCTGAAAATGTTGTCATTTTTCGATGCTTCAGAAATGAGGAATTGATTTTATTTATTTTGCTCCAAAGCCGCGGTCAATGCACATGCCAACTGGTCCGGGCAGGAAGTGCTCTTGAATCCGCAACGGATTCCCTGAATTTTAGAAATGGCATCCTTAGCATTCATGCCTTCTACCAAACGGGCAATCCCCTGGAGATTACCGTGGCAACCACCGGTGAAATGAACCTTGGTAACAATTTCGCCGTCTAATTCAATATCAATTGCTTGGGAACAAACGCCCTTGGGAATATATCGCATATTTTTACTCCATTCGTGTTTTTATGATACATTAAAATGGATTATATCAGAAAAAAAGGTCGATTTCTACTGTTTCGAGGAAAAATGAAACAGGAATTTGTCGACGAAATGAGTGGGCAAACGGCTTGTTTGAAAAATTGAATTTATCTATACTGTTACTATTCCCGAAAACAGAAAAATGAAACGGAGGACAGTATGGAATTATTTAAAAATGATATTTTTATAAAAGTATCGATTTTTCTCATTACGCTAAGCATAATATGCCAGATTGTGGCAGGGGTACTATATCAGAATATGATTCAGGAAACCGACAATATGTCTGCGACGGACAATAAATTACTGAAACAATGCAAGTTAAAATTCGCCAACTGCTTTCAGCTGAATTCCGGAGTGGCCAATATACCTATTTTTGTGGAGAAGTTTATTAATCGCATAAAAATCGGCTTTTTAACATTGCCCGGATTATCTGTATTTTCGGGACAAGCTATGCTTCTTTCGGTACTTTTATGCGGAATCGGCGTATATCGCCGAATTGTCCAAGGACATCATCTTGTGGAATTGTTCCCGTATTATATTGTCAGTCTGTTCGGTTTGTATGCATATTTCAGCATTTCTTCCATGGTAGACCTGAAAGGGAAAAAAGAAATCCTGAAAACCAACATGATTGATTATCTTGAGAATCATATGGTAAGCCGATTAAAAGTGCTTCCCAGGGAGAAAATTGCCAAGGAGATTATGGAAGCACAGACTCCTGTTGTGGAAACACCAAGATTTGGAAGAAAAGAACAACAGGAGTTGGAGCAGTTGCTGCAGGAATTTTTATCTTGAAAAAAGCCCTTATTTTTGCTACACTTGACAAGGAACATGACATTTTAAAAATGTTGCAATAAATATAAGGATAAAAGGAGAAAATCACATGAGTAAAAAAGTAGCATTTGATTATTCCAAAGCAGCACCCTTTATCAGCGCTAACGAAATGGAACTGATGAAGAAGCTTACACTTGACGCAAAAGAATTACTGGTTTCTAAAACCGGTGCAGGAAATGATTTCCTTGGATGGATTGATCTTCCTGAAAACTATGACAAAGAAGAGTTTGCAAGAATTAAGAAGGCAGCTGAAAAGATCCAGAACGATTCAGAAGTTCTTTTGGTTGTTGGTATCGGCGGTTCTTACCTCGGTGCAAGAGCAGCAATCGAATTCTTAAGACACAGCTTTTACAATGTTGTTGATAAGAGCATCCGTAAAACTCCCGAAATTTATTTCGTTGGTAACTCTATCAGCTCTACATACTTAAAGCACTTGATTCAGGTAATCGGCGACAGAGATTTCTCTATCAACATGATTTCCAAGTCAGGTACAACAACAGAACCTGCTATCGCATTCCGTGTATTAAAGAAGATGGCAGAAGAGAAGTACGGCAAGGAAGGCGCTGCTAAGAGAATCTACGCTACAACAGATAAGGCAAGAGGATCTTTGAAGGGTCTCGCAACAGAAGAAGGATACGAAACCTTCGTAGTGCCCGATGATATCGGTGGCCGTTTCTCAGTTCTTACAGCAGTTGGTTTACTTCCCATCGCAGTAAGCGGCGCTGACATTGATAAGTTAATGGAAGGTGCAAGAAGCGGTAGAGAGCGTGCATTAAACAACGCTTTTGAAGAGAACGATGCACTTTTATATGCAGCAGCTCGTAACATCCTTTTAAGAAAAGGAAAACAGATTGAAATCCTTGCTAACTACGAACCCAGCGTACACTTTGTATCTGAGTGGTGGAAGCAGTTATATGGTGAGAGTGAAGGTAAGGATCAGAAGGGTATCTTCCCTGCAAGCGTTGATTTAACAACAGACTTGCACTCAATGGGACAGTTTATCCAGGACGGTTCCAGAAATATCTTCGAAACCATCATCAACATCGAAACTTCCAGAGAAGAAATCATTATCGAGGAAGAGCCTGTTGATCTTGACGGTTTGAACTACTTAACAGGTAAGACCGTAGACTTCGTAAACAAGAGCGCTATGAACGGAACAATCCTTGCTCATACAGACGGACAGGTTCCCAACTTCTTAGTAAATGTTCCTGAAGTAAACGAATTCTACTTAGGTGAATTATTCTACTTCTTCGAGTTCGCATGTGGTGTGAGCGGATACATCCTTGGTGTAAATCCTTTCAACCAGCCCGGCGTAGAAAGCTACAAGAAGAACATGTTTGCTCTCCTTGGCAAGCCCGGATTTGAAGCTCAGAGAGAAGAACTTCTTAAGAGATTATAATTAAAAGATTATAAAACAAGACATCGTCGTGAGAAATCGCGGCGATGTTTTTTTTATGAAAAAAACGGCAACCTAATTGAAAAATGTCGAAAATACTTGCGACAAATGTAAGAGTCGTGTAAAATGCAAACATATGAGAAAAAATGATATACATGAGAAATGCATGTGTATAGAAAGTGGTGAATTATGAATTACGCAGAATTATCGGCTTTTATTGTGTACTTATTGCTGGTACTTGCGGTTGGCGTTTACTTCTTTATAAAAGGTCGTAAAGCTGACGGTGGTGACAAGGATTATTTCCTTGGCGGAAGAAATATGAACGGATGGGTAGCAGCCCTTTCAGCAGGAGCTTCCGACATGAGCGCATGGGTACTTATGGGTCTTCCCGGTTCCATCTACCTTGCAGGTATGGGACAGGTGTGGATTTCCGTAGGTTTGCTTATCGGTACAATTTGTGCATGGATTTTCGTTGCTCCGAGATTGAGAAGATTGTCCATCAAGGCACAGGACTCCATTACGATTCCTCAGTATCTGACAAACAGATTCCAGTCCAAAAACAAGGCGCTTCAGATTATCTGTGCGGTTATTTTCGTAGTAGTTTATTGTGTATATGCGGCATCCAGTATTTATGCATGCGGTACTTTATTTAATACCGTATTCGGAATGAAACCCATTTACGCAATGGTTGGTGCAGCTGCAATTATTATCATCTATACATTCCTTGGCGGATTCAACGCAGTATGTTGGACTGACTTTTTCCAGGGTATGCTTATGCTGGCAGCTATTATGATTGCTCCTATCGTGGCAGTTATTGCTATGCAGGCTCCGGATTTTGTGCCCGCATATGAAGTAGTAACGGGCGAGAATTATTACAACTTCTTATCTAGCGGTTCTTTTAACTGGGAAAGTATTGCGGATATTTTAAGCGGTCTCGGATGGGGACTTGGATATTTGGGTATGCCCCATATTTTGGTTCGTTATATGTCAATCAAGTCTGAAAAAGAAATGAAGAAATCAAGAGCAATCGGTATCGGTTGGACAACTTTAATTCTTATCATGGCGTCTGTTGTAGGTATTGTTGGACATCACTACATCGGAAGCGGTTTGGAAGATAAGAGCGTTGTATTCATTACTATGGTAAGAAGCGTGTTCCCTGCTTTGATTTCCGGTGTACTTCTTTCAGCAATCCTTGCAGCATCTATGAGTACAGCTGACTCGCAGTTGCTTGCTTCTTCATCTGCTTTTGCATCCGATGTTTACAAGCCTGTATTCCGTAAAAATGCATCTAACAAGGAAATGCTTTGGGCAGGCCGTATCATCGTAATCGTGATTGCGATTGTTGCGTTATTGATTGCAATTAACCCTAACTGTGCCGGCATTATGGCATTGGTTGAATGTGCGTGGGCAGCTTTTGGTGCGGCTTTCGGTCCTGCGATTATTCTTTCACTGTTCTGGAAGAGATTTACATATAAGGGCGCGATTACCGGTATTATTGTAGGTTTTGTTGTGGATGCACTTTGGTATGCGTTTTTATCCGGTCCTACAGGATTATACGAAATCATTCCCGGATTTATCGCAAGTATGATTGCAGCTGTGGTTGTATCTTTAATCGACAAGACTCCTTCAAAAGAAGTTATGGATTTATTCGAAGAAGGTATTAAGCCTACTGTGGATGCAGAGTAATCATTTAATATTCAACAGAAATGTTCGTATAAAAATAAGCGAAGTGAAGGCCGTCCGTTCGTAAAGAACGGGCGGTTTTTTGGTTGGTATTATCCTTGCATTTGCGCAAGGCTTTCAATATAATTAAAATGTAGATAAAAAAATAACGGTAAGTTGCAGAACATCAGGGGGAATTATAAATGAGAAAGTGGTCTGTTTTTATCATATGCTTTATTTTTATGGTAGGCCTGTTTGGATGTGGAGAAACGGAAGTAACCGTGGAAGAAATATCGACCGAAGAGCAGTTAGGAGTGGAAGAGCAAGAGGCAATTGGTAACGAAATTATATCTGCCGAAGAGCAACCGGAAAATGCCTCCAAAGAAACCGAAGAAGAACTTTTTCTTGCTAAGTTAGAAGGGATAGAAGGGGACTTTGTCGATGAAAATGACCGGGAGATTCCGGACGATGCATACAATGTGGAAAGAATGTTTGGAACTCATAAGTTTCTCTTGTTTGAAGATTCCGATTCTTTTTTGGAAGCGTTTGGTTTTGGGGACGCAGAACCCTTTTATGAGTTTTATGCGGATGGCAAATTGGAATTAACCCTGTATTATGATGAGGAAACACAGCTTGGTTGCGGTGATTACGGTAGCAATTGGGGATTCTGCTTTCTTGGATTGGAAGAGAAGGAATGGAGCGGCTATCTTTGGGGAGACTATATGGAGCCGGTTGTGGTATATAGCGGCCTGCGCCCGGAAGATTACATGGGCGATTATTCCTATGACGAGATAAAAGAATACAACGACGCGGGACAACTAATAGAGTATCGCGTTACCAATATCGCGGATTTGACAGCGGAATATACGAATATTGAGAATTTGAAAGACGGCACTGTTCTGTGGAATGATGCCCTGGTGGTAAGCTATTCCTATAATGATGACGGAACATTGGCGTATCGGAAGTATAATCATAATTTGTATTTGTTCGGAAGCAATACGGGTACATTGGAAACCTGGTTTGATGAGAAGGGCAGACCTATTTATGAGCAGGCCTATATTACACATGGGACTTTAAATTGGTTTTATATATACGAGGATGAGGATGAGATTCCGGAGTATATTTTATATGTGGACAATAACGGTGGGCAGGCTGAATTTACGATGTATAGATAAAGCTGTTAAAAATTGTATCCAAGAGGGATTTCTTGCTGAATTTTGAAGATATTATGTGGTTATAGCTGTTTGGAGCGAATGAAATGAAAAAGCTTATATTACGAATTGTATTGATAGTATCAGGCATTTTGGGACTTATCTGGTTCCTAACGCCCTACGCAGTCGGCAGAATTATGAATTTAGGCAATGGCACCGGCGCCGGCATTATGGTGCTTATGGTGTGCTACAGCATTTTTTTTAATAAAATTAATCAGGCGGTAAAAAAGCTTCATACCACAAAGCCCGGCAAAATTGTTTTGGGAGCAGTAGCAACGGTTGCGTCTGCAATTATCATTTTGGCGGGCGTAGAAACCGCTTTTATGATAAAAGCAGCAACCGCGAAGCCTTCCGAAAATGCTACGGTTGTGGTGCTTGGGTGTCGTGCCTACGGCAGCAGGCCCAGTATTATGCTGGCGTCAAGACTGGATGCGGCGTATGAGTATTTGACAGAGCATCCAGATGCAATCTGTATTGTTTCCGGCGGTCAGGGACCGGATGAAAGTATGCCGGAAGCAGAGTGTATGTATCTGTATCTTACGGAAAAAGGAATTGCGCCGGAGCGGATTTATATGGAGGATAAGTCTACCTCTACCAGAGAGAATCTGCTGTTTTCACAGGAGATTATTGAGGCGGAAGGATTAAATCCGGAGATTGCCATTGTGACCAACGAGTATCACGAATATCGCGCAGGTATGGTGGCGGACGCTTTAGAGATGGAGCATAGTGCCGTATCGGCCAATACGCCTCTGTGGCTGTTTCCGACTTATTATATTCGTGAACTGTATGGCATATTGTACGAGTGGGTGTTATAAAAATTTTATTGACAAATGCACACACAAGTGTTTTAATGAATAAAAATAAAATATCTAAACCGTTGAGGCGGAGATAAAGGTAATTATGCTTTCACAGAGAGCCTGCGTTGCTGAGAGTCAGGTAAAAAACAGATTATCAAATGGACCGCTGAGGGCGCAGTCAAATGTAGGAAACTACAGAGTATTCTGCGACGCGTGGGCATGCGTCAGTTGCCGGGGATATGTTGGTATCTCAGTAAGAGCACGAGAAATCGTGAATGCAAGGTGGCACCGCGGATAAGAAATATTCGTCCTTGGCAGAAAAGAGTTTTCTGTCAGGGATTTTTTATTGTGATGCACACCTCGCGGAAATGAAATTAGTTGCTTCGCAACACCGCTCGGGCGCAAAAGAATGTGCAAGCACATTCTTTATTGAGAACACCTCGCGGAAATGAAATTAAAATCCTTGACCGAAGATACCAAATCGTTTTATAGTAGGAGGTGCGGATATGTTATTGACGAAACGATGGCATAGCCTGCGAGAACTAAACAATATGAAAGATGCTTCTACCGAGTTTCGATGGCGCAGATAAAGCCGCCCAAAGAGAAGCAGTTGATGTAAAATAATAACAAGAATTTAATTATAACAAGAATTTTATCAGGTTTAGGAGGACACAACCATGATTTATAACAATATTGATTTTGATACTTATTTTAAAAATTATCCCGATGCAAACGGTTATTACGGAAAATACGGCGGAGTGTATGTATCTCCCGAATTGGAGAAAGCAATGGCTGACATCAACGAGGCTTATTTTACAATCTGTAAGTCAAGCAAATTTATCAGCGAATTGCGTCGTATCCGTAAGGAATTCCAGGGCAGACCGACTCCCATTTCTCATTTGGAAAGACTGTCTGAAAGCATTGGAAACGGTGTGCAGTTATATGTAAAAAGAGAAGACTTAAACCATACCGGTGCGCACAAGTTAAACCACTGTATGGGTGAAGCGCTCCTTGCCAAGTTCATGGGTAAGAAGAAGGTTATCGCTGAAACCGGTGCAGGTCAGCATGGTGTTGCCCTTGCAACCGCAGCTGCATACTTCGGATTGGAATGTGACATTTATATGGGTGCCGTAGACATTAAGAAGCAGGCTCCCAATGTGGCAAGAATGAAAATTTTAGGTGCAAATGTGGTTGAAGTAACTCACGGTCTTGCAACCTTAAAAGAAGCAGTAGATGCCGCTTTTGACGCATATATCAAGGAATACAAGGATGCAATCTACTGTATCGGTTCCGTTTTAGGACCTCACCCCTTCCCTATGATGGTGCGCGATTTCCAGAGCGTAATCGGTGTGGAAGCTAGAGAGCAGTTTTTACAGATGACAGGTGAATTGCCCGACGCGATTGTAGCATGCGTAGGCGGCGGTTCCAATGCAATGGGACTTTTCTCAGGCTTCTTAAACGATCCCGTGGACATCTACGGCGTTGAGCCCCTCGGTCGTGGAGAAAAGCTTGGCGATCATGCAGCAAGCTTAAAATACGGTACCGAAGGCGTTATGCATGGCTTTAACAGTATCATGTTAAAAGATGAGAACGGCGAGCCTGCTCCCGTTTACTCCGTAGCCAGCGGTCTTGACTACCCTTCTTCAGGCCCTGAGCACGCATTTTTACATGACCTTGGAAGAGTAAAATATGATGTGGTTGACGACGAAGAAACCATCGATGCGTTCTTCAAGTTATCCAGAATGGAAGGTATCATTCCCGCAATCGAAAGCTCTCATGCAGTGGCTTATGCCATGAAGCTTGCTAAGCAGATGGGCAAAGGTTCCATTCTCATTAACCTTTCCGGTCGTGGAGACAAGGATATGGATTATATCATCGAAAACTATGGAATTCGCTAAGAAGTTTTTATACGGATGTCGTATCGGTATTCGAATGATTCTATGAATAGAATGTGATATATTTGAACTGTCGGTTTTGTTGTGAAACAGAGCCGACAGTTTTTATTATAAAAATAGCCCACTATTTACGAATTGTGTTTCTTTAAAATAAAAGTTATAATGAAAATAGGATTTAAAATCGATGAGGAGATAAAATATATGCAGTCAAAAAGCTATCTGATATCCGACACCACAAAAGAAGAAAGAATCGCCTTGATCAAATCCTGGATTCCGGAAGATGAAGTGATGGACGGATGCGATATTGATTTGTGGGATATGTATGCCGATTATATTAACGGAACCAAAGAAATTGCGGAGTGCAATGCGGCTTTTAAGGCCGAGTATTATACAGATTAGGAGCTGCCGATGAATAGTGAAATGAAAATCAATATTTCGCCCATAACAAGATTGGGCGACAGAAGAGTAGCATATGTTTTGTTTACGGATAAAGGTGCCAACGCGGAGTTTATCATTCCGGGCGGCGAATTGTTGCGCAATGAAGGATTTGATGAAAAAGCTCTTGCGGAACTGAAGGAATATCTTGAAAGTGAGCAGGACAATTTGTTTCAGGTGGCAAAAGAATTAAATCCCATGAGAAGTTTTATGAAGGATTGAGAAGACTTTCAAATAATGTTATACTATATCCGAGCGCAATGCGATAAATGAAATACATCATAGTATGCGAATTCAGCAAATTAAAACGGAGGCAAATATGAGTCAGGTTGCAAAACGTTTAAAAGAAGTACGAGAAGAAAAAAATTTCACAATAGAGGCGGTAGCAGAGAAAAGCGGCCTTGCCGCGGAGGAATTGCAGGCATTTGAAGAAGGAAGTAAACTTCCGGATGCAAGTGCGTTAATGCAGTTGTCCAAAGCCTATGAAATGTCCATCGACCGCATTTTATATTCGGGAAATGAAATGCCTAAATATGACGAGAGCAAGGCGGTTTATGCCAATGTAAAACCTGCGACTCCAAAGGAGGCAGAACAGAGCGGCGATTCGGCTAAGAAGGTTAAGCATTCCGGCAAAGCAAGTATTTTAACCCATTTGGTATTCCCGGTTTTGTGCGTTGTAGTCTACTTATTTCTGGGTATTGCAGGCGGTTTCTGGCATCCGGGCTGGATTATTTTTTTAGGAATCCCTCTTTATTACGGATTGGTGTTGATTACTTCCCGAATCGGTAAAAATGTTGACAGTGCCGTGCAGGAATATATGGATGAGGAGAATAAAAAGAAGTGAAAATCATAATTAAAAACATTCAGGCAATTTTACCCGATGAAGCGGGTTCAAATAAAATCGAAAAAGCTACCGTGGTTGTTAATCAGGGAATCATCGAGGCAGTTATTACGGATGAAAAATGCGTTATTGCAGATGTAAAAGACGCGGCAACCAACTATGTAAACAGTGAGAAGCTCTGTATCGAAAAGAATGCATATCTTACTGAGGCAGAACGCACCGCAGATAAAATCATCGACGGTACCGGCAAGCTCCTTATGCCCGGTTTTATTAACTGCCATACCCATTCTTATATGGCGTTTATGCGTAATGTGGCGGATGACTTGGCGTTCGGTGACTGGTTGTTCGGCACCATTTCTCCCATTGAGGATGCCATGACGGACGAAGATGCATATTGGGGTGCCAACCTTGCTATTTTAGAGATGATGAAAAGCGGTACCACCTGCTTTAACGATATGCAGATGAACATTCACCAGACCACCCGCGCTGTAAAAGAATCCGGCATGCGCGCCGTGATTTCCAGAGGCCTTGTGGGAAGCGGTAATGATGAAGCGGGGGCAATGCGTCTGCGTCAGGCTTACGAAGAGAGAGACGCGGCGAAGGATTGCGACAGACTGTCCTTCTTCTTAGGACCTCACGCGCCCTATACCTGCGACGAAGCC
The DNA here is from genome assembly GCA_017624855.1 of Lachnospiraceae bacterium. Lineage (GTDB taxonomy): Bacteria > Bacillota > Clostridia > Lachnospirales > Lachnospiraceae > UBA3766. The sequence goes on from JAGAMF010000007.1 coordinate 97,806, forward strand.
TTTTTAAACATTGTGGCAGAAGAATCTGCCAAAAACGATATGGGCATTCACATTCACTTGTCCGAGAGCCGTACCGAGATTGAGAACTGTATGAAGCAGTACGGCTGTACGCCTATTGAATTGGCAAGAAGAAGCGGTATTTTTGACCGTCCCACCATCGCAGCACATTGCGTACATGTGACAGACGAAGACATTGCTATTTTAAAAGATAAAAATGTCAGCGTGGTAACCAACCCTGCCAGCAATATGAAGCTGGGTAACGGTTTTGCACCGGTACCCAAAATGCTTAATGCAGGCGTAAATGTATGTCTTGGTACCGACGGCGCAGCAAGTAACAATACACTGAATATGTTCCATGAATTAAGTCTTTTAACCCTGATTCATAAGGGCGTAGGCGAGACTGCTCAGTGCATCAGTGCAAAGGAAGGTTTCAAGATTGCTACCATGAACGGAGCAAAGGCGCTTCGCATGGAAGATTCCATCGGTTCCGTTGAAGCGGGCAAAAAGGCGGATTTGGTGATTTTGAATACAAACACACCTTCTCTTATGCCCAACAATAACCTGATTGCAGGCCTGGCATATTCAGCAAACGGTTCCGAGGTTGAGACCGTGATAATTGACGGTAAAATCACCATGGAAAACAGAACGGTTCTTACCATGGACGAAGAGAAGATTTATTTCGAAATTAACCGAATTATCAGTCGCATGGGCTTGGATAAAAAGGTATATTAAAATTTGCATGAGGATAATTAAAAACTCCCACGAGCAAATCGTGGGAGTTTTTGCATGCTAAACTATTTTACATTCTAATAAACAATACTAGGTGTTCTCCTCGTCATTTTCTTCAATGTCCGAAATGGGCAGGGTAAAAATAAATTCGCTGCCTTCGCCTTCCGTACTGATGACATTGATGTTTTCTCCGTGGGAACGAATGATTTCACGGGTGATGGAAAGACCCAGACCGGTGCCTTTTTTATCTTTACCACGGGAAATGTCGGTTTTATAGAAGCGGTCCCAAATCTGACGGATGCTTTCTTTGGGAATGCCGATACCGGAGTCTTTTACGCTGACAAGCACTTTGTTGTGCTTTTCAATGGTTTCGATTTTGATATCGGAATCCTTGTGGCTGAACTTGATGGCGTTATCCAAGAGGTTGTACAATACCTGCTGAATTTTGGTCATGTCGGCGTGAACATACAGTTTATCGCCGGTAAGGACCAGCTTCAGGGAAATACGCTTCTGACGGCAACTGCCTTCAAAAGTTGCCACGGTTTTGCGGATAATATCATTAATGTCAAAATCACTTTTATCCAGAATCATACCGTCGGTATTTAAGTTGTTCAAGGTTAAAAGACTGTTGGTCAACTTAATCAGACGATCGGATTCATCACGGACAATGGTGAGGTATTTTTCATACAGTTCCGGAGGAATGGTGCCGTCCAGCATGGCTTCGGAGTACCCTTTTATGGAAGTTAAAGGAGAGCGGAAGTCATGGGATACATTGGCCACCAGCTTTTTCTGGTCATCTTCGCCTCTTGCCAGCTCGCTGGCCATGTAGGACAGAGAAGCTGCCAGGTAACCGATTTCGTCCTCGCTGTCTACCTGAAACTGATAGTGCAAATTACCGCTGGCGTACTGCTCCGTAGCTGCAGTGATTTTACGCAAGGGACGGTAAACCATATTGGTAAAAAAGATTAGGATAATCAAGGACAATACAAAGAGAATCACCAACATAATATATGAGATATTAAGAAGCTGATTGGCGAAAACATCAATGCTTGCCATGGTAGAGTGAATTACTACATATCCCTGCACCTTATAATTAATGATAATCGGTGCGGAAACGCTTAACACATCTTCTTCAAAGCTGTCAAAATAATCTCCCACGCTATAATAATTACCGGTGGTTGCAGCCGGATCAAACCCCTCTACCTGAACGGGACTGTTTACATCAACCGGCTTGGATGAGTCCAAAATAATGGAGCCGGAGGGACTGATAATCCAAATGGTGGAAGACAGGTATGCATCCAGCATGTCGATTTCCCTTTTTACAATATCCAGAGAAGTTTTGCTGTTGTACAGGTCCGTAGCATAGGTGTCTGCAATGAGGGTAGCTTCGGTATAGAGAGTCTCCGCTTTGTTGCGGATTAACATTTCCTTGGTCATGTTGGATACGAAAGTAGCCACTACAATAAAACCGAAGAAGCCGAAAATCAAATATGCAATTAGGAATTTTAAGTACAGAGTTTTTTTCATAAAAGTAATCCTAAAACACAGTTTATAAGTGCCTTATGGCGCGATAAAAGTATTTATTTCAATACTTCGAATTTGTAGCCTACGCCCCAAACCGTATCGATGTGCCATACGGGATGGTCGCTTAATTTCTCACGAAGTCGCTTGATATGAACGTCTACGGTTCTGGTGTCTCCCGCGTATTCATAGCCCCAAATCTGATCTAAAAGCTGCTCTCTGGTAAATACCTGATTGGGTGAAGAAGCAAGGAAATAAAGAAGTTCCAGCTCCTTGGGAGGCATATCGATGGACGAACCTTTGTAGATAACCGAGTAATTGGAGAGGCTGATTTTTAAGTCGGGATATTCCACCTGCTTTTCTGTGTTGGTTGCGGCAGGTGCCTGAGTTGCCACCATTTTATAACGGCGAAGCACTGCTTTTACTCTGGCAACCAATTCCTTGGAATCAAAGGGCTTCTCCATGTAGTCGTCAGCGCCCAGTTCAAGACCCAAAACCTTGTCGAAAATCTCACCCTTGGCAGAGAGCATGATAATGGGGGTCTGGTGCTTTGTGCGAACTTCGCGGCACACCTGATATCCGTCAATGCCGGGAAGCATTAAGTCCAACAGGATTAAGTTGGGGTCAAATCCTTCTACTGCCGTCAATGCAGATTCGCCGTCGTTGACAATCATGGTTTCAAAGCATTCCTTGGTAAGATACAGGGAAATCAGCTCTGCAATATTGTTATCATCATCTACAATTAAAATTTTCTGTTTGGATACCATAGTTCCTCCTGTTTTGGTTTAATATGTGTCAACAGTTCGTCGCTAAACATCATTTGTATTATTATATCATACATCCGTATTATTTTTGGTAAAAATTCTTACCCCTTAAATTCCACGATGGTGACGCCGGCATCGCCTTCGCCGAATTCGCCCAAGCGAAAGGCTTTTACATAGCTGACGCCTTTTAAATAGCGGTGTACGCCGCTACGCAGGGCACCGGTGCCTTTGCCGTGTACCACCCGGACGCTTTTTAAGTGAGACAGATAGGCATCGTCCAGGTATTTGTCCAAAGCTGCCAGGGCTTCATCTACGGTTTTGCCAAGAAGGTTAATTTCCGGGGAAATAGAAGCCGATTTGGAAAAAGCGCCGCTGTAATTGGATTTTCTGGTTTTCTCTTTGGCAGCAGGTTTTTCTTCCACAAGGCGCAGGTCTTTTATATTGGCTTTGGTACGCAGGATGCCGCACTGGATAAAAAGGTCGCCCTTTGCGTCCGGCTTGCTGCTGATATTGCCCTTCATGCCCATGGAAACAATTTCTACGGTTTCGCCGATTAAAATCTGCTCCGGCTTTAAAATCACATGATTTGCTTTGGGGGCATTTTCTTTTAAGGAACTGTCCTTGGAAGAAATTTTGTCGCGAAGCTTCTGGCGGGTTTTCTCCATTTCCTGAATGGTGGTTCCCTTCTGATAGGCACGGATTGCCTTGTCGGCGGTATCCTTGGCTTCCTGTAAAATTTCTCTTGCTTCTTCGTTGGCTTCCCGAAGAATTCGTTCTCTGGACTGTTCCAGTTTTTCCTGTTTCCTGTTCAGCTGTTCTTTTAAGGACTGGATTTCCTTGCGGTATTCCTCAATCTGAAGTCGCTCGTTTTCTATTGTGATGCGAGACTGTTCCAAATCGCTTAAAAGGTCTTCAAAGCTTTCGTCTGCCGCGCTGATTTCGCCTTTGGCGGAGTCGATGATATCATCGGATAAGCCTAATTTACGGGAGATGGCGAAAGCATTACTTTTACCGGGAATACCGATTAACAGGCGGTAGGTGGGAGATAAAGTCTCCACATTGAATTCGCAGCATGCGTTTTCCACAAAATCCGTGGAAAGTGCGAATACTTTTAACTCGCTGTAATGGGTGGTGGCCATGGTGCGGATGCCTCTGTTATGGAGATGACGCAAAATACTGATGGCAAGAGCGGCACCTTCCGTGGGGTCTGTACCTGCACACAATTCGTCAAACAGGCAGAGCGAGTTATCATCGGCTTTATCAAGTATAGAGATAATATTGGTCATGTGGGCGGAGAAGGTACTGAGGCTTTGCTCAATGCTCTGCTCATCGCCGATGTCCGCAAAAATCTCGTTAAATACACACAGTTCGCTGTTGTCTCCGGCAGGAATATGAAGGCCGGACTGTCCCATGGCACTTAAAAGTCCCGTGGTTTTCAAAGAAACGGTTTTGCCGCCGGTATTGGGGCCGGTAACAATTAAAAGGTCATAGTCTTTGCCTAAGCGGATGTCAATGGGAACCACCTTTTTCTTGTCAATAAGGGGGTGGCGCGCCTTGCGAAGGTGCAGGCTTTTCTCCTCATGATACACCGGCTTAGATGCGTTCAGCTCCAATGCCAGGTTGCCCTTGGCAAAGATAAAATCCAACTTGGTTAAATTCTGCTGGTTGGTGGTAAGCTCTACCGTGAATTCGGAAGCTTTGGCGCTTAACTCGGCAAGAATTTTCTCGATTTCTTCCTGTTCTTCTATGCTTAACTGCTGAATTTTATTATTCAATTCCACTACTGCCGCCGGCTCGATAAAAAAGGTGGAGCCCGCCTTGGACTGATCGTGAACCATACCGTTTACGAAGCCCTTGTATTCGGCTTTTACCGGAATGCAGTAGCGATTGTTTCGCATGGTAATTACCGCGTCTTGCAGATATGTTCTGTAGGTGGAATTTACCATGGTATTTAACTGGCTGTGAATTTTTTCTCCGGTCAGTACCTTGCTTCGGCGGATGTGTTTTAAGGTAGAAGAAGCATCGTCTGCGATTTCTTCTTCGGATAAAATACATCTGCGGATTTCACGGGATAACTGAGTTAAAGGAACAAGTTCTTCAAAAAGCTGTGTCAAAGAATCGGAAGGCTCTTCTTCACGCTCTTTTTTACCGTAATCCTGTACCTTGGCGGCACATTCTGCCAAAGCGGCAATGCGAAGAAGCTCCGATGCCGAGAGAGAACCGCCCAAATTCAAATTGGCGATTGCACGGAACAAATCCGTGTTGCCCTGAAAAGTAATGCGGCCTTTGCGAAGGAGGCGTCCCGTAGCATCTGCGGTTTCCGTCTGTGCCAGGTTGATTGTATGGATGTCCGACATGGGTAACAAGGCCTCGCACTCCCTTTTGCCAAGGGGAGAAGATGCGTGCTCTGTCAGCATGCGGATGATTTTGTCATATTCTAAAATTCGTAATGCGCGTTCGTTCATTTTTTTACTAAATCCTTTCGGCTCTATCATAGCATAGATTTGCCTAAAATGCTATTTTCTATTGCATAGTTTTTATGGTATACTGTACGCGAGGTAAAAACCAAACGGCGCGTAAGCGACATTTGGTTTTTACCCGCGATAATGAGCAAGCCGTCTGCGTAAGCAGACAGTAGAGCGCGAAGCGCGGGGCTTGCGAATATACGCAGAGGAATGAAGAGGTAAAAACCAAGCGGCGCGAGGTGATTTTATATGAAAGAACATCAGGACAGTGATTATTCGTTTTTACAAGAGAAGATAAAAGAACGGCCCATCAACCGTAAGAAGTTAATCAGAACCAGCTTGAACACGGCTACTTTTGCAGTGGTGTTCGGTTTGGTTGCCTGTGTAACTTTTATTTTGTTGGAGCCGGTAATCGGAAACTGGCTGAATCCTCAGAAAGAGGAGGGGGTGGGCATTGTAACTCTTCCGGCGGAAGAGGAAGAAATGCTGCCCGGCGATATGGTACAGGATGAAGATGAGTTGAACCAGAGCGAGAATATATCCAATGCGGTATCTACGGTGGAATTGCAGCTTTCCAATTACGAAGAAATGTACGACAAACTGTATCAGGTGGCGCAGGAAGCGCAGAAAGGTATGGTTACCGTTACTGCCATGAGTTCCAATGTGGACTGGTTCAACAACACTCTGGAAAGTGAAAATAAAACCACAGGCTATATTGTGGCGGACAACGGCAAAGAATTGCTGGTGTTGGCAGATTATCGCTTTGTGTCCAAGGCGACAGAGATTCTCATTACTTTTGGGGACGGTTCTCAGGCTTCTGCTACGCTGAAAAAGCACGATTCCAATACGGGGCTTGCCATTTTGGCCATTGATATGACCACCCTGTCTTTGGATACCAAGGCATCGTATGAATATGTTACCCTCGGAAGTTCCAACACCGGAAATCAGGTGGGTGATCTGGTAATTGCGGTAGGCAGTCCTTTGGGATTTAAGGATTCCTTATGCTACGGCAATATCACTTCCATGGGCAACGAAATCAACGAAATCGATATCAATTACAAACTGATTACCACGGATATTTACGGCAGCAGCAATGCCAGCGGTGCCCTTTTAAATACAAGAGGACAGATTATTGGAATTATCAACCAGAATTATAACAGTTCCGACTTGAAGAATCAGATTTCCGCTGTGGGTATTTCTGAGTTGCGTAAGGTGATTGAGAATATGTCCAACGCCAAAGACACCACTTATTTGGGCTTGTATGTTACCAATGTAACGGACACGGCGCAGAACCAGTTGTCGGTGCCTAAGGGTGCGTATGTTGTGGATGTTGATTTGAATTCCCCGGCCATGCTGGTGGGTATGCAGAAGGGTGATGTGGTTACGGCTGTTGATGATGCAATCGTCACAAATGTAACCGAGTATGTGAACGAGTTAAGAGAGCATGCGCCCAATGAGGAAATAACCGTAACGATTCAGAGAATGAGTGTGGATGGATATCGCGAGATTGATATGAAGGTTACTTTGGGCGTTTTGAACTAAGCATTTTTACAAAAGCGATGGAATATCAAGCAAGGAAAGGATATAGAACTATGCGTTACATTGAAGAATTAAAAGAAGGAGCTGCGGTAAAGGATATATATCTGTGCAAACAGAAAAATTATATCACAACCAAGAGCGGCAAAGAATATTGCAATGTGATTTTGCAGGATCGGACCGGAGTTATTGAAGGAAAGGTGTGGGATCCCAACAGTTTCGGAATTTCGGAGTTTGATGCTCATGATTATATTTATATCAATGGGGATGTAAGCAGTTTTCAGGGAAAATTGCAGGTAAATATTAAGATGCTTCGCGTGGCGGAGCCCGGGGAATATGATATAAAAGAATATTATCCCATTACCAAGAAAGATATTGATGAAATGTATGCTGAAGTTGTGGAGATTATTAACAAGGTTAAAAACGAGTATCTCAGCAAACTTCTTAAGTCCATATTTGTAGAAGATGCAGATTTTGTGGAACTTTTTAAACAGTCCTCTGCGGCAAAAAGCGTGCACCACGGCTTTATCGGCGGTTTGCTGGAACATACATTAAGCGTTGCAAAGTTATGTGATTATTTGTGTGTTTTACACCCTGTTTTAAAAAAGGATTTGTTGATTACGGCAGCGTTATGTCACGATATCGGCAAGACAAAAGAACTGTCTCTTTTCCCGGAGAATGATTACACGGATGAAGGCAATCTTCTGGGTCATATTGTTATGGGTACGGAGATGGTGTCGGATAAAATTCGCGAGATTCCGGGATTCCCCACAGGTCTTGCAGGAGAGTTAAAACATTGCATTCTTGCCCATCACGGCAAGTTGGAATTCGGTTCGCCCAAAACACCGGCATTGATTGAAGCGGTAGCGTTGAATTATGCCGACGATACAGATGCTAAACTCCAGATGTTTACCGAGATTGTCAGTAAGGCAGATACTTATGATTGGTTGGGTTACAACCGGTTAATGGACGGCAATGTAAGAATGACCAAGGGCGAATAGAGAATATAAAGCAGGATAAGAATATTATGCAGGAATATAAAAAAGGTGACTGCCTGACGGTTACCATTGAAGATTTAGACACAGACGGTCAGGGCATCGGCAAGGCGGAGGGATATACCCTTTTCGTCAAGGATGCCCTGGTTGGTGATACAGTAAAAGTTAAAATTATGAAGGCTAAGAAAAACTATGCCTTCGCAAGGTTAGAGGAGGTTATTACGCCCTCCTCTTATCGCGTTGCGCCCAAATGCGAGCATCATCGCCGTTGCGGCGGATGCCAGTTGCAGTGCTTGTCTTATGAGGCACAGCTGCGCTTTAAGGAAAAAAAGGTGCGCAACAATCTGGTGCGTATCGGTGGTTTTAAAGAAGCAGACATTGATGGGATTATGCAGCCCATTATCGGCATGGAGGAGCCTTTTCACTATCGCAATAAGGCTCAGTATCCTATTGGGAAGGACAAGCATACCGGAAAGCCTGTGGCAGGCTTTTATGCGCAGAGAACCCACGATATTATCCCCAATACGGATTGCGCGTTGGGAGTTAAAGAGAATAAAGAGATTCTTGAGAGAATTTTATCTTGGATGGAAGTATGTAAAATTCCGCCTTATGACGAGGTAAACGGAGAAGGATTGGTGCGCCATGTACTGATTCGTAAAGGTTTTGTCAGTGGGGAACTGATGGTGTGCCTTGTAATAAACGGCGGGGATTTACCGGCAGCAGACCGATTAATCGAATCCCTAAAAGAAGTGTCTGGCATGAAGAGTATCTCCATCAGCATAAACCGGGAAAAAACCAATGTAATTATGGGTACTACAATCCGCACCCTGTGGGGAAGCGATACCATCGAGGATACATTGGGAGGTATTAAGTTTAGAATTTCGCCTCTCTCTTTTTATCAGGTAAACCCCGTACAGACTGAGAAGTTGTACGCTAAGGCTGTGGAATTCGCAGGCCTTACCGGCAAAGAATCCGTATGGGATTTGTATTGCGGTATCGGCACCATTTCACTTTTTATGGCGAAGAACGCAGGGAAAGTTTACGGTGTGGAGATTATTCCGGAGGCCATTGAAGATGCCAAGGGCAATGCTGAGCGCAACGGTTTTACCAATACGGAGTTTTTCGTGGGGAAGGCAGAAGAAGTGTTGCCTCAGTTTTATGAGAGGGCAAGTCGGGAAGAGGATATGCTTCATCCGGATGTAATCGTGGTGGATCCGCCTCGTAAAGGATGCGATGTGCAGTGTCTGGACACCATGATAAAAATGCGGCCGGAGCGTATTGTGTATGTAAGCTGCGACAGTGCAACTTTGGCGCGGGATTTGAAGATTCTGTGCGAGGGCGGGTATGAGCTTAAGAAGGCTGTATGCGTGGATATGTTCGGGATGACGGGCCATGTGGAGACTGTAGTGTTGATGTCAAAGGCGAAGTAGTAACCACCAAAGAATGCCTTAAAATAAAGGTTTTTTTGATGATTACGATTTTTGCTTACCATAAAAGAGACCAAAATTATTGTTTGCTCGGAAACATATCTGTTCGGAAAATGTTCCTGTCGGAGCGTAGTTTTGAAGATATACTATGTATAAAATGTAAGGTTGTAGCTACGGGATAGATGATAAAAGTCAATGCAACTTGCATATGGTATTTTGTCAATAGAATAGAACTGAAAAAGAGGCATTACAGATTTATGAGTTATCTGTAATGCCTCTTTTTACTGTTCATCAAGCCACTTGATAAATTGTTCTTTAGTGATAGCACCGGATTTTAGGTCTATTTGCATGGCTTTTAAGGTATCCATAAAATTATCATAATCTTTGCAAGCCTTTTCGCTATTGCTGTGGCGGTAGTAGTATTGATATCTGGCTTTTTTCTTTAGGCGGATTTGTTTATCTACATCGTTTTCATTGGAATGTGTTCGGTGAGTTCTCTGAGCGCCATCAATTTTACAGGTTGTTTTGGTGTTGAAAGGGCTGGTTCTGTCACAGTATTTGGCATCGGAACGCTCTGCAATAAAATATTTTTCACAGTTCTGACACTTTAAGATATTGCACTCATGTGTAATTAAGAAGTGCAAGGAAGCTATGCAGGCATCTTCCACAGTCTCACATTCGTAAGTGGTGAGTGGAACATCGTAGATTTCATTCTTTGCAGCCACATATCCACGCATCATTCGTTCCAATGGTGACATCTCATTATTCTTTTCTATGAAATCTTCTACAGATTTATCTTCTTGTCCTTCCTTCATAACCAAGGTGTAGTGCATGGCAGGGAGGCTTAATCCTTGCGATTCTAGAAAAAACATGAAGCAGGATTCCTCAAAAAAGCTTTTATTTTCAATTCCTAAATCCACATATTCCCGTAACTGAACAAGAAAGTGAGAATCGGATGTAATTCCTTCACAGGTATCTCCGGCAGCCTGAATAAAAGGATGATTGCTTTTTGCGATATTTCCTTCCATAGAAATAAAGTCTGTAAACATTTCTCCCAGACCAGCTTTTATATTTAATCTGCGGTTGTAGATTTTCTTTAGGAATTCTTCTCTAAATTGTGGTCTTTCACCATAGACAAGTTCTCCATCTTTTCCGGTTCGAAATGACATTGTAAAACTCATAAAGTGAACCTCCTATCGTTAAATGTAATGCAATTGCAATCAATTCAATATTGCTTACAAACCCCTATTGAAAGAGATGGAGTAAACAAGTATTATGATGTTGTAATAATTGTATTACACGAAACAAAAATCTGTCAAGGAGGTAAATAAAAATGTGTAATGAAGATTTGAGAAATGAAATCAGAATTGCAAATGTGAAGCAGTGGGAAGTAGCCGATGCTATTGGTATTTCCGAAATGACCATGGTCAAATGGCTTCGCAAGGAACTAAGTCCTGACAAGAAAGCAATGGTCAGAAATGGTATTGCAGAAGTTAGGGCAAAACACGAATCGAATAAACAATTAGGCTAAGGCTGGTCGTTCCCCATTTGGATGTCGACCTTAAACACGAAGACGAAGGGGAAAACTGTCAAAAATAATAGGAAGGAGAACGGATTATGAAGAACAGAGAAAGACAGCGAGCAAATCGCAGAATGAAGCAGGAATTTTTATCCATGCACAATGATATGGGAATCAAAGACCCTACACCATACCATGCAGTAAAGCATATGGTAGAGCAGGAAAAGAAAGCTTCCAAATCTTCTAATAAGAAAGGGGTAGCATAGAAATGAATAATAGAGAGTTGTTAGAATACATCTTTCGAGGTGGGGGAAAGCAGGTTGTGAGTACTCTGCCGGAGGGAATCCACAAACAGTTTGATGCCAAGGATGTGGATGCTGCATGGGAATATATTGTGGAGCAAGGGAAGACATCAAATGTTTACATTAATCCCAATGGTAGAAGAGAGGATTTGCCAAATGGTATCAGAGGCGGTGATGATGATGTAAGAACGGTCATTGCATTAGAGGTAGATGCTGATGTGCTAGGACCTGCTCATAAGGAACAGAACCTGCCACCGACAAAGCAGGATGCAATTGATACCCTTAATGGGCTGTCAATTCCGCCATCGGTAATCGTAGATTCCGGCTATGGGATTTATGGATATTATTTATTCGAAAGTCCAATTGATACAACGGATGAGGAAACGAGAAGGCGTGTGGTTGCAATATATAAAGGGTTTGGAAAGTCTGTAACCAAAGCATTTGCAGAAAAAGGCTGGAAAATAGATCAGGTATTTAACATTTCACATTGTTTCAGAGCGCCGGGAAGTTTGAATCACAAATTAAATAATGAAAAGCCAGAGTGTCGTGTCATTGTTGATAACGGCATTTTTTATACCCTAGAAGATTTCGAGAAGTTCTATGAGGAGCCTGTTGTAGAGCATACTGCTTTTGAAGTGGATGAGCGAGTGGTTGGAAGTGCAGAGAGGATATTGGACAGATGCGCTTTTGTTCGTAAGCTGGTAGATACCCCGGATTGTGTTACCGAGCCGGAATGGAAAGCAGCACTTTCTAATATAACACTTGCTAAAGATGGAACGGAAAAAGCACACGAATGGAGTTCTTTATATACGGGGTATTCTGTAGAAGAAACGGAAACCAAGGTATTACAATGCCGGAAGGCGAAGAAACCTTGCACTTGCGCCTACATAAAGGATGCATTGGGATTCGATTGTCCGGAAGGTGGATGTGGTGTGAAAGCACCTGTGGTATTTTCTTTATTATCGAAAGAAGAGCAGATTGCAAATCTGATAAAGGAAGAAAAGCCTACTATGGAATATCTGTTTGACCCGTATGTAGTGAAACTTCTTCCTTATGCTAAAGAGCATTGTCCTATCGAGTATTCCAAGATTAAGGCAATGGCAAAGCAGGCAGGAATCGGACTTCGTGATTTTGAGAAAGTGGTAAAAAAAGAGGCGGAAAAGCAGTCCCGGAGTATCTTGGATGAATTTGACATAGAACCAACGGAAATTCACTTGAAGGGAATGGATACCAAGGGTGCCATGACACCAAGAGGGTATCGCATTTCTGATGCGAATGGAGTGGAAGTTGTCAGAGCAGAAGAAGGTGTTGCTTTTTGTGAAACGCTTTGTGGTGAACCGCTTATTATTAGCAAGCGTACCGAGAATGTAGACAATGGTACAGAGAAATATGAGCTGGCTTATCGGAGAAATCATAGGTGGAAGAAAATTGTGGCATCCAGATCCACGGTACTTAATAAGAATAAGATTATTCAGTATGCAGATTATGGTGTTCCGGTATCGTCGGATAATGTAGAAGGTGTGGTTCGCTATATTGGTGCTTATGAGTCTGAGAATGAGAGAAAGATTCCTTTTGTTAGAAGTACAGACAGAATCGGATGGATGGGGAATGAGTTCTTTCCTTATGTAGTGGATGGCGAGGTTTTATATGAGAACAACGAGGGTACCGAACTGGTGGATAGTCTAAATGAAAGTGGAAGTTTTGAAGTTTGGATGCAAATGGCATTGAAACTACGAGAGGAAACATTCGCAAGGGCGATTTTAGCAGCATCTTTTGTATCTCCGCTACTAGAACTGTTACAGATGAGAGTTATCATTCTTCATTTGTGGCATTCTTCCAGAAGTGGTAAGACTGCAATCCTAAAATTTGCTCTTTCCATATGGGGAGACCCATTAAAGCTGATGGGTAATTTTAACAGTACGGCAGTCGGTCTGGAAAGAAGGGCAGGAACATTAAAACATCTGCCACTGGGACTGGATGAATTGCAGGTGTTAAATGAGAAACGCTTATCACCGTCACTGATTGTATATTCTCTCGGTAATGGGTACGGGAAGACAAGAGGTGCTAAAAATGGTGGTCTTCAGGATGTACCTACATGGAGAAACAGCATCATTAGTACGGGTGAACAGCCACTTGCAAGTGAAAATTCCATGGATGGTGTGAACAGCAGGGTGTTGGAACTTTACGGTCAGCCTGTTAGTAATCCGGAATATGGCAGAGAGGTTCATCGCATTAGCGAGAGTAATCATGGCTTTGCCGGGAGAATGTTTATTCAGTATCTTATTGATGAAGTGATTATGAATAAGAAAAAGATGCACGAGGATTTTGAAACTATGAGAGATACGCTGGTGCAGGAATTTGCAAATCTGAATAAAGGCGATATCGGTGTTCATCTGGATACCATTGCCGTTCTTTCGTTAGCTGATTGGTATTCATCAGTTTCTGTATTTAATGCAGACAAGGATATTGCTTGGAATGATGCGGTGGAACTTGGTATTGCTCTTTTAAGCAATGCAAAGGAGCAGGAGAAAGAAGACGTGATTGTAAGGGCATTTGCTTATATCACAGACTGGATTGCTGCAAATCGTACCAGATTTGAAAAGCATGCAACTCCATGCTATGGAATGGTGGAAACAAACAAAGTTTATGTGATTGCAAGTGAGTTTCGCAGTGCTTTGGAGGACGGAGGATTTTCTTACAGCAAATGTATCAAAGGATTTAGGGAGAGAGGCTATATTGCATCTTATCCGGATGCGGGCGGTGTGGAAAGAACACAATGCCAGAAACGAATACAGGGAGTCAATGTCAGAGCCATATGCCTAAATATGAAGTTGGAAGCTTTGTATCCGGTAGAGGAAGATTTCCTTGTAGGGAATGTGGTGCCGCTTACCGGGAAGGTATCGTAGCCAGTGTAACCACTGTAGCCACTTTCCCGGAGTGATACCAGTTATATATATAATAGAATAAAAAGAAATGGGGGGATGAATATTTTAATTGCCCCTATATATAATGTTTCTACTAAAAAGTGGTTACAGTGGTTACATTGTTCTTTTTATTCACATGAAACCATTGATTTTATGGCATTTCTTTAATGCCTAAAATGTAGCCGGTAGCAAATTTGTAGTGGTTACAAGTGGCTACGAGTGGCTACAAATATATGTGGAAGGAGGGAAGGAACTCATGAAAAAAAAGATGTTGGAGCAGTACAAGGAACTTGGTGCGATGTTTCGCACTTATAAAACGATGGCAGTAAAACTTAGTGTGAATGCATCGAACTTTTTGACAAAAGCAAAGTGGCAGAAACTTCAAAAGGCTGTGGACACTGTTGGAAGTTTTGCATCCGAGTTGGAGGATAAAATGTTTGAGGAGCATCCGGAACTTACAGATGAGTATGTGGATGTATTCTATGGAGCAACAACCAATGAACCTCGTAATGAGTTGGATGCTGAGATGGTAACCAGAGCAAAAGCATTTTGCAAAACATTATTTTAGATTTTGATGAAGTAAATATGGGTATAGAGACATGTCTGACAGAGATTATCTGCCGGGCATTTTTTATCCCCATTATTGTAGTGGGAGGCCCCTAGGGGGAGGTAAATCTCTACACCTTTTTTCCTTGGGGAACGGTGCCGGGGTCACACGCATAACTTTGGCGAAATCAAACGCAAAAAAATGAGAAATCAAACAAGGAGGAATGTGAAATGGCAAAAGATGGTACTAGCCGTGGCGGTTCACGTCTCGGTGCAGGCAGAAAACCAAAAGCTGTGGCAGAAAAAATAGCTACAGGTAATCCGGGTGGCAGAAAACTTACTGTTATGGATTTCGGTGATAGTGCTGAAAATCTTATCGGTGTAGAAATGCCGCCCGTCAGTGAGTATATGAAAGCGGAGCAAAAAGATGGTGGAAGCATGTGCGCTGCAGAAATATACCAGGAAACATGGGGATGGTTGCATGAGAGAAAGTGCGACCACCTTGTAACAAAGCAGCAGATAGAGCATTATGCTATGTCTGTGGCTCGTTGGATTCAGTGTGAGGAGGCAATATCCAAGTTTGGATTCCTTGCCAAGAAACCAACAGGAACGGTGATTTCTTCTCCGTATGTAACGATGGCGAAGGAATACATGAAACAAGCAAATACCGCATGGTATGCGATTTATCAAGTAGTAAAAGAAAACTGTATGTCAGAAATTACAGGACACACACCCCAGGATGATGCAATGGAGAGATTGCTCCGTGCAAGAATGGGTAACACAAGATTTTAATTTTAGGAGGATTTGATTATGAATACAAATTTAGTGGCTACAGACATTATGGCTCGCCTTGATGAAATGGTAGCAAAATTCAATGGAACAAAGGTGGAAACACCTGTAGTGGATACCAAAAAGGCAGAACAATATCGTACAGCCTTTTGGAGTCATATGCAGACCGGAATGCCGGAAAATGCATTAAAAGAAGGAAGTGACGGCTCGGGTGGATACCTTGTGCCGGATACCTATGAGAAGAAACTGGTAAAAGCACTTACAGAAAAGAACTTCATGCGTCAAATCGGTCATGTTATTCCGACTACACATGATTTGAAGATTTCGCTTGCTTATTCCACCGGAACCGCTGACTGGATTCAGGAGGGAAAACAGATGACTTTCATGGATGCAGAATTTGGGCAAGCAAAAATTAGTGCGTATAAGTTAGGTGCTACGGTACTTGTATCGGATGAATTGTTGGAAGATGCAGAAATTGATTTGGAAGAATATGTGCATAGTTCTATGGTGGAAACGATTGGAGAACGTGAAGAAGAGGCATTCCTTGTAGGGAATGGAAAAGGTAAGCCGACCGGAATTATCTATCAGGCAGAAGTGGGAACAGAAACAGAAGAAAGAGGTATTATTTCAATGGATGATGCCATGGACCTTACTTATTCTGTTAAGGGACCTTATCGTAAAAATGCTATTTTTGTTATGTCGGAAGAAGCCTATCTTTCTCTTCGTAAATATAAGCATTTAAATGGAAGACCTGCATGGAGTTCCAATTTGGCAGATAAGGAGCCGGAGACATTGTTTGGTTACCCTGTATATGTTTCAAAATATCTTCCTGACCTTACACCGGGTAACACACCAATCCTTTTTGGCGATTTTAGTTATTTTTGGATTGGGGATCGTGGAAAGCGTAATATGAAACGTCTTTCAGAACGTTTCGCAGACCGTGGAATGATTGGCTTTGTGATGTCACAGCGTGTGGATGCAAAGCTGGTGCTTCCGGAGGCAGTGAAGACACTTAAGGTAAGAGAAGCGTAATAATTATATTGATTGGGGCGGTTCGGTGGAATCGCTCTTATGTATTGGTGGAGGTACTACGATGGAAAACACAAAAATTATTCATCCTTTGTATTTTCACGAAGATGGTACCTCTGCCCTTAAAGCAGAAGTGCAGGATACTTCGTGTAAATTAGTGGGATTGCCGGGAAATGTAAAGTATAAAAAATCAAGAATGACAGAGGAAGAATTACAAAGAGAATATGACTATTATTTGGCAGAAAAAATCGCAAAGAAAATGCGTGATTCTGGCATTATTTCCATAAAAGAATACACAAAATTGAGGGAAGAAAACCGCAGATTTTTCTCTCCTTTTTTAGCAGAAATCAGTTGATATTAGTTGGATAGTACGGGGTAATGGTACTGTCAGAAAGGTAGGTGAGACGATGGCTAGGATAACAAAGATTGAGCCAAATCATACTGTTGCAAACAAAATAAAAGTAGCTGCGTACTGTAGAGTCTCTACAGACCAGAATGAGCAGTTATTATCCCTTGAAACGCAGAAAGCACATTATGAATCATGGATTAGAAGTCATGACGAATGGGAATATGCCGGACTTTATTATGATGAGGGCATTAGCGGAACAAAAAAGGATACAAGACCTGCTCTTATGCAGATGCTTTCTGATTGTGAGCATGGCATGATTGATTATGTGGTTACGAAATCCATAAGCAGACTGGCAAGGAATACAACGGACTGTTTGGAAATCGTAAGAAAATTATTGGACCTTGGAATTGCAGTATATTTTGAAAAAGAAAATATTGATACCGGGTCGATGGATAGTGAATTGCTTTTATCCATTATGGGAAGTATTGCAGAAAGTGAGTCCTTATCCATTTCAGAGAATAATAAATGGAGTATTCAGAAGAAATTTCAAAATGGAACTTTCAAGTGTTCTTATCCTCCATATGGTTATGATTGGGACAAGAAGAAAGGGGAGATGGTTGTTAACCCTGAGCAAGCAGAAATAGTGAAATACATATTTGCACAGACCCTTGTTGGAGTAGGAACACATGATATAGCAAAAGACCTTGCTGTAAAAGGTGTTCCTACTAAGAAGGGAGGAAAGTGGACGGGGCATACGGTTAACGGTATTATCCGAAATGAAAAATACACGGGAGACTGTTTGTTTCAGAAAACATATACGGATTCCTCCTATAAGCGTCATACAAATTTTGGAGAATTAGATCAGTATTATGTTGAAAATCACCATGAGGCTATCATTTCAAGAGAAGAGTATGAGGCTGCCAACGCAGTGGTTGACCGAAGACGCGAGGAAAAGGGAATCGAACTTGAAAGCCAGAAGTATAACAACAGATATCCTTTATCTGGCAGAGTAATTTGTGGGAATTGCGGTGGCACATATAAACGCAAGACTTATAGTAAAAAAGTAGTTCTTGCATGCACTACTCACATAGAGGATAAAGATAAGTGCAATATGAAATACATTGACCTTGCAGATGTGGAAAGGGCGTTTGCAACCATGATGAACAAGTTAATATTTGGCAGAAACAGAGTATTGAAGCCATTTTATGCAAGCGTCCGGGATAGTAATAAAACGGATGCTTTTTTGCGAATCCATGAAATTGATGAGCAGTTAGAACTCATTACGGAGAAAAAGCAGAATATCAAAGGTTTGTATGCGCAGGGAATTATTGAACCTGTCATGTATGCAAAAGGTATGAATGATTTATCTGCCGAGGCAGACAGATTGCTTACGGAAAGGGACAGCATCAGCTATGCGGCGAAAACAGACATTGCTTATATCGAAGAAGCGAAAGAATTGCTGGATTATACAGATGGAGCTGCCATATTGACAGGATTTGAGGCAGATGTATTCGAGAGATTTGTAGATAGAATTGTAGTAAGAGACCGACATCATTTGCAATTTGAAATGAAGTGCGGATTAAAATTAACAGAAAGGATTTGATGGAATGGGACATACACCATACGGATATAAAATCGTAAATGGTCTGGCTGTTATTGATGAGGTAGAAGGAGCAGCCGTCAAGAAACTGTATGAGGGTTATCTGGGCGGTCTTGGATTACAGGCGGCTGCGGATGAATCCGGAATAGAGATTAGTCATAGTCAAGCAAAGAGAATGATGCTGAATAAAAAGTATCTTGGAACAGATTATTATCCGGCACTTATTACGGAAGATACGATGGAGCAGGTCAAGACGGAACTAAAAAAGAGAGCAGGAAAGCTTGGCAGAGTATATGAACCCAAGGAGCAGGAGAAACAGGCTGTTCCAACAAGGTTTCAATTTGGCAAAGAGGAGCAGTACTTTGAAAATCCTTTTTTGCAGGCACAGTATATGTATGAATTAATAGAGGGAGTGTGACGTTATGGCGAACGTAACAGTGATTCCTGCACGAAGATGCAGAGTGCAAGCGGGTGCAGTACAAGAAAAGCCTAAGATTAAAGTGGCAGCATATTGTCGTGTTTCCACGGATAGTGATGAACAGGCAACTAGTTATGAAATGCAAGTGGAACATTACACGGAATACATCAGCAAGAATCCCGGATGGGAACTTGCGGGTATTTATGCCGATGATGGTATCAGCGGTACTAACACCAAGAAAAGAGAAGACTTTAATCGAATGATTGAAGATTGTATGGCAGGTAAAATCGACTTTGTGATTTCAAAATCCATCAGCCGATTTGCCAGAAATACGCTCGATTGCCTTCAGTACATCAGACAGCTTAAGGACAAGGGCATTGCAGTATTTTTTGAAAAAGAAAACATCAATACGATGGATACAAAGGGAGAACTTCTCCTTACCATTATGGCTTCACTTGCACAGCAGGAATCGGAAAGTTTATCCCAGAATGTTAAGTTGGGATTACAGTTCAGATACCAAGCTGGGAAGGTGCAGGTCAATCACAATCGTTTTCTTGGATATACGAAGGACGATGATGGAAACCTTATCATTGAGCCTACTGAGGCAGCAGTTATTAAAAGGATATACAGAGAGTGCCTTGAAGGGGCAAGTTATAGGGATATTTGCAACGGCCTTATGGCAGACGGAATACTTACCGGGGCAGGAAAAAAGAAATGGATTCCAAGCACCATTCATAAGATTTTATCAAATGAGAAGTACATCGGTGATGCCCTTCTTCAAAAGACCATTACTACGAATCTGCTTGAAAAGAAAAGAGAAATCAATAATGGTCTTGCACCACAATATTATGTGGAAGACAGCCACGAAGCCATTATTCCGAGAGACCTTTTTATGAGGGTTCAGGAAGAAATGGTACGAAGAGCCAATCTTAGGAGTGGCGAGGACGGAAAGAAGAAACGCATCTACAGTAGCAAGTATGCCCTTTCAAGCCTCTGCACCTGCGAAAAATGCGGAGATGTTTATCGAAGAATCGCATGGAACAACAGGGGCAAGAAATACACGGTATGGAGATGTTGCACAAGAGTGGAACATGGTCCCGGCGAATGCGATGCACCTACTGTTTTAGAAGAAGATTTGCAGGCAGCAGTTATGAAAGCAATCAACAAGGTGGTGGGGCAGAAAAGCACGGTAATCGAAAACCTTGAAACTATTCTGGAGCAGACAGTTATTTGTGCAGATGAGGAACTTGCAGAACTTGACGAGAAAATAAAAGCGGTACAGCTTGAACTTGTCGACAGAGCCACTTCATCAGAAGGTTATGAAGATTTGGCAAGAGAATCGAATAGGCTGAATGAAGAAAAGCAGAAAATTCTGGTAACCCTTGCTGAAGATAAGGGCAGACAGGAAAAGAAAGCAGAACTCATTGATTTCCTTCATGATCAGACCACCGAGTTTGATGAGTTCGATGATGGTTTGGTCAGAAGGCTTATTGAACAGATAACGGTGCATGAGAATGGAACATTTACAGTAGAATTTAAGAGTGGAACGATGGTGGAAGTATAAGAAATAAGCCAAGCGCCGGGATTGGTTTCCCGTCGCTTGCTTATTATTCGTTATCAAGTTGTTTTCTGTAATTGCTAGGGGAGCTTCCTTTTTGTTTATGAAATATACGACTGAAGTACAGTGGGTTATCATATCCAACAATTCTTCCAATTTCAGTTACAGAATAAGTGGTTGTTTCTAAAAGAGTTTGAGCATTGGTCACTCTGGTTGATACAATATACTGCATAGGTGTTGTGCCGGTATATTCTTTAAAGTTTCTAATGAACCAGCTTATACTCATACCTCGTGAAAGCGCATATTCTTCAATGTTTATTTCAGTATTGTAATTATCGTTAAAGTATTGTGTAGCCAATTCCATTTAAAGCATATATTACAAGCGATGTATTAATTGGAGCAGGACTTTCGTCATCAGCTGCCTACGAAACATTAATTGGAAACATTGTATCTGGTCTATACAATAATATGAGTGTTTCGGCAGAAGAGATAATCTATTTGGGATATGTAGAAGGATATTACAAGAAACTGCAAAGGTAATATTTTTGCCACAACAGAAACTTCCAGTTGTAGAGCTACATAGAAAATGCAGTGTTTGTAACCATACGTAAAAAACTAATAAAAATAGTGGTCAAAAACCATCGGCATCCGATTTCATGCACGATATAATATATGTAATCTAATAAGAAAATAGTGTTACCATTTTGACAGAGAAAAAAGACAAAGGACGAGACACGTAAAACCAGAGAAAAGAACCGGAAAGCTGTCCAATAAATTTCCATGAATTAAAAGTTAAAATAATTACCTATGTTGATTTCGCCATTCTCTTGGTGATACTCCGTAAATTGTCTTAAATGCACGTGAAAAATGAAGCTGATTTTCATATCCAACAGCAGAACCGATTTCTGCAATGGATAGGGAGGTCAGCTTTAATAATTCGGTTGCCTTGACCATACGGTAGTTCATTAGAAATTCCTGTGGGGAACGTCCGATTGAATTACGGAAAATCTTTCCGAAATAACTACGGTTGATTCCGCAGACAGCAGCAATATCTTCGATGGTAATATTGTTTTGAAAATTCTGTTCAATGTAGTTGATTGCTTCTTTAATATAATAATCACTCATTTTGCTACTTTGTACCAGTTTTGCTGACTTCGCAGACTGGGTAAGGTAATCCAAAAAGAGATAAAGATGTCCGATGAGATGAAAAGGAGATTCCTTTGCATGATGGACAATATATAGCATTTCATTCATCAACTGTTCACGTAAATCTTTGGAGTGAGAGTGATACACAGGCGTGTTGACAGAAAGCTCTGTCAAGTCAATCGCCTCCTTCACGCGCAGTCCGTCAAATTCAATCCATACATATTCCCAGGGCAGATTCTGATCGGCAATATATGTCGTGATCTGTCCGGGAAAGATTAAAAACCCCTGTCCGCTTTTAATAGAATAGGTCTGTGTTTCCCCTTTTGCAGTGTCTGCCATGAGGGTACCTGTACCTGAAATAATATAGTGAAATAAATAGTGATTTCGTGTAGCAGGACCAAAAGAATGTCCGGGTTCACACTGCTCATAACCGTATTGATACATACCTAAATCAATGAAATTCTCGTTTGGAAAAATATTAAAGAATATGTTACTCATTTTGAACTCCTTATAGTAATTTATACCAAAATGCGTCATTATGTGATATTATATCACGAAATAAAGCATTTGGGTATAAAAAATGAAAAATACCGCTATTTATAGGTGGCATATTGGTATGTTATAATTGATTTATCAAAAAGCTAAAAAGAAAATTTTCCCGAAAGGAGAGAGAATATGTCAAAAATCAAGATTAAGATTAAGAAAGGAATCTCTGTGGCTGTAGGAATCATGATGGTAATGGCAAGTCTTACAGGATGTGCACAGAGCTCGTCAAGTGAAAAAGTGGAAGTAGAACTGGTTTCCTACAAACCAGAAGCGGTAGCGGCTTTTGAGAAGATTGCAGAACGATTCAATGAAACACATGATGATATTCACCTGACGATTGATTCGCCAAATGAAGCTATGACAATCTTGAAGACAAGGTTTGTCAGAGAGGATTACCCCGATATTGTAGGGATTGGAGGAGACATTAATTACTCCAATTTCCTCGATGCGGATTTGTTTATGGACATTTCTGATCTTGAGGAAATCGGAATGGTAAAGCAATCGTATCTGGATATTGATAAAGAATTGGAGTTTGTGCCACAGGAGGGAACCTATGCGTTACCATATGTAGCGAATGCTGCAGGAATTCTGTACAACAAAGATATGTTTGAAGAGCACGGATGGACAATTCCGGAAACATGGGATGAATTTCTTGCCTTATGTGACAAAATCGAGGCTGCTGGCATACAACCATTGTATTTAGGATATAAAGATACATGGACATGTCTGGCACCGTGGAATGCACTGGCAGTCGGACTGACCGACTCGGATACCTGTAATCAGGTCAATATGGGAAATACGACTTTTACGGAAGAATATCGTGAGACGGCTGAAAAAATCAGGGTATTGCTCGATTATGCAGAACCAAATCCCTATGCATATGGATATAATGATGCATGTACTGCGTTTGCAAGGGGACAGTCTGCAATGTATCCAATCGGCAGTTATGCAATTCCACAGATTAGGTCAGTGAATCCGACAATAAATATTGATTCCTTCACTTTTCCGGCAAATGAATCAGAGGAAGAGAATGTCTTAAATTCTGGAATTGATTTGCAATTCTGCGTCATGAAGAACTGTGAGAACAAAGAAGCAGTGTATGAGGTTCTTCGTTTTCTGTATGAAGATGAAACAGTTCAGATTTATCTTGACGAACAGGGCGGTATTGCATGCAAGGAAGGAGATTTCGATATTCCTTCGGAATTAGAGGGAATGCGGACCTATATTGAGAATGACAGAATGGCAGATTTTCAGGATCATCATTATCCAAGTGAAATGAGTGTTGATGCCATGATACAGACATATCTGCTGGATAGTAGCGAAACAGCAACAGATACATTCTTGAAAAGGTTCGACACAGACTGGAAACGGTATAACAGGGATTTGATCCGAAAGGTGCAGCAATACCAGAAGGAAAAGGAGGGTGCACAATGAAAAAGAAAATGACAAATCGGGATAAGACATTCTGGGCAGTGATCATACCGGTACTAATATTGTTCTTTGCCTTTAATACGTTGCCTATGATTAAGGGCGTCATATATAGTTTCACAAATTACAGGGGATATGGTTCCTATGATTATGTTGGATTTCGCAATTATATGGATCTCTTTACCGATGCCAGAGTAGTCAGGTATTTAGGAATGTTATCCACCGTCAAAATGACGAAGCTAACAGTATACGAAAATGGCATATATGCGCCATTTCTGCTATAATGATCTTTAGGAAGTGAGGTTCATTATGGCAATCAAGTATACAGAAGAACAATTAAATACAGTTGATAAGTCGTTTCTTATCCATCTTCTTCTCCAGCAACAGGAGCAGCTTGAAGCTTTAACAAAGGAACTTCATGCTACAAATGAAAAAATGCAGCAGATGATGGAACAGATCATTCTTGCAAAGCAGGAGCGTTTCGGCAGATCATCCGAAAAGATGGATGATTTTAGTCAGATTAGTTTTCGCGAAGAAGATGGAAGCATCGTATTTTTCAACGAAGCAGAAGCTATATGCGATCTTGATGCCGACGAACCGGAAGCTCTGGAAATTCAGAAGCAGCCAAAACGTAAAGGCAAAAAAGACTCTGATTTGACAGGTATTCCGGTAAAACGTGTTGACCACTACATGTCAGATTCTGAACTGGAAGCCGAGTTTGGAGCTAATGGCTGGAAACAGCTGCCTGATGCAATCTCCAAAAGATACAACTTCGTACCTGCAAAAGTTGAAGTTGAAGAACATCACATCGGTGTATATGCAAGCAAATCAGACGGACATATGGTCAAAGCTGATCATCCCAAAAGTCTTTTGCACGGAAGCTTGGTTTCACCTTCATTGGCCGCAGCAATCATCAACGGAAAATATGTCAATGCGGTACCTTTATATCGATTAGAACAGGAATTTCAACGTTATGGTCTGTGTATTACCAGACAAAACATGGCAAACTGGTGTATCCGTCTCGGAGAGGAGTATCTGTCAGTTCTGTATGATTATCTTCATAAAGAACTCTATAAATATCATGTGATACAAGCAGATGAGACTCCTGTGCTCGTAAATCATGACGGACGCAAAGCTGGTTCCAAGAGCTATATGTGGGTTTACCGTTCCGGGCATTTGTATAAAGATAAGCAGATCGTCCTTTATGAGTATCAGCTTACAAGGAATACATCTCATCCAAGAGAATTTCTGCGAGGATACAATGGCATCTGTGTAACGGATGGATATCCGGTATATCACACTCTTGAAAAAGAGCTGGAAGAACTGACTATTGCTGGTTGCTGGGTTCATTGCCGTCGCAGGTTTAATGATGCACTGAACACAATCAAGGAGCCTTTCAGGAAGGAATCCGAATCATTCCTGCTCATGAAACAGATACAGGCAATCTACCGGGAAGAAAACAAACTAAATGATTTTTCTTCCGAAGAACGACTTAAGCAGCGACAGGTGGTTGTGAAACCACTTGTGGATGCGTTTTTTGCGTACATTAAAACTTTAAAAGTATCTAAAAAAGATACTTTTGGAGATGCAGTAAGTTACGCATTGAACCAGGAACGTTATCTGAGAGTATTCCTCGAAGACGGTGATGTTCCGATTGATAATAACGCATCCGAAAGAGCAATCCGAGGATTCTGTGTTGGAAAGAAGAACTGGCAGATGATCGATACGATCAACGGAGCCAAAACATCAGCGATTATTTACAGCATTGTAGAAACCGCAAAAGCCAATAATCTAAAACCATACAATTATGTACAGTATCTTTTGGAAGAGATTCCAAAACACATGAACGATACGAATTGTTCTTTCATAGAAAATCTCTTGCCATGGTCAGAAAACCTGCCGGCAGAGATTCATAAACCATAAATTTCGGTGGCTGCGAGAGCAGCTGCCTTAAAATGTCAAGGTACTTGCTATCTTGCGATTACACTCCATGACACAGTAACCACACTGATGGAGAATTAAAAAACAAGAAAATTTGATAAATTTCGGAAAAGGATGTCCGATTTTGCATCTGCCAGTATAGAGTATATGAAGAGATAAATATTCAAAACGAGAAAGCTCTGGAAGAAAAGAGACGGATGGAACAAATGCTGAAGGGAAGTTGATAATTAAACAAGGGCTCAATTGTAAACATGAACCAGTAACGCTATAATTATAGTGAGAACAGGAGGATGCATATTATGGAAGATTCTTACGTATTACAACTGTTAAAACCAAAGTTTAAAGATTTTCATTTATGTTTCTGTGGATTTGCAGAATGTGAACCATTACATAGCTACGGACCGGCCGCAAGACCCAATTATATTTTGCATTATGTAATGAAGGGCAAAGGAATCTATCAGGTCGGCGAAACGAAGTATCAGCTGAAAGAAGGGCAGGCCTTTCTGATCGAACCGGAGAGTCTGACCTTTTATCAGGCAGATAAAAAGGATCCATGGTCTTACATTTGGGTAGGATTTGGTGGTACGGAAGCACAGAGATTTGTCAGAGATCTTGGACTGAACAGTCGTCAGCTTACGTGCGAATGTGAATATGGAAAAGAGCTGGAAGAAATTGTATTTGAAATGCTTCGGCATACGTACTCAACTGCGGAAAATATATACTATCTTCAAGGAAAATTGTATCAGTTTTTCTCCGTGCTGGCTCGCGGGATCGAAATTCAGCAATATGCGGATGATACGAAGGAAAGTATACATGTACAGGAAGCAATTGTCTATATAAAGAATTACTATTCACAGAAAATCACAGTAGAAGATATAGCAAATCATCTTGCACTTAATCGAAGTTATTTATATACAATATTTAAGAACAGTCTTGGAATCTCGCCGAAGGATTTTTTGACGGAATTTCGAATTTCCAGAGGAAAGGAGCAGCTCACACTTACAGATCTGTCTGTGGAGGAAATCGCAGTTTCCTGTGGTTATCGCAATTCACTTGCTTTCGGAAAAGTATTTAAACAGAAAATGGGAATGACGCCGACCAAATATCGAAATGATAACAGAAAGGCTGCCCGAGAACGATTGATCCGTGTACAAAATGAACTGAAAGAATACAAGAAACATAAAACAATTTATGCAGGAGACATCGAAAAAGAATAGACGAAATGTTGAAAAAGGCATCCGATACCTAACATTTAGGATATAACTCTTAACAAAAAGGTATAACGGATGTCTTTTTTTCTACGCTATACTTGTATCAACGAACATAAGGAACAAGTGCACAAGTTTCTTCGCTCAGCTAACAAATAATCAAAGGAGTATTAGAGGAGGAGACTCATGGGAAATCAAAAAGAAACTCAGAAAAATCCGCAATATAAATATGCTTCTACAAGAGAAAAATTGTGCTTTGGAATTGGGGCGATCGGTAAAGATGCGATTTGTAATTTAGTAGGAGCATTTTTAATGCTTTATTTTACAGATACTTTGTATCTGGCACCGGCATTTGTCGGCGTACTGTTTTTTGTAGCAAGAATATGGGATGCGATTAATGACCCGATGATGGGAATGATCGTTGACAATACACATACACGTTTTGGTAAATTCAGAATCTGGCTTGTAATCGGAACATTAGTAAACTCAGTTGTATTTGTTTTGTTATTCCACAGCTTTAACCTGTCAGGAACAGCATTGTACGTATATGTATCTGTTATGTACATCTTATATGGAATGACTTATACGATCATGGATGTCCCTTATTGGTCATGGCTTCCGAACTTGACAAATGACCCGCACGAACGTGAGAAAGTATCCGTAATTCCAAGATTTTTCGCAAGTCTTGCAGGATTTTCAGTAGCAACATTTGGGCTTTATATTATCAACTACCTGAACAAAGTTGCAGGCGAGAGCAATCTCTACGCAGAAAAAGGATATACACTTTTCGCAATCATTATCGCAGTTATTTTCATCGTTACAATCGGCATTACTGTATTTAATGTAAAAGAGGAATCAACATTAGGTACATCAGCAGAAAAGACAAGTCTGAAACAGGCATTTCAGGTAATTGTAAAAAATGATCAGTTGCTTGCATTTATCGGATTACTTTTGACATTTAACCTTTGTACACAGATTGCAAAAAGCTTTGCTGTATATTATTTCAAATGTGTATGCCATGATGAATATCTGTATTCTATTTTTGGACTTGCGATTATTGCTGAGATGGCAGGACTTTTATTCTTCCCGAAAATCGCAGAAAAAATTAGCCGTGAAAAAGTATACGCATTTGCATGCGGACTTCCGATTGTTGGATTTGTACTGCTCGGTGCAGCAGGATATGTAGCACCACAGAGCAAGGTGTTAGTTATTGTATGTTGTGCATTACTTTTCTTCGGCTCAGGTCTTTCACTTGGAGTAACAACATGCTGTATGGCAGATGTTATCGACTATGGAGAAGTGAAATTTGGTGTACGAAATGAAAGTGTAACATGCTCTGCACAGACATTCCTTATGAAGGCAGCTACGGCAGCAGCAGGTGGATTAACAGGAATTGGTCTTCAGATTGTAGGATACAACGCAAAAGCGGTAACGCAGAGCGCAGCAACAGTAATGGGTATTCGCGTGTTAATGATTGTAATTCCAATCATTCTTGCATTTGCTAGCTTTGGTATTTACAAAAAATACTACACTTTAAAAGGTGAGAAGATGGAAGAAATCACAAGAAAAGTAAATGAAATGCATGCGAAAAAGCAGACAGCTTAAGAGTCAACAATTCAATTATAAAAGGGGTAGTATATGAGACAGATTATTTTTCACGAGGAAACGAAAACTTTCCATTTATACAATGAAAAAATCAGTTATATCTTATGTGTATTAGAAAATGGACATCTGGGACAATTATATTTTGGAAAACGACTTCATGATAAAGCAAATTTTTCTTATCTGGTTGAAAAATGTGAACGCCCAATGACATCGTATATATATGAGTGGGATCGTACTTTTTCATTGGAACATATTCGACAGGAATATCCGGTTTACGGTACGACAGATTACAGACATCCGGCAATTGAATTGTTGCAGGAAAATGGCAGCAGAATCAGTGAGTTCCAATTTGAAAGCTATGAGATTATTGCCGGAAAACCGAAACTCTCCGGATTGCCGGCAACTTACACAGAGTCCGAGGAGGAAGCGCAGACATTGCGCATCTTTCTGAAAGACGCTTTGACTGGTGCAAAACTGGCGCTTTTATATACGATTTTTGATGAATATAGTGCAATTGCAAGAAGTGCTTATATTGAAAATGCCGGTGAGAAAAATCTGCATGCATTAAATATGATGAGCTTAAGCCTGGATCTTCCGGATAAGGATTATGAATGGATGCAGTTGTCCGGTGCGTGGTCCAGAGAGCGCTATATAAAGAATCGAACATTGGAGCATGGCATAACAGCTATCGACAGCATGCGCGGAAATTCTTCTCACGAACATAATCCGTTCCTTGCTTTAAAACGTCACAACACAGATGAAAATGCAGGAGAAGCAATTGGAATAAGCCTTGTATACAGTGGAAATTTCCGTATGCAGGCAGAAGTAGATACACATGATGTGACACGAATTACAGCCGGGATCAATCCGGAAGGATTCGATTGGAAATTAGAACCGGGAGAAAGCTTTCAGACACCGGAAGCAGTTCTGGTTTACAGTGAAAATGGATTAAATGGCATGAGTCAGACGTTCCAGAAGTTGTATGCTAAGAGACTCGCAAGAGGGTACTGGCGTGATAAGGCAAGACCGATTTTAAATAACAACTGGGAAGCAACTTATTTTGACTTTACAGAAGATCGCCTTGTAGAGATTGCAAGGAAAGCAAAAGAATGTGGAGTAGAACTGTTTGTCTTAGATGACGGATGGTTTGGTGCAAGAAGAAATGACAGAGCTGGTCTTGGCGATTGGGTGGCAAATGAAGAGCTTCTGCCAAATGGCATCAAAGGCCTGTCAGAAAGAATTGAAGCACTTGGATTAAAATTCGGTCTTTGGTTTGAGCCGGAGATGGTAAATAAAGACTCTGATCTTTATCGAGCACATCCGGACTGGATCTTACAGACACCGGGAAGAAATACATCACACGGCAGATACCAGTATGTACTCGATTTTGCAAGAAAAGAAGTAGTAGATCATATTTACGGAATGATGGCAAAGTTATTATCGGAGTCGAAAATCTCATATATTAAATGGGATATGAACCGAAGCATTACAGAATGCTACAGCAGCAAACTTCCTTCAGACAGACAGGGAGAAGTGTTCCATAGATATATTCTAGGTGTATATGATTTGTATGAACGTTTGACAAATGAGTTTCCAGAAGTATTATTCGAATCCTGCGCCAGCGGTGGCGGAAGATTTGACCCGGGAATGCTGTATTATGCACCACAGGGATGGACAAGTGATGATTCGGATGCAATTGAGCGTCTGAAGATTCAGTATGGAACTTCTATGTGTTATCCGCTCAGCAGTATGGGAAGCCATGTGTCTGTTGTCCCGAATCACCAGGTATTTCGCAATACCCCATTACATACAAGAGCGAATGTAGCATACTTTGGAACTTTTGGATATGAACTGGATCTCAACAAATTGACAGAAGAAGAAATCAAAGAAGTAAAAGAACAGATCACATTTATGAAAGAATACCGAGAAGTGTTACAGTTTGGAACATTTTATCGTCTGAAAAGTCCATTCGAAGGAAATGAGACGGTATGGATGGTGACAAATGAAGACCGCACGCTTGCAATCGTAGGCTATTATCGTGTTTTAAATGGAGTGAATCAGCCGTATAGCCGTGTCAGATTACAGGGCTTGAACCCGGATATGGTTTATGAAAATGTATGGAATCATACAGAAAATTATGGAGATGAATTGATGAATTATGGATTGATTACATCCGATGTGACAGCTGGTGAAGTGCCAGGAAATGTGACTCCTTGTACTGATTTTGAATCCAGAATATATATGCTGAAAGGCAAAAAAGTTCAGGAGGGAAGATAGAGCATGACGAAGACAAAAAGAACCGGCGGAATGATACTGGGAATATTATTCATTGGGTTATGTGTATCTTTCTTACGACTTTCACAATTTGGCGTGGATCCATTCAGCGCAATGAATCTTGGAATCAGCGGATTTATTGGATGGAGCTTTGGAACGTGGCAGATGCTTGTCAATGCAATCATTCTTGTAGTTGTATTCTTTCAGGCAAGATCCTGCATTGGTGCGGGGACCATTATCAATATGGTATTTGTCGGATACATTGCAGACTTTATTTGTTATGTAGCGAATGATGTAGTGCAGATTCAGATGAATCTGCCACTGCGTATCCTTGCACTGCTGCTTGCTCAGCTGATGGCATCTATGGGAGTGGCATTATATATGGTCGCAGATATGGGAATCGCTCCATATGACAGTGTCGCAATTATAATCGAGAAACTGACACATCAGAAGATTCCATTCCATAAAGCAAGGATTCTTTCAGATGTTGTTGTCGTGATTATCGGAATCATATTTGCCACTGCATCTGGGGAGGGGATCTGGTCGGTAGTAGGGATTGGTACAATTATAAATGCCTGCTTCAACGGTCCATTAATTCAATTTTTTAAAACAAAACTGGAAATGTTTTACCTGTAAAATCTACGGATTACAATTCTCGCAAGGCAAACAAAGAACTTCAGAAAGAAGCATAATAATGTCTAAATAAAAAGGGCATTGTCTTATAGGGAATCCCTTGAAGACAATGCCTTTTCTGTAAAAGCTGATAGGAGGTCAGAGCTTTGGAAACAAGAAGAATAATTTCAGAAATTGAAAATGGTAATTACGACAATCTGTTTTTAGATATTTATGTTGATGAGGATAAGATTTCCTATCAGAAACAGAGATATATAAAAGCGATTGAAAGTTATATAGAAGAATTTGGAGAAGATGATGTAGAGATATATAGTGCGCCGGGAAGAAGTGAAGTAGGTGGTAATCATACGGATCATCAGCATGGAGAGATTTTGGCAGCGTCTATTAACCTCGATGCAATAGGAATTGTTAAGAAAACAGATGATATGAAGGTTTCTATTCTTTCAAAGGGTTATACATTAACAACTATATCACTTGAAAATCTTGATATGCAGGAAGAAGAAAAAGAAACAACGATAGCTTTGATAAAAGGTGTGGTTGCAGGTTTAGCCAATAGAGGATATAAGATTGGTGGATTTAAAGCATATATTACAAGCGATGTATTAATTGGAGCAGGACTTTCGTCATCAGCTGCCTACGAAACATTAATTGGAAACATTGTATCTGGTCTATACAATAATATGAGTGTTTCGGCAGAAGAGATAGCGATTATAGGACAGTTTGCAGAAAACGTGTATTTTGGTAAGCCTTGTGGACTTATGGATCAGATGGCTTGCTCTGTCGGAAATATGGTTCATGTTGATTTTGCAGACATAAATAATCCGAAGGTTGAAAAAGTAACATTTGATCTCAATAAATATGGATACAGTCTTTGCATTACGGATACCAAGGGGTCTCATGCTGATCTTACAGCAGATTATGCGGCAGTGCCAGAAGAAATGAAGAAAGTGGCTGCGTTTTTTGGTAAGGAAGTGCTTCTTGGTCTTGCTGTAGATGATATTCTTGAAAATATTGTAAAAGTCAGAGAACAGGTTGGAGATAGAGGCGTTCTTAGAGCAATTCATTTTATCCGTGAAAATGAAAGAGTTCAGAAAGAAGTATCATACCTTTCAGATGAAGATATTGTAGGTTTCCTAAAAACGGTAGCGGCATCAGGAAACTCGTCATATAAATACCTTCAGAATGTATATTCTAATGCTGATGTACAACATCAGAATGTATCACTTGCCCTTGCAATTAGTGAGGATTTTCTTGGAGATAACGGAGTGAGCAGAGTTCACGGTGGTGGATTTGCAGGAACTATTCAAGCGTTTGTAAAAAACGATATTGTTACCGAGTATCAGAAAATTATGGATAAGGTATTTGGGCAGGGCGCGTGTAGCGTATTAAAGATTAGAAAATATGGTGGAATGAAAGTTTTATAGATTGGAGGAATAGGTAATGGGTAGCATATTAGTTTTAGGTGGAGCTGGTTATATCGGTTCTCATACAGTATATGAATTGATTGATGCTGGAGAAAGCGTTGTTATCGTAGATAATTTGTTGACAGGTTTCAAGGAAGCGATTCATCCAAAGGCTAAATTTTATGAGGGTGATATTAGAGATAGAGCGTTCATGGATTCTGTTTTTGAAAAGGAAGATATTGATGGTGTAATTCATTTCGCCGCTAGCTCCCAGGTGGGAGAAAGCATGAAGGACCCATTAAAGTATTACAGCAACAACTTGTGTGGAACGGAAGTTCTTTTAGAGAGTATGGTTGCACATGGAATTGATAAGATAGTGTTCTCATCAACTGCCGCAACATATGGTGAACCAGAGAGCATTCCTATTTTAGAAACGGATAGAACTCTTCCAACGAACTGTTATGGAGAAACAAAGCTTTCTATGGAAAAAATGTTCAAATGGACTTCAAAAGCTCATAACCTTCGATTTGTGTCATTGAGATATTTTAATGCTTGTGGCGCACATCCAAACGGACAGATTGGAGAGGCACATAATCCGGAAACACATTTAATTCCACTTATTTTACAGGTGCCAAACAACCAGAGAGAATACATTTCTGTATTTGGCAACGACTATGATACAAAAGATGGTACATGCGTTAGAGACTACATTCATGTTAATGATTTAGCACAGGCGCACATTCTTGCAATGAAGTATTTGAGAAATGGTGGAGAAAGTGACATCTTTAATCTTGGAAACGGAGTTGGATTTACTGTAAAAGAAGTTGTTGATACAGCAAGAAAAGTTACAGGACATCCAATCCCAGCAAAGGAAGAAGAGAGAAGAGCTGGAGACCCTTCAACACTTATAGCCTCAAGTGAAAAAGCAAAAACAATTCTTGGATGGAATCCACAGTTTGCAGACCTTGAAACTATTATTGATACAGCATGGAAATGGCATCAGTCACATCCACACGGTTATGAAACTGTATAGGAGGCGATGATTATGATTAATAAGTTAATCAATGAATTGATGGAGTATGGAATAGAAAGCCATCTAGTTGACCCGGCAGACAAGGTTTATGTTACAAATTCTCTTCTTGAACTATTTGGACTTATGGAGTTTACAGAGGAGACAGTTGAAACAAAAAGAGCACTTTGTGAAATCCTTGAGGATATGATGGCATATGCTTTTGAAAACGGTATTATGGCTGAAGATACCATTACAGCAAAAGACCTCTTTGATACAAAGATAATGGGGTTGCTTACTCCGGCACCTTCTATTGTTAGAAAGAATTTCATGGCGTTGCAGAAGACAAGTAGTAAGATGGCTACAGATTATTATTATCAGTTTAGCCAGAGAACAAATTACATTCGTACTGATAGAATTGCCAAAGATGAAAAGTGGGTAACAGAAACGGAGTATGGCCCAATTGATATTACAATAAATCTTTCAAAACCAGAAAAGGATCCAAGAGATATTGCAAAAGCTGGACAGGCCAAAAAGTCAGGATATCCTAGTTGCTTACTTTGTATGGAAAACGAAGGGTATGCAGGACACTTCTCGCATCCGGCAAGACAGAATCATCGTATTATTCCGATTAAACTCGATGGAGAGGATTATTTCCTTCAGTATTCTCCGTACGTATATTATAACGAACACTGTATTATTTTTAATAAGCAGCATACACCAATGAAAATAGACAGAGCAGTGTTTAAAAAGATACTAGAGTTCGTTGACCAGTTTAAGCATTATACTGCTGGATCAAATGCTGACCTTCCGATTGTAGGTGGATCAATATTAAGTCATGATCATTTTCAAGGTGGTGGATATGTTTTTGCTATGGCAAAAGCACCTTATGATAGAACTTTCACCATAAAGGGTTATGAAGATTTAACTGCGGGTATTGTAAAGTGGCCGATGTCGGTTGTTCGCTTGCAAGGTAAGAATATCGACAGAATAGTTGAAGCTGCAGATCACATTCTTGGTGATTGGAGAGACTATACAGATGAAAGCGCATTTATCTTTAGTGAGACAGATGGAACACCTCATAATACAATCACACCAATTGCAAGAATGCATGAAGATTTATATGAACTTGATTTAGTTCTTAGAAATAATATTACAACAGATGAGTGCCCTTGGGGTGTATATCATCCTACAGCAGATCTTCATCATATCAAGAAAGAAAATATTGGTTTGATTGAGGTTATGGGACTTGCAGTTCTTCCGGCGCGACTTAAAAAAGAGATGGCAATTTTGGAAGAGTACATTCTTGAAGGCAAAGATATTCGTAGCAATGAAGATATTGAGAAACATGCAGACTGGGTCGAGGAATGGATGGGTAATTATTCTTTCAATAAAGATAATATTCATGACATTATTCAGGATGAAATCAGTAAGGTGTTTGTAAAAGTATTGGAATGCGCGGGTGTATATAAGAGAACAGATGATGGCATGGAAGCATTCATGCGATTTGTAAATTCATTATAAAGCACTTTCCAATTTATGAGGGCGGTTCACACTCGTGTGTTCCGTCCTTTAATAATAAAAAGGACCATGTCACGATGTGAATGGCCTGTTTATAATCAATATTCAGTTTTCACAGGATAGATCCTTTTAGATTTGTTATGCACGATAGATATGCATGAAGTATGGCTCGTAGAAATCTAAAAGGGTGTTGATATAATTCTTAATCTTGCTCATTTTGTGTATCCTCCTTTCCTTTCGTTAAGGAACGATACAAAGTGACACCAAGAGAATATAGAAAAGGTCGGACTGAATAGATTACGAACTATGCGCGGTGGTATCACGACTAAGGATGTTTTGTTTTTTTTTATATGCGGGTACGGCGGGGTAGTAAATCCCGAGTAAATCCCGAAATCCCGCTGCTTATTTTAATTGATTTTATTCGTGGTTTGGCATACAATATAAAAGAAGTGTTAATCGTGGTTTTACATATTGTTGAGAGGTCTAATATGGAATATTTATCAATTAAACAAACATCTGATAAGTGGGGTATATCCGTCAGAAGGATACAAGTGCTGTGTTCTGAAGACCGAATTCCTGGTGCAACAAAGATAGGATCATATTGGGCTATCCCAGCAGATGCAGAAAAGCCGGATGACCAGAGAATCAAGAGTGGAAAGTACATAAAAGAGAAATAAAAGGAATTGATGGAGATGCAAAGGATAAGCTCACATGCAGTGGAGACTCGAAGTTGCGATATTATAAAATCAAAGGTAAATGCTTCATTTGAAAATGGTGACTTGCTGTATAGAGAGATTACAGGAAGAGATTATGGAATTGATGGAATCATTGAATTGTTTGATGATGGTAACATCACTGGTAAATTTGCTTTGGCTCAAGTAAAAGGCACATCAGAGAAGATAGTTCCATTGAAGAAGACACCCAATTATGTTTCGTGTAATATTTCAGCTTCAAATGCTAGATATGCATTTCAGAATAGAATGCCTGTGATTTTATTTTATGTATCAATAAAAGCACCTGATTGCATTTATTTTATGGATATCAGGCAGGCAATTAGTGATGAGCAGAGAGAAAAAATAAATAATGGACAGAAGAACATAACGATTAGGATTCCAGCTGAAAATGTAGAAATTGGGACCATGAACGAAGTATATGAGATTATCCGTAACGGAAATAATTAATAGTCGATATGTTCTCGTGTACGAGCAAAGGTCAAAAATCGGCTTTGATATGTTTCCACGAACGGACAAAAGGAGAAAAATCGGTATGATAAGTTTCCGACTACGAACAAAATGGCAAAATTGCCGTGGATATGTTCCCTGTTACGAGCGAACCCCTAAAATTGGGCGGTATGACATTCATAGTGTTTTCGCAACCCATGTGGAAACCGTCGTGCTACTGACCGGGAAATAAGTTTCCGATTATATCCGGTCTACTGTTGTGATTAATATAAAGATTAAAATAGCACATATTGCTTTTTATACAGGCAATATGTGCTATAAAACTGTTTTACAAAATATTATAATCTCTATAATTCCTCGCCGGAAAGCATAATATAGCCGGCTACCGTTCTTGCCAGGAAATACATCATAGCTTCTTCATCATCCTGCCAGATACGTCTCGTATGTGGTTCTGCGCACATGAGGTAGCCATAGGTTCTGTCCACTAACCCAACCCTTACTATGAGTATGGATGATACATCTTTGCAAAGACAAAAATTATATAAGCTGGGAGCCTTATCTATAAATTCGTCAACCTCGTTGGTTGCATATGTGTTATTAACAACAATTTTCTCCAAATCCGATATAATTCCAAAGGTATCGTCGCTGCCGATTTTTTTAACTACGGAATCTTTACCCAAATAATACAAATTATCAATACGCAAATTATCGCACATAATACTGAGAACGCTCTCAAGTTTGCCGTGCAATCCATGGCTGGTATCAAATCTTATAGTTATATCATTAAATATATCATTTAAGCCTCTTCTGGCAAGCTGTTTTATCTGAATATTCTTATGTTTCTCTTCGAGATATATGATATAGCAATTTCTTCCTTTGGTCTTTCCTCTGTACAAAGTTTTGTCAATAAGAGCAAACAAAGAATCATAGTCGGATGCGTCTGTCGGAAATGTTGCACTGCCTATGGTTCCTGTGATAAAAGGTTCGCATGTTTCAAGCACAATATTTTTGCGAAGAACATTATAATTTGCATACATCTCGGAATAAAAATTTTTCACGGAAGCATAGTCTAAATCTCTAAGATTAACAATCAAAAATTCATCTCCGCCGTATCTACCGGCAACACCATAGTTATCTAAATATCTGGTAATATCTGTTGCAAATCCAACCAATACATCATCGCCGATTTTATGCCCCTGTGTATCATTAATGTACTTAAAGTTATCTAAATCGAGTAATGCTAAGGTAAACGGAATATTCTGGTCAATCAAATAATGAATATATCCGATTATATAGCTTCTAGAGACCAGACCTGTTAAGGAGTCTACAACCGTAGACAAGTCTTTATGCTTAAGAATCTCTCTAAAATAAGGAAATTGTTCCAAAACTTCCTTAGTATACATATAGCTTCCCCCGAAATAAATTATAATTTTTAAATACAATGAAAATTTATTATTACCAAATATATTAACAGAATTATTTAAGAATAACAAGATAATACTATGCTCTGTCGGGAAATAAATTCCGTTTAAAACGGGATGGTCTTTTGTGGAATCATAGAAAAGAATTATGGTGGTGATTAAGTTTCTATGATAAGATTGAAGAAGTGGAAATCGGATTGTATAATAGTAGATAGGAGAAAATACAAAGGGGTAACTCGCATGAACTTATCAACTCAACAACTCAAATCAATCTATTTCGGCGCGTTGGAATTTGCCGAAACTGAAGACGGTTATTTGCAGGCGTTTCAGTACACCGAGCCTCAGATAAAATATTTTGAGCAGGTGTCTGAGTTCTGGTATGACAGATGCATAGCATCCACGGCGAAAACTTTGGAGTTTACTACAAGTGCCACCGCTGTTTCTTTTGAGTACAAAATTTTATGGATGGGCTCGGAAGATTCCGTGGAGTTATACATCAACGGCATATTCTCAAAACTCGTATATGTAAAAGATTTAAAAACGAAAGGAAAAATATCTTTTGACCTGCCTGAAGGTGAAAAGCAGGTTATGATTTATCTGCCGGTAGATGCAACCATGCTCATTCGTAATTTTACCATTGACGGAGATTTTACACCGCCGGTAAAGAAGGAGAAAGTTCTGTGGATGGGGGATTCCATTACGCAGGGATACGGACCTTTGCGCTCGTCCATGACCTATGTCAGCATCGCCAATCGTACCCTGAAATATGACATCATTAACCAGGGCATCGGGGGCTATATTTATGATAAAAATGTGCTGACAGACATGAACGGCTATCGCCCGGATAAAATAATCATTGCCATGGGCACCAACCAATTCGAAACGGAGAGCCTGGTTGAAGTCGAGGAGTATTACACAGCCTTAAAAGAACTTTACGGTGATACACCGGTGTTATGCATCAGCCCTATATGGCGCGGCGATAAACCCGGGTTGGAGGCTATATTTGAACATTATTGTAACGGAATAAAAGAAATTTGCAAGAAGTACGATAACATTACTGTGGTAGACGGTTTTGAGATTGTACCTCATGAATCGGCATTTTTTCTTGATGATTTGCACCCTAATGTGGAGGGATGTGAGTTGTATGCGAAGGAACTTGTGAAGGCGATTAGAGAAGCAGGATTTTAGATGTTTTATAATATAAAGATGTAGCAGAAATATAATAAATAAAGGGGAGGACTACCAATGAGCAGAGTAAACTTCGGCGCAAAGCCTTTTATCTATCCCATGCCGGTACTGATTGTCGCTACCTACGACGAGAACGGCGTGCCCAACGCCATGAATGCGGCTTGGGGAACCATTACGGACATGAATGAAATCACCATCAGCATGTCGCCCCATAAAACCACGGAAAACCTTATAAAAACAGGAGCTTTTACCGTAAGTATTGCTACGGAAGATACGGTGGTACCTTGCGATTATGTGGGCGTGGAGTCTGCAAATAAAGTGCCGGACAAGTTTGCCAAAGCCGGTTTTCACGCAACCAAGAGTGAGTTTGTGAACGCACCCTTAATCAATGAGCTGCCCATGGCTTTGGAATGTAAGGTAAAAAGTTACGAGGATGAAATTCTTGTGGGCGAAATTGTAAATGTATGCGCTGACGAGAGCGTTCTTACTGAGGGTAAAATCGACCCGAAGAAGTTAAAACCTATTGCTTATGATCCTGTAAATCATACTTATGTAGGTCTTGGTGATGTAGTAGGTAGAGCATTTCAGGATGGTTTGAGGTTGAAGGGCTAGAAATGCCATACCGAAGCCATAGTGGCAGAAAAATTTTACGGAGGAAAAGAGAGGTATGAAACAGTTGGAACTTGCCGATTCTTTGCTAAAAACGGCCAAGGAATTAAAAATACATTTTGCTACGGCAACCGCTTTTATGCAGTTGAAGGAATATGAGCAGATTTTCGGTCAACTGTATCAGATTTATTTTTCCTTGGAACTGCCGGATACGATTCTTCCGTATAAAAATGCTTTAAGCGAAATACGGGAATTTACAAATGAGTATAAGAAAGCAGCGCTTCAGGTGTTAAACCACATCATTACGGAGACAATACTCTATCGCGGACAATATTGCATCATTCGCCGTACGGACCCGGTTCCCGGATTGGCGTCCCATATTATGACAAATCTGGGGCAAATCGTAGCCGCGCTGAATGAAGGATATATTCCGGTTATTGATATGCAGTTTGCAGAGAATATGTTTACACCGTTGAGTAGCGGTGGCAGTGTTAATGCATGGGAATTGTTTTTTAAGCAGCCATTTGAGGGGCATAATTTGGTTTCTGCAACAAGTGCACAAATATGCACATTAAAAGACGGAATCCCGAATTTCATGCCTTACTACAATATGGAGCAACTTACCAATCCGTCATATATGCAGTTGTGGAAGGATGCCATAAAAAAATATATGCCTTTTTCCGATACCTTGGCAGAGGAGATTAAGAATGTGGAGCAGAAGTTTCCCTTTGGTAAAAAACGCATTTTGGGTGTTTTATGCAGGGGGACGGACTATACTTCCTTGCGTCCTCGCAATCATCCGGTGCAACCTGCCGCGGAGGCTATGATTGCCAAAGCAAAAAAAATAATGGAAGAATATAAATGTGACTATTGCTATTTGGCCACGGAAGATGAAAGCATTCTTTCGGCATTTCGTGATGCTTTCGGAGAGCAATTGCTGGTATCTCAGGAAATGTATTTCCATAAAGAACAAAACATCGCATTATCTAAGATTTTGACAGAGGAGCCAACACAATTATATGAGAAGAATGTAGAATATTTAACTTCGCTCTATCTTTTAAGTCGCTGTAATTGCTTCCTTGCCGGTCGTACCGGAGGTGCGGTTGTAGCTGCTATATTAAATGAAAATCCCTACGAATATGCATATTTTTGGAATGAAGGAAAATATGGTATAGATGATGTGACAGCATTACAAAACTTAACGATAGCGTCTGTTTTTTGATACAGAACATGAGTAAAATCACCCAAGGAATTGGGTGATTTTTTATTATAAAAAGTGAACTAAAAGTGTTCAGAATTAAACTATCAGTTGCTGGCATTCACATACAATATCACATAAAATACATTGTAGATTCATAGCATAAGGAGGAGTATAATAATATGGCAGAGTATATGATTACAAGAGCATCTTTGATTAATAAATGTAATTCGGACGGTGGAGAACATTTTGTATTTACCGAAGAAGAAAGGCCTTGTGAAGAGGCATATTTAAAGGCGTTACCGGATTATAGAGGAAATTTTTGCAGCAGATATTTTATTGAACTGAATTCCATTGAAGAGGTGGATGCCTTAGGAACGAAATATGATGTGGATGTGGTAGTTACAAGAAACCTTGATTTTGAAGGCGTGATTGCGTTGGTTTTGTATGACGAAGAAATTAACCGGGAATTGTTTGAATGAGAAAGGCGGTCATAAAATGCGTGAAGAGATAGAATACATGATTATGCATGAAGAAACTGCAGAAACAGAGATATATTATCATTCTTTGGGCGAGGATATCAGAGGATATCTTTCGGGGAAAAAGGTAAAAGATATTTTGGCGCTTGATCAGGAGATAAAACCCTGTACTTGCGGCGGTCGGGCAGAATTGCATGAGTATGAAGGAATGGGAGACGGCGATTATGATATCATCTGTAAAGAATGCGGTCGGACCATGAGTCGCAGTCCCTACGATGTGGATTTGCATACTTGGGATGAAGTGTTACCTGCATGCATTCGAGATTGGAACGCAGGTAAGTCAGCGGATGATATTAAGGCGATGAATGAGGCTGAGCATGAGAGAGTAACCATTACCACAGATGACCTGACTTGGAAAGAATTACATCCCAACAATATGTTGGGCAATTCCCTTGAAGGGTATTACAGTCTTGTTTTTAGGAAAAGAGAAGACGGTATTTATTGTTGCAAATGGACAATATTTTTTCAGAAAGAGGAAATCGCCCCTATGGGTACTGCGGAAGATTCTCCTATTGAGGCGTACATATTGTTTATGGAACGCATATTTAAGGTGACAGGACCGATGGCATATCCCGAACTCACAAAGGAGAGTTTGCGGGACTGGGACAGCGAAGATACATTTGTTTCTTGCGGCGTAAACAGTTATGGTGATTTTATCAGAAGTTATAAAACTCTGGAAGAGGCCAAGATTGGTGCGGCGGCAAGATGTGGCTGGCAGGGCTTGAATCGTGACACCATGTTAAAAGAAGAAGAGTATCGCGGTAAAACGGCTGAGGAAGTAATGGCTGAGGAACAGTAACAGAATAAAAAGATAGCCGATAAGATTCGGAAAAAAGAAATGGAGGTGAACCCCATGAGTAACAAAATTATTCTTACATCCCGTGGGTTGAATTGCGAAGACGGGCGCATAGTCATAAAAAGAGCTTTAAAAAAATGTATCGGTGAGAATTATAAGATATTTCTTGCAGATAAAAGCCTGATGATTTGCGTTATTGAGGAATATGGCGTGAATGAGTTGTTAATCAATGAGGCGGTTACTTTGGGCTTTACAAGAGAGAATATTGTGCTCTGGGATGAGCATGTATCCAAAGAGATAAAAGCATCTGCCAAAACCTTTGATTTCTGCTATGTCAGCGAGGGCAATACTTTTCAGATTGCGCAGATGTTGCGCTTAACAGGAGGCGATACGGTAATCAAGAATTCTGTAGTGGCGGGAGGCTTTTATATTGGGGCAAGTGCCGGTGCCATTCTTGCTACAAGTGACTTTGCTTTTGCTGCTGATTTTGATAAGAATTTCGTAAGATTAACTGATTTTGAAGGATTGAATCTTTTGCCGGAATCTCTGGGCAGAACAACGATTATCCCTCACTATGATAAGGAGATGTTTGAGAGATGGAAATCAAACACCCCTGAATACCGGTTGGAGGAATACGATTACATCGATTGTATTTCAGATCGGCAGTATAAGTTGTTTTAGGATTTTTATATAAGAAACTGAATTAAAACAAAAGTAAAAACTTCTTCCGGGAAAACCCCGAAAGAAGTTTTTTATGGTCATAATATGTTATAAACAGATCTTCGATATCAAAGCGGATTATTTCAACAGGCTTTTTAAAATGCCGCCTACCAAATCGCCGATCGCTTCTTTTTTATCTTCTATTTCGGTCTGCTGACCCAAAAGACTTAACAGAAGGGGAGCGGCAGCAGAGAGAATTGCTGCGGTGTTGTAACCGACGATTAGGAATTAAATGACGAGTACATTGATGAAGAAGTGGAAGAAGAACTTGAAGATGAAGTTCTTGAAGACGAAGAAGTAGAAGAAGAGAATGTCGAGGACGAAGAAGCAGACGCTGAAACAGAGTAATCATTAAAAACGCATAAAATAAGGTGGTGTAAGTATTATGCTTACGCCACCTTTTATATTGGTAAAAATTTATAGTTTGCAGATGATTTGGGACAGATAAGTTGGATCTTTGATTTCTTCTACTTGGTTTCCGCCGGGGTATTCGTTATTGTATTTGTTTTTTACCTCACAACGGGTGCCTGTGCCTGCCAGGAACCACTCATATTCCAAATCCAGATGACCGATATCCAATGCCTGATAGCCTGCTTTGTATAAGTCATAGGCCAGAACTCCGGCGGAGGGACCTAAGGCAATTAGGAAAAGAGTGTCGCTGTTGGCGTGTTGCAAAGCCGCAGCCAGAATTTCATCATACTTATCAAAAGAATTTTCGGCAGGCGCTTCAATTCTTCTGATTTGTTCGGCGTTATCAAATAAATCATTTCCTACTCCAAGACCGGTAAGAGAGCCTTCCACCATAATCACATCCCGGCGGTTCCAAATTTGTTTTAGGGCATCAAATCTATGCTTGGGTGCATTGGTATGATTGTCGGCAAATAAGGCATAGGGTCTACTAAGATATGTATTATGATAAGTTCTGTTCAAGTCAATAAATTCTTTATGCTGTAATCTGATTTCAGCAGTCATATATTGTCTTATTCCGGCTCGTCCCGGGGCATTGTATTGCGATAAATCTCCGTAATTATTTGCAATGGCAATTAGGAAACCATCTTCATTTACCTGTATAACTTCTTTTAAGCGGGCTGTAAGATTAGGGTCTAAACGCTGAAACTTCTGTCGCGCTATGTTAGACATAAGAGCAAATTCACCGTCTCCGAATCTGGCCAAACTCTTTCGATTATGGATAATGTCTTTTATGGTATCATCAATACTATAAAATTTTGGATAAAACATACTGTCATCTTTTAAAGCAGGATCGTTTAATTCATATCTTAAATTGTCAAAATGGCTATCGATATGTTTTACCTGTAAATTGAGAGAGTTGCTTATGGATTCGTTGCTTCTTGCCAAATCTTTTTGATTGCGAAACAATTCAGTAAGAAGAAGGGAAGTGTTGTTTAAATCACTTCGTAATTTGGTGTTTTCGTCTTTCAATTTGATAATTTCGTCCAAGCAAACAGATACAATCTGTTGCAACTCGTCTATATTCATGTGTTCCATCACCATGCTCCTTTCTTGGGGCGTATTATGGATAAAAATTATATTTACCCCCTCATTCTATCATTTCTTAGAGTAAGATGCTATTCTTTTATGGAAGTTATTGTAATGTAGGCATTTATTATGTTAGAATATTTG
Organism: Lachnospiraceae bacterium; assembly: GCA_017624855.1. Taxonomy (GTDB): domain Bacteria; phylum Bacillota; class Clostridia; order Lachnospirales; family Lachnospiraceae; genus UBA3766. The sequence continues at coordinate 142,284 of JAGAMF010000007.1, forward strand.
TGATTCTTGCAACCTTTTATTGTTCTACACGGTGTTAGAGATAAAGGACAAAAAAGAATTGTGTGAAAGGAAGAAATAGAAATGAATGAATTATTAAGAAGCGCAGACTCTTCAATGTCAATGGAAGATATGATGGCGGCAGGTTTGGGACTGACAACTTTTGGCGTAAGCATGGCATTTATTGTTTTTATGTGGGCTTTTATCTTCGTTATTATTGTTGGCTTTTATGTAGCTACAACGATTCCCATTTATAAAATGGCGAAGCGCGCAGGACTTCCCAACGCGTGGTTGGCGTGGATTCCTATCGGAGAGATGTATATCCGTTTAAAATTGTCCCGTAGAGAATTCAATATTTTTAATTGGATTGTAACAAAAGACAGAGATAAGGCTTTTATTGGGTATTTATGGCTTGTCGGCGGCTTTGTTTTGGCTATTGTAGTTCTTATGATCATGATGATAATTCCCGGTCTGAATATTATTGCGGTGTTCTTATACTACGGATTAATGATGATTTATCCCATTATTTTCGGAATTTTCATGTGGAGAGTAAATTACGATATTTTAATTACTTACGGAATGCAGGAACATGCAATGTGGGCATCTGTGCTGAATTACTGGGTTCCTTATGTTATGATTGTAATGTCTTATATAATCATGAACAGAGATCCTGATTATAAAGCATAATACAAAAGCGGAGGTGGCGTTATGGCAGCAAATCATACCGGCGAATTTTTCTATCCGGTTCCCATGGATTTTTTTGTACAGAAAATTCATATGATTGATAAAACAAAATTAAATATGCGCTTTTTAGGGCAACGGCGTTTGCCTAAGGGGCTGGAGCTTAAAGTGGGAAAAGATGTGAATTTATCCTCTTGGGGTGAAGAAATCATTATTGTGTTAACGCCTTTTACCAACGGAACCCACATTAGAATCACATCGGAATGTACTTATCCGTTGCAGATGATTGACTGGGGTGTAAATGCGAGCAATGTAACGGAGCTCTTCCGTTATTTTGAATTTGGAATGCCCGGAAGACCGGGGCCGAAGCAACCGCAAAATCAACCGCAGAACCAGCCGCCGAAACCGTAGGTTTTTGGTTGTGAAATCGATCAATATAGGAATATAAAATGGACTGTCGCGAAAGCGGCAGTCTTTTTAGGTGAGTAATTATTGTAGATATATTAAAAGTATCTTACATTTTATTATGAATTAGTAATACAAATTATTTGATAGATATGATATCTTATAGTAAGAGAAATGTGCATATAACCAATATAGTCGAGAATGGAGTAATGAATCTGTATGAAACTAATTCCCATACCTAAAGACAAATATGATGAATATAAATTAACCCTTATGTTTGACTGCTACAAATGGGATCCTCAGTACTTAGACCATAATACCGTGGCGCCTTATGCTGTGGTTGTAACCAAGGAGGAACATAAGGAACTGGTGAAGCTGATTGAGGCCATTGATGCGGAAACCACGGCTGCGGAGGAGTATATCAATCAACATCAGGAATTAATAAAGCCTCTCGCTCTGCCTAAGCGTATCCGCAGGGAATTACATAAAATTACCAACTACGAGAGAGACAAGCATGTTCGCTTGAAACGCTACGATTTTCATCCTACGGTGGAAGGGAAGTGGGCGGTAAGCGAAGTAAACAGCGATGTGCCCGGCGGTTACGCGGAAGGCTCTCTTATGCCTAAGCTTGCCTTGGATACCATTGGTGCCGGCGACAAATATTGGTGCATGAATTTTGGTGAAGTCATGGTAAAAGCCATCTCCGGCAAGGTTCGTCCCGGAGGCAGAATTATGTTGGTACACTGTACCTCTTACAGCGACGACCGTCAGGTAATGCAATTCCTGGGTGACCGTTTAAAAGAAGCCGGTTTTGAAGTGCTCTACGGGGCTGCAGACCATGTAAAATATGAGAATGGCAAAGCATACAGTATTCTTGACGGTAATGAGGGCGAGCTGGACATGGTATACCGCTATACGCCTCTTGAATGGATGATTGAGATGCGACGCAAGTATTACAAGGACTATTACGGCTCTACGGTGCCTACCTGCAACCATCCCATCGCCATGTACGCTCAGACCAAGCGATTTCCCTTGCTTTGGGACGAGTTGGAACGAAACGGTATCAGCATGGCAACTTGGCGTGAGCTTTTACCGGAAACCCTTGAAGTAAAAGATGCAAAAGGTAAGGAAGGCTATATCTATAAACCTGCCTGCGGAAGAGTAGGTGACGGAATCTCTATCAAGGAAGCCTGTATAGGGAACGAATATAAGGAAATTATGAAGGATGTAAAATGGCATCCCAAGAAGTATCTTGCCCAGAAGAGATTCAATCCGCAGCCCCTGGAGGGAGAGAATGGTGAGAAATACAATGTGTGCCTGGGCTGTTATACCATTGATGGCAAGCATGCGGCATATTATGCCCGCATCAGTAAGTCCATGCGTATTGATTCCTCGGCAGCAGATACGCCTGTATTGATTGAGAAAGGGGAGTAAATCATGACAGATAAAGAAATATATCGGATTTGGGCCCCTTTGGGTAAAAGGTGGTCAGAGTGGGTGCGCCCGGTGCCTTTTGTGGAGATTCATGAACATTCCAAGGCGTACAGTTTAACTCTGCATGATGTGCCGGTGCCGGATTTGTCGGAGGATAAGTTTAAGGATGCGGCAATCATCGTGGATTTGCCCGGTGCGGAAAGCGTGGAAGCAGGGCTTGCTTATGCAAGATTAGGGTATCGCCCCATTCCGCTTTTTAACGGAACCATTGAGCAGTCGGGAGCCAGAACCACGGTGGATAACCAGTCGGTGGGTATGGCTTTAGTGGAAGGCGTGAAAGTGGTTCGCGAACTGGATTTAAAAGAGGAGGCGCTTCCTGTTTTTATGTTGGACAGCAACCGTTTGCATCGCCATCGCATTGATGTGACGGTGTTTGATAACAGTTGGGACATCTATGCACACGATATGCCTTCGGCGGATTATTTTATCAAAAACAATATTCATAAAATCGTGGTTGTAGGGGATTTTATCGGAAGAGATTTAAGGAAGATTCTCTATGGCTTCCAGAAGAAAAAGCTGGAGATTTGGTTTGCCAAAGACGATAATGAACCGAAAAAGATTAAGGTGCGTAAGCCCTTGTGGGGAGAGGTTGAGTAGATTGATTAAATTTGACGGACGGATTGTGCAGTTTGGATTCGGCGCAGTAGGTAAAAGTTTTTATGAGAAACTGCCGAAGGAAATCCGTTTTAACGAAAATAAATACTATGTCATTACCGGGAATCCGGAGGAGTTTGACGACTTCATGAACATGGGGGGACTGGCGGCCAATTTTATAACGGCGGAAGTGACCAGAGAGAATTACGGTACCGTGTTTGAGCCCTATCTGTCGGAAGGGGATCTTTTAATCGATTTCGCGGATATGGTGGGTACAAGAGACATCTGTGAATGGTGCGCCAAGCGAAACATCATGTATCTTAATACCGGTGAGGCAGACTGGCCGGATCATTGGTACAGCATCTTTAACGAGAATGATTTAAAGCACGAGTTGAGAAAGCAGTGTGACGCGAATTCTGAGATAAACAAGTACCCCATCGTGCTTCATCACGGAAATAATCCGGGCCTGGTATCTCATTTCGTAAAAGCTGCCATTGAGTATGTGGTAAACACCCAATTTAAGAAAGACAAGCGTTTAAAAGCCCTGATAAAAGAGGGGAAGTTTAACGAGGCGGCAAGGGCCTTGGGTGTGTGCCAGATTCATGTAAACGATGTGGATTTGCAGGAGATGAAGGCGGAATACAGCAATGATTTGTTGTACAGTACCTGGTGCATGGAGTCCTTCTGGTATGAAATGCTAAGCGAGGCCACCATCAATATCGGTACCCACGAGAAGATTGATTATGAAGATGAATGTAACTTCGTAAAATACGATAAAGGCTATCTTGAATTTACCAAGGCGGCAGCAGACAGACGGTGTCGAACCTTTTATCCGGGAGGCGAGTTTGACGCTTACCTTGTGCCTCACGAGGAGACCGTGTCCATTGCCAAGAATTTGGAAATTTATGAGGACGGCAAGGTGGTGTATCGCCCTACGGTGATGTTTCTCTATCAGCCCTGTCCTTATGCTACGCAATATTTTAAAAGTGCCAAGGTAAACGAATATCCGGTACCTGACCCTGACAAGCCTCAGGATTACGAGAATGAGGACGGAACCGGCATTATCCACGGCTATGTGTATCCGAAGCGCTCGCAAGTGGCGTACAGGGAGCATATTGCCACCGGAACGGAGTATGTGGGTATTCTTCTTTTAGGGGAAAATTTCGACCCGGTATGGGTAGGAAACCGTGTGGAATTGTCTTATTTGGATAAAGATAAAAAGTACGCATATTGGCAGACACCCACTATTACGCCGGTATCTATGTCGGCGTTGGCGGCTTTGTGCTGGATGCTAAAAAACAAGGGTAAAGGCGGTATCTATTTCCCCGATGATATACCGGACTATGCTTATATTATAAAAACCGCAGAAAAGTATATTTCCAAGACGATTTATAAAACTTTTACCAAGGATGAAGTGGCAACGGCGTTGAAGCTGAATTTTAGCGATTTACAGGTAAAAGATATATTTGTCTGATGCAGATGTACGAATATTGCGTAAAAAATAAATAGATGTTATAATCCGATTAATTTACAAAAGGAGAATTTGCTTATGGAATGGATTATTGGTGGAGTTATTGCTTTTATTTTAGTTCTTGTGATTGCGGTAGCCGTAGTTGTCATTGTTACATATAACGGCCTGGTGCAGTCAAGAAATAAGGTAAAAAATTCTTTTGCACAGATTGATGCGCAGTTGCAGAGAAGATTTGATTTGTTGCCCAATCTGGTAGAAACCGTAGAGAGCTTTGCATCTCATGAAAAGAAGATTTTGCAGAATGTGGCTGCGGCAAGAAGCGGATATTTAAGCGCCAATGTTGCCAAAGACAAGCTTGCCATGAACAAACAGTTGTCTTCCACATTGAAATCATTGTTTGTGGTTTCCGAGAATTATCCTGATTTAAAAGCAAACGCCAACTTTTTAAATTTACAGGAAGAACTTTCCGAGACAGAAGATAAAATCACTTTTGCCAGACAGTTTTATAATGATGCGGTTACCATGTACAACAATAAGCTGCAGATGTTCCCCGGAAATATGATTGCCGGTATGTTTGGTTTTAAGGAAGAGGAATTGTTTAATGTAGAGGATGAAGCAAGAGATATGCCGATTCTCTTTGACGAAAACGATTTGACCGATGAGGAGAAGGAACGCTATCCACAGAAGTGTCCTCATTGCATGGGCGTGCTTGACGGTACAAGAAATTGCCCTTACTGCGGTGCAAGAGTCGTATAGACCGATTATATAAAAACTAAAGCAATAAGATACATACTGCGTAGCCCCAAAACTACCGCCCACATGTATCAAGTGAAGTAAATACAAAGGTGCAGTGATTATTGTTTTGTTCGAAGGGCCTTTGTGCTCGCCGGTACTTGAATTGCGTATTTTGCAATTCTATGTACCGCTGCGTAGCACAACGGAGCGAGAGCGTCCCTGAAAACAAATAATAATCGCTGCACCTGTTTTAATTTAATTCACAATTTAGTGACCGCCACCGCCGCTTCCGCCGCCGCGTCCACCGCCGCCGTAGCCAAAACCACCGCCACCGCCGCCATAGCCGCCACCACCAAAACCACCGTAGCCGCCGCTTCTTGCGGTGCGGGAACCGGTACGGACTGCCGAACGGATAGAACGGCTGGATGTATGGAAGTGTCTTGAACGATAGCTGGGATTTACCAGCATTTCGCTCTGCTTCTGAACTGCTTCGGGGCAGTTAATGCTGATGGCTTTACTTACTTTTTCCGAAATACCGAAAGCAGTTGCGTAAACCAGATATTTTTCCCAAATGGGTAATTCAATGTATGTACGCTCTTTGATTAAGGTATCGCTGTTTAAGAAGTTATATAAGCCACGCCATTTCTCGTACTCTGTTTCTCCGAATTGTGTAAGGAGAACAAATTTTCTCGAACGTATTCTTAAAAAGATTCCACACGCCAAACATGTTGCCGCAAAGATGAAAAATCCGCCAAAAGCGAAATCCAAACGGCTCTGGTAAGTAATCAAGTTTATCAATGCAAAAATGACTGCCATTACAAAGTATGTGGTAGAGTAACCTTTTACTTTCTTGCCGGGTGCTTTGTAATCCACCTTCTGCAAGTAGCCGTCTTTTACACCAATGTGAGTGATGGATTTTTCCATATCTCTTACAAACTTATCCGTGTTACCGTAATCGGCACTGATTCTGCGCTGGAAGGATTTCATGTTAATATCGCTTCCTGCGGCATGGCGTACCAAAAGGTTGAAGTAGTATTCTTCGCACAGGGTTAAAGGTTCATCATCCAAGTCGTTCACCACAGGTTCTGCGGGAGGTACAACCGGGGTTGCTTCCTGCGTAATGGGATCGATGTTCCAAGTCATCTGGCCGGGTGTGGGAATCACACTCTTTTTCGGTTTCTTTAAGATAAAAATACGAATATCATCGGGAGTGTTTTCCACGATTTTAATGTATTTTTTACGGGCAAGACTTAACAAAATTGCCGAATAAACATTACCGTCATCTTTAGGGGCTTTATGTCTTGCAAAAACAAGAGCAGCCGCAAAGTTGGGATCCAAATCGCTTGGAATGTCACGATACACTTCAAGTTCCTGAGTCGGCTCAAAGAAAGTAAACTTTGATTTGATCAGTTTCTTGGTGGTTAACGCAAGAATGACAACCAGTCCGGATGCAGCCAACATAATCAGCAATACAACTACTTTGGCAATGTCAAAGCCGGTCAGCATATTGTTATACGCTTCTTTTTCGTCATAAGCTTCCTGTAAATAAACATCGTAGGTATATATGTTATCGGGAGCATAATCCGTAAAGATATGCTTATCTTCATTGAAGGATAACATGTCGAATTCAATAAATGTATTGTAAGGATGGAATTTTAATTCATCCTCATCCAAGTCGATGATAAAGGTATAGTATCCGGGGTTGGCCGTGGCCGATTCTTCCACAGGAAAACTTTCCTTGTCGGTACCATATGTAGTGACATAGTAGTTGCCCTGAGCAGGCATGTCCTCGTTGGGGAAAAGAATCTCCGCATGGAAACTCTCATAATGCTTTAAAGGAGAACCATCATGTAAACTCAGATAAAAATCTGAACAGTCTTTGTACTTTAAAGCAATGTTATAGATGTCGTATTCCACCTCAAAGGTCATTTCGTCGCGATAGACACCATTCACATAAAACAAGAGACATTCATAATTGCGTTCTCCGTCGTAGGGGCCGTCGCTGTGATACCATTTAAAGGGTCCTAAGGGAGCATCCGTGTAGTCTTCGTCGTCCCAATACAACACGGGGCTTTCTTCCCATACATACCGACTGCCGTCATCCAGAATCTGAGTTACGGATTGAACATCGTAGTATACTTTTAGTCCATCCACATAAGTTTCCGGAAGATCAAGCCATAATTCCCAGAAGGGGTGATTTCTAGAAGCGGCATGAATATCAAAAGTAATGGTTTGTGTTACATGCAGTTTACTGCCTTCTTCTTCGTCATCCACAACCACTCCCTTGTAGTCCACATCCGTGATGCGGGCATAGTCGTTGGGCAACCATGCGGTTTCCTGCAGATAAATTGACAGCATTTCCGCTAGCGGCACCCAGCAGGGAGAAGTGAACATTCCTATCATAAAAATAATGATAGTAGTGGTGACAAATTTGGAAAATTTTTCGCCCATTTTTGTTCCTTTCTTTTTTATTATATTTTATGTAAAATATGTACATAGTTCTCTCATCAGTATATTAAAAAAATGAAGTAGTGTAAAGAGAAAGAATTTTGTGATATGATGAAAATAAGCCTATGATAAAGGAGATTATGAATATGGATAATATGCAGAACAGTACGGTAGAACAAAATATGTACGGATATGAGCAGACCGTGAATTATGGATATAGTACAAACGCCGTTCAAATGCCGAATGCGGTTACCGGCAAAATTGCCAACATGGTTACGGCAAGTGCGGTAATCTGGATTTGCATTGCAATTTATCAGATTCTGGTTGGTTTAGTTTTTTTGATTTTCGGTGTGGGAATTACCACTATCGCTTGCGGTTGCTGGAATATCTATGCATGCATTAATAATTTTAAGCATGCAAGTTTTGTGAGAAACTGTAACAACCCTTATGACGGACAAGCCATTGTTGCTTCTTATGACAAGGCTTTAACTTCAAACATTATCTTTTTGTTTATTAATCTGTTCTTGGGCGGAGGTCTTGGTGTAATCGGTGTAATTTTTGACATGATTCTTCGTTCTTATGTATTAAAAAATCGTCATTATTTGGGTGCGTAATTTTAGAACAAAGATGTTTTTATAAAAAAGAAAGCGGAAGAAAAATGAAAAAGCTGTTGATTTATCGATGGGGAGCCATAAGCGAACCGTTATTGTGTGACATGCTGAACAGAGAGGGCTATTCTTATGTGGAATTAGCCATGAAGATAAAAAATTATCATGCGGATGCGGAATTTGCCATGGCGTTTATGCAAAAACTCCATGGAAGCAAGGCGGATATGGTGTTCAGTTACAATTATTTCCCGTTAATATCCATGATTTGTCAGATTAATCAGATACCGTATATTTCATGGATTTATGACTGTCCCTTGAAAACCTTGTACTCTCAAACCGTGACAAATCCCTGCAATTACATATTCTGCTTTGATAAAGTGCAATGTGAGCAGATTCGTAAATTGGGCGCGGTGCATTGCTATCATTATCCTTTGGCGGGAGATTTAAATTGGGCGGAAAAAGCTTTTGGGCAATGTAAGGATGAAGTGGCTTACAAGAGCGATATTTGCTTTTTGGGTAATTTATATAACGAAGATAAAAACCGTTATCGCAAGGCGGTGTTCACACCGGAAGTCAAGGCGGAGCTGGAGAGCTTGATTGATGAGCAGATGCATACATACGGAACTTTTATAGTCGATCGGCGTATGTCTGAGAAGGCCGCAGAAGAAGTGGTGGAGAAATGTCAGTTATATTTAAGCCCCGAATATACGGTGACGCCTACGCAGTTGGCGGTAGAGGCCGTAGGCATGGAAGTATCTGCAAGAGAAAGAGAACTGGTGCTTCGCACCATAGGCCGGAAGCATAAAATGCGATTACATACAACTTCCAAGCTGCCAGCCGATTTGAACAAGGAGAATTATGAAATAAAAGGCTATGCCGACTATATCGATGAAGTTCCTTTGGTTTTTAAGCACAGTAAAATCAATTTGAATATTTCGTCCAAAACCATTACATCGGGGATTCCACAGCGAGTCTTTGATATTTTGATCTGCGGCGGTTTCTGCCTGACCAATTATCAGCCGGAAATTGCAGAGTATTTTAAAGAAGATCAAGAGCTGGTAATGTACCGCAGCATGGAAGAACTGATGGATAAAACAGACTATTATCTTTCCCATGAAGAGGAACGCCGGGCAATTGCCCTGAACGGACAGAATGCATTAAAAGAGCGTTTTCTTTTAAAAGACTGCTTTGCCAAAATGCTACAGGTGGTGGAAGAGTCCTAAATATCTTTAAAAAGTCATAAAATCTTTTCAATTATATTATTGACGAGAGCCTTAATTATCTAGTATAATTACCACGGATTACTACAATCTGGTCAAGCAGGTCGTTAGTAACCCATAAATAAAAAAATAATAAAGGAAAGAGGTTTTAATCAGATGGCAAACATTAATTTGGAAAAGTACGGCATCACCGGAACAACTGAAATCGTGCACAATCCTTCTTTCGAAGTATTATTCGAAGAAGAAACCAGAGCTGATTTAACAGGCTATGAAGTAGGTCAGGAAAGTGAACTTGGCGCTGTTAACGTTATGACTGGTATTTATACAGGTCGTTCTCCTAAAGATAAGTACATCGTTATGGATGAAAATTCTAAGGACACTGTATGGTGGACATCAGACGAGTACAAGAACGACAACCATCCTATTTCAGAGGATGTATGGGCAGAACTTAAGGCTCTTGCTCAGAAGGAACTTTGCAACAAGAAGCTTTTCGTAGTAGACGCATTCTGTGGTGCTAACGCAGACACAAGAATGGCAGTTCGTTTTATCGTAGAAGTAGCTTGGCAGGCACACTTTGTAAAGAACATGTTCATCCAGCCCACAGCTGAAGAACTTGAAAACTTCGAGCCTGATTTCGTTGTATACAACGCTTCTAAGGCTAAAGTTGAAAACTTCAAGGAATTAGGCCTTAACTCTGAAACAGCTGTTGCATTCAACATCACAAGCAGAGAACAGGTTATCCTTAATACATGGTACGGCGGTGAAATGAAGAAAGGTATGTTCTCTATGATGAACTACTACCTCCCTCTTAAGGGTATTGCTTCAATGCACTGCTCTGCAAACACAGATATGAACGGCGAAAACACAGCTATCTTCTTCGGTCTTTCAGGAACAGGTAAGACAACATTGTCTACAGATCCTAAGAGACTCCTCATCGGTGATGATGAGCACGGTTGGGATGACAACGGTGTATTCAACTTCGAAGGTGGTTGCTACGCTAAGGTTATCAACCTTGATAAAGATTCTGAGCCCGACATCTACAACGCAATCAAGAGAAATGCTCTTCTTGAAAATGTTACATTGGATGAAAACGGCAAGATCGATTTCAACGACGGTAGCGTAACAGAAAACACTCGTGTATCTTACCCTATCGATCACATTAACAACATTGTACGTCCTATTTCAGCAGCTCCTGCAGCTAAGAATGTAATCTTCTTATCAGCAGACGCATTCGGCGTACTTCCTCCCGTATCTATTTTGACACCGGAGCAGACAAAGTACTACTTCTTATCAGGCTTTACAGCAAAGCTTGCAGGTACAGAGCGTGGTATCACAGAACCCACTCCTACTTTCTCAGCTTGCTTCGGCCAGGCATTCTTAGAGTTACATCCTACAAAGTACGGTGAAGAACTCGTTAAGAAGATGGAAGCTAACGGATCTAAGGCATACTTGGTTAACACAGGATGGAATGGTACAGGAAAGCGTATCTCTATTAAGGATACTCGTGGTATCATCGATGCAATCCTTGACGGTTCTATCGAAAAGGCTGCAACAAAGAGTATTCCTATCTTCAACTTCGAAGTTCCTACAGAGCTTCCCGGTGTAGATACAAACATTCTTGATCCTCGTAATACATACGCAGATGCTTCTCAGTGGGAAGAGAAAGCAAAAGACCTTGCTTCTCGTTTCAACAAGAACTTTGCTAAGTATGAAGGAAATGAAGCTGGTAAGGCATTAGTAAGTGCCGGCCCTCAGTTATAATTCATAGTTAACTGAATGATAAACCTCTCTCGGAGTAATCCGAGGGAGGTTTTTTTAACTTTATAGGAATTTCTTATGAAGTAAAAAATTGCATGTATGAAATCCATTTATGGAATAAATAATAGAATTATCCATTGTAGTTCATAAAAGTATCGTGATATAATAGACAATAGTATAAAACAGTTTGTATCGGAGGGATTTTATGCTGAAAAAATACTTTGAATTTGACAAATACAATACGAACATGAGGACAGAGATTCTTGCCGGTTTAACTACTTTTATAACCTTGGCATATATCTTGATTCTCAATCCGCAGATTCTGTCAGATCCGTATGTGATTATGGGGGACGGCGATATGGCATCTAAGGTATACAACGGTGTGTTTATCGGTACCTGTATTGGTGCGTTTATCGGCACTTTCCTGTGCGCAGTTTATGCGAAAGTTCCGTTTGCGCAGGCACCCGGCATGGGGTTGAACGCTTTCTTTGCGTATACGGTGGTTCTCGGATTGGGATATAGTTATCAGGAAGCCTTGGTTATTGTATTTATATCCGGTCTCTTGTTTATTTTTATCACAGCGGTTGGTTTGCGCGAAGCAATTATTCGAGCAATTCCCCAATGTATAAAAGGAGCTATTACTCCCGGTATCGGACTTTTTATTACCATTATCGGTCTGAAAAATGCCGGTTTGGTGGTAGGAAACGATTCTACCCTTGTGGCGATGCTTAATTTTGCCGCATGGCGGGAAGAGGGTGTTACCCCGGAGCAGATCAATGCCATTATGGGTGGTATTGTTGCACTGATTGGCTTGGTGGTGATAGCTGTACTTGCATATAAAAAAGTTACGGCGTCTATTTTAATCGGTATTGTGGTGGCAACGATTGTAGGTATTCCTTTGGGGGTAACGCGGTTGTCTGACTTTACTTTTAATTTGGGCGGACAGTTTAGGGATTTTGCAGAAGTGTCCTTATTCCGATTGGATTTTGCGGGATTGTTTGGCGATGGTAATTTGGTGGAAACCATTTTTACCGTGGTTATGTTGGTAATCAGTTTCTCGCTTGTAAATATGTTTGACTCTATCGGAACTTTGTATGGTGCGGCTAAACAGGCCGGTATGGTAAATGAAAAAGGCGAAGTGCATCGTATGAAAGAAGCATTGCTGTGCGATGCGGTATCCACGGCAGCAGGTGCGTTGGTGGGTACATCTACCGTAACCACCATGGTAGAGTCCAGCGCGGGTGTAGGAGCCGGCGGAAGAACAGGTATGACAAGCCTTACCACATCACTTATGTTTATTGCGGCAATTTTGTTGGCTCCTTTTGTGGCAATTGTGCCCTCGGTAGCAACTGCGCCTGCATTGATTTTTGTGGGTATCAGTATGCTTTCCAACTTAAAAGATGTGGATTTTGAGGATATGAGCAACGCGCTTCCTGCGTTCTGTACCGTGATTTTTATGCCTTTTACCTATTCCATCGCCAACGGTATCGCAATGGGATTAATTACTTTCTGCCTTGTAAAAGCATTATTGGGTAAGTTTAAAGAGATTAAACCCCTGACATTGATTGTAGCGATTGTGTTTATTTTAAGATACGCTTTTATGGCGATGTAAAAGGGAAGGACAAAAGACATGGCAAATCCCGGAAGAGGAATGAGAAGTTTTCTTACTGAAGAAGAAAAGGCAAATGCCCCCAAAGTGACATTGCCTTTGTTAAAAAGAATTTTTTCCTATTTGTTGCCCTACTGGAAGCAGATGGCAATTGTGTTAGTGTGTATTTTGATTTCATCCGCACTGACATTGCTTCCTTCTGTGTTAACCGGACGGATTATTGATGAAGGCTTGATTGGCCGTGATTTAAAAAAGCTTATCACCCTGATTCTGATTTCGCTTGGGGTTACTTTGGGTGGTAATCTGATTCGTGTGGCGGAAAGCTACCTGAACAATTGGATTGCACAGCACATTACTTATGATATGCGAAATAAAATGTACAGACATTTACAACGCATGTCTCAGAACTTTTTTACATCAAATAACCAAGGCGACATCATCACCCGAATGACCGGAGATATTTCAGGGGTGGAGCGAGTTATCACCAGTACCTTCAGCTCCATTTTATCCAACGGAATCACACTGGGAGTGGCTGTGGTTTTGATGTATCGGGAGAACTGGATTCTTGCTACCATAGGTGTGTTGATTATTCCTTTGTTTGCCATTCCTACCCGTTTGGCAGGTAAAACCAGATGGACACTGACCCGTGAGGCTCAGGAATGCAATGATGAAATTAACGGAATTTTAAATGAAACCTTGTCAGTAAGCGGTCAGCTTCTGGTGAAGTTGTTCGGCAAGGAAGAATATGAATATAATCGCTATGAAAGTGCCAATCATCGTATGATTCGCCTAAATATCCGCGAGGGTATGGCAGGCCGATGGTTTATGGTGGTGATTAACACATTTTCAAGCGTGGGCCCCATGCTTTTGTACCTTGTGGGCGGTATTTTGATTATGAAGTACGATTCCACCCTGACAGTAGGTGATATTTCGGTTATGGTGGCTTTGCTGGGTAAAATGTACGGCCCCGTAAATTCCCTTCTGAATATTCAGGTAGAGTGGATTCGTTCCATGGCGTTGTTTACCCGTATCTTTGAATACTTTGACATGCCTGTGGAGATTCAGAATGACGAAAATGCCATCACTCCGAAACTGGCGGAAGGAAATGTGGAATTTAAACATGTAGGCTTCGGTTATGAGCCTGAGCGTAAAATTCTTAAAGATATTAATTTTACTCTGGAAAAGGGTAAAAGTATTGCCATCGTGGGACCTTCCGGTTCCGGTAAAAGTACCATTATTAACCTGATTCCCCGTCTGTACGATGTGCAGGAAGGCGAGGTTACTTTTGATGGCGTGGATGTGCGTAAACTGGACTTACACTTCCTGCGTGAGAATGTAGGTATTGTCAGTCAGGAGACTTATTTGTTTAACGGTACTATTCGTGATAACCTTCTCTATGCCAAACCGGATGCTACGGAAGAAGAATTGATTGAAGCCTGTAAAAAGGCGAACATCTATGATTTTATATCCAAGCAGGAAAAAGGCTTGGATACCAAGGTGGGTAATCGCGGTTTGAAATTATCCGGCGGAGAGAAGCAGCGAATATCCATTGCCAGAGTATTGTTAAAAGATCCGGTGCTGTTTATTTTTGATGAGGCAACCGCTTCGCTGGATTCTATTTCGGAAAGCAAAATCCAGGAAGCTATCGACCCCATCATTAAATCCAAGACAAGTATTCTTATTGCTCATCGTTTGTCCACGATTCTGGCGGCAGATGAGATCCTTGTGGTAAAAGACGGTGTCATTGCCGAGCGAGGCGTGCACCAGGAACTGGTGGACGATGGCGGCATCTATACCGAGTTATATGAGACTCAGTTTGGCAAGGCTTTTGATACGGATTAAAGAACTGGTATGTATTTGAGTTGCATTATTACATAAATGGGTAATAGCAGAATAATATGTGGAGGTATGCATAAAGAAAGGGGTATAAAATGAAAGCATTATTTATTGGTGGAACAGGTATTATCAGTACGGCGATTGTAAAGCGCCTTGTAAATGAACTTCATTGGGAAGTGTGGATGATTAACAGAGGAAATCGTAATCATGTAATTCCGGAAGGCGTGCATCAGATTATTGCGGATATGAACGATGAAGCGGATGTGGCAGAGAAAATTAAGGATTTGTCCTTTGATACGGTATGCGAATTCATCGGTTTTCATGTGGAACAGGTAGAGAGAGACCATCGTCTGTTTGCAGGGAAAACAAGACAGTATATCTACATTAGTTCTGCATCTGCATATCATAAGCCGGCGGCGTCTTATGTGATTACGGAAGGAACAACCCTTGCTAATCCGTATTGGCAGTATTCCAGAGATAAAATTGCCTGTGAAGAGTTTCTTATGAAGAAGTATCGTGAGGAAGGTTTTCCGGTAACCATTGTTCGCCCCAGCCATACTTATGACGAGCGCAATATTCCTTTGGGCGTGCATGGTAAAAACGGTTTCTGGCAGGTTATAAAAAGAATGCAGGAAGGTAAGCCTGTGATTATTCAGGGAGACGGCAGTTCTCTTTGGACGGCTACTTTTAACAAAGATTTTGCCATTGGTTTTACTGGTCTTATGGGTAACAGACATGCCATCGGTGAAGCCTTCCATATTACGGGAGACGAGACCTTAAGCTGGAATCAGATTTATGCCACCATTGCGGATGCCCTTGGAGTAGAATTGAAGCCCTATTATGTATCTTCGGAATTCCTTGCGGCAACCGGAGACAAATACGGTTATGATTTTACCGGAAGTCTCATTGGCGATAAGTCGGTTTCGGTAGTCTTTGATAACAGCAAATTAAAAAGAGCCGTGCCGGACATGAAAACTACGGTTCGCTTCGATCAAGGCGTTCGTATTGCGTTGGATTACATCATGGCGCATCCGGACGAATGTCAGAAAGAAGATCCGGAGTTTGACGCATGGTGTGACAAGGTAATTGAAGTGTTGGAAAAAGCAAAAGGTGAAATTTAGGCAATGGAGCAGATAGAGAGAATCCAATACTATGAAGAAATATTAAACGAAATAGATACCGCAATTAAAGAAATTGAACGGGCAATTGAGAAATTTCATCATCTTCCCAAACAGGTGGAAGAACTGGAAAGTTATTATAGCAGTTCGGCTTGGATGAAAGATTACGAAGCGGATGAGCAGGGAAAATTACCGGAGAAGTTAAAGCGGGGTGTGTTATCTGAGGATGCGATATATAATGTGTTGGAGAAATATCGTTGGTTATCTGAAATGATAAATTGCGATTCGGATAAAGAATAGCTTCCTGCAATGGAATGAACTATGGATACATTATAATAGTCGGCCAAAATAATTGCGTAAGTATAAACTTAACGCCATAATTTATTAAACTAAAACATCGTATTATGTAATAACCTTCCGGTCAAAATGGACCGGAAGGTTATTTGTGTATATAAAGCAATTTATCAAAATAAAAATAGAATAAAGTATTTTTATAAAAGAGGCAGCATGAAGGTTATTTCAAATATTAATACTTATTTAATGCATGCTAAGCAGGCGTTGACAGTGTGTAACTATAACGAAGTGGATGCGTTAATTTTTGCGCAATTATCCTATTTTCCTTTTGAAAATTATACGAAAACAGAAAAGATTGCCGTTCCGGATTTGGCTGCAAAAATTATGCAGCTGCCAGAGTTTACAAGTGCATATTCTGAAGATAAGCAAACTTTTATAAAAGAGCTGGTTCGTTGCAAGCGATATAGTCGGAATATGATTTGCAGAATGCAGTCCCTTAGTACGCCGGATACCCGTTGGGCAGCCTTTACCATAGAGATAGGCGGGCCCGATACGGTAGTTATTGCGATGCGGGGAACCGATAAAACCACCGTGGGTTGGGCGGAAGATTTTCGGCTGGGATATCAGGTGATGGGGACAGGGGCGCAACTGGCGTCCTTCCGCTATTTGAAGGAAACCGTGGCACATAAAATTTATCTCACCGGGCATTCCAAGGGAGGAAATAACATCACCTCGGCTTTTGCCATGTCCAATCCCATGATTCGTGATAAAGTGGTGCGAATTGATAATTTTGACGGCCCGGGAGCAAACCCGGAGTATATCCTGAATTATAAAGACGGCTATGACGAACTTGCGCATAAGTTGCATAACTTTTATCCGGGGGGCAGTATGATCGGCATGTTGCTAAGTGATTATCCCGGGGAGACCGTTTTTATAAAAGCGCAGGTAAGAGATGGGTATCAAAAGTTGGGAATAGGCGGACAACATGACCCTTTTGCATTTCTGGTTAGGGGCAATGCGTTTGTTCGGGATGAACAGACGGATGTTTCTAAAATACTAAATCGTATAGTTGATGATTTGGTTAAAAATACATCGAATGCCCAGAGATTTTACATGGTTCAATTTTTAGAGCGAATAGGGATACCTGAGTTGATTGCCGGGGAAAGCGGAAGGATTGCGCATTTTATTGTAAATTTTATTTCCGGTTGTGTAAAAACCACGAAAAAAGAGCGCCACGCAATATATCACGGAATAAAAACAATTCTGGAAAGTTTGGCTTTACAGGCAAAGGAATGGATTGCGCTACGGCAAACCAAAGGATATAATATAGAGAGTGGCGTAAGCCGATAATCTATGAAAGATAAAAATTTAGCAGATAAATAAGGAGTACAATATGAAAAACGGATCCAATCAGCAAAAGGGCGGTAAAAAGACAGTAGGCAGCGTAATTATTACAGCCATAGCAACCATTATTGTGATTGTGGCATCGCTTTTCGGTTTTGGCGGTGAAGAGAATGAACAGCCCAATTCCGTGCCCGCAGACAGTCAGGTAGTCAGTGAATCGCAGGAAGAAAGCAATGAAGATTTATCGGTGGAAGAATCGGTCATTGAGGAAGAAAGTACCGATGTTACGGAGTCTGTAAGTGAGGAAGAAAGTGAAAGCATAGAAGAAAATGTCAATGAAGAAGAAAGCGATAGCGCAGATGAAGTCGTGAGCGAGGAAGAAAGTATTTTGGAAACCGTAAGCGAAGAAGTTACCGTGGCAGAGATTACATTCCGTAATCAGAGACTTCTTGACCAGCATTATGATAAGCATGGTATAGAGATGGGATTTGACTCTGCGGAGGAATATGAACTGGCTGCGTATAAAGTGATTATTCATCCGGATACTTTGCACAAAATCGAAGCCGAAGACGGAGATGATGTGTATTATTTGGAAGCTACCAATGAATTTGTGGTAGTATCTCAGGATGGTTATATCAGAACATATTTTAATCCCAGCGCAGGAATTGATTATTATAACAGACAGTAGTATTGAAATAAAATAATACTTGTATAAACAAAGGAAAGAAATCGTGGAAAGTATATTCAGAAGAATTGAAAAATGTATTAAACAAACAGGGGAATTGCCGAAAAATTTTGTTTTGGAAGAGGAGAAAGGCGGTAACGGTGAGATTTATTTTGCGCCCGGAGCATTGGAAGGAATTATCGGGCATCATACCGCCATAGCAGATGAAAACGGCGATTTTATCGAAGAATTGAACATGTATCTTGGTATGGATTTTGCAGATGCCTTAAATAGCTTTGAAGAAAAACGTGCCAAAGGATTCAAAACAGCCACCATTCGTGATGGTTTGTTGTCTTATATCATGTCTCATAAACAAGAGTATGATCCCAATCGATTGGGAAGGCTTGCGGTGTATTTTATGGAGCATGGTCAAAAAATTGAATCCGTAAAATTAGGTTTGACCTTGTTGTATCCTTTTGACTTATACAATAATTCGATGATTTGTTATGCTTTTGAATTACTGGGCTATTGCGATGAATTCACCGACTATGTCATTTTGAATACCAAAGGGTGGCCTGTGGAACAGCAGCAGGAGCTTTATTTTGAATTGGCGAGAAAGCTTCATGGCTGGGGTAAAATCAACGCTGTGGAGATGATGGTTGCCGATACGGAAGAAAAGAAAGAATGGATTCTGTGTCACGGCTGCAAAAATGATGTAATGTATGCATATTTAGGCTACGAATGCGCCATGAAATGTGATTTGTTTGAGCGCCTGCAAAAAGGAAATCTCTCAGATGAAGAGTTCGCAGGGGCATCGGATATTATGTCAGGCTTATTGGATGAGGGACCTTGTCAGGGTATGTCTGCGTTGGATGAGCCTGTGGCTTTAACTTTATTTTATCTGGAAGAGTGTAAAAAACATAACTGGGATGCTGTTCAGGTGGCATTGATTACGGATATTGCCGCATATTTTAAAGAAAGTGAAATCGAGGATGCCCGAAAAATAGAACCTAAGGTAAAAGAGGTAATGGGCCGTCTGGATATTCATACTTTTATCATTGAGAATGTAGAGAAAAATACGCCTCAGTGTATGCGGATTGCCAAGATGTATGACATCGATATGTCAGAACATCTTTTGCGCTTAATGAAAATGGATTTTGAGAAATACTATAAGTTCTGTACTTATTTTATGCAGGATGCAAACCGGGTGGATGAGTTCCTGGACTTGTGTGACCGTAAAATCAATTATGATAAATACCCCAACGCTATGGGAAATGAACTTGGTTTGGGCGCGGTGCAGGGCGATATTAAGCTTGATATGGTTGTGCAGTATTTGCATTTGCATTACGGTAAGGGTAAGCAGATGATTATGAGTTGTATACAGTCCCCCATTACCCGGTGGAGAACCATGGCGGCAAAAGCATTGCTGGGCTGGGTAAAAACATCGGGAAAGACCTTAGAGGAGATTGATATAAACCTTTATAACGAAGTAAAACGAGTTCATATGCTTGAGAGTGCGAAGCAGTTAATCCCCGAGTGGGAAAAGCTGTTGGGGTATCGTTCCATGAATGAATAAGGACGAATCTCATTTCGACCGGGCAGTAATAATTTGAAACACTACACATCTGTTGTTTTTTATGATAAAATGATGGATGTAAAAACAGAATTTAAAAAAGATAAATCCATAGGTAACCATACCTTGGCAGGAGGATATAGAATGGCTTTTAGAGGTAGTTCCAGAAAAGTAAACGGTTTCGGAGGAAAGAAAATCGGTAACGGTTTTGGTAAAAAAAGCAAAGGCGGAAGTGCTTTTGGTTCGGCGTTGAATGCCATGGGCAGTTTTACGGAGGCAAATCGTTATAAACCGGTTCCCCAGCCCAAGATGTCTAACTTTACATCCAGTTTAAGTACAAAACCCAAGCATTTGAGAAATCACTATAATTCCAATACCAATACGGCGGCAAATATTGTTGGTAATGTGAGCAGAAGTTTAATTTCCAACAATAGCCATTGTTGTAACCATAACAGTTTTGGAAATGCCATGGGAAATGCGTTGGGCGGATATATCGGCTCAGCCATTGTTATGGCGGTAGGAAGCAAAATTCAGGAGAAGCAGCAGGAATATGTAGATAAAAAAGAGGCTGAGGCTTTGGCAGCGCAGCAGGCGGCTGCGGCGGCAGAGCAGGCGAAACGAGAAGCTGCTTTCCATGCCATGAACAAAAATATGCCGAATTACGATGAGGAAACCATGAAACACTTGATGGACGGAGCCGGTCTTACGGAAGAAGAAAAGGAGAATTATCCTTTGCAGTGTCCTCACTGTCTCGGCGTTCCCGACGGAACCAGATACTGCCCTTATTGCGGCGGCAAACTGGTATAGCAAAACCCGTCGAAAACTTCATAAAAAAGATTGCAAAGTGCTATCTTGCTTCGACAAAAACCGCAGCCCCGGGTCTGTTATAATACTCCCGGACTGCGGTATTTTTATGTTTATGAATTGCAGTAAATATAAAAATCGCATTGTAAATCAGGACAAGCATGGAGGAGCGGATATGGGAAAACAGGAAGCAAATTTATTACCTGCTTTTGGTAGAAAAAGAATATTGTTGTTGGCGGATGCCTATCGGGAATTGGCATACTCTTTTCAGGGAATCGATGATTCTCTTTCGGACATTTCGGACCGAAGAGAAGTGATATATCGAAAATCTCTTACGGAAAGCCGTAAAATCATGAGCCTGCGTTTAAAAGAACTGGCGGAGCGGATGGAAGAAGTAGCCAACGAAAGTCTGACCTATATTGCGCCCAATGCAAGAAAGGTGCGCATTCTCAAAAACGGTCTGGCAAAGCACGGTATTCTTTTAAAAGAAATATATCTGCTACGAAAAAGAAAAGGAGATGTGCGCTTTGTGGTGACCATGCGGGGACAAAGAAATGCGGATTATACCACGGAAGATATTGCCGGTGTGCTTACGGAGATTTTTAGCATGCCCTTGGTATCGGCCAAGGAGAATTTGTTTTTTGTGTCGGATGAGTATGATACTTATATATTTGAAAGCTGTGGAAGATATATTTTCCAGACCGGATTTGCGGTGGCAACCAAAGAGAATGAAAGAGTTTCGGGAGATAATTGCCTGATTTATGATGTGACCGGAACGAAACGTGTATGTCTTCTGTCCGACGGTGCCGGTTCGGGAGAAAATGCATGTCGGGACAGCGAGAAAGTATTGGAATTGATGGAAAAGTACATGGATACCGGTTTTACACTGGAGGAGGCTTCTGCCATGGTAAACGGTTTGTTTGTAGCAAGAGGAAGGGATAATCTGCCTACCTTGGACGGCTGTATTATCGACTTGGTGGAAGGAAGCATATGCTTCAGTAAATATGGCGCCTGTGACAGCTATATACGAAGAGGAACACGGGCGGAACGGGTAGAAAATAAAAACTATCCTTTGGGCTTTCGTCTAAAAGAAAAACTGGGAGAAAGCAGTGATAAAAGTACCGTGGATTTAGACGATATTTATCTGCGTGACAATTTGTATGAACTGAATGAAGGGGATGCGGTACTTATGATTTCCGACGGCGTTTTGGAATGCTACGGAGACGAGAAATCTCTGCTTCAGACTTTTAGCAAAATGGAAATCAAGGATGCGGAAGAAGCAGCCAATTTTCTTATGCAGTGTACCATTCGTAGATGCGCCGGTCGCATTCGGGACGATATGACCATTATTGTAGGGCGAATCACTTCCGTAAATGCCCGCCATACTTGAAATTTTCACAAATAATGGCTATATTTATAAATATGGTAAACAAAGTAAGAAGCTACATGGAAAAACATCATATGGTGGAAAGAGGAGATACCTTAATCGTAGGTGTTTCCGGTGGGGCAGACTCAGTCTGCCTTCTTTCTGTGCTTATGGAGTTGCGGGATTTAATGGGCTTTCGTTTGGTATGTGCCCATGTAAATCACATGTTTCGGGAGACTGCCACGCGGGACGAAGAATATGTGCGCAACTTATGCCGTAAGCATCGGATTGCCTGTAAAACATTACGGGCAGATGTACAGGCAGCGGCGAATGAATATAAAATGTCTTTCGAGGAGGCCGGTCGCCTGGTTCGCTACGGTTTTTTCCATAAAATACAAAAGGAATACAAATCCTGTAAAATCGCTGTGGCACATAATATTGAGGATTGTGGCGAAACCCTCCTTTTTCATCTTTTTAGAGGAAGCAACTTAAAAGGCTTGGGTGGCATACAGCCGGTTGCGGGGGATGTAATCCGGCCCCTTATGAATGTAAGCCGTAAGGAAATCGAAGCCTATCTGAAAGAACGGAATATTCCTTGGATGGAGGATGAAACCAATGCATCCGTGGATTATGCCAGAAACCGCATCCGACATAAAATCATTCCGGAAGCGGAGGCTGTTTGTTGCGGCGCGGGAATCAGAATGGCGGAAACGGCGGAGGATTTAAGGCTTGCGGAAGATTATCTTGCGGTGCAGACTGCCGCGGCTTATGCAGACTGCTGCAGCCTTCAGGACGGCGGAATTTTTATAAATGAACAAAAGTATGAAAAACTGCATGCCGTGCTGCAATCAAGGGTTTTATATTCCATGTTGGAGAAGCAGGCGGGAGCGGCCAAGGATTTGGGAAGAATCCATGTAAAAGAGCTGGAAAATCTTTTTACCTTACAATCCGGTCGTAAAATCTGTCTTCCCTATCGGTTATGCGCATATAGGACTGCAGAGGGTATTTTACTCCGTAAGGAGGATTATGCAACCGGTGAAGGTGAATGTACATCACTTGTGGCTCTGCTTGATAGGAAGGATTTGGAAGCGGGAAAAGAGATTACATTTGAGTTGGATGGTCTGGGTCATGTGAAAGCGAAGCTTTTATTCAACTACGAAATGAAAAATATTCCGCAAAAAACATATACGAAATGGTTTGATTATGATAAAATAAGCAAGTGTCCGACTTTCAGGAAGCGGATGGAGGGTGATTATCTGGTCATCAACGAGGCAGGTAATCGAAAGAAATTAAAGGAATACTTTATTGAAAATAAAATCCCTGCATATAATCGGGACAATATGTGGATTTTGACAGAGGATTCTCATGTGATTTGGATACCGGGATATCGTATGAGTTCTTTTTATAAAATATCCGAAACAACCCGGAGCGTTTTGGAACTTACCGTAGGAGGAGAGAATGAGTAATATACGCGTTTTAATATCGGAAGAAGAAGTAGATAAGAAAATTCGTGAAATGGCGGCTGAAATCAGCAAGAAATATGAAGGCGAAGAATTGCATCTGGTTTGCGTATTGCGCGGAGGTGTGTTCTTTATGTGCGAATTGGCAAAGCGCCTTACCGTACCCGTAACCATTGATTTTATGTCTGTATCCAGCTATGGGGACGGAACAGAGTCCAGTGGCCAGATTAAGATTGTTAAGGATTTGGACGAATCCATTGAAGGCAAGCATGTGCTCGTGGTGGAAGATATTATTGATTCCGGCAGAACATTAAGCAAGCTTATGGATTTATTGGAGAGTCGCAGACCGGAGAGTCTTGCGCTTTGTACGCTTCTCGATAAGCCTGAGCGCAGAGTGGTTGAGGTCGATGTGGATTATACAGGATTTCAGATTCCCGATCTGTTTGTTGTGGGCTATGGTTTGGACTGTGCGCAGAAACATCGTAACTATCCTTATGTAGGTGTAGTAGAAGAATAGAAATAAGAAAAAGAAAGTATAGATAGGAGATTACTAAGTGAACAACGAAAAAAGACGAGTTGGAGTCGGTCCCATATTCTTTTTGATTATCATACTTATTTTGATAGCTCTTTGGGTTGGGAATTTAGATTTTAGCAGTTATTCGTTTACCAGAGGCGATTTGGAAGCAGCCGTAGAAGAGGGAGAAGTGGCATCTGTCATTATTGAACAGACGGAAGCTTCCGACGGCGGTAAGATACAGATTGTTACGGTTAACGGAGTAAAGAGAACCTTAAATGTAACGGACATTAAGGAAATGGAAGCTTACATGCGTGAGCATGGCTTGGATCCTGTGGTAGGTGAAGTGCCTCAGGACAATTGGTTTATGACTTATATGCTTCCGCCCCTGATTATTCTTTGTATTTGCGCATTCTTCTTCGTGATGTTTATGAATGCTCAGAGCGAAGCAGCCGGTGGCGGCAGTAAAATGATGAATTTCGGTAAAAGCCGTGCCCGTGTGGCGAAGGATACCAAGGTAACCTTAAAAGATGTAGCCGGATTAAAGGAAGAGAAGGAAGATTTGGAAGAAATCATCCAGTTCTTAAAAGATCCCGGTGCATTTACCAAAGTGGGTGCAAGAATTCCCAAGGGTGTGCTTTTGGAAGGACCTCCCGGTACCGGTAAAACATTGCTTGCCAAAGCAATTGCAGGTGAAGCCGGTGTTCCTTTTTACAGTATTTCAGGTTCGGATTTCGTAGAAATGTTCGTAGGTGTGGGTGCTTCCCGTGTAAGAGACTTATTTGAAGAAGCGAAAGCATCTAAGCCTTGTATCGTATTTATTGATGAAATTGATGCGGTAGCAAGACGCCGTGGAACAGGTATGGGCGGTGGCCATGATGAGCGTGAGCAGACCTTAAACCAGTTATTGGTAGAAATGGACGGTTTCGGTGAGAACAGCGGAATTATTGTGCTGGCAGCAACCAACCGTGTGGATATTCTCGATCCCGCCATTCTTCGTCCCGGCCGTTTTGACCGTAAGATTATGGTAGGCAGACCTGATGTGGGCGGCCGTGAAGAAATTTTAAATGTACACGCTAAGAATAAGCCTTTGAGCGATGATGTAGATTTAAAGAAAATTGCACAGACCACAGCCGGCTTTACCGGTGCGGATTTGGAGAACCTTTTAAACGAAGCGGCAATCGTTGCGGCAAAAGAAAAGCGTCCTTTTATTAAAGAGGAAGACATTACCAAGGCCTTCTTAAAAGTAGGTATCGGTACCGAAAAGAAGAGCAAGGTTGTATCCGAAAAGGAAAGAAAGATTACTGCATATCATGAATCCGGTCATGCGATTCTTTTCCATGTATTGGATGAAATGGACCCGGTATATACAATTTCCATTATTCCTACCGGTGGCAGCGCTGCAGGCTATACCATGCCCCTTCCCGAGAAGGATGAGATGTTCCATACCAAGGGCAAGATGAAGCAGCACATTATGGTTTCATTGGGTGGCCGTATTGCGGAAGAATTGATTTTCGATGATATTACCACCGGAGCATCCAGTGATATCCGTAAGGCAACTCAGGTTGCCAGAGAAATGGTTACCCGTTACGGTATGTCTGAGAATTTAGGCGTAATCAATTATGACAGCGACGGTGATGAAGTATTTATCGGTCGTGACTTGGCACAGACCAGAAGCTACAGTGAAAGAATTGCCGGCGAAATCGATATGGAAGTTAAGGCAATTATCGATGAATGTTATGCCAAGGCTAAAGAAATCATTACAGAGCATATGGACATTCTTCACGCATCTTCCAAACTGCTTCTTGAAAAAGAGCGTATTACAAGAGAAGAATTCGAGGCGCTTTTTGAAAAACGCGGTGAAGATATTGTCATAGAAGATAAGAAATCCGAAGAGTAATCGATGGGGTTGTAAAACAAAAAATAATAAATAAAACAATTGTGAGGTCGTCATATGTGGAATATGACGACTTCTTTTTGTGCAATTTTACTAAAAAACGACACGACCTTTTGTAAAGTTTGTGAATTCCGTGAATTGCATAAAGGGGTACCCTCTGCTATACTTCTAGATGTAACCCCCCCAATACATTATAGTTTTTTGCTATACCCCATAAGAGAAATACCTTCTCTAAAAAGGACAGTTCATTTATGAATTGTCTTTTTTTCTTTGTCCGGGTATGTATGTGTACATGTCCGGCATTTTCTTTTATAAAAAATAATATCCCGGTATTGACACTTTACAAAAAATATATTAAGATAACGATGTTATGTAACGGTGTTATCTAAGGTGGCATATAATGAAAGCAGACAGCGAAACAAGAGAAAAGTTAATAGAAAGCGCTCGGAAAGAGTTTCTTGAGAAGGGTTATAACAAAGCCTCTCTCCGTAAAATCTGTGCCGATGCCGGTGTTACCACAGGAGCGTTGTACTTTTTCTTTCAGGATAAGGACGCGTTGTTCGGTGCCATTGCAGATGAGCCTTACAATGAGTTGATTGCAATAATGAAGGAACATTTCGAAGAGGATGAGGCACTGATGGAGCAACCCTATGAGGCATCAGAAGGCGATCATGATGAATTCGTGGAGGAATTGGTACACCATCTGTATTTGCATTATGATGTTTTTCATATGCTTCTTACCAAGGCGCAGGGTTCCAAGTACGAGAATGCTGTGGATGAGCTGGCGGATATTTTGGATGAGACATATGTAGATATGACAGATAAAATGGGTTCCCATTTTGGTGGTAAGGTAAACAAAACCATGGTCCATTGGCTGACTCATATGATACTGGATGCTTTTATACATATGATTACCCATGAGAAGGATGAGGCGAAGGCATTGGAGCACATAAAACGGGTAATGAATTTTATAACAAAGGGCTGGACGGCAGCCATAGACAAGTAGACCGCGGAAAGCGGTTTACTTTTGACACATAACATAACGCTGTTATGTTATGTTGCGCGGCCAATCAGGATATAAACAATGAAAAATAGGGAGTCACAAGTGACTCCTTAAAACATAACAACAACATAACATCGTTATGTAAAGGAGGATAATATGTATTTAGAAATCAAAGAGGTAAAAAAGAGTTATGGTAAGGATTCCGGCTATGTTCAGGTGCTTAAAGGAATTACCACCGGTGTGGAAAGAGGGCAGATGTGTGTAATCCAAGGTACCAGCGGAAGCGGCAAATCCACACTTTTAAATTGTATCGGCGGCTTGGACGAAATGGATTCCGGCTCCATAAAAGTAGATGGAAAGGAAGTGTTCGGATTAAAAGGTGAAGCGTTGTCAAATTACAGAAGAGATAACCTGGGCTTTATTTTCCAGTTTTATAATTTGGTTCCCAACCTGACAGTGCGGGAAAATATTCAGGTTTGCGAATATATTGCTAAAAATCCTCTGGATACGGATGAGTTGTTGGAAGTATTGGGGCTCACGGAGCATCAGAATAAGTTTCCTTCCCAGCTTTCCGGCGGACAGCAGCAAAGATGTGCCATTGCCAGAGCATTGGTTAAGAATCCCAAGCTTTTATTGTGTGACGAACCTACCGGAGCTTTGGATTCCAAAACATCCCGGGATATTTTGGTATTGTTGGAGGAAATCAACCGTAAATACGGAACCACAATGCTGATTGTCACCCACAATAATTCCATTAAAAACATGGTACATAAAGTAATTTTAATCAAAGACGGTTTGATTAAAAATGAATATGAGAATGAAATTCGCGTACCGGCTGTCGAATTGGAGGATTTGTAATGAATAAGGTGTTAAATAAAAGAATTAAAAGAGATTTAAAAAGTAATTTTCTGCGATACCTTGCATTGTTTCTGCTGATTGCTTTCGGTATGTATATCATTGTGGCAATTGTAGGTGCTGCAGACACGATTATTACCGGAACGAAGCAAATGGCTGAAGAAAATAAAGTAGAGGATGGGCAATTTGGCACTTTTATTTCTTTGAGTGAGGAGCAGGAGGAAACAATCCGGGATATGGGCATTACATTGGAGCGAATGTTTTCGGTGGATTTATCACAGGAGGACGGCTCTACTCTCAGAGTGTTTGCAAACCGCGAAGAAATCAACCGGATTCATGTAGACGAAGGTTGTGTGGCCCGAACCGACGAGGAAGTTGTAATCGAAAAGCGCTATGCTGAGGAGCATAATCTTACGGTAGGCGACACCATTGAAATTGCGGGGAAAACCTATTTTATCACGGGTGTGGGAAGTGTACCGGAGTATGATATGCCTATTGCAACATTTTCGGATACCGCGGTGGAAAGTTCGCTTTTTGGTCTTGCATTTGTAACGGATGAAGCCTATGAGGACATAATAAATACGGAATACGCGGGCGTGGAAACATATTGCTACGCTTATCGATTGAATGGAGTTGCCACCCATGAAGAGTTGAAGGATGAGTTCCTGACGGTGGAGGTTAATAATCTGACCTCATTTATCAAGGCGGAAAATAACGGAAGAATTCATGCGGCAGCAGGAGATTTGCTTACGAATCGTAATGTGGGACTGGTGGCAGGCATTATCATTATGATTCTTTTTACCTATGTAATCTCCGTATTTGTCATTCATCAGATTCAGCAGGAAAGCAGTGTAATCGGAACTCTGTATGCCTTAGGAGCCAAAAAACGCAATCTGGTCAGTCATTACATTATGCTTCCCACAGTAATCAGTTTGGTGGGAGGACTTGTGGGAACCGCCGCAGGCTTCAGTGATTGGGGCATAGCATGGCAGATGGCAGATACATATATGTATTTCTCCATACCGGATTTGGAGCCCGGGTATGCCACCTATTTAATCATCTACGGTGTGGTAATGCCACCGGTTATTTCCGCTATCGTAAATTATATTGTAATCGATAAAAAGCTTTCCCGTACTGCATTATCTTTAATCCGAAATGAGCAGAAGGTTAGTCATCGCAGCAGAGTGAATCTTGGTAAAATGGGTTTCCTTCGTCGTTTTCAGATTCGTCAGATGCTTCGTGAGGCAAGAACCGGCTTAACGGTAGTATTCGGTATGTTCATAACCATGTTGATTTTTATGATGGGGCTCAATTGTTATGTTTTATGTGAAAATGTGCGAATAGACAGCTCTCGGGATGCAACTTTTGAATATATGTACACCTTAAAATATCCGGAAGAAACGCCGCCGAAAGAGGCGGAGGCCTGCTATTTGAAAAGCTTGTCCATAACCGATAAAGGCTATACGCTGGATGTAAGCATAATCGGAATTGATGAAGACAATAAGTATTACAAAGCAGAGCCGATAAAAGGTAAGAGCAATGTTATTGTAAGCTCGGCCGCGGCTCAGAAATATAATTTATCGGTAGGAGATAAAATCATCTTAACGGACAGCGCCGATGATATGGACTATGCATTTACCGTAAAAGGGATAGCAGAATACGGAGTAAGCCTTGCATTTTTTATGGATATTAAAAGCATGCGAGAATTGTTTGATGAAGAAGAGGACTACTACAATATGCTTTTGTCGGATGAAGAGTTGGAAATTGAAGCCGATAGAATCTATTCTGTGACCCAAAGGGAAGATATCGAACGGGCTTCATCAGTTTTTACGAAGCTTATGAAACCCATGTTTGTCATGATGATTTCGGTATCCATTGTGATTTTTATCGTGGTCATGTATTTGATGTTGAATGTTATGATCGACAGAGCTTCTTTCGGTATTTCGTTGGTTAAAATATTCGGCTTTCGAACCGGTGAAATCCGTAAGCTGTATTTGAATGGAAATACGGCAATAGTGGCCGTGGGAGCGGTGATTTCCATTCCTCTTGCCAAATACATCATGGATCGCATATATCCGTTCTTTATTGCCAATACGGCATGTGGTATAAATTGTACCTTTCCTATTTGGTATTATGCGCTTATTTTTGCCGGAGTAATGGCGGTGTATTTTGCGGTGAGCGGAGCGCTGGTTTTTAAAATTAAAAAAATATTGCCGGCAGAAGTATTGAAGAACAGGGAATAAAAGTATAATAATTGACATTTGTTATGCAGAAAAGTAGAATGAAGGTGTAGGTATGGTAAATTCTGTTTTTAAGAGGAGGATACAATGGGATTATACGATATTGCCAAAATTATGATAGGTGTGGTTATTTTTCTGGTGGGAGTTTTTATGTGCGCTTTGCCGAAGCTTTGCTTAAAGAAAAGCGAGCGTGAAATTGAATACGCCGTAAAAGATGTCAGAAAAAGAGGAGTACTGTTAATCGTAGTAGGCGTTTTGGTTTCTATTGCAATGCTGGTAATTCCTTTTATTACTGCTACATAAAATAATTTTGATTTGTGCATATAAAAAACGCTTAAGCCATATGTAGCTTAAGCGTTTTTGTATTGTTTTTATTCCTTAAAATAATATCTCCAATAATTACCGTCTATCACATGGTCGGGTTGATACTCATTTTCAATCCAGTCCATCAGCCATACATTTACAGAAAGATCCCATGAAAGTTCACCAAATCCGGAGGATAAAATGATTACATTCGGATATTTGTCGGGATTGACTTCCCAATAATATTCCAGACTTTCGTTATAGGTAGGCGTGGACATAACTGACGGTGCTCCAACATTGACATCTTCATATAAATAGCCAAGAGTATCTACAGGCACGCCTAAAATCCAAATGGTATCTCCCGGTTTGATATATTGTTTCCATTCTGCCATACTGTCACGCTGCGCCGCTGCACCTTCTTCATTAGTAATGATGCCTATTGCCGGCCCACTTCGTATAAGCGCCATATCCGATGCAATGGAATAAATTTGTCCTCGGCCGGAAATGGGAACATGGAAATAAATACTTCTAAAAATAATCAATAATAGAAAAATATGAATGCAACAAACGAATGCCTTCTTAAATTTTAAATTGTCTTTATTGAGTAGAAACCAGCGATAAAGCGGTAATACTGAAACACAAATTGCAATGAGAGTATAGGGAATTGCTTGTATCAATGCATGATCTGACAGTAAAAGTGTTGCCAGGAAATTTGCAATGCTTGCCCACAGACCGCAATAGTATATTTTCTTTTCGTTATCGGATAAAAGCTTGCGTTTCCAAAATCCCAGGCTGATAATAATCAAAAAGGGAAAGGATGAAAAACCATGGTGTTTGGAATGTATTATATTTATCAGCCAGTAAGACATCACAATAAACCATGAAGTAAAAATGCAAGCTGTAAGTGAAATCATAAATTTTTTGTGTTTAACAACAGAAACAATTCCGGTATAAATACAATGTATCAATAAACTTAAGGTGAAAACCAAAAGAATTACACCTAGTATTTTAACAAGGTTAAGTAAGTGGGTACCTATTTTAGACGATGCACTTACTGTATGTGAAGGTTCAATAGAAAGCGCTCGCGGTAGGCATTCTATAATTGTATTCCAACTGACTTGATTCAAAAGATAGACAATAAACAACGCAGCTACACATAAACATACTAAAGTATAAAGCGGAATATCTCTTTTTTTGTTTTTTGAATAAATAATTAAAAGTGCGATGATTGCAAAGTATGCAATAATAAATGAAGGATAAGAAAAAATGCCCAAACAAAAACTGAGTGCGGATAATATTAATAAATACACTTTTTCGGTTTGGAAATAATGTACCAAAAATAAAAACATCAATGTGCTGAACCAAATTTGCATGTTGCTGAATTCGGGAACTAAAAGGTCTTTTGGAGAAATTAATAAATAAAAAATGCATATAAGCATACCCGGAATTTTCTCAGAACCGATTATTTTATAAAAATAGATTCCTATGCCGAAGCGAATTAGTAATCCGACCGCATGGGTAAACAGTACAATTCCAGTGGTTGTACCTGTTACACCGATATACAGTTTCATAATAATGGCACACAAAAATGCACTGGTCTGATGGGGCTCCCACATTTGCGAAATCATAAGGTCGCCTTTTACAAAACGATAAGCCATTGCTAATTGATATTCAGCATCATAGCTTAAGTTTGTAACAAGAAGAGATCCCAGAGCCAGAATCATTAATATAAAGTAAAAAACATAAGTTTTATTTGTATAATATTTTCTCATAAAAAAGAATGACTTTAAATTAAGACATATATCCTTTCTGACAAAAATGCCAACATAAAACTATTGTAACACAAATTGTTTATGTATTCCATACATATGTTTTTATCCGGATATTGACTTCTCGTGGTGTTCTCAGCTGTTTTAACTTGAAATCTAATATTAGATAGAGTAAAATATCAATATTATAGTTGCCGGGGGAATAAGTTTTGGGTGAGAAAGTATTGTCAAATCGATTAGACAGAGGTTTTTTCAAATATCAGGAAGAAATTGAAGCAGCAGCGTTGAAAGTTTTGCGTTCGGGTTATTATGTTTTAGGACCGGAGGTGCTTTCTTTTGAGAAAGAATTTGCAGAATATGTTGGAACAGATTATTGTGTAGGTGTTGCCAACGGTTTGGATGCTTTAACTTTGGCGTTTAGAGCTTTGGAAATCGGTGTGGGTGATGAAGTAATTGTTCCGGCAAATACATACATTGCAAGTATTATGGGCGTTACTATTAACGGAGCAACTCCCATCTTTGTGGAGCCGGATGAATTTTATAATATAGATGCAGATAAAATAGAAGAAAAAATAAACGACAAGACCAAAGCAATTTTGGTAGTTCATTTGTATGGACAAGCGGCCAATATGGAGCCTGTTTTGAGGTTGTGTAAAAAACATAATTTATACTTGGTGGAGGATTGTGCACAATCTCACGGAGCTTGTTCAAATGGCCGGATGACAGGAAGCTTTGGGGATGTGGGTTGTTTTTCTTTTTATCCGTCTAAAAATTTGGGTGCATTTGGAGATGCAGGGGCTATTGTTACCAACAATGAGGCAATTGCACAAAAAGTAAGAATGTATCGAAATTATGGAAGTGAGAAAAGATACTATAATAAAGTTGTGGGAGTGAATTCTCGTTTGGATGAAATGCAGGCTGCCATGCTTCGGGTAAAGCTTAAATATATTGAAGAATTTACACAAGAACGATTCCAAATTGCACAGCAGTATAGTAAGAAAATAACCAACAAAAAAATCATTTTGCCACAAGTTAGGAATCATGTTACACATGTATGGCATCAGTATGTGGTACGAACTGAAAACAGAAGCGATTTTATTGAATATTTGGATAAGCAGGGGATAGGAACTATTATTCATTATCCTATTCCGCCCCATTTATCGGAGGCATATGCTTATTTGGGAATTAAAAGAGGTGCATTGCCTATAACAGAGAAATACTCAGATACCATCGTATCTCTTCCGATATACAATGGTATGACACAAGATGAACAAACCAAAGTCATCGATTGTATAAATGATTTTTAGGAGATAAAACAATGCTGAAAGACCATTACAAATTAATAGAGTTCGTGGATTTGGGCGATGAGAGAGGAAATCTTGTTGTTATTGAGGGTGAAGGCAGAGATATTCCGTTTGATATAAAAAGAGTATTTTATATATATGGATCAGACAGCACGGTTGTACGCGGACAACATGCCAATAAAGAAACAGAATTTCTGTTGGTAAATGTAAGTGGAACCAGCAAGGTCAGGATTGATGACGGAAAGGATTCTCTTATTATTGAATTGAACAAGCCTCGTATGGGATTATACATTTCATCCATGCTTTGGAAGGATATGTATGATTTTTCTGAGGATTCGGTTTTGCTTGTATTGGCCAGCAAACATTATGACAGCACCGAATATATACGTGATTATGATACTTATATTAAAATGCTTGAGAAAAGGGATATAGCAGATGAGTAAAATTTCAATAGTTGTTCCAGTGTATTATAACGAAGATACATTGATGGATTTATATAAAGATATGCAGGAAAAAATACTGGACCAATTGGGCGATTATGAGTTGGTTTTTGTTGATGACGGTTCCGGAGATGATTCTTGGAAAATCTTGAATGATATAAAAGATATGGACAGTAATGTTAAGCTCGTAAAATTGTCCCGAAATTTTGGTGAGCATGCTGCTTTATTGGCAGGTTTGTCTGTTTGTTCAGGGGATTGCGCCGTAACAAAGCAAGCTGATTTGCAGGAAGATTCTGAACTGATTCTTGAAATGTATGAAAAGTGGAAATTAGGAAACAAAGTTGTTTTGGCTATCCGCCGAAGCCGGGATGAGAATGCCTTAAAAGTATTTTTTGCAAATATGTATTATGCCATTGTTCGTAAATTTGTAAATAAAAACATGCCTGCAGGGGGATGTGATTGTTACTTGATCGATCGACAGGTAATTAAAGTATTGGAAGCTCTTGATGAAAAAAATTCCAGCCTAACCTTACAGGTACTGTGGGCAGGCTTTAAAACGGAGTTGGTATATTTTGACAGAAGAGATCGAGAAAAGGGTGTTTCTCGTTGGACCTTTGCAAAAAAAATCAAGTTGGTATTGGACTCAGTAATGAGTTTTTCGTATGCCCCCATACGTATGATGACATTTGTTGGTATTCTGTTTGATATATTAGCGCTTGTTTTATTTATCTGCGTGTTTGTGGAATATTTTACGGTTGGAACACCGATTCAAGGCTGGTCATCTTTGATGTGTGTTACATTATGCTCGTCCGGATTGGTGCTTACTATGATGGGAGTTTTAGGTGAATATTTATGGCGAACACTGGATGCAACAAGGAATCGTCCGCCCTTTATTATTGATGAAATAAAAGAACAGGATAAATAAATGAAAAATTTGTGGCAGTTTATCAAGTTCGGATTGGTAGGTATATCAAATACATTAATTAGCGAAGGTTTGTATTGTTTGTTCGTATTTTTTGGAATGCATTACTTACCTGCATATTTTTTGGGATTTACAATCAGCGTATTTAATGCGTATTATTGGAATAACAGATATGTCTTTAAAAATGAAAGCGAACAAAAACGTGTTTGGTGGAAAGTTCTGTTGAAGACCTATGTTTCGTACTTGGCAGGTTTTATTATAAGTTCCGTGTTATTGGTATTTTGGATTGATATTGTTCAATTATCAAAATATCTAAGCGGAATAGCTGAGATTTGTGCAGGGTGGGGCTTTGAATCATTGGATGCTTATTTTTGGAGTGAGATTATTGCGGCAGGTCTTAATTTGTTAATAGTTGTTCCGTTGAATTTTTTGGTAAATAAATTTTGGGCATTTAAAGATCACAAAAAAGAAATATAAAAAAGCTACGAAATATCGTAGCTTTTTTATGTTCACGGCTAGGAGGTTAATAATTATGAGACTTTACGAAGTACCTGGAAAAAACTGCGAAAGTATTCTTCATTGGAAGAATCATAAAAGGCACACAACTCCAGAGGAGTTACCTCGTAGAGGCAACACAAGGAGAAGAAGTTATCAACGCGAGGAAGGCAATCGCCGCGTTCCCACTTGTAGACAGACTGCGGTGCCTGGAGGCCAAGTGCTTTGGTAACATCCTTAACGGAATAGCCCTTTTTCTTACGATACTCTTTCATCTTCTGACCTGTTTTAACGGGATCGATGTTGATTTTTGAATCTGCTGCTAACATATTTTTTCTCCTTTCGTCTGTGGCTTGTTTACTACTGTAAACACAGAATAGCTCATTTTGTGTCCAACAATTTGTACTTTTAACAAAAAATATAAAATTTTATGGTAAAAAGTGAAGCCGATTTTAAAAATTTGGAGAAAGTGCCACCGAATGGGGGAACCTTATCCACAATAAATAGTAGCACAAATTTAACTTTTCCGATATCAACCGGCAGTTGAAGCATATTGCTGATATAAATGACAGTATTGTGCCACAAGCCTCTTGATTCTAATCTAAAAATATGCCTTCGTCTCAGAATATTTTCCTACAACAATAAACACTTGCGAACCCCCTTGAAATATAATAAAATATAGGGTAAAGTGAGGTATTTTGTAATGAATATAAATCATTATTTTGAATTGGAGAAATCCAGCCAATATATTTCATCCATGCGTCCTTTGTTAAATAAAAGAGCGCTTTTTTCTGATACTACGGCAGACTATATTTCTCCCATAGAACCTAAAACAGGGGAAGAAGTAGCCATCCGTTTCCGTACGGCCCGCAACAATGTGGATACGGTGAACCTTGTAATCGGTGAAGAAAGCATTAGTATGGATAAGGTTTCTCAGGACGAACAATTCGATTTCTACGAGTGTCGATTTGTCGTGGGAGAAGAAGAAATCCAATACTATTTTGAGATAAAAGTGGGTAAGCTGCTCTGTTTTTATAACATGAGAGGCGTAGCCCGTGACATTCAGGACTACTATAATTTCAGAATTATTCCCAACTTCTCAACTCCGGAATGGGCAAAGGGTGCGGTAATGTACCAAATCTATGTGGACCGTTTCTACAACGGCGATCCTACCAATGATGTTGAGACCCGGGAATATATGTATTTGGGCGATTACTCTCAGAAGGTGGAGGATTGGAACAAATATCCTGCGCAGATGGGTGTTCGCGAATTTTACGGCGGAGATTTACAGGGTGTTCTGGATAAAATGGATTATCTGGAAGGCCTGGGTATTGATGTTATTTATTTTAATCCGATTTTTGTATCTCCCTCAAACCATAAATATGACATTCAGGACTATGATTATATAGATCCCCATATTGGTAAAATCGTTTGTGACGAAGGTGAACTTCTGAATGAAGGGCAGACCGAGAACCGTTTTGCAACCAAATATATTAACCGCGTAGCCAATAAAAAGAACCTGGAAGCAAGTAACGAATTATTCGTAAAAGTGGTGGAAGAGGCTCATAAGCGCGGCATGAAGGTTATTCTTGACGGTGTATTCAATCACTGCGGTTCTTTTAACAAGTGGCTGGATAAAGAGCGTATTTATGAGAATCAGGAAGGCTATGAAAAGGGTGCCTATGTGGATAAGGAAAGTGCTTACCACAATTACTTCCGCTTCCACAATGAACAGGGACCTTGGCCTTACAACAATTCTTATGACGGCTGGTGGGGACATGATACCTTGCCGAAGTTGAATTATGAAGGCTCTCAGGAATTGTATGATTATATTTTGCATATAGGTCGTAAGTGGGTTTCCGCACCCTACAATGTAGACGGTTGGAGACTTGATGTGGCTGCGGATTTGGCACATTCGCCGGAATTTAACCATAAGTTCTGGGCTGATTTCCGTGCCGAAGTACGCAAGGCCAATCCCAATGCCATTGTACTTGCCGAGCATTATGGCTCTCCCAGAGCATGGCTGAACGGTAAGGAATGGGATACTGTAATGAATTATGATGCTTTTATGGAGCCTTTAACATGGTTCCTGACCGGTATGCAGAAGCATAGCGATGATTACAGAGAAGATTTATTGGGTAATGCCGACAGTTTCTGGGGCGCGATGGGGCACCATGGCACGAATTTTACAACACCTTCATTGCAGATTGCCATGAATGAGTTAAGTAATCATGACCATTCCCGTTTCCTGACCAGAACCAATCGTAAGGTGGGCCGTATGCATACCTTGGGTTGCCAGGCCGCAAATGAAGGCGTGAATAAAGCCGTGCTTCGTGAAGCGGTTGCAGTGCAGATGACATGGCCGGGTGCGCCTACCATTTACTATGGTGATGAGGCCGGTGTCTGTGGTTTTACGGATCCCGATAACCGAAGAACTTATCCTTGGGGCAATGAGGATCATGATTTGATTGCTTACCACAAGGAAGCAATTCGAATTCACAAAGAAAACAAGGAATTGCTTACCGGTTCATTGATGAATCTGGGAGCGGATTACAATTATATTGCTTACGCCAGAATGCTTAAAGGCGAGCAGGTGGTTGTACTGGTAAATAATAACTACAACGAGATTACCAAGGATGTAAGCGTGTGGGAAGCAGGTGTTCCCCGAGAATACACCATGCAACGATTATTGTTTACTCATGCGGACGGCTACACTACGGAAGCTTTTGAGTATGAGGTAAATGATGGTATTGTCCGTGTAACATTACCGCCCACATCAGCCATCATTTTAAAAGCGGCAAAGAAGGAAGAACCTGTGGCTGAGCCGGAAGTAAAGGAAGAAAACCTTGAAGAAAACGCAACCGGAGAAAGCACGGATGCAGCCGTGGAAGATGTGGCAACGGAAGATGTGCAAACAGAGCCTGCGGCAGAAGAAATGTCCGCATGGGATGTAGCTTCCAATGTGTATAAAAAAGCCGAAGAAAACAAGAAGAAAAAGTTCCCGTTCTTTTAAGGATGTAAAAGCCTAAAAA
This sequence comes from Lachnospiraceae bacterium, assembly GCA_017624855.1. Lineage (GTDB taxonomy): Bacteria > Bacillota > Clostridia > Lachnospirales > Lachnospiraceae > UBA3766. The sequence continues at coordinate 180,537 of JAGAMF010000007.1, forward strand.
ACGGTAGAAAACGGGGGTTTTACAATGATTACAAAACAGGTCATTCAGACATGTATTGACGAGTTAAAAGAATTAACCAAGGTTGATTTTTGTGTAATAGATGTGCAGGGCGTTATGATGGCCAGTACTTTTAACAAAGACAGTCTTGATATTTCACATATGAAAAGCTTTTTTGAATCACCGGCAGACAGTCAGATTATCGGCGGAAATTATCTTTTTAAGGTAAAAGAAGACAATGAAGTGGTGTATGTTCTTATTTCAAGAGGCAGCCAGTCCGACGGATATATTTTCGGTAAAATTGCGGTGAATGAGTTAAAGCATCTCTTGGTAGCTTACAGAGAGCAATATGACCATACGAATTTTATTCAGAATCTTATTTTGGATAATTTGCTGAGAGTGGATATTTATAACCGTGCCAAGAAGCTGGGAATTCCGGTTCAGGCAAGAAGACTCGTCTTTCTGGCGGAAGTGCCGGAGGAGAAAATCCGCGAAGCGCAGGAGGTCATTCAGTCTGCATTTGCGGAAAAGATGGACGATTATGTAACAGCGGTGGATGAGAAGAATGTAATTCTTGTGCATACGCTGGAAGCGGACGAAGAATATACGGATATGGAGCAGATTGCAAAGCTGCTTTTGGATGTTATGAACACAGAAGTTTTGGTAAACGCCAGAGTATCCTACGGAACCATTGTAAAAGAGTTGCGTGAAATATCCAAGTCTTATAAAGAAGCGAAAATGGGGCTGGATGTGGGTAAAATCTTTTATGAGCATAGAGATGTCATTGCCTATGATTCCCTGGGAATCGGTCGTTTGATTTACCAGCTTCCCGTGAATTTGTGTCATATGTTTATTCAGGAGATTTTTGGGGACGATATTCCTAAGGAACTGGATGAAGAAATGCTTATGACCATCAATAAGTTCTTTAACAATAACCTGAATGTGTCGGAAACGGCCCGTCAGATGTATGTGCATCGTAATACATTGGTATATCGTATCGAGCGTTTGTGTGAAGCTACCGGTTTGGATATCCGTGTTTTTGATGATGCATTGACCCTTAAAATTGCATTAATGGTAGTAAATTATACCAAGTATCTGGATGAACAGATGGGCGAATAAATTTAGGAGACAATTCAATGAAAAATAAGAAATCGACAATTGGCTTGATAATAAGTATTTTACTTTTAACAATGATTCTGAGCGGTTGTGGCGGAATGGAAGAACCCGAGATTGTGCTTGGGGATACACCGACTTCGGAAACCGTATCGGAAGAGGAATCTGTGCCGGAAACGCCTTCGGAAGAGCAGTCGGTATCGGAGAGCGTTGAAGAATCCGAACCCGTGGAAGAACCCGCAGTGTCTGAGGAGCCTGTAGTGTCTGAGGAGCCTGTGGAATCGGAAGAACTTCCTGTAAGTGAGTCCGACGGTGGGGCGCAGGGTTATTTTACCACCACGGATTTGATAAACGGAAATGAAGTTACACAGCAGATTTTTACCAATGCAGACATTACCGTTGTGAATGCATGGGGAACTTTCTGTGGTCCTTGTATTAAGGAAATGCCCTATTTGGGAGAATTGGCAGCGGAATATGATTCTTCTCAGGTGCAGTTTATAGGAATTCCCATGGACGCATCAGACCCGGCAAATAAAGATTATGCCATTACTTTAATCAATGATACCGGAGCAAATTATACTCATTTGTACTTGAACGGTGAACTTTTCGATTGGGGATTTACGGATATTCAGTATGTTCCCACCACAGTTTTTGTAAACCGTGAGGGTGAAATCATTGATACGGTAATCGGAGCGAGAAGTAAAGAGGAATGGAAACAATTAATTGACAGTAAATTGGCGTCACAGTGACGCCAATTTTGTTTATAAAAACCGGTTTTCGCAGGATATTAAAAATCTGCGACACAATAGCAGGAGGTTTTGATTTGAAAAAAAGAAAAATACATCCCGCATTTTGGATTAGCATATCCGTTGGCCTTCTTTTTATGGCGCTGGGTATCTGGCGGGAGGAAGTAATGGTGGTATATCAAAAGGCAATCTATATTTGTATGGAGTGTATCGGTCTTGGGTAAGTTTTTTAAGAAATCAATTTCTAAAATACGGTTGGCAGTGCAGCTTATTTTTACGGCACTGACCAATGGTTATATTGTGGGTTTTCTGCAAGGCAAAATCTATCAGGGTCCGGGTAAAAAAATCTGCCTTCCCGGACTGAACTGCTATTCCTGCCCGGGAGCGCTGGGAGCATGTCCCATCGGCTCTTTGCAGGCGGTAATCGGCAGCCCGAAGCACAACTTGTCCTTTTATGTGGTAGGTTTCTTTCTGTTTACGGGTGCGCTGTTTGGCCGAGTGGTTTGCGGCTTTTTATGTCCTTTCGGCCTTGTGCAGGATTTGCTGTACAAAATCCCTTTTATCAAAAAGCGTAAAAACATGCCGGGGCATAAGGTGCTGGTTTGGATCAAATATGTAATCCTGGCCCTGTTTGTTATTATACTGCCTATGTTTGCAGTTAATGCCTTTGGAATTTCGGAGCCCTGGTTTTGTAAATACATCTGCCCTTCGGGAACGCTTTTGGGCGGAATTCCTCTGATTGCAACCAATGAAGGCTTGCAACAGGCCTTAGGCGGTTTGTTTATTTGGAAGGTGAGTGTACTGGCGATAATCCTTTTATGGTCCTTGTGGGTGTACAGACCTTTCTGTAAATATTTATGCCCTTTGGGCGCAGTTTATGGCTGGTTTAATCCCATCGCCTTATCTCGGTTTCGGGTAGAGAAAGAAGATTGCATTGATTGTAAAAAGTGCAAATCCGCCTGTCCCATGGATATTCCGGTGTATGACAAGCCCAATTCCGCAGAATGTATCCGGTGCGGTAAATGCGTGCAGGCCTGCCCTACGGAATGCATTCATGTGGCGATTATGGCCAAAAACAATTTAAAAGAGAAAAAAGAATCATAAACATGTCCTTTCTTTCATACATTTAACAAAAAGTATGGAGGAGAGGACATGTTTGTTTATGAAAGAAAAGTAAGTTTTATCGATTATTACATAAATGGAATACGAAGCGGCAACATTGGTGTTGTGCGCCAGAAAGTGACGGAGGATATTCTTTGGTTGAAGGTGGAATGGCTGAGTGGTGCCGACGCTGGGAATCTCCCGTGGCGTATGGTAATTACAACTGCCGACGGGAAGGAACAATGCCATGAAATAAAACAGAATACGACCGGTAACCGGTGGATTTATCAAATTCCGTTGGAAGAATTAAATTCCGATAAAAGTAAAAAAATCATATTTTATTTTAATGATGGCAATTACGGAATTGCAGACTTGTGTTGTCTGCCGGAGAGGCAGGCTGTGTATGACAGGAATTTGGCGGACGAAAAGCCGGAGTGTGGGCAGAAGGAAGAGGAGGGAAAAAATGAAAAAATTGAGACTGACACAGGAAGCCAAAGAAATGAAAAGAACATAGTAAGTGAAATCATAGAAGAGAAGAATATAGAAGATGCAGTAAATCAAAAGGAACTTCCTGCATCAGACTGCGAGGTACCTAATGAAGCTCTGGCGGAATGCTTGGAGGCACAGCCCGACAAATGGGAGACTATAAAAAAGAAGTACCCCATACTCTATCCTTTTAAGGGGCAAGGGCCTTATGTGTCCATAAAACCCGTGGATTTGCAGCTGTTAAGCCCGAAGTATCACGGCTTAGCCGACAACTCCTATCTCATGCACTGTTTTTATCGGTATCGTCATATGATTCTGGGGGAATATTCCATGGAGAAAGGCACCTTCTTTTATGTGGGTGTTCCGGGCGAATTCGTAAAAAAAGAACAGACCTCCGCGGCAATGTTCGGCTTTGAAGGCTATGAACATTCGGGAGATCTGGGATATTATCTGTATCGGGTGGAATTATAAAGAAATTCCTCTTAAACCGGCGGGGATGCCAAGTTCCTGTAAAAGTCGAGTCAGGGATTTCAATTCTTCCGAAGAATAAGAACTTAAGGAAGTAAGGCCTGCCACTTGCTTGTTAGAAGGAAGTGCATAATGAAGCACTGCCTCCGACTCGGTATAAGGCTGGAGATAATATGCCCGACAGCCTTTGATCCATTCCGCAATGGCGAGGAAGTCTTCCCTGCTGTGAAGTTCTTTTACAACGGTGGTGCGAAACTCATAGGGGATGTTGCCCTTCATAAGAAGGCTAACAGAGGTTTCCACTGCCGCCAAATCCGGGTTGGTTATGCCGATGGCACGGGCGTAGCCTTCCTTGGATGATTTGATATCCATTGCAACATAATCAATTAAGTTTTCCTCCATAAGATTATGAAGTATTTCAGGGCGGTAGCCGTTGGTATCCAACTTCACCAGAAGTCCCTGCTCTTTGATTCGGCGGATAAAATCCGTCAGGTCATTTTGCAGGGTGGGTTCGCCGCCTGTAATGCACACACCCTCCAAGGTGTTTCTGCGCTTCTGCAAGAAGGCGAAGAATTCATCTTCGGGAATACAGGGCTGAGAAGAAGGATTTAATACCAGGTCTGCGTTGTGACAGAAGGGGCAACGAAAGTTACAATGCCCGCAAAAAACCGTACATGCCACATGGCCGGGATAGTCTAAAAGTGTGGTTTTGTTCAGACCGTGGATGTTCATAATCAGCCTCCGTTTTCCTTGATTTCTTATCTCTATTATGGTTTTTTATAAAAAGAAATGCAAGAATTTCTTTTTATGCCTAAAAAATACTGCCCGTTTTTGTGCAAAATGCCTATTTTATTGGAAAAGTTTGCTTTTTTTGCCCATAATGCGGAACTTTTATGATATACTGTCAATGGATTTCGTATCATTACGAAAAATATAATATGTTGAAGAGGGGAAAGACATGGCAGATTTAAAGAAAGTAATGTTGGAAGAGATTCGTAAAAGTTCATTTATCCAGACATCTTCCATTAGCGAAACAGAGGAGTATATCGATACAGGCTTAGCAAAGACTGAAGAAAATGTTCAGATGGCTGCATTGAATTACTTGGATGAAAAAGGCTATCGTCGTCGTGCAGACAATGTTGAGTATGCAAAGAGAATGATTTTGGAATGCTCTGAAGGTTATGATACATTAATCATTAAGAGAAAGAGCATTGTTGAACAGGACCTTTTTGAGAAGGCAGGGGTTAATGAATTAAGAGATGCTATTAATGTGTGTATGTTGAACACCATGTCAGCAATGAATGCTAAGTTAGAGCGTATGGCAAACATCTCTTATGAATATCGTGTAGAAGTGGTTGAGCGCTTATATACAGATGCTGAAAGACCTAAGGGACATCTTTCAGGTGACTTCGAAACTCTTGAAGAGCTTTTGAACAGATACAGCCATGCAGGATGGCAGCTTGACAGAATTCAGGTTGATCCTAAGAACGGTAACAACCCTGCAAGAACTCTTGTTATTTTCAAGAAAGAGAAAATGGTTTAATTGCACGAATTGTAATTATGTTATATGATATAGCCGTAGGTATTGCACCTGCGGCTATTTTAATGTAACCGCAACTTTTACGGGAGAACGGTTAAAAGGATAGCTGTGATGAAAAAAGCAATATATGGAGCAGGTATGGCAGCAGAAAAGAGAACAATTTTAAAAGAAAATAATATACATGAATTTTATATGAGGGAAGCTATGGCGGAGGCGCGAAAGGCTTATGAGCTGGGAGAAGTGCCCATCGGTTGTGTCATTGTTTACCAGGATAAAATAATCGGCAGAGGATACAATCGTCGTAAAACGGACCAAAACACCTTGTCTCATGCTGAGCTGAATGCCATTACCATGGCAAGCAAAGAGATGGGAGATTGGCGTTTGGAGGAATGTACTCTGTATGTTACCTTAGAGCCTTGCCAGATGTGCGCCGGAGCCATTGTACAGGCCAGAATTCCTAAAATCGTGCAGGCTTGTCGTAATGCCAAGGCAGGGTGTGCCGGAACCATTATTAACTTACTTCAAATGCCGGCCTTTAATCATCAGGTTGAGATTGAAGAAGGGATTCTGGAAGAAGAGTGCAGTTTGATGCTGAAGGAATTTTTTAGGGCATTGAGGCAGAAACTGAAGACCGAGAAGTAGAAAATATTAAAAATTTTATTTTAATATACTAATAAATGATATATAATCAGAAATACAAAAAATATAAAAAAGGGTTGTATATATGTATATAAATAATATAATTCTTAAAGAAAGAAAGAAAGAAAGAAAGATCATGAAGTAGGCCTTTTTATAGGCTTTGTTTATGTGCGCAATCATTTTATATATTTTAAAAGAAGTAATGGGAGAACTTTGCCTTTATAAGGGCAAAGTTTTTTTGATGTCTAAAAATTAGGTAGAGAGAACGAAGAGGAGGAAAAATGAAGAAGAGATTATACTTAGCATTATTAGTAACTTTAACAACTGCATTTGTATTGACCGGATGCAGTGCAGAAACGGGGGAAGAAACCACAGAAAATATCACTTCCGAAGAAGTAATGGAAGAAACGGAAACTTCCGAAGTAGAAGAAACCACGGAAGATGTGGCAGAACCTACCACCGAAGAAACCACCGAAACGGAAACTTCCGAAGAAGTAGTGGAAGAAACGGAAACTTCCGAAGTAGAAGAAACCACGGAAGATGTGGCAGAACCTACCACAGAAGAAACCACTGAAACTGATACTTCCGAAGAAATAGCAGAAACTCCCGCATATACCGTAACCGATATGGAAAAGACAATGTATGCACAGAGAAGTGTCAATGTAAGAACCGGACCTACTACCGATTACGAAAAACTTGGTGCATTAAACACCAATGATGAAATAAAGGTAACAGGACAGTCAGATAACGGCTGGTACAGAATTGAGTACAATGGAAATACAGGTTTCGTATCCAACAATTATCTTGGCGATGCAAAGGTAGTAGTAAACAATACTCCTGCTACTCCCACGACACCCACAACACCCTCTGTTGATACCTCAAATGCACCTACCAGAACAGTAAACGGTGATACAAGATATGCATTTAGAACTACTGCAAACGGAACACCTATCTATGATGGTATCGACTGGCAGTGGCCTCAATATATCGTAGATGTAATCAACGAATGTTGCACTCCTGGTATGAGTGATATGGAAAAAGCGACTGCTCTCTATAATTGGATGATAACAAATGTCGGATACGATACCAGTTACAAAAGTACAACAACGAACTCCACACTCAATTCAAGAGTAGCAACCTGCCAGGGTTATGCAAATGCATACCAGTCACTCTGTTGTGCAAGCGGTATCAGTACAAGTGTGATTAGTGGATACACATTAGTAGAGACAGGAGCAAACCCTAATCACGCATGGGATTATGTATATATTGATAGTGTTAGATATTTTGTTGATACAACAAATAGAATTTCCCCGACAAGCGCGTTAGTATTCTACACCGATGAAAACGGCAGAAATATAATAGAGATTACATTTAGCGATGGAAATAAAGGAAATTTAGGGATTAAAGGCGAATATTGGGACGGAATACACGACTCTCTCTAATTACTATCATAAACCAATAATACTAGGCTCTTAACAGAGCCTAGTATATTATTAAAAGGAATATCTAAATGAAACGAACGCTTATGCAATTAGTATTAAGGGTATCCAGAGAAACGGACGAAGAAAGTAAAGATTCAGAAGAAATATAGAAAGGAAAAGTATGGCAGCACTATTAAACGATATTACCGAAAATAAACTAATACATCTTTCCCTGCCAAATTATTTGCAAACTTTGCAAAATGTTTGTCAAATATTTGCTTAAATTTTTAGAACCAAAAACATATATTTTTGTAATCGTTATTTCCTGCAACCGCAAGGGTTTGCGGGATTTTTTATGCTTATCTTTTGGGATTTGTTGTGCATTTTACCGATATTGACAGCTTTTTTACAGGTCTGATAGTATGAGCATAGAAGCAATGCAATTCTAGGAAATCTATTTTATTCTATTATTCTAATTTCTATATATTGTAACATTTCTTTTATGAATTCTTGCTTATTTCAATGATTCAATTAAATAGGCAGGAAGAGAGATGTGATGATGACAGTTTTTGGTTGCATAAATGGAAGTGGTCCATGGTGCAGTAACTTAGAATCTATCATTTATAAGCAGACGGTTTTATCTTCCTGCGTGCAGAAAGGAAGATGCTATGGAAAGACATGCTCAAGAAAAGCAACAGGCAAACCGTCAGTACAAAAACTGTCTTTTTGTTTACCTTTTTACACGAAAGAAAAAGTATGCATTAAGTTTATACAATGCAATGAATCACACAGATTACACCAATGCGGAAGAATTGGAGTTTAAGGTATTGGAGGATGTGCTGTTTGTGCGGATGAAGAATGATGCCTCCTTCGTATTTGACAGCGCAATGAATTTGTATGAACACCAGAGCACATATAGCAATAACATGCCCCTAAGAGGATTGTATTACTTCGCGGATTTGTATCGGAAACTGATCCCCACGACTATCCTGTATCAGAAGAAGCTGGTTAAGATTCCGGTGCCTAAGTACATAGTGTTTTACAACGGTCCTGTTGAGGATATGCATGAGTCGGTAAAAGAATTGCATTTGTCGGATGCGTTTCTGGTGCCGGATGAGACGGGCGGATTTGAGTGGACGGCTACGGTTGTAAACATTAATCCGGGATATAATGAAGAACTGTTTACGAGATGTGAAATTTTAAGAGAGTATGCTGTTTTTGTGGAAAAGGTAAGGAAGAAAACGATTGTAATGAGCCTAAATGAAGCGATGCGAGAAACGATTAGGGAATGCATTGAAGAAGGGATACTGCTGGAATTTTTTAAAGAATATGGAGAGGAGATGATTGCAATGGAATGGTATGAAGTAACTCAGGAAATGATATGGGAGATACAGCGTGAAGAAGCGTTGGCGGATGCGAGAGAGGAAGGCCTGCGTCAGGGAATTGAGCAAGCGAGAATGGAATCAGAACAGGTTATTCTTCTTCTGAAACAGGAAATTGCAAAATTAAAAGAACAACTTGCGGCATTTCAGTAATTGGTTATTTTTAAAATAAAATACAAAATTATTCATGGAACTTTATCTTGCACATTTGGACAAACTGTTTTATATTATAGACAGAATTTCTAGGAAAGAGAGGACAATAGAATGGCTGAATTTACCAAAGACATGACAATCGGAGAAATGCTTAGAACAAATCCCGGAGTTGCACCTGTACTTATGTCAGCAGGAATGCACTGCATCGGTTGCCCTTCTGCACAGGGTGAAACCTTAGAAGAAGCAGCTATGGTTCACGGTATGGATGTGGACGCATTGCTTGAAGCATTAAACCAGTTATAAGATAAAAAGAAACGGGTTCACCGCAATGGGTGGACCCGTTTTTTATTTGGTATAAAATATACAATTATTTACACGCCGGCAAGAGAATTCACTGCATTTTCGGCGATGATTACTTCGCAATGCTCTTTTACGAAGTATTTAAAATACCCGTTGTCGTAAGCCGGTTCGCCGTATTCACCAAGCAGATTATATACATTGGTAAAAGCTTCGGTGGTCATGCCGGTTCCGCGAAGATTAAGAATAAACTGATTCTTTTGGCTGTTTTTATACAAGGCACTGTCACCGGTAAAAGAATCGGTTAATCTATGGCATGCATTCATAACTTCCCGCAAGGTATTAAAATGAAAGAAAATCTGCAGATTGGAAGCGTCCGTATTTTCAGGGGCTTCTTTTTCTTCGAGAGAGTTGTCGTTGTGAGCCTGCATTTTCTTAAAAAGCTCGCCAATGCCTTCGTGCTTCTCGCTCAGGGACTGGAATACATCTCCAAGAATGCCGGATAAAATGGAATCTGCATTATGAACCGAAGGCGCAAAACGGGAGAATCTGGTATCCAGTTCGTCCGGATCTTCCACCTTGGTAACAACGATAACGGCACACTCCGAAAAAGGAATAATTTCTATCATAAGAGGTGTATCTTCAGCATCAAAATCGCATTCGTGAGCAGCCAGCTGCATCATATCCTGAAACAGCTTCTTGACTTTTTCGTTGCCGTAAGCAATTTCGCTGAGCTTCAAATTCCTTTGCTCTAATTCTTTTTTGGTAAGTGTGCATCGTATTTGATGATCATTTACACGTTCTATCTTCATTCGGTCTCCAATCTATTCTAAAAAGGGTTACAATCAATTTAAATATATCTATATTTTATTTCGACATAATATGCGTTATTTTTTACAGTATCTTAAACTTTTCCCGAAGTTTAGTCAATACTTATGGACTTTTGTTCACCAAATTTTAAAAGGTCGAAATTTGTCGATGAAATTAACTTGTATACAGTCTGTTCCGGATTTATAATATGCATACAAGAGATGCCTCAAAGGGAAATCTGTACCGGAGAGGAGATTGTAAAATAATACCATATAACATAATATAGCATAAAATTCTTCAATTTGGGCATAAATTATATGCTCCGATTTGTCTTTTAAGCCGGTGCACATTCTGTGTAACCGTTATTCCGAATAATTTTTTTCAAAGCGTAATAATTCAGTTTTATTTGGTTTTTTATTTAGATGGTAAAAAGGTACGCTCCCGGCATCTTTTCGTTCTAATAGTATCGTCATAATTAAAATATTTTATGATGGAAAATTCATTTTGATACAATTGCATCACGGTTCCTTTTGGAAAATGAATTATATTCCGTTGTCTTCTGTCTGAAATCATTTCCGAATTCGGCATTTTTAAACAGTGAAGTCCCTCAAACGATCGCATTTAGATGTCGATGAAGGAGAATTTCCACATTTTTATAATGACGATATGACAATATTCTGCTATAATAAGGGCGGTCAAAACCGAAACGGAGGAGAACGCTATGGAACCTAAGCGCGAGGATAAGCGAAAGAAAAAGAGAAAAAAACAGAGAAAAGCCATGTTTGCAAAAGCAATTCCGGTAGTGATTGCGATTGTTCTTATTATAGCCATTGTGGGTATTTTTTACGGTGAAACATTGATTGAGAATGTATATTATACTTCCGAGAGAGAAGATTTATACCAGTATTTCGAATTGGTGGAATCTGATGATGTTGCCATGATGATGCAGGATGCGCACATAGATGAGAAAGCAAAGCTGATTGACGGCAAATGCTACTTTGATATGGCAACCGTGGAGAAGTATTTCACGGACCGTTTTTACATAAATACGGATGAAGGCATTGTTTTATATACCACAGAGAAAGACATCTACAAGACCAATATCGGTAAGGAATATTCTTCCTATACGGTGGCGGGAACGGAAAATGCATTGGATTGCCCTGCCGTAATTATGGACGGCGAAAATATTTATATGTCTGCGGATTATGTAAAAATATTTGCAAATTTCTCATACGAATTTTTTGCGGAACCCAATCGTATGTTAATTTATACGGAATGGGGAACCAGACAGCAGGCAAATATTTTAAAAGATACCAAGCTTCGTTATCAGGGTGGCGTAAAAAGCCCTATTCTGACGGATTTGGCAGAAGGCGATGCGGTTTATGTGCTGGATGTTATGGAAAAATGGAGTAAGGTTATCACTGAGGACGGCTTCATTGGATATGTGGAAAACAAACGCTTGGAGTCCGGTGATATTGTTACCCAGACACCCGTAAATGATGCAGTGGTCTTAAATTATCAGAGTATCGGTCGGGAAGGCAAGATTAACATGGCTTTCCATCAGGTATTCTCCCAGAGTGCAAACAGCACATACGATTCTTATATGTCCAATGTATCGGGCGTGAATGTTATTGCACCTACATGGTTCCGCATTAAAGACAATGAAGGAACCATAGAGAATATTGCCGGTTCCGAATATGTGATTAAGGCTCATAACAAGGGAATTGAAGTGTGGGCCGTTGTAACGGATGTGGATTACGAAGTAGATATGGGAGCCATTCTCTCTTCTTCCGAAAAAAGAGCGGCTATGATTTCGACTTTGATTTCTTATGCACAGCAGTACAGTTTGGATGGTATCAACATTGACTTTGAAACCATCGGAGCGGAATATGGCGACGATTTTATACAGTTTTTAAGAGAGCTTTCCATTCAGACCCACGCAAACAACATTGTTTTATCTGTTGACAACTATGCGCCTACGGCTTCTACCATGTATTATAACCGTGAAGAGCAGGGCATTGTGGCAGACTATGTTGTAATTATGGGATACGACGAGCACTGGGGCGGTTCTCAGATTGCCGGTTCGGTAGCTTCCATAAACTTTGTGGAGCAGGGTATTTTAAACACCATGGACGAAGTGCCTGCGGAAAAAATCATCAATGCCATTCCTTTCTACACCAGATTATGGAAGACGGAAGGCGGTAATGTAAGCAGTGAAGCCATCGGAATGGATATGGCACAGAACTGGATTACTTCTAACGGCGTTGAGGTGTACTGGGATAACGAAACCTGCCAGTACTACGGCGAACTGATGAAGGATAATGTATATTATCAGATTTGGCTTGAAGAAAACGAATCCATTCAGGTTAAATTAAATGTCATGAATGCAAATAACATTGCGGGTGTGGCAGAATGGAAACTTGGCTTTGAGAATTCATCCGTTTGGGAACCCATTGAAGCATATACAAATTCATAAAAGTTTAAAGCCCGGCGTGTGTGATATGTACCCTCTTTACTGGACAAAATCCAGTAAGGAGGGTTATTTTTATATCGCAGGAATTTCCTATGAAATAAAAATAAAATGAGCAAAATACATTCTTTGTTCTGTCCTGCATTCGTTCTTAGGTTATATGACAACCCGCAAGTAAAATAAACTGATAAAAAGCGTAGGTGTATATGCACCAAAAGGACTTTTTATGATGAGTTATTTATGGGGTGGCATGATCCTCATTGGAATTATCTACGGAGCTTTTACGGGCAATTTGCAAGCGGTAACGGATGCCGCGCTTCAGTCTGCACAGGATGCGGTAACCCTCTGCATTACCATGATGGGTGTTATGTCCATGTGGGTGGGCCTGATGGAAATCGCGAAAGAATCCGGAGTTGTGGAGCGCCTAACCCGCATAATCGGGCCGGCACTGCATTTTCTATTTCCGAAGGTTCCGCGGGGCAGCAGGGCTGAGGAATATATTTCCCTGAATGTAATTGCCAATGTGCTTGGGCTTGGATGGGCGGCAACTCCGGCCGGGTTAAATGCCATGAAGGAGCTGGAGAATCTTCGGAAGCAACAGGGGCAGGCGGAAGGTGTGGCCACCAATGAGATGTGCAATTTTCTTATTATCAACATTTCCTCTTTGCAGTTGATTCCGGTTAATTTAATTGCGTACCGAAGCAGTTACGGTTCGCAGAATCCCACATCCATTATTGCACCGGCAATTCTTGCGACGGCTTTCTCTACTTTTGTGGCTATTGTTTTTATTGTTGTGATTAACAGAATCGGCAAAAAACATGGGAGGGCGAAACAATGAATGTTCTCGTAACGATTTCCAATATGATTCTTCCCACCGTGATTTTATTGGTTGTGGCAATCGGCCTCGGGCGCAGGAAGGATGTATATGCCCTTTTTATAAAAGGGGCCGAAGACGGTTTTATGACTGTGATTAAAATCATGCCTACCCTCATCGGTTTAATGATGGCGGTGGGAATACTTCGCGCTTCCGGTTTCTTTGATTTACTTTCGATTATAATTACTCCTGTGGTAAAAGTACTGGCCTTGCCGGCAGAGGTGGTTCCCTTTCTGTTGATTAAAATGTTTTCTTCATCGGCAGCCACCGGGCTTGCCTTGGATCTGTTTAAAAATTACGGCACGGATTCTTATATCGGCACTTTGGTTTCTCTTGCCATGTCTTCTACGGAAACGGTGTTCTACACCATGAGCGTTTATTTTATGGTGGTAAAAATCCGAAAAACACGATATACCCTGGCGGGGGCTTTGGTAGCCACGGTTTCAGGGATTGTGGCAAGTGTGGTACTGGCTTTGTGGATGTGCGGATGAGAAAAATGCATGATGACAAAGGCTGTATTTTTCGTTACAATGAAAAAGTGAGGAAAAATTCACTTTTGAATGGAAATTATCTTACAGTTGCGTTAAAAATGCCTAAAATCAACCGTTTGCAACCGGCTGTTGACAAATTTACAAGCCGAATTGATAGAACGCAACCGATAAAAATACTAGGATTGAGGTAACAAAAAACGAAGCGCGGCTTTCCCGAACGGAATGTACGGCTTCATAATTTTAGCTACCCCAAGGAGGATGAAAAAATGATTTTAGCAGACAAAATTATCTATTTGAGAAAGAAGTGCGGTTGGTCGCAGGAAGAGCTGGCAGAGAAAATGAATGTTTCCAGACAGTCTATTTCCAAGTGGGAAGGAGCACAGTCCGTTCCCGATTTGGATAAGATTCTGAAACTGTGTCAGGTGTTCGGCGTATCCACAGATTACTTATTAAAAGAAGAAATTGAAGAACCCGAATTAAAAGAAGATAAATATGAGCCTTTGAATGTAAAACATATCTCAGCGGAATATGCAAATGAATTTATGGATGCAAAGCGTAAATCTGCCTTAAAGGTTGCGATTGGTTCAAGTATCTGCGTATTGTCGCCCATTACACTTATTCTCATGAGCGGATTGGAGGAGTTTGGCCATGTTGCAGGTAATGTGGCTGCGGCAGTGGGGCTTGCGGTACTTTTGTGCATGGTAATCGTGGCTGTCGTATTATTTATATTTAACGGAAGCATGATGAGTGATTACGAATGGCTTCAGAAAGAAAAGTTTGTATTGGATTATGGTGTTTCGGGTATTATTGAGAATCGAAAGAAAAAACAGCACCCCATGCTTACTCTTACAAGAGCCATTGGAGTAGGTTTGTGTATTCTCGGTGCAGCGGTGCTGACTGTAACGGCGGTTCTGACAGGCGAAGCGTTGGCTACGATAATTGCCGTAGATGTTTTGCTGGTGTTGGTGGCAATGGCAGTATTTTTGTTTGTAAGATGGGGTAACGAGGCGGATGCCTATGAGCAGTTGCTTCAGACCGGCGATTATGATCCCGACCATAAGAAGAATTATGAGAAACATGAGTTGATAGGCGGTATCTACTGGTGTTCTGTTACGGCAATTTATCTTGCAATCAGTTTCATTACAAACAGATGGGATTATACATGGATTATTTGGCCGGTAACGGGTGTGGCTTACGGTGTGATTGCATGTATTTTGAATTACGCCGAGAAAAAGGCGTAAGTTTACATGTCGGTATTTATAAAAAAAGCATTATAATCGCACTTAAATAATTTTTTTAGCATATTTAATTCAGAAACGCGGATGTTATATGTTCCGCATTCGATTTGAGAATAACTACTACGTGAAAGCTCGCTTCCGCTCAGCTGTAGGTAGGCAACTACCTGCTCCTGTGTGAGGTGGGCTTTTTTTCGTAGTGACCTAATATTAGAACCAATAGATATATCTTGTTTTATTTTTTGAGACATAAAAACCTCGCTATAATCCGCAATAAATAGGTTGCAATTTATAACTTGACTTTATGCGTTTACTAAGATATAATTGCAATGTATACATTGCAAAACAAAATTATGTTTTGCATGAAATAAAAGGATTTAATGATAGTGAAGATAATATTGTTAAAAAGCTATGCGGATACAGAATAAGGGAATTTGGGGATTGGTTACAATAATTATTCCGTTGTTAATCGGCGGGATATTTTATTACATATTTTGTCCGGATGTTTGGTTTGTAAAAATAGTAGATTACTATACAAATCTGAATTTGCATATTCAATATGATATATATAAAAATATATTTGTTGCATTTTTGAGAAATTACTTACTTGATTATTTATGGGCATATGCCTTTGCAAATGCATTGTATTTAATCTGTGATACTGATGGATTGATAGTAAGTTGCATTTTATCCATATTAATTGGGGCATTTTGGGAGATGTCACAATTTATTGGGATTGTAAACGGAACATTTGATGTTTTGGATATTATATTTGAAATATTAGGTGCGTTGAGTGCGATATTCATAATAAAAAAAGTAAAAGGAGAAACAAAAAATGAAAAAAACTAAACAAGTGATGTTAATTATTCTCTGCATAGGTGTGTTTTCTGCATTTGCTATTGGTAGCGGAACAACAAATGAAGAAAACTCAACAGCGACATTGGTTGGTGAAGTATCGATGCCGGAGAATACGGAAGAAACAGAATCTGTGATAGAAGATTCTGAGCCCACTATTATGCAGGAAGATGTTAAGACAGAATATTATGTTGGTGATATGTTGTCGACAGATGGGTTAGAAATTACATATACCGGTAGCAGTAATTTCATCAGTGATAATGAATATATACAACCGGCAGAAGGAAATAAATTTATTCGTCTTGCTTTTCATGTTGATAATAAGTCCGGTTCGGACAAATCTATATCGACATATGAATTTGTATGTTACGCGGATGGTTATGAGTGTCAGGCAATATATCAAGAAGATGATTTGTTGGCTACATTGTCAGACGGTCGCACAACCAGTGGTGCAGTATATTTTGAAGTGCCCATAGATGCAAAAGAGATAGAGATTGAATATGAAACAAATTGGATTAGTGAAGAAAAGGTAAAATTTATATTTGAAGGTGATAAAGATAGCGGATTAGTCTTTGAAAATGATACAACTGAGACAGAAAATGCGTTTCATGTAGGGGATGTTATAGAAACCGATAGTTTGCGTATCAGTTATATAAAAGCGGAAGAATATAAAGACGATAATATGTTTTTGCAACCTGCCGAAGGTATGAAATATGTATATATAGAGCTTGAGGTAGAAAATTTATCGGATTCTGACCAAATGATATCATATTTTTCATTTATTTGTTACGCAGATGGTGAATCTTGTAATGGATTTTATGGTATGGACGATGCATTATCAGCGGAGCTTTCCGCAGGAAGAAAAGCAAAAGGAACCATTGCGTTCGAAGTTCCCATAGATGCAGAAGTAGTAGAATTCGAATTTGAAGACAATGTTTGGACAGAAAGTAAAATTGTTTTCTTATATGAGTAATGTTTGCATAAACGCAACAAAATAAAAACCTAAAAGATAATATACAAAGAATAGTAAAAACCGGACTTCTAAAAGTCCGGTTTTATTTATAAAATAAAAAGTATAGTTTTTAATTTTTATAAAAAAGGAATTGATTATTCATAATTTTAGTATATATTATTTTATAAAATTAAAAGTAAAGGTGACAGCATTGAAAGCAGATAACGAACAAACTCAAATCAATACAGACAAAGATAAAATAGGCAATAAAAAGAATTCTTTGTCGCCTGTTACCATGCTTAAAAACTTCATCTGTGGCGCTGCCATTGGGGGAGGGGCAATTCTGCCCGGAATCAGCGGTGGTGTACTGTGTGTGGTTTTTGGTGTGTACCGTGCGATTATGGAATTGTTTTCACACCCTGTAAAAGCAATCAAAAAGAATTGGAAAATGTTTCTTTTTGTAGGTTTGGGCTGGATATTTGGCTTCTGGATTTTTGCCAAAGTGATTGAATTTTTATTTGCCAAATCCGAAATGATGGCTACATGGCTTTTTATCGGCTTGATTATCGGAACCGTTCCCGCATTGTATAAAGAAGCCGGAAAGCATGGCAGGAGCAAGGGCTCTTTTATATCCATGTTTGTGGCCTTTGCAACCCTGACGGGAATTCTTACCTATGTGCAATACGGAGAATTCGTTCAAGTGACGCCAAGCTTTGGCTGGTATATTTTCAGCGGTGCGCTCTGGGGCTTAAGCATTGTGGTGCCCGGTATGACATCTTCGTCCATTTTAATGTCTCTGGGGATTTATCAGGATTTGAATTCCGGCATTGCCTCCTTTGATATGGGAGTAATGATTCCATGGGTAATCGGCATGTTTGGTACGGCGATTTTGTTGGCAAGGCTGGTGACCTACTTCTTTGATAAGTTATACTCATTGTCTTTCCATGCGGTTTTGGGGATCGTGTTAGCGTCTACCGTTGTGATTATCCCGCTGGATTACAATAATGTTTTACAGCTTATTGCAGGAATTTTATTTGGTGGAGCGGGCTTTATTATTGCTTATCTTTCTGATAAAATGGATTTAAAAGTGAAGTCGGAATCCTAGAAGTTTTCGAGACGGACTTTTATAATAAAAAACGAGAGGATGATAAAAATGAACATTCAAGATATTTTATCCAAAGTAGACCATACATTGTTGTCACAGACTGCCACATGGGAAGAAATCAAGGCAATCTGTGACGACGGAATCAAATACCAAACCGCGTCGGTATGTATTCCTTCCGCATATGTAAAACAGGCGGCAGAGTATGTGCAGGGCAAGGTAAAAGTGTGTACGGTAATCGGTTTTCCCAACGGCTATGTGCCTACCGCAATTAAATGTGAAGAAGCGCGACTTGCCATTGAAGACGGAGCCGATGAAATCGATATGGTTATTTGGGTCGGCGCGTTAAAGGACAAGCAGTACGACGGAATTTTAGAAGAAATCCGAGCCATTAAAAAAGTCTGTGGGGATAAGATTCTGAAAGTCATTATTGAGACCTGCCTTTTAACAGAAGAAGAGAAGATTAAAATGTGTGAAATCGTTATGGCCTCCGGCGCGGATTACATCAAGACTTCCACCGGTTTTTCAACAGCGGGAGCTACTCCTGAGGATATCCGCACCTTTGCGGCTCATATAAAAGCACCTGTAAAAATCAAGGCTGCCGGCGGAATTAAGTCCATTGCCGATGCGGAAGAATTTCTTGCCCTGGGGGCAGATCGCCTCGGTACCAGCCGTATCGTAAAAATCGTGAAGGAGATGTAGTACCTGCTTGTGTGGCGCGGGCGCTTAACGAAAGCTCTTGTGAAACTTTGGGAGCATCGTACTTCCGAATGGCATCTTTTATGGTTTCAAAGTCTGCGGGACCGAAATCGAGGAAAAACTCATGGAAATTATAGTCGTTGTAATTGTCGCCCCATTTCAAACGGGCCAGTTCCTTGCATTCCATGATTTCAAGATATCCAACATAATATTGCAAATAATTTCCGGGGGAATTTACGATGTAGTCGTAGATTTCCCTTGTTGTTTCCGGAGACTCAATGCCAAAGGCGCAAAGGGTCTCATGGGCTTCCTCGTAGGTGGCTCCGTAGTAGTGGATGGAAATATCCAGCATGGAATACAGGGCTAAATGGAGCTTGCGGTTTAAACGCACAAGGTTGCAATAATTCTCATCTCCGAAAGCGGTAGCATAATCATAGGAATAAAGCTCCGCATAGGTTGCGTATCCTTCCACATAGCCGCCGTAATGAAGGAGGCTTCTTATGGGATGGGCGCCGTTTTCTTCCAGGGCCAATGTGGAATAAACCGACTGATAAAGATGGCCGGGATAACCTTCATGGGCAAGGGTGGTGTACAGTTCCAAATTCTCAGGTGAGGTGCCGTAGTTGATGTAAATGACATTTTCTGAAATATTGTCTATGGGCGGTGTTAAATAAAAGGCGGGGCTGAGGTAATCTTCCATGGAATCACTAACTTTTTTGATTTGGCAGGTAGGCATGGTTTCATCTGTCACTCCGGGAAAGGCAGGGAAATCTGATTCAATACACTGCTTTAAATTCCCCAGCATTTTATCCGGTTCGGACATAGAGAAAATGCGACTGCCACCTTCTGTTTTTATATGATAAAAAAGCTCCGCAAAAGCATTGTAGTCCGCCATGAATGCGGTTTTAAGCCGAGTCATAAGTGCATCCATATCCTTGGAGGAACCGGTTTGCCGCTCAACAAGAATCTCATAGTATTCTTTGCCTTCCGGATAATAATACAGGCCGTTTTCGTTGGTACCGCTGCCCAGAAGTGCGGTCAGTCGGCCGGCGAGGCTTTTATAAGCCGGTAAAACTGTCTGTATAAGAAGATCGTTGTTGGTTTGCATATATGTATCCGCTTCTTCTTGGGTGATGATACCATCATCCGACAGAGTGGCTATTCTTTCCGCAAAAGAGGTTTGAAGAAAATGGGAGCCGTTTGCCAAAGAATCTTCGGTTATTATGGCAGTGCATTGTAAAACGGTATTGCGGCAACTGTCGTCCGACATAAAAAGACCTTGGGCGGCCTTTTCCTCTTCAAAGGCGGCAAGTCCTTCAAAATAGGCAGGAACACTTTGCAAAAGCCTAAAATAATTCTCAATATCTTCTTTGCTGTCAAAGGCGTATTCCGCCAGTAATATTGGAAGTTGATTTTGCATGCCGGAAGTAGGAGAGAGGGGCTCGTCATAGTATAAAAAAGCATACGCGTCTATTTCGTTTTGTAAATAATTCATCAGTATATCATAGGTTTGTTTATTCACTTCGTTTAAACCGTTGTAATCAAGTTTTTCCAAGTTTTCCATGTAAGACACAAGCAGGTAATAATCCGCAAGACTTTGGGTTTTATCATAGACCGGAAGGCCCGCGTCGGTTTCCGAGATGCCGTATGCTTCCGGCGAAGCCAGGGTGTAGTGTAGGCTTAAACCGTCCTCGCTTAATTCTTTTATAAAAATGGTATCGCAAAGTTTTTCAAATTTTCGATTGGGCGTATGAAAGAACCAAAAAAGACCGAAGATAAGCAGAGAACATCCTATCATAAAAAGGGCGACGGCTTTTGGGTCAGCTAAAAAATCTTTTACCCAAAAGAGAATTTTAGCGGGTAAAGTTGTCTTGTTTTTATCCGATGACATGTCTTAGACCTTTCTTTTTTATTTTAAATATATGAAAAAAAGGAAATATTCATGTAAAAATGTTGTTTCTTATTTCAAAAAGTGCTAAACTATTAGCGGTTAAAAAGCTTAAACACACATACGGAGGCAAAAATGAATAACTTGGAATTGCAAAAAATAGCCAATGAAGTTCGAAAAGGTATTATTATTTCTACCCATGCCGCAAAAGCCGGACACCCCGGTGGATCTATGTCGGCAGCGGATATTTTCACATATTTGTATTTTGAGGAAATGCAGAACATCGATCCTGCAAATCCCAAGAATCCGGACAGAGACCGTTTTGTTTTATCAAAAGGTCATACAGCACCCGGTTTATATGCAGCTCTTGCGTTGAAGGGATTTTTCCCGTTTGAAGATTTGGTAAAGCTTCGTAAATTACATTCTTATTTGCAGGGACATCCCGATATGAAGGCTACTCCCGGTGTTGATATGTCTACAGGTTCTTTGGGACAGGGTATATCAGCGGCAGTAGGTATGGCTCTTGCGGCAAGAATCGATCAGAAGGATTATCGTGTATATACACTCCTTGGTGACGGTGAAATTGAAGAAGGCCAGGTTTGGGAAGCTGCAATGTATGCAGGTCATAAAAAAGTAGACAATCTCGTTGCTATTATTGACAATAACGGTTTGCAGATTGACGGTAAGATTGAAGATGTATGTTCTCCTTATCCCATCGATAAGAAGTTTGAAGCTTTTAACTGGCATGTAATCAATGCGGATGCTCATGATTTTGACAGCCTTCGTGCTGCTTTTGCAGAAGCTAAGACCGTAAAAGGTATGCCTACCGCAATTATTTGCAAGAGTGTTAAGGGTAAGGGCGTTTCTTTTATGGAGAATCAGGCATCATGGCATGGTGTTGCCCCCAATGATGAACAGTACGAAAAAGCTATGGCAGAATTAGAGAAAGCAGGTGAAGAATTATGTCAGAAGTAAAAAGAATTGCTACAAGACAGGGATATGGTGAAGCACTTGCTGAACTTGGTGAAGAATATAAGAATTTAGTAGTTATGGATGCCGATCTTGCGGAGTCTACCAAAACAATTATGTTTGGTAAGAAATTCCCTGAGCGTTTCTTCGACTGCGGTATTGCAGAGGGAAACATGGTAAGTATGGCAGCAGGTCTTGCTTCAACCGGTAAAATCGTATTTGCAAGTTCCTTTGCGATGTTTGCTACAGGTCGTGCTTATGAGCAGATTCGTAACTCTGTAGGTTATCCTGCATTAAATGTTAAAATTGCAGCTACCCACGGCGGAATTACCGTAGGTGAAGACGGTGCAACCCACCAGTGTTTGGAAGATGTTGCGCTTATGAGAAATATTCCCGGTATGGTTGTTTGTGTACCTTCCGATGTGATTGAAGCAAAAGCTGCGGTTCGTGCAGCAATCGAATACGAAGGACCTGTGTTCTTGAGATTCGGTAGAAGTGCGGTGCCTGTAATCAACGACAGACCGGATTATAAATTTGAATTAGGTAAAGGTATTGTTTTAAAAGAAGGTACCGATGTTACCATTATTGCTACCGGTATCGTGGTAGAGAGTGCTATGGAAGCGGCTAAGAAGTTAGAGGCTGAAGGCGTAAGTGCTGAGGTAATCAACATTCATACTATTAAGCCTATTGACGAAGAACTTGTTATTGCAAGCGCAAAGAAGACCGGCAAGGTAGTAACCGTGGAAGAGCATTCTGTAATCGGCGGTTTGGGAAGTGCAGTTTGTGATGTAATCTGCAGATACAATCCCGTGCCTGTATTAAAAATCGGTGTACAGGATGAATTCGGTACATCTGCTTCGGCAGCAGTGCTTATGAAAGAATATAAGCTGGATGCTGACGGTGTATACGAGCAGGTAAAAGCGTTTTTATAAGATAGACAAAAAATGAAGGGTGTGTCAAACGACACACCCTTTTAGATTGCAATCATATTTTATAAATTAAGGTCTCAGACCCAAACCACCCTCTAAGGTAATGGTTTCGCCTGTCATATATTTGAAATCGGGATGAGCTAACTGTACACATACTCTACCGATGTGTTCTTCGGGGTCTCCGAAGAAGCCCATGGGAGGTGTATGCACATTTTTCTCAAATGCATCAGGATATGCTTTCTGGAAGTTTTCAAGCTGAGCCGTCCATGCGAGAGGACAGATAACATTTACATTGATGCCGTCCTTGCTCCATTCGGTTGCAGCTACACGAGTTAAACCGCGGATACCTTCTTTTGCAGCAGCATATGCACACTGTCCGAAGTTACCGAATAAACCTGCGCCGGAAGCAAAGTTGATTACGCTACCCTTAGATGCTGCAAGGTGAGGATAGCAAGCCTGCATATAGTAGAATGCGGCATATAAACCTGAATAAATTGCAAGGTCGAACTGCTCGGTTGTATGGTTAGCCAATGTAACACCTGAAGCAGAAGCCTGTGCGTTGTTAATAAGAACATCGATACTTCCGAATTCGGCAATAGCCTTTTCTGCAACGGATGCTGCGATTGCTGCGTTGTCAGAGCCTGCGGAAATGTCTGCCTGTACGGGAAGCACTTTGACACCGTAGAGACGCTCTAATTCTTCTTTTGCATCCTCCAATTTCTTTACATTACGACCGGTGATTACGATATTGGCACCTTCTTTTGCGTAAGCTGTTGCGATACCGTAGCCGATAGAACCTGCTTTACCGTTTTCCAGTATTGCTCGTCCACCGCCTGTAATGATGACTGTTTTACCTGTTAAAAACCCCATAATAAATCCTCCTTTTATACATTAGATGTAAGTTTAAGTTTTAGAATGTAAGCGCTTACATTCTGTATATATTAAATAATACTATAAATGAAAGTTATGCGCAAGAAAAATTTTTGGCAAAAAATTATGCCGGTAATTGGAATTGGCTTAAAACCAAGTTGCCGGGAGAGTAAAAAAGGGTTAAGCAATAATGCTTAACCCTTTTTCTTTGTTATTCTGCTTTTTCAAATGCTTCTTTACCCAATCCGCACCAAGGGCAAACCCAGTTGTTGGGAACTTCTTCCCAAGGTGTGCCTGCGGGAATTCCGTTGTCGGGATCTCCTACAGCGGGATCGTATTCGTATGAGCAGGGGCAAATATATTTCTCCATGATTGTATCCTCCTTGATAAATTTTTATTTATTCGCCGTGCCACTCATAGCCGCTTTGCGGCTATTTCGTTCCGGGCTGGCGCCCTATAAAAATGTAACAACAGACGCTCCTGCGAGTGAACTGACGGAGCACTATTATTACATTTTTGCACGGCTTATAGCTTACGAAAAGTATCTCTTCAACAATCCTTCAAATGCTTTACCGTGTCTTGCTTCATCGCGAGCCATTTCATGCACTGTATCATGGATTGCGTCAAGGTTAGCAGCTTTTGCTCTCTTAGCAAGGTCAAACTTACCTGCTGTAGCACCGTTTTCTGCTTCCACTCTCATTTCAAGGTTCTTCTTGGTAGAGTCTGTTACAACTTCGCCTAACAATTCAGCAAATTTTGCTGCATGTTCTGCTTCTTCCCAAGCTGCCTTTTCCCAGTAAAGACCGATTTCAGGGTAACCTTCTCTATGAGCAACTCTTGCCATTGCAAGATACATACCAACTTCGGTACATTCTGCGATATAGTTTGCGCGCAAATCTTCCAAAATATTCTCATTGCAACCTTGTGCCACGCCTACAACATGTTCAGCGGCCCAGACTCTTTCCGTGCTTTGTTCGGTAAACTTGGAAGCCGGGACACCGCACTGAGGGCATTTTTCGGGTGCTTTGTCACCTTCGTGTACATAACCGCATACGGAGCAGACAAATTTTTTGTCACCATTGCCCGGTGTAGAATCAGTAACTGCTGTGTCTGCAATTTTATCTGTTGTTTCATTGAAATATTCAAAATCTTCCGCGCCGTGTTTGCAGAGAGGACAAATATAGTCTGCAGGAAGGTCGGTACCTTCGTAAACATGACCACAAATTTTACATTTCCATCCTTCTTTTGCAACCGGTTTTGGTGCGGATTTTTTAATGGTAGATTGATAAAATCCGTAAGAGCAGCACTCTCCGGAAGAAAGAACTTCACCATCAACCAATTCGCCGATGAAAAGCGTGTGGCTGCCTAAATCGTGAGCTTCGGTTACTTTTAAGGATAAAACAGCATTGGCATATTTTGTAAGATAAAGTAAGCCATTCTCGCTACGTGCTACATCCGTAAAATCAGCAAACTTGTTTATATTATACCCTGATTGCATTCCAAAATGCTGAAAGAGAGAGTAGGGTGCATCCGTTGTAATCGATGAAAGATTAAATACTCCTGTAGAGAGAATCATATCGTGTGTAAGATTACCTTTAATGGCTGCGATAGATATGCGGGTAGGATTGTTTGCA